>NZ_JBNAFR010000011.1:0-120075 GCF_049800775.1 Dinoroseobacter sp. S375 | reverse complement strand
TGAGCTACCCCCCGAAATTCGGACACTGACGTAAGCTACGAATTGCTGTCTGCTGATCTTCGACGAAGAGGAGATCAGAGATGTCGAAACGGAAGAACCATTCGC
This sequence comes from Dinoroseobacter sp. S375, assembly GCF_049800775.1. Classification (NCBI taxonomy): domain Bacteria; kingdom Pseudomonadati; phylum Pseudomonadota; class Alphaproteobacteria; order Rhodobacterales; family Roseobacteraceae; genus Dinoroseobacter; species Dinoroseobacter sp. S375. Next base: position 119,970 of record NZ_JBNAFR010000011.1, on the reverse strand, counting down.
CTGAGTTCAAGGCCAAAGTTGCGCTTGAGGCATTGAAGGGCGAGCGGACGGTTGCTGAGTTGGCAAGCCAGTTTGGCGTTCACCCGACGATGATCCACAGCTGGAAGCGTGCGCTGCTTGAAGGCGCGTCTGGCGTGCTCGAGCGTGGTGGCCGAAAGACGCCGGAAGTGGACGAAGAACAGGTCAAGGACCTGCACGCCAAGATCGGGGAGCTGGCTGTGGCCAATGATTTTCTGTCACGAAAGCTCAAACCGTGGACCGGCAAGTGAGGCGGAAGATGGTTGAACCAGCCAATACCGATCTGTCGATTGGCAAACAGTGCAGGCTGCTGTCGATCTCGCGGTCATCATTCTACTACACGCCCAAGGGCGAGACGGCGATGAACCTGATGCTGATGCGTCAGATCGACGAGCAGTTCCTGGAAACACCGTTCTTCGGTGTCCGGCAGATGACTTGGCACCTGCGCAACGAGGGACATCTGGTCAACGAGAAGCGTATCCGCCGATTGATGCGGCTGATGGGGCTCATGCCGATCTACCAGAAGCCCAACACCAGCAAGGCGGCGAAGGGGCACAAGACGTATCCCTATCTGTTGCGCGGTTTGCGGGTGACCCGGCCCAACCAGGTCTGGGCCGCAGATATCACCTATCTGCCGATGCGGCGTGGGTTCCTGTATCTGGTGGCGGTCATGGACTGGTACACCCGCAAGGTGCTGGCCTGGCGCATATCCAACACGCTGGAAGCAGACTTCTGCGTCGAGGCGCTGAACGAGGCGATCCACCGCTTCGGCCCGCCCGAGATCATGAACACCGACCAGGGCAGCCAGTTCACGTCGTTTGCCTGGACCGACCGGCTGCGGCGATCCGGCGTGCGCATCTCGATGGATGGCAAGGGACGCTTCCTCGACAACATCTTCGTGGAACGGCTCTGGCGAAGCCTCAAATACGAATGCGTCTACCTGCACGCTTGGGAAACCGGATCAGAGGCGACGGCGGGTGTCGGAAAATGGATCGAGTTCTACAACCGCAAGCGCCCCCATTCCGCCCTTGGCGGCCAACCGCCAGCCATGGTCTATTGGCTGAGAAAAGACGAAACCCAACCCGATCAGCAGGAGCAGAGAGTAGCTTAGATCACGCCGGAAACTGTCCAAACATTGGGGAGTAGCTCAGAATGACATCCTTTCGCTGCATCTTGGCCGGGTTCGCCTCACCCATAATCTCGCGGAAAAAATCGAGGTGTTTGTCGTAGTCCAAGCCGGTCCGAGGCTTGCGGTTCCGATACCTGGGCGATTTACGGTAGCTATCGATCAGAGCGCCAAAATTGCGCGCAATGACTCTCCGAGGTCGATCCTTCTGCGCAAGGATCCCCGCATACTCGCGCCAGAACTCTGGCGTACCAAACTCATTTTCGAACTTCTGCGAGGGCCAGCCGCGCCGCTGAAAATACAGGCCATTGCGTTGGCGGTAGACATGCTTTGGGAGCTCACGTTTTGTCATGACGCATATCTATCCCGTCAAACTCATCTTGAGAATCTTCTTGGACCAGTTCGAGCTCAATCCGTTTTCCTTCGATCACGACGCGCCTGACGGTGCGACCTGCCCTCTCAAACGCACGCAGTAGGCCAAGCGCCTGCTGTTCCACTTTTGACTGCGCGACGGACAAACGGCTTCCCTTTCTTCAGTTTGGCTCTTTGGTTCGATTTTCCTTAGAGCATATGAACTTCGCTGAAGGTGTAGCGCCCATTCGGACGAATTCGCTGACGCTGCATGCACTCTGTTGCTTCGTTCAGACTTAGGGAAAATCGCACGTGACACAAACGCCGCGCGGGCACAGATCACGTTCGGTGTCACTAAATGCATAACACCAATTCGTTTCAAACCGTAACAATACGTGAAGACTGAGCAGCTAGGCTGTTTTACCGCGAAGACATCACGGCGTCGGTGTCACTAAATGCATAACCTATAACAAGGGGGGGAGGGTTTGGGTTGGCCGACCGCTCGCTTTGCTCGCGTCCGTCCTGGGTCCGGAAAGCGGGTTTCCGAGAACTAGGGCGTGAAAGCCCCGGAGAGGCCCCGCGCAGCGCCTAAGCCGTCTTTAGCACCCTATGGGAAGCAGAAGACAGTGGGTGGCGCTCTGCGGCCCGCCCCCTGCCCCCTCCGATCCTTGAAGTCTCCGGGGCCAGGTGGCTGCGGGGTGAAAATGGGGACTGTATGGCGCGTGTGGATCAGTCCGGCAGGAAGTAGCGGTTGGCACGGCCCGTGTCGAGACGGGCGATGCCGAGCTCGACCATATCGGCGAGCAGCCGTTCGATCCGGGCTTCGCGGTTGCGCCCGCCCTTGAAGCGTGCGGACAGGTCCGCAGGGGCGAGCGGCGTGTCGGCCACCGCCATGGCCCGGCGCAGCGTGCGGATTTGCGCCATGGGGTCTTTCGGCCAGGCGGGTTTGATCGCATCGGGCAGGACCGGCGCGGCCTGCGCGGCGATATCCATGGCCGGTTGCGGGGCTTTCTTGCCCACGCGTGGAATTTGATACTCGGGACGGAGCCAGTGAATGTCCCCGCGTGCCTCTTCGGCGGCGCGGTCCTCATTCAGGGCGACGAGGCGGCAGAGCAGCTCTTCCTCGGCCCGCTCCTGGTCCGGGGTCTTGTACAAGCTCGGCAGCGTGCCGCCGACCTTGCCGACCAGGGCGGGGGCCAGGTCGGACCAGCCATAGGCGTCCAGTACGGCACGGTCGATCTGGTCGTGCAGCTCTGCAAGAATGCGGATCTGGCCCGCGTCATAGACATCGCGCTCGGCGTCGGTCATGGGGCCGCCGATCCCGGCCTCCAATTCGCGCAAGTGTTCCAGCGCGTTGTAGAGCTTGGTCATGGTCAGATGGCACTGGGCGGCAATGCGGTCCTTGCGGAAGGCATCGAGGCGATCGCCGAGCTGAGCAAGGGTGGCGCGCGCGGTGTCCGAGAGGGCGGGAAATGGATAGGGGTCGAAGGTTCTGGACTTCGAATAGCGCGGATCGTTGCCGACGCCCATCCAGCCCCCATTGTTAATTGCAAAATGAACGTGCAGGCGAGACGACAGTACCGCGAAAACAGCCAGATCATCGAGGCCGATAGCCACGAGCATGTTATCCGGGCGGATGGTGCAGTCGAGGAATTGAAAGGTGCGGTGTTTGGTGGTCTCCACCGTCGCGATGTAGCGAGGGAGCGGTTCCAGAACCGGGCGCATGTCGGAGCGGGGTTCTCCGAACAGCCACCAGTTGTCCCGATAGGTAGCGCGGTTATTGACGTCGCGGTCCGGTTTCACCGTGTCCGCAACATGCTGGTACACCGCCGGGAACCGTTCCTGGACCTCCTGCGCGGTGAGGCCGAACAGGTCGATCACCATCACCCCGCGGGGGCGCTGCGCCAGGTCGCGCCCGTTGCGGTAGGAAAGGATGTGTTTTTCCAGCCCCGGCACCCTTCCCAGGCCCAGGGCTTGCGCCTTGGCAGGCGTCACGATGAAGCCCGCGCCATGGAGCTTCACACCTGGACTGGATAGGGCCTCATTTGCCCACAGCGGACGCATGCGGGTCACATCGGCGCCGAGGGTCAGCTTGGCCGTGATCTTGCCCTCGTGCTTGCGCAGATCGACGCGCGGGGCGTCGGTGTTCAGATCAGCCTCGGCCACGACCTCGGCCAGGACGCCCTCCCCGTCCCCGGCTTCGGCGACGGTCATGGCGATGCGCACGGCGGCCTTGCCCGCCGATTTCTGCCAAGGGTGATCGCCCACGGCATAGACCAGGCTGAGCGGCGCCTTGGCCTTCAGGTGCTTTTCGATCACACGGCGGGAAAATGTCTGAGTGATCGAGTTGGTGGTGATGAAGCCGAACCGGCGGAGCGGGTTGGGCTTGGTCTTGGTCCCCTTGGCCAGCAGGCGCGCCGCCGCCGCATCCCAGAAATGCATAACGAAATCGGCGCCGCCCGGAATGTCCTTGCGCGCGGCCCAGACGGCCTCCGCATAGCCATCGCCGAGCTCGGCGCGCATGTCCTTGCCACCGATGAAGGGCGGGTTGCCGACGATGAATTCCACCTCCGGCCAGGGCGCGGGCTTGGGGGCGATGTAGCGGACCATCGGAATGGTCGCGGCAGGGTCCGGGATAGATTGGTCCGGGGCGAGCGGGTTCGGCTTGAACGTGACCCGGTCCCAGACCTGCACCGGGTGGCCGGTCGTTTCGCAAACCGGTTCGGTGCCGTTATGGGCGAGGATCGCGTCGCCCTCGCGGATCGTGCCATAGGCGTGGAGGATCGGTTCCGAGATAGAGGCAGGGCCGGATGTGCGGAGCTGCCATTTCAGGTAGCCAATCCAGAGCACCAGGTCGGCGATGGGGACCGCGCGGGGGTTGAGCTCGATCCCGTGGAATTGCGCGGGGCTGACGGTTTCACCCTGGAAGGCGAGCCCCTCTTGTCCGCCAAGATCGGCAATGACTTCGAGCACCTCGCCTTCGAGCCGCTTCATCAGTTCGAGCGCCACATAGAGGAAATTGCCCGTGCCGCACGCCGGGTCAAGCACGCGGGTCGTGCAAAGCTGGTGGTGGAAATTGCGCACGGTTTGCAGGGCGTCGTCGGGTTTGTACGCCTCTTCGAGTTCCTTGGCCCGTTGGCGCACCGTGTCCCAATCGGCCCGCAGCGGTTGGATGATGGTCGGGATCACCAGCCGCTCGACATAGACGCGGGGCGTGTAGTGCGCGCCCAGGCGGGACCGGTCGCGCGGGTCGAGAGCGCGTTCCAGGAGGGTGCCGAAAATCGCCGGTTCGACATCTTGCCAGGAACGTTGGGACGCGACCCAGAGCTCCCGAATGTCGTCCGCGTCGAGCGGCAAGGCCCGGGCGTCGGTGAAGAGCGTTCCGTTGAACCGCTTGAGTGTTTTATTGATACCGGCTGCGTAGCCACCGGTGTCCATCTTGCTCCAGAGGTCTTCGAGGGCGGGCACGAAGTGTTGCGGGTCATCGACCATTGTCCCGAGCAGCTTTTCGAAAGCGTGATCGGGGACGAGCTCCACATCCTCAGCGAACATGGTGAAGAGGCATCGCATAAGGAAGGACGCAACATCATGGGGATCGTGCCTGCGTTCCAGGCGAAGGGCGATCCGGGCGAGGCGTTCGGCGATGTCCTGGGTGACCCTAGCACTGTGGCGCGCGGGATCGAGGGCCAGCGGATCGGTCCAGATCAGGCGAAGCCGTTCCTGGACGTCCGCATCGAGCAGATCATCCATGGACAGCCGATAGGACGCACGATCCGGGAAATGGGTGTAGTTTTTCCCCTGCCCCGAGAAGTCCGCGAAAATCTGGAGCTCATTACCAATGTCGAGCACCATCAGGAAAGGCGGATAGCCGTGCTCTACCGGCAGGGCGCGGGCGTAGTTTTCCGCCTGGCGCCTGGCCGCGTCCATGACTTTGTCCCAGCGCCGGGAGCCGCGCCTGGCCTGCCCTTTCTTGATCTGGGCGTGATCTTCGGGGAGGCCGGGAAGGGTGTTCTGGGTCGTGGGACGCTTGGAGGATTGCTTGGCTTCGAGGATGAAGCAGTCGCGTTTGTATAGGTCGATGCGACCCGGTGTGGTGGTCCCGTCCGGGTGTTTGAAATCGACACGACGTTCGAAAACGTAATCGTTGAATCGGTTCTCTTCGGTTGAAAGCTCAGGTTGCGGCAGATTGAGGAAACCGCAGAGGCGTTCGATGAAAAGATGGCAGTTGGCCATCTCGGACCCGCCAGAGCTTTGAGCCTGGGCGAGGAATTCTTCGAAGGAGGCGGCGGGTTGCTGCATATGTGGATATCAGCGCAGCGGGCGCGAGATTGGAAGGCGAATTGCGCCCATGTGACAATGCTACGCCTTCGTGCCTCAACGGCTTTTTCGAGGGTTTGGGAGGCGAAAAGTCGTTTAAACATTCTTGATGTGTTCCGGTGTTTTTGGGGCAAGGTCTAAACACTTTAATGAGCGTTTTCTGAAACTTACCCAGTCTTGCAAATCCGTGTACAGGAGTTCGATTCTCCTACTCGCCTCCAACAAAATCAAGCACTTAGCGTTAGCCACAAAGTCTTAGACACTTCTTAGCCACAGAAAAATCCTGCAAAATCGCAGATTGGCGGGGTTGCGCTTCCCTATTGGAATTCCTACCTTTTTTGTAACGCGGCTGTGATGAGCGGTCGCTCCGACTCAAGTCGCGCTCGCCAGCGGCAACAAGACTTGATTGCAAAACAGAGAACAGCTGGTGGTGGCTTACCGTGCGCCATGCGGCTTCTATAAGAGTACGCGCACACGAGCAGAAAAGGAGGCAGGCATATGCGTGCATCTTTGATACTCGAAGCCAGCAGGTCGGATGGTACGAAGTACCGGATGGAACTTTCCCTGGGGATTTTCCTCGTGGGCTGGCTTCTAAAGTACTTCGGACTTTAAGTCTGCAGGGAGGCCGTCCTTCGGGACGGTCTCTTTCGTTTTACGGTCTTACATGACGATGCTTCCAGCCGTGGCAACGTTAAGGCACATCGGAGTATCAATCTCTACCTTCCGATGACCGCGCATGAGTGGTTCTGGCACTCCGTCGTTTTCTGCGCCTTAAACGTAGATTGCCTGCTTTGGATGACGGTAGGTTTGTAGCGGCTTCGCGTCGTCTGTTTGTTCGATGAATACGAGTTCAGCATCGCGAGGCGCGTGAGAAACAAAATCATCCCAATCTTTAAACTCAAACAACGGGATGTTCCGCCAAGTCTTTGTCGTATCGGTTCGCTGACGTTTGTAGCGAGCACCAATTGTAAAAATGTAATCTGCACCGGAATTCATCGCTGAACGCCAAAGAGTACCGACATTGCCGGTCTCCTTTGTTTCGTAAATTCCGATACCAAAATATCCTTTCTTCATGCTTATACTTTTAAGCAAACCAAAACCCTGACCGCTTTGCGAGTAGTCAGGGTTTCAGTCGCAAAGCTATTAACATACAAAGTGTATCATAGGCAGGACATTTGTCGAACAAACGGCTGTGGATTAGCCACATCCTAGACTCAAAAAGTGAGTGTCTCGGATGGCCTATTTTCCTGTATAATTTCCGTCGCTTAGATTCTGATGTCCACGGAATTTTTATCCGTGTACGCTTGCAAGACATTAAATTTCCACAAGACGCTTATTCTTGCAAATCCGTGTACACCGGTTCGATTCCGGTACTCGCCTCCACTGCACTCAACGACATTCTGTTTTGTCCAAGCTCAAGCGACCGCATCGGTTGTTGGGTTGAGGCGGTACAGCAGCGGACTGCGCGCGCTTTCTTAATCCGATTTAGTCCGACTTACTTCTGAGCCAGGTCAACACGGTATCGATGGCCGGGTTTGGCCCGGATCTGCGCTGGGTCAGGAGGTAGAAGTCATGGCCTTCCACGGGCGGGAGGGGGCCAAGCTCTGCCAGTTTGCCCGCCGCGATGTCCCGACTTGCGAGGAAGCGGTTGACCAGCGCGACGCCCTGCCCCGAGATCGCGGCGTCTACGGCCAGGGCGGTCTGGCTCAGGCGCAGCTTTCTTGTACTGAGATCCTCGACGTCGAGCGCGCCGAGGATGCGGGGCCAGAGGTCATGGGTATCGTGGATCTTCGGCAGGCGCGCCAGCTGGTCGGCCAGTGCCAGACCTTTCACCTGACCCAGGAGGGACGGCGCAACAACCGCGATCACATCTTGCCTGAACAGACGGCTTGCCTCCAGGGCGGCTCCGAACGGCGGCGCGCCCTGGCGGATCGCAAGGTCGATACCATCGCTGTGAAAGCTGGACAGCTTCTCGGTCGCGAGAATGCGCAGATCAATCTCGGGATGTCGCTCGGCAAATTCCGGCAGGTTGGGGATCAGCCATTTTGAGGCAAAGGTCGGGGTCACGCTGATCAGCACTTTGCCGGGCTCGGGCTTGATCTGGTCGGTCGCTTCGCGCAACTCCTGAAAGGCGCTCGAGACCCGGCTGTGATAACTGCGCCCGACCGATGTCAGCGCCAACCCCTTGGGCAGCCGATCAAACAGCATCAGTCCCAGATAGGCCTCCAGTTGCCGGACATGTTGCGCCACCGCGCCCTGGGTCACGCCAAGCTCATCCGCCGCCGCGCGAAAACTCAGACGGCGCCCGGAGACTTCGAAGGCACGGAGCCCATTCAGGGGAGGTAGATCAGCCATATCTCAATAGTATTTCTACTGCCATGAAACATCAATTCTCAATCGAACCTCCTATGATGCGCAATTATATCTACCCTCAACAGTGATGGAGGCATCAATGACAGTAGAAAAAGTGGCACTCGTAACGGCAGGCGGCAGTGGCATGGGTGCCGACGCGGCCCGGCGGCTCGCTGCGGATGGGTTCAAGCTCGGAATCCTGTCCTCATCCGGCAAGGGCGAGGCATCGGGGACAGAGCTCGGCGGGTTCGGCGTGACCGGCTCAAACCTCGACCCCGAGGCCCTCGCGGCGCTTGTCGCGGGCGCACAAGCACGCTGGGGCCGGGTCGATGTACTGGTCAACTCGGCCGGGCATGGCCCCAAGGGCCCGGTGCTCGAGATCGGTGACGACGACTGGCATCAGGGCATGGAGGTCTACCTGATGAACGTGATCCGCCCCACCCGGCTGGTCACACCGCTGATGCAGGCCCAGGGGGGCGGCGCGATCATCAACATCTCGACCTTCGCGGCCTTTGAACCCGACCCGCTCTTTCCGACCTCCGGAGTGTTCCGCGCCGGGCTGGCGGCATTCACCAAGCTCTATTCCGACAAGTACGCGGCCGACAACATCCGGATGAACAATGTCCTGCCGGGCTTCATCGACAGCCTGCCCGAGACCGAGGACCGCAAGGCGCGCATCCCTCTGGGGCGCTATGGGCGCGTCGATGAGGTGTCGTCGCTGATCGCCTATCTCGCCTCGGCCGAGGGCGGATACATGACAGGCCAGAACCTGCGCATGGACTGAGGGCTGACCAATGCTGTCTGACGCCCTGCCCCGCCCGCTCTCGCGGGAGCGGATCATCTTTGCGGTCAAATGGGCCGCGTCCCTTGTCCAGATCCTCGGCTACACGGCCACGGGGTTCGGCTGGACACCGTTGAACCTCTACCTGTTTCTGGTCGGGGTCCTGGGCTGGTTCGCGGTGGGCGCCCTCTGGAATGACAAGGCGTTGATGCTGGTCCATCTCGTGGCCCTGGGCGCCATGATCGCGGGCATGGTCAGCGGCTAGCGCCTGCCTCTGCGCTGTCCTCTTCCGGGCGCTCCCATGGGGGGGCGCTCGGCCAGATGCTCATGAAAGGAGACCCGCACCCCCGGATCCCCATCCAGGCAGTGCGCATTGATCGGAAAGGTCTCGTCCGGCGAGAGCGGCTCGCCCAGCGACGTTCCGCAGCACCGGCAGAACGAGCGATGATACGTATAGGGCGCGCGCGCTTCGCCGCGCCCGCGTCGGATCACGCGCAAGAGCCCCCCTGACCTTTCGTTGCTGTGCATCAGTCCTTCCCCGCGCTGATTTCGGGTAGAAACAGCACGTCAGAGAGGACTGCAGACCGCAACGCCAATCGAGCCGGGGCGCGCGCGCTTCAGGCCAGAGGCTCAGGCACCCCGGACAACAGGCGTTGCAGCAGACCTGCAAACCGGTCGAGCTCCGCCGGGCTCCACCGGTCCTGGAACAGGTAGCCCGCCCGCTTGGCAAAGGTCGTCTGCGCCTCGGCCAGCCGCGCTTGGCCGGTCTCGGTCAGCACGACAAAGACCAGCCTTGCGTCACGCTCATCCGCGTCGCGCCCGAGCAGCCCGATCTTTTCCAGCGGCGCAACCATGCGGGTGATGGTCGAGGCACTCACATGCATGCGCTTGGCAAGCTCCACCCGGGGCAACCGATGTCGGGCGGCCCGCTCCAGATGCAGCAGCATGAAGAATTCATTTACGGATAAGCCATGCGCGGCGGAGAACTCTCCGGCGAGCCCGGCCCGCACCGCGTCTGCCGCTTGCAGCAGGCGCAGGGCGTTGATGGTTGGGATCTCAGTCATGGGCTGCCATCTATTGCGATTCGCTTGCATATGCAAGCTTCTTGCAATCTATACGCAACCAGAATGGTGACTTATTCCGCGGTTTGCATCCCAAGCCGCCGCAGCACCCGACGCTCGACCAGCACCACCGCCTGATAGAGCAGGACCGAGACCAGCACCGAAACACAGGCCACGGTCCAGATCATGCCGAAATCGAGCTGCCCCCGCGATTGGTTGAGCAGATTGCCGAGCCCCCGCCCCGTGGCGAGCCATTCGGCGATCATCACCCCCAGCAAGGCGCGCGGCACGGTCAGCCGCGTCGCGGCAAAGAGATAGGGCAAGGCCGCCGGGATCGTGACCATGCGCAGTTCCTGCCAGACCGAGGCGCCATAGGCGCGCGGCACATCCCGGGCCGATTGCGGCACCAATGCCAGACCCTGGGCCAGGGTCACGAACGCCGGAAAGAAGGTCACCGAGATCGTCACCCACAGGGTCAGGCTCGTCCCCCGCCCGAAGATCAGTACCAAAAGCGGGGTGAGCGCCACCAGCGGCATGGATTGCGACACCAGCGCCACGGGCATGAAGGCCCGGATCGCATTGGGAAAGAGGCGGCCGCAAATGGCCAGCAGAAAGGCAAACCCGATCCCCGCTGCCATCCCGACAAAGGTGATGGGCAGCGTTTCGGCCAATGCGGCGCGCAGCTTGGCCTGCGCGACCGGGGCCTTCTCGGCCAGAAACAGATACTCGACCACCCCCAGCGGGGTTTTCGAGATCATCGCGGGCACCCCGCTCAGCAGAATGAACGCCCACCACAAGAGCAGCGGCATCGCGATCATCCCGCACAGCATCAGCGCCCTGTGCAGCCCGGCGCGCGGCGGGCTGGCCAGATCCGGCGTGGCCGCATTCAGCGTCACCGCTTGGGTCGCGCCCAGCAGCCGCCCGGCGATCAGCCCGAAGACCAGATACCCCAGCCCCGCAATCGCCGTTGCCACCAACCCAATCCCCCAGAGCCGATCCGGCTCGCCCCGTCCGAGCGAGCCCAGCAAGTAGGTCCCCAGCCCCCAGCGTCCACCGCCGCCGAACTCCGCGAGGATCGCGCCGAGCACCGCGTTGGGCGCGGCGATCTGGAACCCGGTCAGGATCGTCGGCAGCGCCCCGCGCAGCTGCACCAAACGCAGCACGGCCCATTTGCCGCCGCCATAGGCGCGCACCACGTCACTGGCCCGGCTGTCCGATTGGGTCAGGCCGATCACCGTAGCGGTCATGGTGACGAAATAAACCGAGAGTGCCGCAAGCACGACCCGCGGTGCCATCCCGGACAGGGTCAGGACAAGGATCGGCGCAATCGCGATCGGCGGCAGGGCGAAGAGCGCGATGTTCACCCCGCGAAACAGCCGCAGCAATGTCGGCGACAGGGTAAAGGCGATTCCCGCCAGCAGGGCCACCCCATTGCCGATCAGGAAACCGAGCGTCGAGGCCCACAGGGTTGCGCCCACATGCCGGGGGTAATCGGCCCGGTCCTCCCACAGCCGGATGAGGATCTCGGTGATCCCGGGCAAGGCCCCACCCGCCACCAGATCGAGCCGCCCGACAACCTCCCAGAGCAGGAGGAGCAGCGCGACATTGCGCAGGCCCGCGTGGCGGCCACCCGCCCCCTCAGCCATGGAGCACCGCAGCCACCCGGTCCGTCAGCGCGTGAAAGGCCGGGTCCGAAAAGAGGTCCGGGTGGCGCGGGCGCGCGAAGGGCACGTCGATGATATCGGCGATCCGGCCCGGGCCAGCATGCATCACGACAATTCGGTCGGCGAGAAACACCGCCTCATCAATGCCATGGGTCACGAGCAAGGCGGTGGCGCCGGTCTCTTGCCAGACCCGTTGCAGCTCTACGTTCATCTGGCGGCGCAGGATCTGGTCGAGCGCGCCAAAGGGCTCGTCCATGAAAAGCACGCGCGGTTCAGTGACCAGCGCCCGGGCAATCGCCACCCGCTGACGCATACCGCCCGAGAGCTCACCGGGCAGGGAATTCTCGTAGCCGCTGAGCCCCACCAGATCGATCATCGCCTGCACCTGCGCGGCATGGGCCTTGCGGCTGAGGCCGATCACCTCCAGCGGCATCTCGACATTCCGGCGCACCGACCGCCACGGCAGCAGGGCCGCGTCCTGGAACGCGACCCCGGTCTTGCCCGCCCTCGCCGCCTCCAGCGGCGTGTCGCCATGGATCCGGATCTCGCCCGTATCGGGCGTCTCGAGCCCCAGCGCGACGCGCAGCGCCGTGGATTTTCCGCAGCCAGAGGGCCCGATCAGCGCGGTGAAGGACCCGGCCGGACAGTTCAGCGTCACATCCCTGAGCGCCTGCACCGTCTTGCCGCGCCCCTCGAAGGTCTTGCTGACCCCGCTGAGAGAGATCCCGGCCGGGGCCGTCATCAGATCTCGTCGAGCAGCGTGGTGTCGAACATCTCGCGCGTGCCTTCGATCCCGACCTCGCGCAGGGCCTTGAGGTTGGCCTCGATCCCCTCTTCGGTCATGGCGAAGATGCCGTCGGGATGCTCCATCAGTGGCTTCTGCGCCTCGTTGAAGAACTCTTCATTGGCGATGGTGCGACCCGTTCCGGCGAAATGCGTATCCGCCCATTTCGCGGGCCAAAGCGTTGTATCCACGTTGTTTTCCACCCAACCCTTCCGGCTCGCCCGAAGCCAGGCGACCAGCTCATCGCGCTTGTCGGCAAGGGTCTGCTCGGTCACCACGACGGTGTCGTTATAGATGGTATAGCCGAAATCATAGAGCAGGAAGGACGCCGCCTCGCCGCCCAGCTGCGCAATCGTGTAGGGCACGTTGGTGGTGAAATCGAGGCTCGCATCGATCTCCTTCTGGATCAGCGGCGTCGGGTCATAGGCATAGGGCACGATGTTCACATCCGCCGGATCGATCCCGTTGATCTTGAGCATCGCCTCCACCGAGATCACGTTGACCGGCGGCACGGCGAGGGTCTTGCCCACCAGATCCGCAGGCGAGGTGATGCCGCTTTCGACCAGTGAGACGATCCCGATCGGGTTCTTCTGATACTGCGCGCCGATGATCTTGAATGGCGCGCCCTGCTCGGCAATGGCCTTGATCGTCGTGTCCGGCGTGGTCAGCGCGAGATCCGCGCGCCCGGCGATGATGGTACTCTCGGGGATGACATCGGGCCCGCCGGAGAGATAGGTCAGATCCAGCCCCTCCTCCTTGTAGTACCCCTGATCCATGGCGAGGAAATAGCCGGCAAACTCGGCGTCATTGATCCAGGCCGCCTGCATCGTGAAGGGCGTGGCTGCGGAGGCTCGTAGCGGGACCGAGGACGCGGCAGCGGCGGCAGCGGCACTGCCCATGAAATGGCGACGGGACAGACGAAGGGTCATGAATTCTCTCCTTGTTGGGCAGGTTCAGGCGAGGCCCTGAATGCGTTGAAGCTCTTGCAGCGGCGGGGTCTCGGCCAGTTGCTTGGGCTCAAGCAGGGGCCATTTGACCCCCGAGGGCCGCTTGGCGCGCCGCTCGACCGTGAACAGGGTCGAGGGGGTGGCGATCTGATCCACGAGGATATCGGTTTCCGAGGGCTGCAATTCCTCGTCCACCAGTTGCACGTCATGGACCACAGCGATCACCGGCGTGGTTTCATCCACGAGGCCGAGATCGGTGAACATCCCCCATTCCAGATCGAAAAACCCGTGCCCCTTGCCGAACCGCACCCCGTTTTTCGACACGGCCGAGGCGCCCGTCACCATCAGATCGAACCGCCCGCGCCGGGCGATCCCCTCAAGGCTGATCGGTTCGCCGAAATGTTCCATCCCGTCGAGCCAGGAGGCATAGAGCGCGGCCCCTTCGGGGATCTTTGCCGGGTCGATGAACAGAAAACCGCGATAGATGCCATAGGTCGACATCACGAAGGGTTTGCCATCTTCGATCATCCGGCGGCGCAGATCCGCAAGGCAGTTGTCGGGCGTGATGAAGGCAAAGCTTGAGGCGTCATAGGCGGCCTGCGAGACCACCCGATCCGTGGCCAGGTCCGAACCCTCGAAATCGGGAATGACCTCGGCAAAGTTCATGTGAAACCGCGTGTCCGGTCGGGCCACATCCTGCAGCTTGGTCCAGATCCGCTCCCGCACCACCTTTGAACTCGACATTGCGATTCCCCGTCAGTTTCACTGTTTCACATTACTGAAACATCCGTTTCAAAGGTCAAGTTGAATTTTGGATCGGCACGCGATAGGGGTGGAAAATGGCTTCGAGATTGATCCTTCGCATTCAGGAAAAGCAGGCCCGGTTGACGGGCAGCGAGAAGAAGATTGCCGAAGTTCTGGTGAACAATCAGGGCCTTATCGAAACGCACACCGCGACGGAGCTGGCCAAGCTGGCCGGGGTCTCCAAGGCGACGACTGCCCGTTTTTTCCGCAGTCTGGGATATGTGGATTTCGAAGAGGTCCGCCTGCAGGCCCGGGAAGAGCGGGACCGCACCCAGCCTTACACCCAGAAACCCGCCGCCACCGCGCCCGTCATTCTGGGCCGGTCCATGGGCGATCATCTGGAACTGGAGCTGCGCAACCTGACCCGCACCTTCGAAGAGCTGCGCTCGGACAAGCTGCCCGAGATCGCCGATATCCTCTCTTCGGCGCCGCGGGTCTGGTTCATCGGGTTCGGGGCCGATGACGGGGCGGCGCGCATAGGCAAGACCCTCTTCTCGCGACTGCGCCACAACGTGCATTACCTCGACGGCGCGGCGCAGGATTGGGCGAGCCAGCTGGCGATGATGGGTCCCCGCGACGCGCTTGTCCTCGTCACACTGGAGGATCGGCCCAAGCTGCTCCGCTCGTTGCTGACCTATGCGCGGACCTCGCGGTTGCGGATCATCACCATCACCGATCACCTGTTTCAGGCCCAGGCCGAGCGGTTCTCCGAGACCGTGCTGCCCTGCCATGTGGCCAGCTACGGGATGCTGACCACCCATGCGACGGTGGTGTCGATGCTCCGTCTGCTGGCGATTGCCTATGCGGGCAAGAACCAGGATGCCGTCAAGCAGCGCGCCGAAACACTGGAGGCGATCACCGAAGAGCTGGACCTGTTCGAGTAGCCTGCCACGCCCGGGACCGCGCGTCTCTGAACGCCGGTCCCGCAAGGGCGTTTGCACGTCGCCAGCGCCGCCGTCGGAGCGAGGTCACACTGCCTGTGCCAGACCGCCGCCCGGCGCATTCGCCCTTCTCCCCCTGTGTGCAAACGCATGTCACCCCGGGGCTATACGACCAAGGCCCCTCGGCGCAGAGTGGGGCATCTGACATCGAGAAAGCGCCCACGCCATGGACCCTGCCCTGTCACACGCCGCCCTTGTGGCAATGATCGACGCATCGCACGACGGGATCGCCCTCTTCGACAGGGATCACCGCCTGATCTGCAGCAACGCGGCGTTTCAGGCGCGGGTCCCGTGCCCGGACCCCGGTCAACCCTTCGACCAGATCGGCGCTGGGATCGAGGATACAGGCCTGCGCGATGGGCTGACGCAGCTGCAGACTGCCTTTGCCGCAGGGGGGCACGCTCCGGTCCCACAGCAGGTGACCTATGCGGGTACGGGCGCCCTGTCCCTGACATTGCAGCCACTCGATGACCTGGGCTTCCTTCTGCGCATCGCGGACACTGAGCATGCGCCGACGGCCTCGGATGACGCGCAAGACTTTGCGCCCCAACTCGGTGCCCTGATCGACGCCGCGCCCATCAATCTGGTGATTTATGACCTCGGGCGCGAACGCTTCGTCTATTGGACCCGGGCATGGGCGGATCTCTACGGTGCGCCGCAGGACATTCAGCAGATCTGGGTCGACCCAACGGACCGGGACGCCTATGTCAGCGAGTTGCGTGAAAACCGGCGGCTGGACAATTTCGAGGCTCGGTTGCGCGGGCGTGCGGGGCGGATCTTTGCCGGGAGGGTCTCGGCGCGGCTGGTGGCCCATCGCGGTACGATCCTGAGCCTGGCCGCGACCACTGACATGACCGAGCACCACGAAGAGGGCGAGAGATTGGCAAAGGCGCTAGGGCCGTTGAGCGACCCGCTGTCCGAGATCACGGCGCAGCTGCTTTTGCTGGAAAAGGACATCACGCATCCCGGCGCCAGGGGCCGAACCGACGAGATGCGCAGCCTGATCGACCGCTGCGCGGAGATCGTCACGCGGTCGTGCGCATGACCCCGCAGAACCGATCATAGGCCGCAAGTCCCCGAAGCCCCGCGCGGGGGCGGCAACACTTCTCGCCTGGGCCAGCCGCCGCCGTCAGGGATGGACGGACGCAGTCGGGCCCCGCTCCATCGGCCGAACCCGCGCGCACACGACTAGTCGCGCCGCGCCAGCAGGCTCCCCTGATCGCCTGCGGCCACAAACCCGCCGCCGGGTGCCGTGCTGACGGCACGCAGGCCAAGCGGCGTGCCCGACGCCTCGGGCGCCCAGCGCTGGCCATCATGGCGATAGACGGTTCCGGCTGCGCCCACAGCCACGACCTGATCCGCATCCCCGGTCACCGCCAGAAGATCGGCGCGCGCCCGTGCCGGGGTGATTGTCCAGCGCTGGCCATCGAAGTGACCGATCGTGCCCGACAGGCCGACAACGAAAATGTCGTCCAGCCCACGCCCCCAGACGTCGAAGAGAAAGTACTCCGTGCCCGCGTTGAACGCGTCCCAGCGCGTCCCGTTCCAGCGCTGCACGAGACCAAAATCCCCGACCGCCAGCAGATGCCGGTCATCGGGCCCCCAGAGCCCGTAAAGCGCGCTCTTGGTGCCGCTTGCCATGCGGACCCAGTCCGGGGCATCCGGGGTTTTCTGGAGCACGAGCCCCTCATCCCCGGCGGCGATCAGCGTGGCTCCATCAGACCAGAGCGACAGGATCGTCACGTCCATATGCAGGTCGAACGCCTTGTGCCAGCGCGCGCCGTCAAAGGCGTGGATCTCGCCCATCTGACCGGCGGCCAGCAGCGTGCCATCGGGCGCGCGGTTGAGCGCATGGATGCCCAGATTGCCGACGGGGGGCAAAGCCGCCCACTGCCCGCGATCCTGGATCAGAACGGTGCCCTCCTCGCCGCAGGCGTAGATCGCACCGCCGTCCCGGTCATGCCAAAGTCCCCAGAGCTGTCGATCCGTGCCGCTCTCCGCCGCCTCCCAGCGCGGGGTCTCGGCCTCGGCGGCGAGATAGGGGGTGAAATGCTCCAGCGCGCCAGCCTCCCCGGCCAGCACGGTGCCGAAATCACCCATGGCGAGGGCCTCGCCCGAAGGCAGCGTGACGATCCCCAGGATGTCATGGGCAATGCCGCTATCGACCCGGGTGATGCGCCCGTCGCGGATCACATGGATCTGCCCGGCATCGCCCACGGCGACGACACCGCGATTGCAGGCCGCAAGCGCCCGGAAGCGGGAGAACGCCGCCCCCTCGAAAAGCTTGGTCACCCCGTCCGCCGTCCACAGGGCCAGATCCCCGCGGAACCCGCCCGCATCGACGAAATACCGCCCGCCCGCCAACAGGACCGAACCATCAGGCAGGGTCAGCGCCGCGGTGAAGTTCGAATGCAGCGCACAGGGTTGCACCGCCCAGCCCGCATCCGCATCGCGGATCAGGACCGTGCCATCGCCGCCCGCCGCGAGCAGGCGACCATCTGGCAGCGCCGTGATCGCGCGCAGATGGGCGCGGGTGCCCGAGACCTCGGGCTGCCATGTGGCTCCGTCATAATGCAGGATCGTGCCCCGATCCCCCACGGCCCAGGCGCGGCCATCCTCGCCACCCGTGATCGCAAAGAGCGGTGTGTTGGCCGGGCTGCTGGCGTATTTGCCCGCGCCATCCACCTCGCAGCCCTGCATATGCCGCCAGTCCTGCCCATCATGGTGGAGGATCTGCCCCATCCAGCCCACCGCCCAGAGATCATCGCGCGACCGGCCCCAAAGCGCGTGGATCGGCACCGGCGCAGGGGCCGCCTGCCGGGTCCAATCCGCGCCGTCATAGTGAAAGATGACCCCGTCATCGCCCACCACGAAGACGCCGGCCTCATCGGCCCAGCCGTCCCAGAACACATCGCCCGATCCGGCCGCGAGGCTGGTGACCATATGCCAGCCCGTGGCGGTTTTCTCGGATGCGCGGAACGCGCCGCGAAAAAGCGCGCGGCGTCCGGGATCCTCCATCGCGCCATCCATCATGGCCGGGACCCCTCGTCGCTGGCCGCGCGGAGCCGTCCGGCCTCCTGCCCCAGCAAGGCGGCGATCTCATCGCCGAGCTCTGCGCCATCGGGCAGCTCCGCAAGGGCCGCGTTCAGATCGCGATCCGACAGGTTGTCCTGGAACACATCGCCCAGGGTTGCCGCCACTGCCTTGGAAAACTCTACGCGCCCAAGGGCCGCCACCGCCGCGATCAGCGGCGCGAAGGCCGTCGCCG
The DNA here is from genome assembly GCF_049800775.1 of Dinoroseobacter sp. S375. Taxonomy (NCBI): domain Bacteria; kingdom Pseudomonadati; phylum Pseudomonadota; class Alphaproteobacteria; order Rhodobacterales; family Roseobacteraceae; genus Dinoroseobacter; species Dinoroseobacter sp. S375. Next base: position 101,556 of record NZ_JBNAFR010000011.1, on the reverse strand, counting down.
CGACGCTTTCGGGATGAGCGCAGACCACCGGCGCGCCGGTATCCGAGCCCATGGCGATCTCGGGTGCAAGCGGCACCGCCGCGACGCGCTCGATCTCGAGCGCAGCCAGCGCCGCGTCGAGCCCGGCCTCGGGGAACAGATGAAACTCCTCGCTGCAATGGGGGCAGACCACGCCCGCCATGTTCTCGACCGCGCCGATCACCGGCAGGCCCCTTTCCTTGCAGAACCGTCCGGCCTTGAGGCTGTCCATCTGCGCCACCGCCTGCGGGGTGGAAACCAGAACCCCCGAGACATTCGACCCTTCCAGCATATCGCAGAGCGTGATCAGCTCGTTGCCCGTGCCGGGCGGCATGTCCACGATCAGATAGTCGAGGGAGCCCCAGTCGAAGCTGCCGATCAGGTGGTGGATGAAGTCATGCTTGTAGGCATCGCGCCAGACGATCGGGGTGGTGTCGTCCTCAAGCATGAAGGCCAGGGAGCCGACCTTCACGGAATGCGCGATGCCATCCGTTTGAAACCCGTGGGTTTTCAGACCGTTATAAGTGGTGCGGGTCTTGGCCCCGGCAAAGCCGAAGAACCGGCTCTGATTGGGGCCATGGATATCCGCATCGGCCACACCGACCCGGAACCCGTCCTGCGCGAGCCCGGCGGCAAGGTTGGCCGAGACCGTGCTCTTGCCAACGCCGCCCTTGTTGGCGAGCACCACGATGATCTGGGCGATCTCCTGCAGCCGCGCCTCGATCAGGCGGGCATTGTGATGCGGCTTGTCCAGCGCGCAGGTGTCTTCCTGCGGGCAGAACTGGCAGGCATGGCCGAGGGTGCAATCGAGCTTGGCGAGCTTTTCTCCGAGGTCCATGTCTCAGCTCTCCTCCAGGCTTACGAGGATCCAGCCATCCGAGACGCTTTTCAGCCCGTCGCGCTGACCGTCCGAGCCCTGCCAGATGGCAAAGGCCATGGGCACCTCGCCGCGCCGGAACGAGACCTCATAGTCCCCCGTGGTCGGGATGGGACGCGACATCACCACGGACCACTCATTGGCCGCCGGGCTGCCCTTGTCGACGAACTCGGCCGCGCCGCTCACGGGCTGGTTGTCGAGCATGGTCGTGCTGCCGGGTCCACCGGCAGCGAGGTTCTGCACCTCGCCCCGATCCGAGCGCCAGTACCAGATGTTCACCGGTGCATCGGGCCCGTCCCCCATCAGGTACGAGGTGGCATCGTCGCCCAGCGAAAACTGCACCGCCGCCGCATCCCGGAACCGGTTGGAACTGGTCATCAGATCGGGCTGCGCATCGCGCCAGCGCATCCGCACATAGAACCGCTCGGAGGTGCGGGCCATGGTCAGATACACATCCTGCCCCTCGTCATCATAGTCGATCCGCAGATCCACGGACTCGTGCACCGACGGCGCCGGGGCCACATGGACGCGGTACTCGGGCAGACGCTCCCAGATGATATCATTGGGGTCGTTAACCCGGCGCAGATAGATGCCATCGGGGATCCTCGAAGCAGCGACCGTATCCCCGGCCTCAAGCAGTTTGACATTCGCCTCGATGATCGAGCTGCCCTCGGCGAAGACCGGCGCGGCAAGGGCCAGAAGGGCGGTGGCGGCGAGGGTTTGGGACAGATGTCTCATCATGTCGATCTCCTTATCCCCAGAGGTTCTGTGTGGCGGGCGCGGCCTGCGCGGCCGCGGCGAGCGCGGGTTTCGGCGCGTCCGGGTCCCGGAACGGGCCGACCCGGGCTTCGAGCTCGGCAATCTGGCTTTCGGCCCAGACCGCCATGTCCTGCACCAGCTGCATCACGGTCGGATCGAGATCCGCGACCGGATCGCGCCGCAGGAGCCCGGCAATCGCCGCGAGGGAGGGTTGCAGGTAGCGGCACAGGAAGTCCCGCTGCGCCCGGCGGGTCGGGTCCGGGTCACGCCCTTGGGTCAGGGCCCGCGCCTCGAGATAGCAGAGCACGGCCATGAACTCGGTCATGCTGGCCAGATGGTCCGGCTCGTCCTGCCGCCCCTCATCCGCCGTCGCGGCGCGCAGGCCAAAATGCTTGTAGAAACTGGTGAGGTTCAGCATGAAGACCGGCCGGGTCAGCCCGGCGAGGATCGCGTCGTGATCCCCGGCGAGCAGGGGCGCGACCGGCTTGCCCTTGCGCCCATGGAGGAAGGCGGTGATGAACCCGGCCTCGTAGGCGGCGAAATCCCCGCAAGGTGCAACCTGCGGCCAGCCGCGCCCGGTGACCTGCCTCCAGGCGGTCTCAAAGGCCGCGTGGAAATCTCCCGAGGCGATGGCCGCGTGAAACTCCGGCGCGGGATGGGACAGGGTCAACGCCGTGAGCCGCCAAAGCGTCTCTTTCGCGGCGGCGCGCGCGGGCGCATTGCCCATGGGCGGGCGGTCGGGGGCTTGCATGGACATCCCCCTCAGCTCAGCTTGAACATATCGGCATGGCGGTAGCCGATCAGCGTGTCCATAAGCGCGCTCTCGCCGCCCTCCTGCTTCTTGCGCCGCTCGGCGCTCAGGGTCTCGAGCGCGGCCCGCACCCCGTCGCCAAACAGGCTCTCGAGATAGTCGATCGGCACCCGTGCCTCGTCGGTGGCACCGCCATTGTCGTCGATCTTGGGCGGCGACATGGGCGGGACGTAGAAGACGTTCGGCTTCGTGCCCATCTCGGGATAAAGCGGCAGGGCCACCTTGTATTTCTCGACCAGTTGGTGGATCGGACCGGCCTCGTCATCGCGGTAGCCGATCCAGCGGATCCGCCCGACACATTGCTTGGCACAGGCCGTGGGCAGCCCCTTCTCGATCCGGGGATAGCAGAAGATGCATTTCTCGGATTTCGAGATCTCCTCGTTGAAATAGACCTTCTTGTAGGGACAGGCGCTGACGCAGTAGCGGTAGCCGCGGCAGCGCTCCTGATCGATCAGGACGATGCCGTCCTCCTGCCGCTTGTAGATCGCATTGCGCGAACAGGCCGCGAGACAGGCCGGGTTCTCGCAATGGTTACACAGGCGCGGCAGGTAGAAGTAATAGGAGTTCGGATACTCTCCCTCGCCCTCATCCTCGTCCCAATTGGCGCCCCAGGTCGGTTTCACATTCGGGCGCAGCCACGGGTCGGTGCCCGTCATCAACGCCTCTTCGTAGTTATACTCCCAAGGCACCCCGTAATCCTCGGGCGCGGGCTCCTGCCCCATGCGCAGGGCGCCATCCTCGTCGAACCCGCCGCCCATATCGGCGTAGTTCTTGGGATAGCCCGTGCCGGGCATGGTTTCGACATTGTTCCAGTACATGTATTCCCGCCCGTTGCGGTTGGTCCACTGGAGCTTGCAGGCGGATGTGCAGGTGTGGCACCCGATGCATTTGTTCAGGTCCAGACCCATGCTGAGCTGACGTTTCACGGCCATGTCTTAATCCTCCCTCACGGCGCGGCTTACGCCGGCTCCACGTCGACGCTGCTCTCATGCGCCAGCTGGTTTGCGTTCCACTTGAAGAGCTTGAAGCCCAGATGCCCCCAGCCCCCCGCCAACTCGAGCGGCTGGATCAGGGTGGCCATGGTGTTGTTCATGGGCTTCATCTGCTCGTATTGGTGCGGCTCCCAGCCATGCTCCATCATGATCGAGCCCTCGGGCATGGACGGATAGAACTTGGCCTGGGCAAAGAACTCGCCAGCACTGTTGAAGATCCGCACCCGGGAGCCGTCGGTGATGCCCTTCTGGGCGGCGAGGATCGGGCTGATATAGATGTTCGGCTCGCCGCGCTGGAGCCGCAGCATGAACTTGTTGGACCGCCAGTTCGAATGGATCCCCCAGCGGGTATGGGGCGAGTAGAAGGACAGCGGATAGTTCGAAGCCGCGCTTCCCGCATGGTGCCGGGCCGTGGGCACGACCGCGCCCATCCGCTCAAAGGTCGGGTGGTCGCAATAGAAGGTCACGCGCCCGGTCAGGGTCTCGTAGGGTTTCTTGTCCCGGGTCTGGGCGACGAAGGGGTTGTAGGGCTCGTCCGGCGGAATAGGCTGGTTGTTGCCCCCTTCGGCATTCATCACGATGAAGCCTTTCTCGGCGGCCTCCTCCAGGGTCACGTCGCCCATCTCGGGGCTGTTCTCCACCAGCCAGTTGGTGGCGTCGTAATCGGTCATGATCGCGCCGTTCATGGTGAAGTCATCGAAAATCGTGTGCAGATCCCGGCTGACATCGCCGTCCTGATAGCCGCTGACCCCGCGCGCGAGGGCGCGTTCCTGGATCTTCTGGGTCAGCAGAACCATGATATCCCAATCGGGCTTGGCCTCACCTATTGGATCAACCGGGCGTGAAAACACGTTGATAAACCTGTGAAAACCGACAGAACGCAGATCCCAGGCCTCGTAGTGGCTGGCGGCGGGCAGCAGGTAGTCGGCCCATTGGGCGGTGCTGTCCATGCGGACATTGATATCGACGAAAAGCTCCTCGACCTCCTCGAGGATCCGCTCGCGGTAGCGGTCGGCGAACTTGTTGCGGCGGAACTTGTTGTCGGCGATCGAGATCAGCCCCTTCATGTCGCCGTGATAGGGCATCCAGCCTTCGCCGATGCTCTCGTTGATCATCTCCTCCATCTCGTCGACATTGAACCCAACCCGCTCCTTGAGCTTGTCGGCGTCGAAATATTCGCGGGCATGCTCGATCATGTGACCGCGCTGGAACTCGCCCAGACCGCCGGGCTCGAGCCGCGGAAACTTCTCGAAGCCAAACAGAGCGAGTTGCAGCCAGGGGATGTGCTTCCAGTCGATCCAGGAGGTATCCAACCCCCCGGTCTTGCCGCCATGCCCAGTCAGCGCCAGCATCAGCGACTGCGCCCAGCCGGTATAGATCCCGTTGGAATAGCGGCCCACATTGAAGCCCAGCATCAGGATCGCCTTCCTAGCCTCGGCAAAGCGCTTGGCCTCGTCGCGCACGGTCTGCGCGGCAATGCCTGTCTCCTCGGCGGTGGCCTCGGGGGCGTATTTCGCGGCCTCTTGCTTGACCTTCTCGAAGACCGTGGTGACCTCGATCCCCTCGACGGTGAAGGTCCCCTCCAGCGCCGGATCGATCCCGTCCAGCACCAGCGTCTTTTCCTCGGAGCCCATGGAGCCCTTGAGCATGACCGGGCCGCCCGAGATCGTGTCCCAGTGATAGAAGTTCTGGTCCGAACCGCCATCGACCAGATCCGCCTCGCGCAGCATCTTGCCCGTGTCAAGCCGCACCAGCACCGGCAGGTCGGTCTGCTCTTTCATGAAGTCCGGCTTGTAGAGCTTGTCCTCGATGATCACGTGCACAAAGGACATGGCCAGATGCGGGTCGGCCCCCTGCTTGATCGGCATCCACAGATCCGCATGGATCGAGGATGGGTTGTAGTCCGGCGCGACCGAGACGACGCGGGCGCCGTTATACTTGGCCTCCCACAGGTAATGGGCATCCGGGATCCGGGTCGCGTTCGGATTGAAGAGCGACATCATGATGTAGTCGGCGTCGAACCACGCGTCCGAGGTGAAGCTTTCCAGCGGGTTGCCATAGGCCAGATGGGCGCCGGTGTTCAGATCGCCGACATCCGTGAAAATGTCGAGCTGCACCCCACCCACCAGCGAGGCAAAGCGATAGGGCGCCGCGAAGCGGACCATGGACAGGTTGCCGGACCCGGTATGGGTCATCATCTTGCCGGGCCCGTGCTTTTCGAAGATGTCGATGATCTTGTCGGCGATCTCCTCGGTGATCTCGTCCCACTCCATGCGCTGCCACTTGCCCTCGCCACGCGCACCGACACGCTTGAGCGGATAGCGCAGCCGGTCGCCCTCATACATGGCCGCCGAGTGGATCGAGCCCTTCTGGCACCCGCGCGGATTGGCGTCCGGCACGTTGGGATTGATCTGGGGATACTTGGCGAGCTGCTCTTCACGCAGGACGATCCCGTCCTTCACATAGACGTCAAAGGCGCAGTTCCCGACGCAATTGATGCAGTGGGCCGCCTTGCCGATCTTGTCCCAGGTGAACTCGCGCCGATAGAGATCTTCCCAGTCGCGATAGGGGTACTCCTCGCTCAGCGTGTCCTCGATGGGCTCGAGCCGGTTGAGTGACCAGGCCTTGTCCGCGGCCAGCACCCCGGCCCCGACCAGCGTTGAATTCTTCAGGAAATCCCGACGCTTCATGCGCAGCATTTTGTCCCTCCCGTCTGTCGCCGCCCTGACCGGAGCAGTGTCCGAGTGGGCTGATTTTCGTTGCAATCACGATAGCGAGGGAGGTCCGCTCAAAGGCTGCGAAGTTGTGAACAGATGTAAACGAGTTGTAAACAACCGCGCTGACGGGTTCCGTCAGAGCCCGTTTGCTGGTGTAGTGCAGGGTGCGCATGGCATGGGAGGACGGCCCCGCGGGGCCGCTATGCAGATGAACCCGAAGGATCTAGCCACCGGACCGGCAGCAACAGATCACGCAGACAGCATGGCGGCTGTGGTGCGCTTTCTCGAAAGCCGTCTCGAAACGCTGGTCGATCAATCCATCGAGATTGCCAAGCTGAACGGCTATGCGCCCTTCACGACCACGATCCGCGCGGCCTGGGTCGAAGCGATCCTCAGCGTCACCGAAAGCCTCGGCACCTACCTCAAGGCGCGCCCCGATGCGGTGCCCGGGCCCCAGGCGACGCTCGATTATCGCACCGATCCGCGCTTTGCGCGGATGCGTCGGATCGCAAGGCGGCACCGCTCGCTGGGGATCACGATGCCCATGTATGTCGGGCTCTTCAAACATTTCCGCAATCTCTACATCCGCGAGCTGAACGGCATGCCCGAGGGGGTGCCTGACGGGTTGACCGACCGGGTGGGGGATTTCTTTGACGAGACCGAGCTGAGCATCTCGGCCGATTGGCACAACTCCGATGACAATGTCCGCCTGCGCGAGCTGCAGGAGCGCGCCCGGGCAATCACCCTCGACAAGGACCGGTACTTCGCCATCTTCGAGAGCCTGCGCACGCCGGCCTTCCTGCTGGACAAGTCCTATAACCTGCTGAACGCCAACGAGGCCGCCGCCGAGACCTTTCTCGGCGAGATGAAGGCGGGCGAGATCATCTATCTGCGCCTGATGCGCCAGCGAAAGAACTCGCTGCAGGAGGTGATCGACCAAGCCATCGAGGCGATGACCGAGACCGACCGCGCGGTCTGGCTGAACACCCTTGGCGGCGCGCGCTGCTTCGATGTGCGTATGCGCGGGCTGCATGACGCGGTGGACAACACGTCGATCGGCCATGTGATGCTGCTCAGCGATGTGACCGAGCACCGCCGCGCCGCCGAGCGGGCCGAGCAATCCGAGCGCGGGATGTCGCGGTTTCTGGCCACCATGAGCCACGAGATCCGCACGCCGCTCCATTCCGTGCTGGGGGCGACCGAGCTTCTGCGCACGGCGGATACGGCAACGGCGCAGAGCTATCTCGACCTGATCGAGACCGCCGGACAAACGCTGCTGCAGACATTGAGCAATGTGCTCGACTATTCGAAACTGGCCAATGACCCGCCCGAGCCGCGGGTGACGACGCTCGATCTGGCGCAGGTGCTCACCACCTATGAGCGGATCGCGACGGTCGGTCAGGGGCGCGAGACCGCCAATCTGAGCCTCGAGATCGCGGGCGACCTGCCCCGCTGGGTGCGGATCGACTGGGCCATGGTGCAGCAGGTGCTGAGCAACCTCATCTCTAACGCGATCCGGGTCGATGACGGGCGCGGGGTGGTCGTGTCGATCCAGCGCTGCAGCAGCGAGGCCCCGGCCCTGCGCTTCGAGGTGCGCGACCACGGGCCCGGGCTGCCGCTGGCCGATGCCGAGGCGCTGTTCAAGCCCTGGGAGAAAACCAATGCCCGCGAAACCGGCAGCGGCGGCGCGGGGCTCGGTCTCGCAATCGCCCATCACCTGGTGGAGGCCATGCGCGGGCGCATCGGCTACCGCAACGGGGCCGAGGGCGCGGTGATCTGGTTCGAAATCCCGTTTGATCCCGGTCAGGCACCGGCCAGCACCCCGACCGCGCCCCCGGACGAACCCGGGCCGCAGAGCCCGCGCCATCAACGCTGCCTGCTGGTCGATGACGACCCGATCGGCAGCACTGTCACCGCAAAGCAGCTTGAGCGGCTGGGCTTTGCCGTCACCAGCGCAGGTTCTCTGGCCGAGGCCGATGCCGCCTGTGCGCGGGGCGGGTTCGATGTCTTTGTCGTGGATTACACCCTGCCTGATGGGGATGGGCCCAGCCTCGTGCGGCGCTTGCGCGCGCAAGGGCCCGAGGGGCCGCGCTTTGTGGCGCTGACGGCGAATGTCGAAGCGCTGGAGCGCGGTGCGGGGCTGCGCCATCTCTTCGACGAGATCCTCGCCAAACCCGTGGATCAGGCCGCCCTGGCCAATGCCCTCAAACGCCCGCCACCGCCGGTCACATCGCCCGCCGCCGCCGCGGCGCGGGCCAGCCTTCAGGGCCTGTCGGCCGAGACGGTGGCGGCCATGCTCGCGGCCTTCGAAGATGCGTGGACAGAGTTCCGCATCCGGCTGCGCGAGGCCCGCTCCGGCGGGGCGCCCCCGGATCTGGGCCTGCAGGCCCACCGGCTTGCCGGGAGCACGGCGATACTGGGGCTGAGCGACCTCGAGGCGCCCCTGCGCGCCTTGGACCAGCGCTGGTCCGAGCGGGCCAGCCCCGAGGATCTGGGCCCAATGCTCACCACGCTGGACCGGGATCTGACCCAGGTCCCGTCCTGGAATGCCCTGCTTGCCCTGACGGAGGCCCCATGAACGGCAGCGCAGGCCTTGTCCGCCCCGCGCTCAAGGGTCCGGCCCGGCTGGGCGCGGTCCTCTGCGTCGATGATGACCCGGTGGTGCAGCTCATGTTGGGGGATATCGTCCGGACGGCCGGTGGCAGCTATATGGCCGCGACCTCTGCGCGCGAGGCGGAGGCAAAGCTCGCCGAGACAGCTTTCGATCTGATCCTGCTCGACCGGAAACTGCCCGATAGCGACGGGCTGCTGCTGCTGCAGACGATCAAGCAGGCGGGCGATTGCCCCGTGATCGTGCTCAGCGCCATGGACGAAACCCGCGACAAGATCCTCGGATTGGGGCTCGGCGCGGCGGAATACGTCACCAAGCCGTTCAATCCGGCCGAGCTGTCGGGCCGGGTCCGGGCCGTTCTGCTCGCGCGGGACAAGGCCCGCACCCGGGCCGATAGCGCACCGATCACCTGCGGGGCGCTGGAGTTTCACCCCGAGACCCGTGCCCTGCGGATCGGCCCGCAAGAGGCGTTCCTCCCCCCGGCAGAGGCGCGTCTGTTGCATGCGTTTCTCCAAGGGATCGGCGCCCCTCAGAGCCGCGACACCCTCACCCGGATGACCTGCGGGCGGGACTGGAGCCCGGGCGACCGGACGGTTGATGTGCTGATCACGCGGCTGCGGCGGCGCATTCCCGAGGAGGTCGCCAAGATCGTCACGATCCACCGCTTCGGATATGTGTTCACCCCCACCGAGTAACGCAGACCCAGCCAGGCGCTGCGGCCCCCCTCCGTCCGCACATCGCAATGCCCGTCAGGCAATACGCTGCAGACGGGCAGCGCTGGCCCGGGCCCGGAGGCTAGCGGAACACGTAGCCGAGGCCGCGCACAGTGCGGATCACTTCGGGTTTGCTGGGGTTGCGTTCGACCTTGCGGCGAATGCGCGAGATGCGCAGATCGATGGAGCGGTCATAAGGCTCCCAGGACCGGTCATGGGCCTGGTCGAGCAACTGGTCGCGATTGAGGACCCGGCCCCGGTTCTGGGCAAAGACGCGCAGCAGGCTGAACTCCATGGTGGTGATCGCGATTTCCTCGCCATTCCTGTCAAAGAGCCGTGCACCATCCAGATCCAGCTGACAGGTCCCGAAGGGCACAGTGCCGCCGCCCTGCGGCGCGCTGGCCTTCTGTGCCCGGCCAAGCTGCTTGCGGCGCAACACGGATTTCACCCGCGCCTGCAATTCCCGCAGGTCCACCGGTTTGACCAGGTAGTCATCGGCCCCGAATTCGAGCCCGAGGACCTTGTCCACGACCTCCCCCGCGGCGGTGAGCATCATCACCGCCACTTGCGAGGTTTCGCGGATCTCGCGCAGCGCGGTGAGCCCGTCCTTGCCGGGCATGCGCACATCCAGCAGCACGAGCGCGGGCTGGACCTGTCGCAGCGTCGCCTGCAGCTCATCGGCATTCGCGGCCTGCAGCACTTCGTATCCGCAATCAGTCAGGTGGTCCGACAACATGCGGCGCAGGTTGTCTTCGTCATCACAAATCAGGATCTGCTCGGGCATCAGTCTTCCTCGCCGGAGGCACGGGCAATCAGGGCCAGCAGCTCCGGCTTCACAATGGGTTTTTCGATATGGGGGCGTTTGGCGCGCTCGAGAAACAGGACAACCTGCGCGCTCAACGCGTCGCCGGTGATGAACCCAGTGCGCCGGGCATTCTCGGGCGCGATGGCTTCAAGGGCACGGTAGAAGGTCTCGCCATTCATCTCGGGCATCTTGAAATCGCTCAGGATCGCGTCGAAAGGCTCTGCCTCGGCCATGCGCAAGGCCGCGCGCGGATCGGTGGTGCAGGTGACCGAGAACCCTTCTTCCCTGAGCATGTCGCCGATCAGCCGGGCCACCACATCCTCGTCATCCACCACCAGAATACGGCGCGCACCCAAGGCGACGGGAACGCTCTTCACCGGTCGCAGAACGGGCTTTGTGCGGGGCAAGGTGACGAAGAACTGCGTGCCGGCGCCGGTTTTCGAGCGCAGGGTCAGTGCGCCCTCATGGCTCTGGACGATCCGGTGGCTGAAGGCGAGCCCGATCCCGGTCCCCTCGCCCACATCCTTGGTGGTGAAAAACGGCTCGAAGATGCGCGACTGGATCTCCTGGGGGATGCCATGTCCGTTATCGGCAATCTCGGTCCGGACCTTCGCGCCCAGCACCCGGCTGCGCAGGGTGATCAGCCCCTCTCCGCCCTTGCTGCGCACTGCGTGCCCGGCATTGACCACAAGGTTGCTGAACACCTGGGCGAGCTGGTCGAAATCGCCCATGACCCGCGGGGCACTCGGGTCGAGATCGACCTCCACCACCGTGCCGCTGGTCTTGAGCGAATAGCTCGACACCTCGAGCGCAGTCTCGATGATGTCGTTCAGGCTGCAGACCTCGGTCTTGGCCGGGCGCTGGCGCGCCATGGCGAGGAAGGTCCGCACGATCTTGGCGGCCCGTTCCGAGGACTGACAGATCAGGTCCATCCGCTCCGACAGGACCGGGTCCTCGATCTTGCCCTGCAGCATCTGCGAGTAGCCGAAGACCACCGAGAGCGGGTTGTTCAGCTCATGGGCGACCCCGGCCAGAAGCTCGCCCAAGGCGGATAGCTTTTCGGTCTGATGGGCCGTCTCGCGCTGTTGCGACAGCTCCTCCTCCAGGGCGAGCTGGTCGGTTACATCGCGGATCTGGATGAGCGATCCGCCAAAAGCCGTGGCATGGGCCAGACCGATGAACTGCCGACCGGCGGCAGAGGAAAAATGGATCTCGCCCCCGGGCCGGTTCAGGCCATCCAGCATCCACTTGGCATAGGCCTCGTGTGTCTGACGCTCGGGAATGGCGAAGAACCCGGCGTCGATCTGCGCCCGCAGGGCCTCGGCGAACCCCTCTCCGGGCGCGAGGATCGCGGCGGGTTCGGTCTCGCCCATCATGCGCATCCAGGCGGCATTGGCGAAGACGAAACCCATCGTCTCGTCGCAAAGGACAAAGCCCTCTTCCAAGGCCTCGATCGCGTCCCGCAGCATGTCGCGCGCCCGGGCGATGGAGTTGCGTTCCTCGGTGATGTCGAGCGCCGTGACCAGAAACCCGCCCAGATTGGTGGGTTTGGCCTTGGTCATGACGGTCCGGCCATCCTTGAACACATACTCCCGCCCGTCGCCGAAATTGCGCACCCAGTCTTCGATATCTGCGACGACCATGTCTTCAGTGACCTCGGACGGCAGATCCACGACATCCGCGCGGTATATCTCGCGCGTGCATTCCGTCACATGCGTCCCCACGTAGAAGGGGCGTCCACGATGGCCGAGGATCATGTCCACATAGCGCTGGTTGCAGGTCAGGAAGTTCATATCGCCGTCCCAGAGCGCGAAGCCTTCCTCGAGGGCTTCCATCGCATCGAACAGCATTTGCAATGCGCGCGCCTCGGAGTTGCGCTCTTCGGTGACGTCGAGGGCCGTGATCAGCACCCCGCCCAGGTTGGTGGTCTTGGCCGAGACGACGATCGTGCGCCCGTCCTTGAGATTGACCTCGATCGGCCCGCCGAAACTGCGCGCCCAGGACATGTATTGCGCGATCCAGTCCTGCTCGGTCACCCCGTCGGGGATCTCGAAGAGACCCGATTGATAGGCTTCGTGGATGCACCTCTCGGCGGGCACCCCGACCTCCCACGGCGTGCTGCGGAAGGGCGCCACGAGGCGCAGGTAATGGGCGTTGCACATCAGAAACCGGAACTCCGCGTCCCAGAGCGCGACGCCTTCTTCCAGCGCGTCGAAGGCCGAAATGATCTCGCGGCGGCGCGCATCCTCGGCCTCGCGGGCCTCCATGCGGACCGTGACATCCTCGATCGAGAGGAGGTATCCGCCCAACGCCGTCCGCTTGGACGAGGCCATCAGGGTCCGGCCATCGGTGAGCGGCAGGATGATCTCGGACTGGCACCCTTTCACCGCGGCCAGCAATCCGGCTGTCATGTCCTCGGGCGTCATGTTCTCGGGCACCACATAGGTTCCCGTGGCCAGTTGCTGGATCGCGAGATCCCCGGCATTGTCCCCGACCTTCGGCACCAGCCCGTCGGCAAAGGCGGTTTCCACATATTTCTCGTTGAAGAGCACGAAATTCATGTCCTCATCGAGCAGGGCGATCCCGTAATCGATGCCGGAAAACGTGTCCTCCAGCAGAGCCAGCGCTGCATCCCCGTCGACCTTGAACCGCGCCTCTGCCATGCATCCTGCCCTGTTCCACACCGTTTCAGCAGAACCACGGCCAGATATCCCCTTCATGTCGCGCAATGTATCAATTGTATCAGCCACCGCCGGGCCGGGTCCGGTCTCCGGGGTCCGGGAGGCGGCAGGCCCGCCCCCCGGTGTGAGTGGTGGCGCGGCGGCATGGTCAGGCCGCGACCGGTTTGCGCCGACGACGCAGGGCCGCCAACGCCAGACCGCTGGCGCCGAGCAGCAGCACCGGCGCGGGCAGCGGAACCGGGGCTGGCACATCATCGCCACGCGGAATGGAAAACAGGACATTGTCGATGCCAAAGCCCTCGAAATTGGTCAGCCCGCCAAGAAAGGCGATCTCGAGATAGGAGGCTTGGTCGCCGGCGAAATCCCACCCGATGAACTGGGTCACGTGATCGGGCGCATCCGAGATCCCGAAACTGGCAATCAGCGTGTCGGACACGTCGTAGACATTGAGCGCCACGTCCCGGTTGTTGTCGCCCAGATCGTTGAACTCCGCCCCCCAGGCCAGCACCGGGGTGTCAAAGGTGACCCGCATCGGGTCATCCAGGGTCGCCGCCCCGAGGATGAAGGTCGTCCCGTCCAGATGGAATCCCGAGAAATCCGGGCCCGGCTCGGTGCGGTTGTAAGCGCCCGGCAGGTTTGGAACATCCGGGCCGGAAAAGGTCAGCTTGCCGACACTCAAGCTGCTGTCGCCGAAGGCCTGGTTCGGGGCCTGATCGTTGAAATCGACGCTGAATTGCGGGCCGGTCTCCTGAACGAAAGTGGCGCGGTCCTGATAGATCACCGGGGCCGCGCCCGCGGCGCCCCCGATGGTGAGTGCAAGCGCAAGGGGCAGGCAGGAAGGGATCTTTGTCATGAGACAGGGCTCCGTCAGAAAACAGGGTCAGAAGAGAAAGTCGTCGATCACCGTGACCGACATCGCGCCCGCATCGTCTTGCGGCTGGGCAGGCGGCATATCGCTGGCCGGCAGGACCTGCGCATCCGCACCGGCCAATGCCGTGCTCTCGGGTGTGGCCTGGACCCCGTCGGGTTCGATGATGGCCTTGCCTCGGGCGAGGGCGACGGGGGCGTCGTTAAACTCGAAAAACACAACTCAACTCCTTTGTGCGGCGATGCGGTGGCACCGCGTGAACAGGGGTTGAATACCGCCTCTCTATGTCCGGGTGATTTCCGCGAATATTTGCATTGTCAGAGCTTGGTATCCTTTGTGTCCGGCCGTGGCCCGAGCCATGAAAAAACCTCCGGAGCTGGGATGCATCCGGAGGGTACTCGTTACGCGCGGGGCGACGGCGTCAGGAACATCTCCGCCGCAGCCCCAGCCCCGCCAAAGCGGAGGCCAGTAGGAATAAACCAGCCGGCAGCGGCACGGGCGCAGGCACGTCCCGCTGCAGGTCAAACGTGAACTCGTTAAAGAAAACAATGTTGTCGAGCGCGTCATTGTCGATCACCGGACCGGCCCCAACGATGAGGAACGTGTCGAAATAGGGCGTGTCAAAGCCACCGATCTCAAGCGCGCCCGCCCCCTGTTGATCCGCGAAATCATAAGGCGTGCTTTACCAGACGAGATCGCCATCGCGGTACCCTTCGAGCGAGAAGGCATTCTGCACATCCTGACGACGATCCACCTCGAAGCTTTGCAGGGCGAACACCCCTGCATCCCGCGAAATCACGAGGTTCTGAGTGGCGTCAAAGAACTCTGATGCCAGACCATTCTCGATCAACGCGCCATTGCCGCTGATCTCGAACCCCTTTTCGGTCTGCGGCAGAAATTCGAAATCTGCCTCGAACTCGAGGGTCGCCGGTGTTGCCCCGGCGGCAGATGCCGACAGCGCCACGATCATCGCTGCACAAAAGGCTTTCATACACACTCTCCACATTGTCTGAGCAGTACCGCTCGGGGTGTGTGGAGGTTGTGACGCCTCTATGTATCCGCGTTACGTCGCGGGATGTTTCAATTGTATCACCGGGCGGATCAGTGGCTGAGCACCTGGTCGAGAAAGCTCCGCGTGCGGTCGCTCTGGGGGTTGGTGAAAAAGCTCTCGGGGTCGTTTTCCTCGATGATCTCGCCCGCATCCATGAAGATGACCCGGTCTGCGACCTTGCGCGCAAAGCCCATCTCATGGGTGACGCAGATCATCGTCATCCCTTCTTCGGCGAGCGTGACCATGACGTCGAGCACCTCGCCGATCATCTCCGGATCCAGCGCCGAGGTCGGCTCGTCAAAGAGCAGGATCTCGGGTTTCATGCAGAGCGCGCGGGCAATCGCCACGCGCTGCTGCTGACCACCCGAGAGTTGTCCGGGGTATTTCGGGGCCTGATTGGCGATCTGCACCTTCTCCAGATACATCATCGCCGTGGCCTCGGCCTCCTCCTGCGGGACCTTGCGCGCCAGCATGGGGGCCAGCGTGCAGTTCTCGAGGATGGTCAGGTGCGGGAAGAGGTTGAAGTGCTGAAAGCACATGCCGACATCCTGCCGGAGCTGGTCGATCTTGGGATCATCGGCGGCGATCGGATGGCCGTTGATCTCGATGACGCCGGACTGATGCTCTTCGAGCTGGTTGATCGTGCGGATCATGGTGGACTTGCCCGACCCCGAAGGGCCGCAGACGACGATCTTTTCCCCCTTGGAGACGGTCAGATTGATCGACTTCAAGGCATGGAAGGTTCCGTAGAACTTGTTCACTTCGGTGAGTTGCACCGCGGGGATCGTCGTCATAGCAGGTCCTCTCGACTGTCAGCGGCGCACCGCTGCGGTAATGATGATTTCGACTTTCAGGACATCGCGGGCGAGCCGCGCTTCGCCGCAGGCGCGCGCGGGCGCGTGGCCTTCGGGCACCCAGGCATCCCAGACCGCGTTCATCTCGGCAAAATCCGCCATGTCGCGGAGCCAGACGATGGCCTGCAGGATGTGTTCGCGGTCCGAGCCCGCCTGTTGCAGCAGTTTGTCGACCCGCGACAGGCAGTCGGCGGTTTGCTCGGCCACCGTATCGCCCGCGCCGACCTGCCCGCAGAGATAGGCCACGTCGTTATGGATGACGATCTTGCTCATCCGTTGGCCGGTTTCCAGTCTCGTGATCATCTGAGGATTCCCCGTTCTTTCAATGCCTCAGCAATCTCGTCGAGGATTGCGGGATCGTCGATAGCGGCGGGCATCTTAAACGCGGTTTTGTCGGCAATCTTCTGCATGGTGCCGCGCAGGACCTTGCCCGAGCGGGTCTTGGGCAGGCGCGCGACCTGCACGGCGGTCTTGAAGGCGGCCACGGCCCCGATCTGGGCGCGGACCCTTTGCACGAGCTCCCTCTCCAGCTCGGCGGGATCCCGGTCGACCCCGGCATTGGTCACGTAAAAGCCCAGCGGCAGCTGCCCCTTGAGGGCATCCGCCCGCCCCACCACGGCGCATTCGGCGATGTCGGGATGGTGGGCGAGCACCTCTTCCATGGCGCCGGTGCTCAACCGGTGGCCTGCAACGTTGATGATGTCATCGGTGCGCGCCATGATGAAGACATAGCCGTCCTCATCCATGATCCCTGCATCGGACGTGGCGTAAAAGCTTGGAAAATCCGCGAGATAGCTTTCCCGGAACCGGGCCTCGGCATTCCACAGGGTCGGAAAGCCCGAGGGCGGCAGGGGCAGTTTCACTACGATATTGCCGAGCACTCCGGGCCCCACGGGCTGGCCCGCATCATCGAGCACCCGGATGTCATAGCCCGGCATGGGCACACCGGGCGAGCCATGCTTGACCGGCACTTGCCCCAGCCCGACAGGATTGCCGGACATTGGCCACCCGGTCTCGGTCTGCCACCAATGGTCGATCACCGGTCGCTGCAACTTGGCCTCGGCCCATTGCACCGTGGCTGGGTCCGAGCGTTCTCCGGCCAGAAACAGGGTGCGGAACGCGCCGAGGTCATACCCGGCAATCAGCGCCCCCTCGGGATCTTCCTTCTTGATCGCGCGGAACGCGGTCGGCGCGGTAAAGAGCGCGGCCACCTTGTGATCCTGGATCACCCGCCAGAACGCGCCCGCATTCGGGGTGCCCACGGGTTTGCCCTCAAAGACCACTGTCGCGCAGCCGTGGAGCAGCGGCGCATAGCAGATATAGGAATGCCCCACGACCCACCCGACATCGGAGGCCGCCCAGAACACCTCGCCCGGGGCGATCCCGTAATGGTGCGCCATGGTCCATTTCAGCGCCACCATATGACCGCCCGTATCGCGCACCACGCCCTTGGGCTGGCCCGTCGTGCCCGATGTATAGAGGATATAGAGCGGTGCCGTGGCAGGCATCGGCACGCAGCCGGCCAGATCGCCTGCCGCCTTGGCCTTGGCGACCGCCTCGGCGTAGTCCACATCGCGGGGCGCCAGCAGGGTCGCCTCGGCCCTGTCGCGCTGCAGGATCAGGCAGTGATCGGGCTTGGTCGTGGCGGCGTCAATGGCCGCATCCAGCAGGGGTTTGTAGGGCACGATCCGCCCGGGCTCGATCCCGCAGGAGGCCGAGACGATCAGCTTCGGCGCGGCATCATCGATCCGTGTCGCCAGCTCATGGGCCGCGAAACCGCCAAAGACGACCGAATGCACCGCACCCAGCCGCGCACAGGCCAACATGGCAAAGATCGCTTCGGGCACCATGGGCATATAGATCACGACCCGGTCGCCCGGCCCGACCCCATGGGCACGCATCACCGTGGCCAGCGCCGCGACCTCGGTCTGCAGCTCGGCAAAGGTGAAGCGCCGGACCGTGTCGGTCACCGGGCTGTCATGGATCAGCGCCAGCCGGTCGCCATGGCCCGCCACCACATGGCGGTCCACGGCATTCCAGCAGGTGTTGCATATGCCATCGGGAAACCAGCGCCCATAGACGCCCTGATCCGGATCAAAGGCGCGGCTGGGCGGCGTGATCCAGTCGATCTCGCCTGCGGCCTCGGCCCAGAACCCTTCGGGATCCGCCTGCCAGCTGGCATATGCCTCGGCGTAGCTCATGACATCACGTAGTTGAGGCCGAGCCGCCCGCCATCCACGTAGATGGTTTCGCCGGTGATGTAGCTGGCCTTTTGCGAGCAGAGAAAGGCGACCACATCGCCGATCTCGCGCGCCGTGCCCGCACGCCCCAGAGGGGTGCGCGACATGGCCATGGCGAAGGCCTCGGGGTTGGCATTCACCCCCGCCATCATGGCCGTGTCGATGGACCCCGGCCCGACCGCGTTGACGCGGATGTTGTGCGGTGCCAGCGCAAGGGCCGCAACCTTGGTCAGCTGCATCAACCCGCCCTTGGAGGCGCAATAGGCCGGGATCGCCGGGATCGCGACCTGGGCGTTGATCGAGGACATGTTGACGATGGCCCCCTCGATCCCCTCGGCCACCATGGATTTCGCCACCCGCTGGGTCGCCACGAAGACCCCGCGCAGGTTGATATTCATCACCCGGTCGAAATCCTCGAGCGCGTAATCCAGAAAATCGCCGGGCATGGCGATGCCCGCATTGTTCACCAGCGCCGAGAGCGGGCCGTGCTCTGCCGCGATCTGGTCGAGCATGGCATGGATCGCCGTCACATCGCCCATGTCGCAGGCAAGGGCAGCCTCCGCCCCGAGGGTCCGGGCCGCCTCGGCCAGCCCTTCGGCATTCACATCCGACAGGATCACGCGGAACCCGTCATCCTTCAGGGCTTCGCCACAGGCATATCCGATGCCTTGCGCGCCGCCTGTTACCAGCGCCAGGGGGGCTTTGCTCATCTATTCGTCCTCGTCTTTGTATCCATAGGCCTCGCGGGCCTCCGCCGCCGAGATGAACCCGGAGGCGATGTCCTGTGCAACCGCTTCGCGCGCGCGGTCCAGCGGATTGCCATAGCCGCCCCCGCCCGGCAGGCTCAGGCGCAGGCGCTGGCCATTCGCGACCTTCTGGCGGCCCTTGGGTTGCAGCGGGGTCCCATCGGCGAGCGCCACTGCGCCCGGCGCACCCGGGCTGCCACCCTCGCGCCCGCGGGCCGGGTTCTGCACCCGGTCGAACATGGCGTTGAAATAGACATCATACCCGTCGCGCGCCTCGATCTCGATCGTCTGGCCGAGCCCGCCCCGCTGCGCCCCGGCCCCGCCGGAGCCCGCGCGCAGATCCTTGCGCCAGACCGTGATCGGACCCACATGCTCGGTGGCCTCGACGCTCATGGTCGACACGCCCGAGGGGAACGCCGTCGCCGAGAGGCCGTCCACCGCGGGACGCGCGCCCGTGCCGCCGGAATTGAACATCAGGATCTCGCGATTGGGCAGCCCGCTTGCGGGGTCCGAGGCGCGCGCCGAGATCTGGATATTCCAGAGCGACGAGGCCCCCTCGGCGGGCACCACCCCCGGCAGCGCCTGATGCAGCGCGCCAAGCACCACATCCGGCACCAGATGGCCCAGCACATGGCGGGTTGAGACCGGCGCGGGGCGTCGGGCCGCAAGAATGCAGCCCTCGGGCGCGGTGATCTCGAAGGGCTCCAGCGAACCGGTATTGTTCGGCACCTGCGGGGCAATCGCGCATTTCAGCCCGTAACAGGCATAGGCGCGGGTATAGACCTCGGGCACGTTCACGCCAAAGCGCGACGGCCCCGATGTGCCCGCGAAATCCGCGCGCAGACGGTCGCCCGCCAGCTCGAGCGTGACCTCCATATGGACGGGGACGTCATAGCCGTCGACCTGCATGGTCTGGTGAAAGGTCCCGTCCGGCAGCTCGGCGATCGCCGCGCGGGTCGCCCTGCGGGAGGTGTCGACGATGAAAGCCGAGAGCCCTTCCAGATCATCGATGCGGAACTCGTCCATCATCGCCTGCAGGCGGCGCTCTCCGGCCTCGTTGCAGGCGGCAAGGGAGTACATGTCGCCCACGGTCTGGTCCGGCGTGCGCACATTGGCGCGCACCAGATCGATCAGCAGGGACTGCACCTTGCCGCGCTCGGCAAACTTGGTGATCGGGATCAGCAGACCCTCTTCGAAGACCTCCTGCCCGTCCGGGCCAAAGCCGCGCCCGCCGATATCGACCATATGGGCCGTGCAGGCGAAATAGCCGATATGTGCGCCCTTGCGAAAGACCGGGGTGACCACAGTGATGTCGTGCAGATGTCCTGTCCCGAGCCAGGGATCATTGGTGATGAAGACATCCCCCTCAAAGGTGTTCTGCGGCCCGATCTGCGCGGCGAAATGGGTGACGCTCTCGGCCATGGCATTCACATGGCCCGGCGTGCCCGTCACGGCCTGCGCGATCATCCGCCCGGCCTGATCAAAGAGCCCTGCCGACAGGTCGCCCGCCTCGCGCACAGAGGTCGAAAACGCCGTCCGGATCAGGGTCGTCGCCTGTTCTTCGACCACGGCGATCAGGCGGTTCCACATGATCTGGTAATCGATGCTGCTCGGCTGGGTCATGCTGCGCGCTCCTTCCGGATCAGGCGGAGCGAGCCGTCGCCCTGCCCCACCACGACAAACCCTGCGGTCACGATGGTGCAGGTGTTGGTTTCCACCACGATGGCGGGCCCATCCACCATCTGGCCGGGCCCCAGCGCGCTGCGCGCGACCTCGCGGGCCTCGACCGTTTCGCGCAAGGCTGCGTCAAAGACCGGGCGTCTGCGCAGGGTCTCGGCAGTCGCGCCCGCGCCGTGCCGGATGGCAGGCGCAACCTCGGGCAGCACGGTCGAAACGGTCAAAAGCCAGTTCGTCACCTCCACCGGCAACCCGTCGATGATCCGCCCGAACAGCGTGCGATAGGCGTCCTCGAAGGCGCTTTGCAAAAGGGGCAGGTCCCCTGCGGTCAGTGCGCGATGGGGCAGGATCACGGGGATTTCCCAGCCCTGCCCGGCATAGCGCATCATCGCCGTCAGCCGTGAGCGGCGCGGCGCGCCTCTGGCGCCTTCATCGACAAAGCTATGGGCCTCGGCCTCCATCTCGGTCAGGGCCGCATTCACCGCATCGGGGTCGAACCCGTCGAGCCGCTGGAACAGCCCGCGCGACGCCTCGAAGCTGAAGGGCGCCTTGAGAAACCCGATGGCCGAGCCGACCCCGGCCCCGGGCGGGATGATCAGCTCATCAATCCCCAGTTTCTCGCACAGACGGCAGGCATGGAGCGGCGCGCCGCCGCCAAAGGCGATCATGGTGAAATGCTCGATATCGCGGCCATTCTCGACCGTGTGGACCCGTGCCGCATTGGCCATGTTCTCATCCACCAACTCGGTAATCCCGAAGGCCGCGTCATGGGCCGTGAGGTTCAACCGATCCGCCGCCTGCGCCGATGCCTCGGGGTGCAGGGCAATGGAGCCACCGGCGAAATTGTCCGGGTCGAGCCGCCCGAGCAGCAGGTTCGCATCCGTGACCGTGGGCTCGGTCCCGCCGCGCCCATAGCAGGCCGGTCCAGGTTCCGAGGCCGCAGAGCGCGGCCCCACCTGCAGCCGCCCCATCTGGTCGATGGAGGCGATGGAACCGCCCCCGGCCCCGATCTCGACCATCTCGACCACAGGGGTCGAGACCGTCATGCCAGAGCCCTTCTTGAACCGGTAGGTGCGCGCCACCTCGAAGGTATTCGCGGTTTTGGGCGTGCCCTCCTCGATCAGGCAGATCTTGGCCGTGGTCCCGCCCATGTCAAAACTCAGCACCTTGTCGAGCCCGTGGGCCCGGGCGAAATCAGCCGCGAAGATCGCCCCGCCCGCAGGCCCGGATTCCAGCAGCCGCACCGGTTGTTCCGAGGCCGTCTCGACCGAGATCAGACCGCCCCCGGAATGGAGCATGAAGACCGGAGCCGTCACACCCGTCTCGCGCAGGCGGGCGAC
Source organism: Dinoroseobacter sp. S375 (assembly GCF_049800775.1). Taxonomy (NCBI): domain Bacteria; kingdom Pseudomonadati; phylum Pseudomonadota; class Alphaproteobacteria; order Rhodobacterales; family Roseobacteraceae; genus Dinoroseobacter; species Dinoroseobacter sp. S375. Next base: position 79,796 of record NZ_JBNAFR010000011.1, on the reverse strand, counting down.
AAGGCGACCGAGGTAATCCGAGACTTGCGGCTGGACATAGGCATTGGCGATCACCGTGTTAAACCGCGGCAGCTCGCGCATTTGCGGCGAGATCACCGAAGAGATCGAGATCGCCAGATCCGGCGCGACCGCGCGCAGCGCGGCCTCCATCATGCGCTCATGGGCGGGATTGGCGTAGGAATGCATGAGGCCGATGGCCACCGCCTCGAACCCGCCGGAGACGACCCGCGCGGCCATCGCAGCCACCTCGGCCGGATCCAGCGGCAAGAGGACCTCGCCCTCGGGGCCGAGCCGCTCGTTCAGGGTAAAGCGGTGGGCGCGTGGTACCAGCGGCGTCGGCAGCACGAGGTTCAGATCGTATTGCTCGAACCGGTTCTCGGACCGCATCTCGATCACGTCCCGGAACCCCTCGGTGGTGATGAAGGCCGTCTTCGCCCCGCGCCGCTCGATCAGCGCATTGGTCACCAGTGTGGTGCCATGGATCACCTGCGCGATCTCGCCTAGCGCGATCCCGGCCTGCGCGGCCGCCTCGCGGATCCCGTCGAGGATCGCCTGTTCCGGCGCGGTGTAATTGGTCAGCACCTTGGCGGTGGCCAAGCCACCGGGATGGGTCAGGGCGACATCGGTAAACGTGCCGCCAATATCGACACCGACGCGAATTTCGTCTGGGCTCATGGGTCAGAGGCTCTTGAAGATCTGGTGGGCAGTGAAGGCGGCCTGATAGAACCGCGACATGATCGGGGCGGAGGGCACGGTTTTGACATCCGTGATCGGCAGGGGCAGACCGGCCGGATCCATTCCGGTCAGCAGCCCGGACATCGCCTTGCCGAACAGGGTCCCCGTGGTGATCCCGCGTCCGTTGTAGCCGATGGGTGTAAACAGCCCGTCGGCCAGCTTGTAGATCCGTGGCAGGTGATCCGGCGTCATGGCGATCTGGCCGTGCCAGGCCTCCTCGAAGGTGACCGGGCCGAGCTCCGGAAACATCCGGCTCAGCTGCTTGCGGGCCCAGCGCTGCGACAGGCCCTGGGCCTTGCTGCCCACGACCGTGCCCATGGAGCCGATGATCAGCCGATCCGCGCGGTCCCGACGCAGGGAGAACATGATCTGCCCTGTATCCCAGAGCCCTTGGCGTTCGGGCAGGATATGCGCGCCCCGCGCGCCCAGGGGCGTGGTGGCCAACTGGAAATAGTGGATCTTGGTGAAAACCTTCTTCAGGTCGGGCCAAAGGTCATCCGTATAGGCGTTGGTCCCCAGCACCACGGATTTGCTGCGCACGACTCCGCGATCAGTCTCGACGAGCCAGCCCGCGCCCTCGCGGCGCAGGCGGGTGGCAGTGACACCCGTGCTGATCTCGGCGCCCGCCCCTCGCGCGGCGCGGGCCAGACCGCGCACATACCCCATGGGGTTGATCGTGCCCGCACGGCGGTCGAGCAGGCCACCATAGAACACCGAGGTGCCCGTGGCGGCGATCATCTCCTCGCGGCTGAGCAGATCGACAGGCGCGTCGAGCCGTTGCCATTCCAGATGCCGGGCGCGCAGATCCTCGAACCCCGAGGGGGCATGGGCGGCATGGAGCGTGCCGGTCTTGGTGACCTCGCAGCGAATTTGGTGGCGCTCGATCAGGTCGAAAACCATGTTCGGCCCCTCGCCGAACCGTGCGAGGAAACGCGGACCATACGTGTCGCCCAGTTTCTCGCGCACCTTGGCGGGCGGATGCCAGATCCCTGCATTGACCAGCCCCACATTGCGGCCCGAACCGCCATAGCCGATCTGCCGGGCCTCCAGCACATGCGAGGACAGCCCCGCCTCGGCACAATGGAGCGCTGTGGACAGCCCGGTGAAGCCACCGCCGACAATGGCCACATCCACCTGCGTGTCCGCATTCATCGGCGCGGCGAAATCCGGCTCGGCGGCAGAGACATCCCAAAGGGAGATTGGCCTGTCCACTGTCATGCTTGCTCCGTGTTTTCATGCGGGCGCGTCGGGTGCCCCATGGGCCGGATGTTGCACCTCGGGCCTTACGGTGTCAATATACGAAATATATGTTCCAAATATCAGCACAAAGGTGATCCATGTCCAAGCTCAAAATCTCTGCACAGGAGATGGTCGCACAGGCCCGCGCCCGTATCGAAGAAATCGAAACCAAAGATCTGATCGCGCGGCTCGGGGATACCGATCTGGTGGTGGTCGATATCCGCGATGTACGCGAGCGCCAGCGCAGCGGGTTCATTCCCGGCAGCGTCCACGCCCCGCGCGGAATGATCGAATTCTGGGTGGATCCGGACAGCCCCTATCACAAAGAGGTCTTTGCCGACCCCTCCAAGACCTATGTCTTTCACTGCGCGTCGGGCTGGCGCTCGGCGCTGACGGTCGCAACGCTTCAGGATATGGGGTTCGATGCGGCCCACCTGAGGGAGGGCTTCTCCACATGGGAGGCGCAGGGCGGCCCGGTCGAGATGCCCGACACGAAGAAGGGTTGAGCCCTAGCCCCGGCTGAGCTTGAGCGACACGCTGCTTGCGGCGTGGCGCACCAGATCACCGATCCGACTCTCGGCGTTTTCGGCCAGGTTGATATCGGGCAAGGACACGCCGAGAGCCGCCACCGCCATCCCGTCCGGCAGGGTGATAGGCGCGCCGAAACTCAGGATGCGGTCGCGAAATTCCCCGGTATCAAAGGCGTAGCCGCGTGTCCGGGTCTCGGCCACATCCGCATCAAGCTGGGTGAAACTGGTGAGGGTCCGGTCCGTGTGCCGGGTCAGATTGCCCTGCAACTGATCGCGCATCCGCTCGTAATTCGCGGCCAGAATGGCCTTGCCCGTGCCCACGCAATGGATCGGGGCCGTGCCGCCCACGGCATTCCAGGACCGGATCGGTTTCTGGCTGTCGATCTTGTCGATATAGATCACGGCCAGGTTTTCCGGCACCGCGAGATAGACCGTCTCGCCCGTCTCCTGGCTGAGAAAGGACATCTCCGGCGCGGCGAGCTCCCGCAGGTTCAGGTTGTCCACCAGCGCGCGCCCAACCTGCCAGGTCTTGAGGGTCGCGCCGTAGGTCTTGTCCTCCAGATGCTTCACATAGCCCAACGTCGTCAGGGTCTGGAGCAGGCGAAAGGTATTCGACTTCGTCAGCTCCAGCTCGCGCGAAATCTGGGTGACCCCCTTGCCCTGCCGGGCGCTGGCCAGATTTTCGAGAATCGCAAGCCCCTTGGACAGAGTCGAATCGACCTTTGGGGGCTTGGCGTCACTGGGCATCTGGCGTCTCCGTTGCGGGTGTTCCGAATAGCAGAACGCTAGCGCGGTTTGAAGGGGGGCGGCTCGTGGGCCTGGACCGGCGGCGGATCTCCGTCGAAGCGGGCGATCTCGACCATTGCCGAATGGGCGGCAGGCCCCTGTGAGAGCGGCGACGTCCGCAGGTCATGGGTCAGCACATTGGGGTTGCCGTGCCGGTCCCGGTTCTGCGGCGCACCATACTCCGGATCATACCATGCGCCGGTCCACAGGAACACGCAGCCCGGCCGGATCGCATCGGTCACCCGCGCCCCCGCCAGACAACGCCCACGCGCATTGGACAGCTCTACGACATCGCCATCGGCGATGCCGCGCGGTTCGGCATCCTCCGGGTGGATCAGCACGGGTTCGCGCCCGGCAATCTTGCGCCCGACGCTATAGGCCCCGTTGTCGAACTGCGAATGCAACCGCGTCGCGGGCTGCCCAGACAGCAGGTAGAGCGGCCCGGTCTGCGCCACCACATCGCGCGGCGGCAGATAGCTGGCATGGCCCGGGCATTCGGCAAGCTCAAAGCCTGCGATCCGTTCGGAATAGAGCTCGATCCGCCCCGAGGGCGTTGGCAGCGGCTGTCCCTCCGGATCCGCGCGGAACTCGGCGAGAAAAACCTGCTTGGGCGCTGGATCGGGCAATTCCACGATATCGCCCCGAATGAAGCTATCCCACTCCGGAAGGCTCCCGCCCCAGGCTTCGGCGGCCGCCCGCGTTTCGGCCCAGATCTGGCGCACGAGGCTGCGGGTGTCATGGCCTTTGGTAAAGGCCTCGGGATTGCCGAGACGACGGGCCAGCTCGGCGTAGATCTCGAACTCGACCCGCGCCTCCCCCGGCGGCGCGGCAAGGCGCGGCATGGGCACCAGCGCGTTGTCCGATTGCCCCCCCGCGAAGTCCTCGCGCTCCTGCGGGGCCGCGACGGGCAGCACGATATCGGCGTGGCGGGCGGTGGCGGTCCAGTTGATCTCGTTTACGATCACCGTTTCCGGGCGCTGAAACGCCAGATGCAGGCGGTTGAGATCCTGATGGTGGTGAAAGGGGTTCCCCCCGGCCCACCAGACCATCCGGATGTCCGGAAAGACGCCCGTGGTGCCGTCATAGGCATACGCCCCTCCGGGATTAAGCAGCATATCCGCCACCATCGCCACGGGAATGAAGGCGTCGACCGGGTTCTCCTCCTGCCCCAGCGCGCCCCAGCGGAACGGGCGCCCCATATTGCCGATATTGGCATTCACGCCGTAGCCGATCGTGTAGCCGCCCCCGGGCAGACCGATCTGGCCCAGCATGGCCGCCAGTGTCACGGTCATCCACAGGGGCTGCTCGCCGTAATCGGCCCGCTGCAGCCCCGCCGCGCAAGAGATCATCGTCCGCCCCGCGGCCATCTCGCGGGCGAGGGTGCGGATCCGGTCCGCCGGCACGCCCGAGATCGCGCTGGCCCAATCCGCATCCTTGACGACGCCATCGGCCCGCCCGGTCAGATAGGCTGCGACCCGGTCAAACCCGGTCGTATACCGCGCCAGAAACGCCGCATCATGGAGGCCCTCGGCCAGCAGCGTATGGGCCAGCCCCATCATCACCGCCGTATCCGTACCCGGCTTGGGCGGAAGCCACTCAGCCCCGAGGCTCTCGGCCGCGTCATCCCGCAGGGGGCTGAGATTCACGAACCGCACCCCCGCCTCGGCGCAGGCGCGCAGATTGTCCGCCATCCGGTGTCGCGCCACGCCGCCATCGCTGACTTGGGTGTTGCGCATGGCCATGCCGCCGAACATCACCACGAGCTTGGAGTGCTGCGCGATCACCGGCCAGCGCGTGGCCTGAACCACATGGTCCCGGTAGGAGCCGACAATATGGGGCATGAGCACCAGCGCGGCGTTGTAGCTGTAATTCCCACGCGACCGGACGAAGCCGCCCTGGGTGTTGAGAAAGCGCTTGAGCTGGCTTTGGGCATGGTGGACCCGCCCGGCGCTCGACCAGCCATAGGTTCCGGCAAAGATCGCCTCATTGCCATGGGTCGCGCGCATCCGCGTCAGCTCTCTGGCCAGCAGGTCGAACATCTCGTCCCAGGCAAGCTCGACAAAGGCATCCCGGCCTCGGCGCCCGCTCGACGGATCCCCGCCCCTCCCCGCCGTGACCGCCTCAAGCCAGCCTGCGCGCACCGCCGGGCGCAGGACACGGGCGCGGCCGTTCAGGCTGCTGGCGATATTGCCGTTGATCGGCGAGGGCGCGGGATCATCCGGATGCGGATCGACACGCACCAGCCGCGCGCCTTCCGTGACTGCGAGACCGGGCCCCCAATGGCTTGCCGTGACCTGTGTTTTGCGCGTGCTCATCGATTCAATGTTTCGCTATATGATACGTATATGCCGTATATTGACACTATAAATCCCTAGTGTCATCCTCTGCCCGAGATGAAAAGGGATCAATAACGTGACCATACCGCCCCCCGCGCTGAGCGATATTCTGGTACAGGATGGCCGTCCCGACACATGTGACGGGCGGCATGTGAACATGCCTGTGGAATTGGGCTCGACCATGGTGTTCGACCGGCTCGCCACCTTCGAGGCGGCGCGGGCAAATCGCTATGCCAGTGGCACGATGTATTACGGGCGCTACGGCAATGCGGCGGTCTACAAGCTGGAAGAGTTGCTCGCCCGGCTGGAGGGGGCCAGCTCGGTCACGCTGACCTCGTCGGGGGTGGCCGCGATCAGTTGCGCCCTGCTCACCTTCGCCCGTTCCGGGGCAGACCTGCTTGTGGCTGATAATGTCTATGGCAACACGCGCGGCTTCTGCGACGGGGTTCTGGCGCGGATGGGCGTAACGATCCGGTATTTCGATCCGATGATCGGCGCAGGGATCGCGGACCTGATGACGCCCGAAACCTGCGCGGTGATGTTCGAGGCCCCCGGTTCCGGCACGTTCGAGATGCCCGACATCCCCGCCATCGCCCGGGCCGCACGCGCAGCAGGCGTGCCCACGATCCTCGATACCACCTGGGGAACGCCGGTCTTCTGTCAGGCACTGGCCCTCGGCGTCGATGTGCTCGCCTATTCCGGGAGCAAGTATCTCTGCGGGCATTCCGACGCCATGCTGGGGGTGATCGCCTCGACTGAGGCGCACGGCCCAGCCCTGCGCAAGACCGTGATGCAGATCGGCGACAAGACTGGTGGGCAAGAGGTGATGCTGGCCCTGCGGGGGCTGCGCACTTTGCAGATGCGGATGGACCATGTGGACACGGCCGGGCGAGCTATGGCCGCATGGTTCGCCGCCCAGTCGCAGGTCAAGTATGTCCTGCACCCGGCCTTGCCGGACTGCCCCGGCCACGCCCATTGGGCGCGGGATTTCTCGGGCGCGGCGGGCCTTTTCTCGGTCGTGTTCCACCCCTGCGACAGCGGGCAGGTAGAACGCTTTGTGGATGCGTTGCGCCATTTCGGGATCGGTGTGTCCTGGGGCGGGTTCGAGAGCCTCGTTCTCCCCGTCACGCCAGAGCGTACGGCGACGCCATGGGACGAGCCCGGCGCGCTGATCCGGTTCAATATCGGCTTTGACGATCTGGGCACGCTCCAGCACGATCTGGCGGCCGCCCTTCCCCATCTCAACGCGCAATGAAAGCTGTCTGATGAAGAACAAGATTGACCATGTGGCCGTGGGGGCCGCGGATCTCGCCCAAGGGGGGGCTGCCATGGAAACCACCCTCGGCGTGACCGTGCCCGCAGGCTCCAAACATGACGCGATGAGCACCCATAACTGCATGATGCAGGCCGGGAACGAGAGCTTCTTCGAGCTGATCGCCGTCGATCCGGACGCGCCCGATCCGGGTCGGGTGCGCTGGTTCTCGCTCGATGATCCGGCAACCAATGCGCGGCTGGCGGAACGGCCCCGGGCGCTTTGCTGGGTGGTGAACACGGATGACCTGGACGGCGTGATCGCCGCGAGCCCGGTGGATCTGGGCGAGGTGGTCCATTTCCAACGCGGGGATCGCAGCTGGCGTCTGACCGTGCCCCGGGACGGGCATCTGCCCGAAGGGGGCCTGCTGCCTGCGTTCATCGAATGGTCGCCGGGCCCCCACCCGTCCACCGGGCAGCAGGATTTGGGCGTGCGCCTGACCAAGGTCGCGATCACCCATCCCGATCCGGCACAGCTCCGGGCGGTATTCGAAACGCTGCAGATCGCAGATCTGGCTGAGATCACCCAAGGCCCCGCCGCCCTCGCGTTTGAATTTGACAGCCCGAATGGCCACGTCACTATAGACTGACATCACACCGGGGAGGCGTAGAGATGGGACTTGAGATCGATCTGACCATACGGCCAGAGGTCACGCCGTTCTTCGACCCGCAGTCCAACACCTTCTCCTACGTGGTGCGCGAGCCCCATGGTCCCGCCTGTTCGATCATCGATCCGGTGATGGAATTTGACCCGGCCTCCGGGCGTCTGACCTATGACAGCGCCGACCAGATGATCGGGTTCATCCGCGAGAACGGGCTGACCCTCGAATGGATCATCGAGACCCATGTCCATGCCGATCACCTCTCGGGCGCGCCCTATATCCAGGACCAGCTCGGCGGCCAGATCGGCATCGGCGAGCATGTGCAGGAGGTGCAGGACGTCTTCGGCAAGATCTTCAATGAAGGCACCGAGTTCCAGCGCGACGGCTCGCAATTCGACAGGCTCTTCTCCGACGGCGATACGTATACGGTCGGTGAGATGACGGGCCACGCGCTCCATACGCCGGGGCACACACCCGCCTGCATGGTGCATGTGATCGGCGATGCCTGCTTCGTCGGGGATACGCTCTTCATGCCCGATGGCGGCTCGGCCCGCGCGGATTTCCCGGGCGGGGATGCGGGGCAGCTTTACGACTCGATCCAGCGGGTTCTGAGCCTGCCGGATGAGACGCGGCTTTTCATCTGTCACGATTACGGGCCCGGCGGGCGCGCGATCTCGTGGGAGACCACCGTGGCCGAGCAGAAGGCCAACAACATCCATGTGGGCGGCGGCAAGACCCGTGAGGAGTTTGTCGCCTTCCGGACCGCGCGCGATGCCGAGCTGAAGGTGCCGAGCCTGATCCTGCCTTCGTTGCAGGTGAACATGCGCGCAGGCGACGTGCCCGAGGATGAGGATGGCAACATGGTCCTCAAGATGCCGCTCAACAAGCTCTGACCACAGCACATCGCCGACAGGACCCGCCCCGAGGCTCGGCCCCGGGGCGTTGTGCGTTCAGCGCTCCTGCACTTTCATCCGCTTCTTGAGGAACTCGCCATATTGGCCAAGCGAGAAGAGGAAGATCCAGTAGATCGCGCCGACGAAGACCCAGACCTCAAGGTAATACGGCGCCCAATCCCCGGTGCCGAAGGCCGCCTTGGCTGAGGCGAGAATGTCGAAGAATCCGATGATGATCACGATCGCGGTCTCCTTGAAGGTCACCACCACCATGTTGATCGTCGAGGGCAGCGCGTGGCGAAAGACCTGCGGCAGCACGATCCGCGACAGGATCTGCCAGTAGCTGAGCCCCAGCGCCTTGCCCGCCTCGAACTGCCCCTTGGGGATCGCCTGGAACCCGCCGCGAAAGACTTCGGCCTGATAACAGGCAAAGAACAGCGCGAAGGCGATGATCACCCGCCAGATCTTGTCGCCCTCCAGCCAGGATGGCAGCAGGATCGGCACCACCACCGCCGCCGTGAAGAGCGTGGTCAACAGCGGCAGCGACCGGATGAAATCGATCAGCACCATGGCGAAATACTTCACCACGGGCATCTCCGAACGCCGCATGAGCGCCAGTCCCAGCCCCATGGGCATGCCCAGAATGACCACCGAGGCAAACAGGAACAGGGTCAGCGACAGCCCGCCCCAGCCATCGGTCGTCACCTGCTGCAGGCCCAGCAGGCTCCCCTCCATCAGCAGGTAATAGGTGGCAAACCCCGCAATCCAGAGCCCGACCAGACGCTTGCCGCTCCAGGCCCAGGGCAGACAGGAGGCCACGACCGTCAGGATGATGGTCAGGCAGGCCAGGGTCGAGCGCCAGTGCTGATCGAACGGATAGAGCCCGAACAGGATCAGCCGGTGGCGCGCATCGATCACCGCCCAGCAGGCCCCCGCCCCGGCCTCCTGACAGGCGGCGACGTCTGCCTCGCTCCAGACCGCGCGCAAGAGCGCCCAGTCCATGACCAACCAGGCCAGATAGGCCAGAGCCGCGAAGACGAGGATCGAGATCAGACCATCGGTCGGTGTATGAAACGCCCGACGCTTGAAGAGCTGCAGCACCGCATCAAGTCGCGACGGACGGGCGGAGAGCTCCGAGACAAATGCCATATCAATGCGCCTTCAGCTGGAGCCGCGCGTTCAACCAGTTGGTGAAGAACGCGATTGAGAAATTCACGAGGAGAAAGGCCCCCATCAGGAGCGCGATCAGCTCCAGCGTCTGGCCCGATTGGGTGATCGAGTTCGACACGATGTAGAACAGGTCCGCGAAACCGATGGCGATGCCGATGGTCGTGGCCTTCATGATGAAGATCCACTGATTGCCCAGCGGCGGCACGATCGAGCGCAGCGCCATGGGCACCTTGATCCGGCTCCAGATCGCGCCGGGTGCCAGACCCAGTGCCTGCCCCGCCTCGACCAAGCCACGGGGCACTTCGTTGAGCCCGCCCCGCACGACCTCGGCGATATAGGCGCTGCCATAGACGGTGATCGCGACGATCATCGCCCAGAGCTCGACCGAGACGGTGATCCCGCCGCGAAAGCGCAGGCCCTTGAGCTCGGGGATAGACAGCAGGCTCTCGCCCTCGGGCCGCACCGCCAGTGCCGCCAGCAGCGCAACCAGCAGCGTGCCGCCAATCCAGAGCGCCGCCCCCTTGAGCAAGGTGGTACGCCGCCACAGGATCAGCCCCACCAGCATCGCGAGCGAGACCAGCAGAATGCCCACAGCCACCCCGGGCGAGACATTCAGGCCGGGCAGCTTCATGCCACGGTTCGACAGAAAGACCGCATCGCCAATCGTATAGGCCTGCCGCGGTCCGGGCAGATGGATCAGGATCGCATAGAGGAAAATCGCCTGCAGGATCAGCGGGATATTGCGGAAAATCTGCACATAGACCGTTGCGGCCGTCTTGATCGCGATGTTCGATGCATCCCGCGCGGTCCCGATCAGGAAGCCGAAGACGGTCGAGAGGAAGATGCAGATGAAGCCGACAAACATGGTGTTCATCAAACCGATCAGCAGGGTCCGGCTATAGGGATCGTTGATCGAGCGGTCGATCAGCGAAAAGGAGTAATCCCAACCGGTGGAGCGGTCGAGAAACCCGAACCCGCTTGTGATGCCCAAGGCGGTCAGGTTGACCTGCGCGCTGCGCACCCCACCCCAGATCACCAGCAAGGCGATCCCGAGCAACAGCGTCTGTATGATCAGTCGGCGCATCTTGGCGCGCGCGCGCAGCTCTTCTGCGCTGGCGGCGGTAGCAGTGGCAGCGGTCATGGCAGGGCCCCGGGCTGGAGGAAAGCGGGCCGCCCGATCCGGGCGATCAGGCGGCCGGTTGGATCAGCGCAGGCCGATCAGTCGAGGATCGGCGCGTAGAGAACGCCGCCATGGCTCCACAGGTTGTTGAGCCCGCGATCCAGGTTGTACGGGCTCTCGGCACCGAGGTTCCGGTCATAGATCTCGGCGAAATTGCCCACGGCGGCGATCATCTCGCGCGCCCAGGTGTCGCGCAGGCCCAGGCGTTCGCCCATGCCCGGCTCAGCCCCCAACAGGCGCGAGACGCGCGGATTGGCCGGGTTTGCGGCGTTTTCTGCGACATTGGCCATGGTGATCCCCTCTTCCTCGGCGATCAGGAGGGCGGCCAGCATCCAGTTCACCACATCCACGAAATCCTCGTCGCCCTGACGCATGGCGGCGGAAATCGGCTCGGAAGAGAGCTGATCGCTCAGGATCACATGCGCATCCGGATTGTCGATCTCGGTGGCGCGCAGCACGGCCAGGTTCGGCCCCCAACCGGCAAAAGCATCGCATCGATTGGCCAGATAGGCCGCGCGCAGCTCGGCAGCGCTCTCGTACGAGACCATGGTATGCTCGACCCCGATGGTCGACAGGTAGTTCGCCGAGATCCGCTCGATCGTGGTGCCCGCCTCGACGCAGATCGTGCCGCCATCCAGCCCGGTGGCCTCTTCGATCTCCAGCTCGCCATGGGCCATGAACTGCGTACCGCCAAAGAAATACGGCAGGCTGAACTGCAGCCCGAGCTCGGTATCGCGCCCCATGGTCCAGCCTGTGGCCTTGATGATCACATCCACATCGCCCGACTGTAGGGCCGGAAACCGCTGCGCCCAGGACAGGGGCACGATCTGCACCGCGTCCGGATCGCCGAGGATCGCCGTGGTCAGCGCGCGGCAGAGATCGATATCGAGCCCGCGCCATTCGTTCTGATCATTCACTTCGACGAAGCCGAAATAGCTGCCGTTATGGCCCGAGCAGAGCAACGTGCCGCGCTCGACAATCTGTTGGACCGTCGCGCTCTCGGCCAGCGCGCCGGTGGCAGGCAGACCCGTAAGCGCGGCTGTGGCGAGCGCTGCGGCGGTGGATTTCTGGAACATGTGACCTCCATCTATTGTGCTGTATAATGGCACATTTGTATTGCCATACAGAATGCAGATCCCGAAATGCGGAGTCAACACCCAGCTTTCCCGAAGCAGAGGTCGCGCGACGAGAGGGCCCGGTCACAGCCAAATGACAGGAAAACCGCCCCGATCTTGGGCGGCGTTGACGTGGAAATGGGCAGAAAAGGGCCTCAGACGCCCGATCTGTCCGACGCACCACACGGAAAAGCCCCGACGCGGGGCGCGCCGGGGCGGAGTGGTTTCGGTCTTGTGCGGGGGGTGGCCCCAGAGGCGATGCGCCTATTCGGACCAGAGCACCGTATCAGGGTGAAACTGCGACCAGGCGAACCAGAAGGCCTGGTGACTGCCCAGATCCGCGCCGCTGGCATCCACTGCGCGCAAGCCGCCGCCATCGAGGGTCAGGCGCACCTCTTCAAAGGTCACGTCCTCGCCTCGGGTCAGGGCCGCGACCGCCTGACTGCGCTGGAAGGCAACGGGCGTGCCCGACGCCGCCACGACGCCGACCACATCCTCATGGACCGGCAGGCGGGGGTCCACATCCCCCACCGGAAAGATCGGCCCGTCAGCATCGCGGCCATTGCGGAAGTCGAAATCGCGCCCGAGCGCCAGCTCCTCGATCAGAACGGTGGTCTCGGGATGCGCGCGTTTCCACGTGCCCCAATCGGTGGTCACGACCGAGGCCTGCTCCAATGCGATGCCCTTCTCGGCCAAGGGCCCGGTCACCGCCGTCCCGAGGAACGTGTCGAAAACCGAATAGCTGTTCACATCATACATGACCTTGTTCGACCGGATCAGCAGCCCCGAGGTCCGCAGCACCGGCCGCTCTACCCCCGCAGGGAGCTGGTCGGTGAAATAGGCTTGGGCCGCCCCGCACAGGGTGCAGTACGGAATGCCCAGATCGCGCCCGCCCAGCGTGTCGTTGACCATCTCGCGCACCTCCATGATGCGGCGGGGATAGGCCCGATACGCTCCGTTCACCTCCACCCCAAAGACGATCGCGTCATCGCTCAGCCATGTGGCCTCTTCGGCGCTGCTGACGGCGGGGTTGTCGGCTGCCGGGATACAGTTGCAGGGGTCATCGGTTGTGCCGAAGGGCCGATCATCGATCAGCACCCCGCCCCAGGACACATGACGCCAGTCGATCTGCCCTTCGACAAAGATCTTGTCCCAAACCGGCACGACAGTGGTGAAGATCGCGCGCTTGGTGGCGAGGTAATCGGGCGGCGCGGGAATGTCCCAGGCAATGAGGTGGTCGGTGACATTGCCCCAGCCATTTTCACGCGGCAAACGCTTGCCCAGCAGGACCGCGGATGCCTCGGTCAGCGCCACCGAGAGCTGCGGCCCGGAGGCAAAGCGCATCAGATCCGCGATCAGCCAAACGACCCGCGGATCCCCGGCTTCGACGATCTCGGCCAGTGCCGTGGTCTGATCCCGCCCCCATGTGGCCTGCGCAACGCTGTCCACGAAGGCCATCTTGACCGCCCTTTGCAAATCCTCCGAAAACGGCCCTTCGGGGATCTCGGGCGGCGCGCCGAACTCTTCGAGGATATAAGTGGGCAAGGCCGGGCCCTGCTGCGCGGTGGCCATGGCAGGCAGGAGCAGTGACAGCGCCGCAAGGCCAGCGCCCAGGACCCTGCGGAGGCGGGAGGTTGAGAAAGCTGGCATGGGGATCGGTCCTTGTCTTGGGCATGTCTCGACGCGCGGCGCACAGCGCGCCCGCTTGCCCTTCACACTCGGTGCAAATTGCAAAGCTCGCCAATCACGTTTCAATCAGAAAACGGTGAGACCCCGGGCATGCCTTTTCGGGGAGCCGCATCAATGGCGTCTCGCAAGCCTCTCTCCTGAAACGAAAAAGAACGCCCGAAAGCGTTCTTTCCATTTGCACCAACATGGGCCGTGCGGTCAGCCACGCTTGCGGCGAACACGCAGTGTCGCCGCAGCAGCCAGCCCCAAACCCAGCAACGGCAGGCTCGCGGGAAGCGGCACAGGCGGCACCGTGGTTGCAAGCCGTCCGGTTGTGTAGTTCCCGAAATACTCATTGTCGAAGGGCGGATCACCCGTGAATACGCCTGCGCCAGTGCTCGCCTCGACCACGTCGATACGACCGATCAATTCGGCAGAAGAGACACCGAAGAACGTCGTGCCCCCGTAATTCGTGTCGGTGCGCACCTTCGCGATTTCATCCCCCAGCGTGTCATAGACGATCACATCGAAGAAAGACGGCGCACAGGGGACGCCACCGCATTGGCTCGCACTTTTTGGATCGTAGAAGTCGAAGGCAAAGGCCTCGACACCGGCGGTGAACAGATAAGAATGGTTTTCGTTGTCCACATTTCCGATACGATAGGCCGCGCCATCAATGCCCGCCGTATTGGCGAAACTGTAAATGCGGAACCCGTGGGAGCTGCTCAGGGTAGAGCCACGTGGGAACGCAAACGGGTCGACGATGGTCAGCGCGTCAAACTCAATATCATCGGCGCTGCGCCCGGACCCCTGGGGGGCCGTCTCGATTGCGCGGCCCGCCTTTGTCAGGGCGTCGGCTTCAGCCTGCGTCGTGGCGCCGGACATCCCGGTAGGGTCGGATTGGCTCACCACGTCCTGATCGAAGTCGGTGCGCGTGTCGTAGAAAGTCGCGGCCTGCGCACTGCATGCACAGCTCAGAACGGCGACCGCCAGACCAAATCTAAGAGACACTGGAATACTCCTGTTACTGTTACAAAACTTCAGTGTATTGGGATTTCGTAAGAGGTCCCCCCGAGTTCAGTCAAGGAAAACGGCCAGCTGTTTCGCTGGCCGCTACAATCCCTTGTTACAGGTAGCGGGCGACCAGCGCCTCCAGTCGTTCCTGCTGCCCCGAGCGGGGTTCGGGGTTCAGCCCGTTGGAGACCACGTGGTCATGGCACGCTTCCAGCGAGCTGCGGAAGAGCAGATCCTCGCCCATGGGCCCGGCCCAGCCTGCGTAGCGGGCGTCGCGACGCCGTTCGAGCTCGCCATCCTCCAGCATCCGCGCCGCCGCCTTCAGGCCCGCCGCGCAGACATCCATGGCCGCCACATGGCCGGCGATCAGGTCCTCGGGGTCGAGGGATTGGCGGCGCAGCTTGGAATCGAAATTGGTGCCACCGGTGGTGAACCCGCCCGCACGCAGCACCTCGTAATAGGCCAGCGCCACTTCCGGGACGTTGTTGGGGAACTGATCCGTGTCCCAGCCCGACTGATAGTCATTGCGGTTCATATCGATGGAACCGAGGATCTCGAACTCCCGCGCCAATGCCAGTTCATGCTCAAACGAGTGTCCGGCGAGGATCGCATGGCCCTGCTCGATATTCATCTTCACATCGTCCAGCAGGTCGAACTCGCTGAGGAAGCCATAGACCGTGGCCACGTCGTAATCATACTGGTGCTTGGTGGGTTCCTGCGGCTTCGGTTCCAGTAGGATCGTACCCTCGAAGCCGATCTTGTGCTTGTAGTCCACCACCATCTGGAGCATCCGGCCCGCCTGCTCGCGCTCGCGCCCCAGATCGGTGTTCAGAAGGGTCTCATAGCCTTCGCGCCCGCCCCAGAGCACATAGTTCGCGCCCCCCAGCTTGTGGGTCGCATCCATGCAGGTTTTGATCGTGGCCGCCGCATAAGCAAAGACCTCAGGATCCGGGTTGGTCGCCGCCCCGGCCATGTAGCGCCGGTGGGAGAAAAGGTTCGCAGTCCCCCAGAGGAGCTTGGTTTTCGAGCCTTCCATCTTGGCGCCGAGGTAATCGACCATCGCCTCGAGATTGGCGGTGGTCTCGGCAAAGCTCGCGCCCTCGGGGCGGATATCCGCGTCGTGGAAGCAATAGAAGGGCGCGTTCAGGATGCGGAACATCTCGAAGGCCGCATCGGCCTTGATCTTGGCGTGATCGAGGGTCGGGCCGAACCAGGGGCGGTCAAAGGTCTGCCCGCCAAACGGGTCGCCGCCTTCCCAGGCGAAGCTGTGCCACCAGGCGACAGCGAAGCGCAGGTGATCCTCCATCCGTTTGCCCATGACGATCTCGTCGGGGTTGTAGTGGCGAAAGGCGAAGTCGCTGCTGCTGTCGGGCCCTTCATAGGTGACGGCGGGAATGCCCGCGAAGAAATCGCTCATGTGTCCAATCCTTTCAGAGCCTTGTAGGTTGCACGATAGGTGCGATGGGCCTCGTCGAACGCGTCCGCGAGGTCCGGAAGTGGGTCGATGCTGCGGGCGATGGGTGGCCGGGTGGCGAGGGACGCGCCCTGCCCCGTGGCCGCCATCATGCCGAGCCGTGCGGCCCCGAAGGCACCGCCGAAATCCCCTGCCACGGGCAGGTCGATGGGAATGCGCAAAAGGGTTGCGATGGTCTGCACCCAGTAGTCGGACCGCGCGCCGCCCCCCACCGCCGTGAGCCGGTCAAGCCGGGTGCCCGTGGCCGAGAGCGCATCGAAGCAGTCCCGAACCGCGAAGGCCACGCCTTCGAGCACGGCGCGGGTCATGGCGTCGCGATCCGCGGAATGGTCGATCCGGGCAAAGGCGCCGCGGATGGCCGCGTCGTTATGGGGGGTCCGCTCACCGCCGAGATAGGGCAGGAAGACCGTGCGCCCGGGGGCTTGCACGGCACCGAGATCCGCCGTCAGACGTGCCGCATCTGTCCCGCAGGCTTGGGCGAACCAGTTCAGGGAATCCGTCGCCGACAGGATCACGCCCATCTGGTGCCATGTCTCGGGCAGCGCATGACAGAACGTGTGCACCGCCGTGGCCGGGTCCGGCGCATAGGAATCGCAGGCGGCAAAGAGCACGCCGGACGTGCCCAGCGACACGAACCCGTCGCCCCCCTGCACCACGCCCATGCCGATGCCCGAGGCGGCATTGTCGCCGCCTCCGCCAGCCACGGGAATGCCCTTGGGCAGGCCCCAGGCCTCGGCGAGGCTGTCGCGCAGGGTGCCCGACACCTCCGAGCCCTCGACCAGCCGGGGCATATGATCCCGACCCAGATCCGTAGCCTCGAGCAGCGCATCGGACCAGTCCCGCGCGCCAGTGTCGAGCCACGAGGTCCCGGCCGCATCGGACATCTCGGCCACGGCCTCGCCCGTCAGCCAGAGCCGCAGGTAATCCTTGGGCAGCAGCACCAGTGCCGTGCGGGCAAACACTTCTGGCTCATGGGCTTTCACCCAAGCCAGTTTCGGCGCGGTGAAGCCCGGAAAGACGATATTGCCGGTCAGCTTGCGAAAGGCCGGGGTCGCATCCATGACCGCGGCCTCATCGGCGGCGCGCGTGTCGTTCCAGAGGATACAGGGGCGCAGCACTTCATGGGCCGCATCGAGCAAGGTCGCCCCATGCATCTGCCCCGAGAGCCCGATGGCCTTCACGGCAGACAGATCCGCCTGCCCCGCAAGGGCCGCCATCGCCTCTTCGGTGGCTTTCAACCAGTCGCAGGGCAGCTGCTCGGACCAGCCCGGATGGGGCCTTGAGACGGTCAGGGCGGCAGTGGCTTCCGCCACCACCGCCTGAGTATCGTCGATCAGCAGAGCCTTGAGGCCGGAGGTTCCGAGATCAAGGCCGAGATACATCAGGCTGCCGCCTCTCTCGGGTTCTTGCCAAGAATGATCATCGACAGGATGTCATCCTCGGTCACATCCTCGACCCGTTCGGTCCCGACAAGCTTGCCGTTCTTCATGACCGAGACCCGGTCACACAGCTCGAGCATTTCGCGCGTGTCATGGGAGATCAGGAAGATCCCGAGGCCCTGGGCCTTGAGCTCCTTGATCAGGTCCGCAACCATCTGGGTCTCATGCACCCCCAGCGCCGCCGTGGGCTCGTCCATGATCAGGATCTTGGCGTTGAAATAGACCGCCCGCGCGATGGCCACCGATTGCCGCTGACCGCCCGACAGCGCCGAGACCGGCTCGCCGTGCTTCTGGAAGTTGGGGGTGAGACGCTTCATGATCTTGCGCGTCTCGGCCTCCATCTTCGTGTCATCCACAAAGCCCAGCGGCGTGGTCAGCTCGCGCCCGAGAAACAGGTTCGAGGCCGCATCGAGATTATCCGCCAGCGCCAGCGTCTGGTAGATCGTCTCGATATTGTAGCGCCGCGCATCCCGGGGGGAGTTGATCTCGGCCACTTCGCCTTCGATCCGGATCTCGCCGCCGCTTTTCTTGTAGGCCCCCGCGAGGATCTTGATCAGCGTGGACTTGCCGGCCCCGTTATGGCCCAGAAGTCCGACCACCTCGCCGGGATAGAGGTCCATGGAAACGCCATCCACAGCCCGGATGCCGCCGAAGGAAATGGAGATATCGTCCAGTTCTACGAGAGGAGTGGTCATCACTTGGCTCCGATCCGCTTGCGATAGATGATGTCGATGAGGACTGCGGCCACGAGAACCGTGCCCACCACCATGTTTTGCAAAGGCGCATCCACGCCCACCATGGCCATCCCCGATTGCAGGGATTGCATGATCAACGCCCCAAGGATCGCGCCATAGATCGTCCCGATCCCCCCGGCCAGAGCTGTACCGCCGATCACTGCCGCCGCGATCACCCGCAGCTCGTCGAGCGTGCCGATATCGTTGGAGTGATTGGTCAGGCGCGCCGAGGCCACGATGGCCGAGATCGCGCAGAGTGCACCCATCAGGGCAAAGACCTTGACCGTCAGCATGCGGGTGTTCACCCCCGACAGCTCGGCCGCGTCCGGGTTGCCACCGGTTGCGAAGATATAGCGCCCGAAGCGGGTCTTCTTGGCGATGATGGTCATGGCCACGGCGACCGCGATCAGCAAAAGCACCGAGAACGGGATGCCATAGACGGCGGTGAAGCCTTCGGGCATCTCCTCACCGGCGGCGGCGAACTGGCGCCGCAGGCGGGCGGCGGGGATCTGATAGCTGTTCAGGATGGCCACGAAGCCTAGGATCGCAACCGAAACGACACCCATCACCGTATACTCGGCCCAGACCGGCTTGACCGGTGCGCCATGGGAGATCTTGTTGCGCCGCGCGGACCATAGCGCCCAGCAGGCCGCCGCCACCGCGAGAAGGCCAACGACCCAGCTCATGGTCGCGCCAAGCGTGCCGTTGATGCCGCCGAGCGTCATGAAGGTCGGGTCGAGCGGGCCGATGGTCTGACCATTGGTCATGTACCACGCCACGTTGCGCCAGATCAGGAGGCCCCCAAGGGTGACGATGAAGGCGGGGATCATCAGATACCCCACGAGATAGCCCTGAAACGCGCCGATCGCGGTGCCTACGGCCACGCCGACCAGCATGGCGATCCACGGGATCAGCGGGTGGCCCAGCTCGAGCCCGAAGACCTCGGGCAGAATGGCGGTCTGGGTCATGGCCATGGCCGCCGAGCAGGTTGCGAGCAACGCCCCGACCGCGAGGTCGATATGGCGGGTGACGATGATGAAGACCATCCCCGTGGCCATGATCGCCACGCTGACCGTCTGGATCGACAGGTTGAAAATGTTGCGGGCCGTCAGAAAGCGCCCATCGGTCAATACATTGAAAACAAGGCAGACCACGACAAAGGCACCGATCATCCCGAGCAGGCGGGTGTCGACCTCAAGAGTCTGGATAAAGCTACGTTTTTCTTTGGTGGGGAGTCCGTCGGTCTTGGACGAGGCTGCGTCAGACATGGCTCAAGATCCCTCTCTCCCGTGCAACACGGGGCTGGATGACGTCGTAATTCGAAAAAGTGGGTGAGTGTGGGGTGGCCCCGATGCGTCTGGTGCACCGGGGCCGGATCGCGAAACGATCAGTTGCAGGGCGCAGGACCGTTGGTCACGCCTTGGCAGAGCTTGTCCTGGGCAATCCAGCCCGCGTCCACGACAGCGGACAGGTTGGCGGCCGTCACCGGCACTGGCGCAAGGAAGCGCGCGGTCAGCTCGGTGCCACCGGGGGAGGTCCAGGACTGTGCCCCATCGACATCCGCCATGGCCGCACCACCGGCCAGAGCCACGGCGATCTCGCCTGCGGCACGGCCCAGATCCCGGGCGTCTTTCCACACGGACACGGTCTGGGTGCCCAGCGCCACGCGGTTCAGAGCAGCGTGGTCGCCGTCCTGACCGGAGACCGGGATGCCTTCCATGCCCTGGGCTGTCAGCGCCGCGACCACACCGCCCGCGGTGCCGTCATTGGAGGCGATGACCGCGTCGACATTGTTGTCTTGCGCCGTCAGGATCTGTTCCATGTTGCGCTGCGCGTTCGCCGGCAGCCAGCCATCGGTATAGGCCTCGCCCACGATGTTGATCTTGCCCGCATCCACGGCGTCCTGAATGACTTCCTGCTGACCGCCGCGCAGGAAATCCGCGTTCGGGTCGGTGGGGGAGCCCTTGATCATCACATAGTTGCCCTCGGGCTGGGCCTCGAGCACGGCGCGGGC
The DNA here is from genome assembly GCF_049800775.1 of Dinoroseobacter sp. S375. Classification (NCBI taxonomy): domain Bacteria; kingdom Pseudomonadati; phylum Pseudomonadota; class Alphaproteobacteria; order Rhodobacterales; family Roseobacteraceae; genus Dinoroseobacter; species Dinoroseobacter sp. S375. Next base: position 59,556 of record NZ_JBNAFR010000011.1, on the reverse strand, counting down.
CTGCATCCGGCCCACTTCGACATTGTCAAAGGTCAGGTAGAAGGCGCGCGGATCCTCGATCAGGCGGTCATACCCCACCACCGGGATCCCCTCATCCGCTGCGGCCTGCACGGCCGGGCCAATCGCCTGGCTGTCCTGAGCCAGGATGATCAGGGCATCAACGCCCTGTGCGATCAGGCTTTCCACATCCGACAGCTGCTTGGCCGAAGACGACTGCGCGTCCGAAGACACATACGTGGCCCCGGCTGCATCCAGCGCGCCCTTGATGGCGGCTTCGTCTGTTTTCCAGCGCTCTTCCTGAAAATTGGACCAGCTCACCCCAACGGTGATGCTGTGGCTACCTGCATAGACAGTTGTTGTGAAACCAGCTGCCAGCACGGCAGCCGCGAGAAATGCTTTGCGCATTCAAACCTCCCAAGTTGGAATGCCTGAGATCAGGCACCGGGGTCCTCCGCCCCTTACATCTCGACTCATACAAAAATTATTTCGGCTGTCAAAATAAATTTGACTTCCGATGAAAAAATATGCGTCATACACCCATAAATAACGCCAGATTTACACTCGACGGTAGAATATGAGGGGGTTTGGCCGAATATAAAATTCAGGGAGAGAAATAATGCGCGATGATGCTGGGCCTGCCGATTCTTCGGGATGCGGACCGAGCTTTCCCGACACTGGACAACACGCTAAGCCCTTGCGCCAGCAGGTTTTTGAGCATGTGCGCGCCGCCGGGCACGCCTCGCGCATGGATGTCGCCCGCACCCTTGGCATCAGCCCGGGATCGGTCACGACCCTGACATCTGACCTGATCGAGGGCGGTTTTCTCACCGAAATTGCCGCGCCCGCCCGCGAGAGCGGCCGAGGCCGCCCGCCCGTGTCCCTCGCTGTCGTGCCCGAGGCTCGCCATGTGCTGGGCCTGCGCCTCTCCGATGAGATGCACACGATCAGCCTGTCGGATTTCGCGGGGACCGAGCTGGCCACGGCCCGCCGCCCGAGCCAGCCCACGCGCTATGACACCGAAGGGCTGCTGGCCGAGATCGGCGCCCTGATCGACATGGTCCTGAAAGACAGTGCCGTCGCACGCGCCGACATTTCGGCCATCGGCATCGGCCTGCCCGGCGCGGTGCACCATGAAACCGGCATCGTCAGCTGGAGCCCGCTCCTGACTGGTGCGGATCATGCGCTGCAAGAGCTGGTGGAAACGCGGTTCGGCCTGCCCACCTATCTCGAGAATGACGCGAATGTCCTGACGCTCGCTGAGCTGTGGTTCGGGTCCGGTCGGACCCGTCAGGATTTCGCCGTCGTCACCATCGAACAGGGCGTCGGTATGGGGCTTGTCCTGAACAACCGGCTGTTTCGGGGCGCGCAGGGGCTGGGGCTGGAGCTTGGTCACATGAAGGTGCAGCTCGACGGGGCGCTCTGTCGCTGTGGTCAGCGCGGCTGTCTCGAAGCCTATCTCGCCGATTACGCGCTGGTGCGCGAGGCCTCAACCGCGCTCGATCGCAATCCGCGCAGCGCCCAGACCACGGCGGCCATGCTCGAAAGCCTGTTCGATCAGGCCAAGGCGGGCAACGGAGCGGCGCGCGCAATCTTTCAACGGGCCGGACGGTTCTTGTCCGTGGGTCTCGCGAATGTGGTGCAACTCTTTGATCCCGCGCTGATCATCCTGAGCGGCGCGCGGATGCGCTATGACTACCTCTATGCCGAAGAGGTGCTGGCCGAGATGCAGAACATGACCCTGAACCCGGACGCCTCCCGCACGCGGGTCGAGATCCACGCCTGGGGCGATCAGGTCTGGGCCCGCGGCGCGACGGCGCTGGCGCTGGGGGCGGTCACGGATACGCTTCTGGGGGACCGATGAAACACGCGGTTCTGGCCTGCGCGCTGCTGATCCCCGGTGCGGTTTTGGCCCAAGTGGTGTTCGAGGATCACAGCGCCACCCTGCCCAAGCATATCTATTCCGGCGGCTGGGAGCATTTCGTCGGCGGGGGTGTCGCGGTCTTTGATTGCAACCGCGACGGCCTGCCCGAGATCTTTGCCGCGGGCGGCACCGCTCCGGCGCGGCTGTTGCGGAACCTGGGCGAGATGCAGTTTGCCCCGGCCCCCATCCCGGAGATGACCGGCGTGACCGGGGCCTATGCGCTCGATATCGATGGCGATGGCTGGCGGGATCTGTTCGTGCTGCGCGTGGGCGCGAACCGTGTGCTGCGCGGCGGGCCGGACTGCGCCTTCAGCAAGGCCACCGAGGCCTTCGGCATCGATCCCGGCGACGCATGGAGCACCGCCTTCACCGCTTGGTGGCTGGAGGGGGCGCGGCACCCGACCCTCTTTGTCGGCAACTACGTGGATCGCACGGACCCCGACGGACCGTTCGAGGCGTGCGACACCCACCAGATCCTGACCCCGCGCCCCGAGGGGGGCTATGACAGCGAAGGGTTCGGTCCCGGCTATTGCACGCTCTCGGCTCTGGCTGCGCGGGATGCGCGCGGGCGGATGACCCTGCGCCTGTCGAATGACCGGCACTACTATGTGCGCGGCGGGTATGAGCAGATGTTCGATCTGACCGAGAACCGGTTTCTCGGCGCGGAGGATGGCTGGCCCCGGGTCTCGCTCTGGGGCATGGGGATCGCGAGCCGGGACCTGACCGGGGATGGCCGCGACGAGGTGATGCTGACCTCCATGGGCGACCAGCTCTTGCAGATCGCCCAACCCGACGGGACCTATGGCGCGGCCCCCTTCTCGCAAGGGACCTATGCCCAGCGCCCGCATCTGGGCGAGGATGGCCGCCCCTCCACCGGCTGGCATGCGGAGTTTGGCGACGTGGACAATGACGGGCGCGCGGATCTGTTTCTCGCCAAGGGCAATGTGGATCAGATGCCCGGCAACGCCATGAAGGACCCCAATAACCTGTTGATGCAACTGGCCGATGGCCGCTTTGTCGAGGCCTCGGTTGCAGCCGGTGTCGCGACGACCGCGCGGTCTCGTGGGGCCGCCTTGGCGGATTTCGACGGGGATGGGCGGCTTGATCTGGTGGTTGTCAACCGGCGCGCACCGATGGAATTGTACCGCAATGTGACCCGGGCAACCGGCAACTGGCTGGCCATCGATCCGCGCGACGCGACCCGTCCCTTCGCGGTCGGGGCCGAGGTGACGGTGATCACCGATCAGGGACGGCAGGTGCAACAACGTGTGGTTGGCGGCGGCCATGCGGGCGGTAGCGCCCTGCCCCTGCATTTCGGGCTCGGCCCGGCCACGCGTGCCCTGGTCGAGATCCGGGACGCCACGGGCAGGCTGCGCGCCCGGCGCGATGTGACCGCGAACCAGAGCCTGCAAATCCCCCTCGCGCCCTAGGCCGCGGATCTTTCAGGGCGCGGCCACCGGCAGCCCGCTGGGCACCGTCTCCGGCACGCCGAGCCGCCCGGTAATGGCGACGGGATCTTCCAGCGCGGCGAGAAAGGCCAGGAGTGCTGCAATCTCCGCATCACTGAGCGCCACACCGGGCGCACGACGCGCGGCGCGGATCCCGGCGAGGTCCCCCCCCGCCGCAAAGGCCCGGAAATCCGCAACCTCGAGCGGTGGCAGGGTCACGCCCGTCTGGTCATAGGTCCCGAGGCCACCCTCGGGCTGCACGTGATCGCGCAGAAACGCGTCCAGATCGCGGTGCCCGCCCGCATGGCCATAGGGCCCGGTGAGGGTCACATTGCGCAAGGAAGGCGTGCGGAACGCATAGGCATCCTCGCTTTGCCCTGTCACCCGCATCCGCCCCTCATCCCGGGCATGACTTTCGAACCGCGCGGCCTTGCCCGGGCCAATCTGCGGTGCGGCCATGGCGTGGAAGCCGTGGTCGGTCTGAAACGGGCCGGTATGGCAGGCCGCGCAGCCCGCCGCCCCATAGAACAGCCCCATCCCCTCGGCTTGCGCAGGCGCAAGGCCCGCACCGCTGCGCAGATAGGTGTCAAAAGGGCTCGTATCCGAGCGCCACTCGAAGGCCATGAAGGCCGCAATCGCGTTCGAGATATCCGTGAACCCGATCTGCTCCGGCCTGTCGATTGTGGGATAGATCGCGACAAACGCCTCGGCATAGGCCGGGATCGCCGCCACGCGCCGCGAGATCAGATCCCAGGCACCGCCCTCGCCGGTCAGACGGCCTTGCCGGACGGCTTTGCTGATCTCGTTCTCGCCGTAATGCCCCGCCATCTCGTCCGGGCTGAGCACCGGGAACATGGTCTGCGCCGAGAGCAGCGAGGCAAACCCCGCCACCATATCCTCGTCCAGCGGGGTGCGCAGCCCACCGGGGCGGTCGGGATCGACCTCGATCCGGCCATCATGAAAGAGCACGGTGAACTCATGGGCGCCGAGATTGAAGAGGGCTGGCGCATTGCGGGGGATGCGCTGCTCGGGCGGGTTCTCGGGGTCGGCACGCCGCTTGGGACCGAGGCCGATCCCGCCATCGCCGATCCCCAGCGACAGACCGTCCGAGGTTCCATGCGCCGGGTGATGGCAGGTCGCACAAGACACCTCGCGATTGCCCGACAGGATCGGGTCGTAAAACAACAGCTGCCCCAGGCGCGCCTCTGCTGGGTCGACCGGGGCGTAATCCGCATCCGTCACCGCGGGCGGAAGGTCCAGAGCCGCCGCCGCGCTGCCGCAGAGGGCGAGGCTCAGGGCGAGACAGGCTGCCTGCATGGGGTTCAAACCGTATCCTCCCGTTCCAGTTGCGCCCACACCCTGCCGCGCGCGCGCTGCAAGAACAAGCGGTTATGGGCGGGTCCCCGCGCGCACAAACGCCAGCGCCGTTGCGCGATGCGTGCAGGAGCGCGCGCAGGTCTCGGTAGATCTTCAGACTTCTCTGCGCCTATAGGCAGAAGTTTTCCTTGGAGCAGACACATGATCGACGACTACAAAGGCCACCAAAGCAGCCTGACCGGCCCGGCCACGGCCGGCGAAGCCATCACGCCCAGCAATTCCAACAACCTGCCCTTTGCCACGCGCGCCATCTATGTCGGCGAAGCCGGCGACATTTCCGTGGAACTGATCTCGGGCAATATCGTGAAACTGACCAACGTCGCCGCCGGGGTCATCTACCCTCTGCGCGTCAAGCGGGTGCGCTCGTCCGGCACCACGGCGGGCGGTTTGGTCGGCCTGCGTTAAGGCGCGATGCGCCTTTGGCTCCGTCCGGAGCCCGCGACCACGGCTCGACCCACGGGCCGTGGTCGGCCCCACCGCCGGGGCCTTCGTGTTCAAATCCCGCGCAACGGGACCTTGAGCATCGGGCGTCCGCTGGGATCCTTGGGAATCTCACCGGCCCGCATATTCACCTGCAATGACGGCAAGAGCAGCCTCGGCGCCGCCAGCGTTGCATCCCGTGCGGTCCGCAGCGCGACAAAGGCCTCGCGCGACTGGTCCTGCCCCACATGGATGTTGCGCTGCTTTTCTTCGGCGACCGTGGTCTCCCACTGGATCTCGCGCCCTTCCGGTCCGTAGTCGTGACACATGAACAGCCGCATCTCGTCCGGCAACGAGAGCACGCGCCAGATGGAATCGTAGAGCTGCCCAGCATCGCCCCCGGGGAAATCCGCGCGGGCCGAGCCTCCATCCGGCATGAAGATCGTATCCCCCACGAAGGCCGCATCGCCGATGACATGGGTCATGCAGGCCGGGGTATGCCCGGGCGTCGAAAGCGCGAATGCCGGGATCTTGCCAACCTCGTAGGTCTCGCCATCCTGAAACAACCGGTCGAACTGGCTGCCGTCGCGCTGAAACTCGGTGCCCTCGTTGAAAACCTTGCCGAAGGTGTCCTGCACCGTGAGGATCTCGGCTCCGATCCCGATACGCCCCCCGAGACACGCTTGAATATAGGGTGCCGCCGACAGGTGATCCGCATGGACATGGGTTTCGATGATCCAGTCCACACGGAGCCCCTCGGCGCGGATAAAGGCGATCATCCTGTCCGCATGGGCGTAGGTGATCCGGCCTGCGGCGTAGTCGAGATCCAGAACGCTGTCGATGACCGCGCAGATCCCGGTGGCCGGATCGGCAACCACATAGCTGATCGTATGGGTGGCCGGGTCGAAAAACGCGGTCACGTCCGGTTTGGCGTCAAGGCGTACGGGAAACTCGGTCATTGGTCCTCCTCCGCATCCGCTGGGTCTAGCGCGACCCGGGGGCGAGCCCGCTCGGGCCCGCACGCCGGTCCAATGTGAGACGGGTCAACAGGATCCCCGTGATCAGGGCGGCCACGAACAGGGCGACCTCGACCCGCCCGGTGCCCAGAGCGGGCAAAGCCCCACCGGGACAGAAGCCGGCAATGCCCCAGCCCACCCCGAAGATCGCCGCCCCGGACAGGAGACGGGGATCGAACCCGGTCCGGCTGGGGATCTGAAAGCGCGGGGCCAGCACCGGCGTCGCGCGGCGCAGGGCCAGTCGATAGCCCAGACCCGTCACGACCAGGGCACCGCCCATCACGAAAGCAAGGCTCGGGTCCCAAGCCCCGGCAATGTCAAAGAAGTTGAGCACCTTGGCCGGGTTGGCCATGCCCGACAGGGAAATCCCGACGCCGAAGACGAGACCGATGAGATAGAAGCTGAGCATCCGCATGGCTTATCCTCCGATCCCGTGACGGATCAGAAAGACCGTCGCGCCGCAGGTCGCCATGAAGACCAGTGTCGCCGCGATCGACCGGGGCGACAGGCGCGCCATTCCGCAGACGCCGTGCCCGGATGTGCAGCCAGAGCCAAGCGTGACGCCGATTCCGACCAGCACACCACCTATCACCAGCGCTGGGAGGCTCACCGGAACCTGAACCTCGGGCATGGACCCGCTCAGCATCCAGACAAGCACCGGCCCCGAGATCATTCCAGCCAACAGCACGAGACGCCATCCGCGGTCTTGCGGGTCAGAGGGCAGAAGCGCGCCAGCCAGGATCCCGGTCGCGCCGAAGATGCGCCCGTGCAGCGCCATGAGCGCTACCGCCGCAAGGCCGATCAGCGCGCCACCGGCCAGTGACATCCAGGGTGTGAAAACGGTTTCCATCCGATCCTCCTGCAACCGTGGTGTCGGGACAGACTATCCCGACACAACGGAAGATACATTCGGAAACCGGAATGGATCAGTGACCAAGTCACAGAACCCTGCGGCGCAGACCCGCGCCGCAGGCCGCGGGCTCAGGCGCGGCGGCGACGGCGGCGGGAGACCAGCACAAGTACCCCGAGGCCCGCCCCAAGCAGGGGGACCGAGGCCGGCAGGGGGATGGGCGCGACCGAGGATCCGGCAAAGAACGCCATGTCAAACCCATCGGCGGCGGGCCCGGCGATGTTCACCACCTGCGTTACAGGGGCGGCGAATTCATACAAGACCCATGTGGCCGCGTTCGCCGTGGTGATCGAATACCCTGTGCCGGTCGGCAAAAGGACGCCCTGCGCGTCGGCGGCCGCGATCTGCAGATCCAGCAGGACCCCATTGAGCGTGTTGTTGTTGTCGTTCTCGACAACGAAAAGCAGTTCATCAATCGCCTCGTCAAAGGTGATCGTGAACCCGTGGACGTGCACATGCTCGTAGCTCTGTGCCGGGACCGTCCCGAAGCCCGAGAAACTCTGCGTGCTGGTCAGATCGCTCAGGGGAGAGAAGGCGTTCACGCTCCAGCCCACTGTGTCCCCCGGCGCAAAACCCGAGATACCCGTATAGGTCGAGACATCACTCGAAACGACGGTTTCAGTTTGAATATCGAAAGTCAGATCGGAGATCGCAAGCGAGGCGATCGAACTGGCCTGTGCGCCTGTGGCACATGCGAGGGCCGCGGCGAAAACAACATATTTCAGCATAAAGCACCTTTGTCCAAATCGTGAAAAACTGGGAAAAGGTTAACACGGGAGACGGCAATTCGCCAAATACCCGCCCGTTCGCGATTGGATTTCGGAAACAAACCCGGCGCGCTGGCGGGATTGCCAGCCGCCGGTTTGCCTGCGTCGCGCGCCGCGTCAGGTGCCTTTGCGCATATCCGTCGGCGCAAAGCTGCTGGCATCGGCCCGACGCCAGCGCCGCAGATAGCCGAACTCATCCGCCTCCTCGTCGAGAAGAAATCCTTCGGGCAGGTAAGGATAAACCTCATCCCCGGTCATCATCCCACGATCCGTCTCGCGGACGATCAGGTGATAGGGAAGGAAATCGCGCGGATGTTCGAGCCCCGCAGCCCCGGTCATCTCGGCCAGGGATTTGAGCGTGTTGCGATGGAATTTCGCCACCCGCACGGATTTGCTATCCACGTTGAGCGCATGGGCGCGCAGCGGATCCTGCGTTGCTACACCGACCGGGCACTGGTTCGTGTGGCAGGCCTGGGCCTGAATGCACCCGATGGCGAACATGAACCCGCGGGCCGAATTGGCCCAATCCGCGCCCAGCGCCAGCACCTTGGCCAGATCGAAGGCCGTCACGATCTTGCCGGATGCGCCGATCTTGATCTGGTCGCGCAGCCCCGCACCGCGAAGGGTGTTATGAGCAAAGGTCAGCCCTTCGACCAGCGGCATGCCCATATGGTCGGCAAATTCCAGGGGCGCGGCGCCGGTCCCGCCCTCCTTGCCGTCGATCACGATGAAATCCGGCACAATCCCGGTCTCGAGCATCGCCTTGACGATGCACATGAACTCCCGCCGGTGACCGATGCACATCTTGAAGCCCACAGGCTTGCCGCCCGAAAGCTCGCGCAGCTCACCAAGGAATGTCATCATCTCGACCGGCGTCGAAAACGCGCCATGGGCCGCCGGGGACACGCAATCGCGCCCCATGGGCACGCCCCGCGCCTCGGCAATCTCGGGCGTGATCTTTGAGGCGGGCAACACGCCCCCATGCCCCGGTTTCGCCCCCTGAGAAAGCTTCACCTCGATCATCCGGATCTGCGGGTTTTTTGCGGTTTCCCGGAACTTCTCCGGGTCGAACACGCCGTCCTCTGTCCGGCAGCCGAAATAGCCCGAGCCCACCTGATAGATCAGATCGCCACCGCCCTTGCGGTGATGCACACTCACACCGCCCTCGCCGGTGTCATGGGCAAAGCCGCCCTCCTTGGCACCGGTATTCAGAGCCCGGATGGCATTGCCCGAGAGCGCGCCAAAGCTCATGGCCGAGATGTTGTAGATTGAGGCGTCATAGGGCTGGGCGCAGTCGGGTCCGCCGATCCGCACCCGGAAATCCGGATCCTCGATATGAATGGGCCGGACGGAATGGGTCAGCCACTGGTAGCCGGAATCGTAGACCCGCATCCGGGTGCCGAAGGGGCGTTTATCCTCCACCCCTTTGGCGCGCTGGTAGATGATGGAGCGGGTGTCGCGCGAAAACGGCTCTTCGTCCTGATCGCTTTCGATCAGGTATTGCCGGATCTCCGGGCGGATCCCCTCGAACAAAAAGCGCATATGCCCGATCACCGGGTAGTTGCGCAGGATCGAATGGCGCTGTTGCAGCAGGTCATACACCCCGAGCGCGGACAAGGCCCCGAACACCCCGAGCGGTATGAGGAACCAGATGCTCCACGCCAAGGCGATGAGCGACGCAACCGTCGCCCAGGCCACTATGAAAAAGATCGCGTAACGGCTCATGCGGGACCTCCCAATTTCGGCAGCATGCGCCGCCGTCCCTTGAGAAACCCTAAACTCCGAAATGCCTTTCTGTGAACCGCCTGTCTGAGCTTTCCGCTCAGGTGATCACATCCGGGGCCGCCCGGCCCGTGCGCGTGACGATCCCGGCCAGCCCATCGGCGGCGGCGATGACATCGGCCAGCGCGTCCTGCGGATCCCGGTCGAGCCCGTCGGGGCCCGGCGCGTAGCCCTCGAGATAGACCCGCAAGGTCGCCCCGACGGTGCCCGTCCCCGACAGCCGGATCACGATGCGCGCGCCACTCTCGAACCCAATGCGCAGGCCCTGCCCGGCACTGTGGGAGTTGTCCACCGGATCGTCATAGCTGAACTCATCGGCGAAATTCACGATCTGGCCCGCGACCTCGGTCCCCGGCAGGTCCGCGAGACGACCGCGCAGGTCCTCCATCAGGGCGTTCGCGGCGGCTGCATCCACGGCCTCGTAATCATGGCGCGAGTAGTAGTTCCGGCCATAGCGCGCCCAGTGATCCGCCATCAGATCGGCCACGGAGCTGCGCGTCTCGGCCAGAATGTTCAGCCAGAACAGCACCGCCCAGAGACCGTCCTTCTCGCGCACATGGTCCGAGCCGGTCCCGGCGCTTTCCTCACCGCAAAGCGTGGCGCGCCCCGCATCCAGAAGGTTGCCGAAGAATTTCCACCCCGTAGGCGTCTCGTAGCAATCGATGCCCAGCGCCTCGGCCACGCGGTCCAGCGCCTTGGAAGTCGGCATGGAGCGTGCAACACCCGCAAGCCCGCCCGCATAGGCCGGCACCCGGGTCGCGTTGGCGGCAAGGGCCGCCAGACTGTCAGAGGGGGTCACGTAGATCCCGCGCCCCATGATCATGTTGCGATCGCCATCGCCGTCGGAGGCCGCGCCGAAATCCGGCGCATCCTCGCCCATCATCGCGTCCACCAGCTCCTTGGCCCAGATCGGGTTCGGATCCGGATGACCGCCACCGAAATCGGGGCTGGGCACACCATTGACGACACTGCCCTTGGGCGCGCCCAGCGTGTCCTCGAGGATCGCCATGGCATAGGGCCCGGTGATCGCATGCATCGCGTCGAAATGGATGCGGAAGCCGCTGGCAAAAAGTGCGCGAATCCCATCGAAATCAAAGATCTCGGCCATCAGCGCCGCGTAATCGGAGACCGGATCGACCACCTCGACCACCATGTCGCCCATGGCCGTCTCGCCCAGGGCCGAGAGATCCACGTCCTGCGCATCGAGGATCTGGTACTCGGTCAGGGTCTTGGTCGCCGCAAAGATCTTGTCCGTCACCTCCTCTGTGGCGGGGCCGCCATTGGGGCCGTTATACTTCACGCCGAAATCGCCCTTGGGGCCGCCGGGATTGTGGCTGGCCGAGAGGATGATGCCGCCATCGGTGCCGCGCAGCCGGATCAGGTGCGACGCCGCCGGGGTCGAGAGCAACGCGCCCTGCCCCACGATCACCCGCGCCGCGCCTCCGGCGGCGGCCATGCGCAGCACGACCTGTGCCGCCTCGGCGTTGAAATAGCGGCCATCCCCGCCCAGCACGAGCGTCTTGCCCGCAACGCCGCCGATGCCATTCCAGATGGCCTGAATGTAGTTTTCCAGAAAATGGGGTTCCTGAAAGGTGGGTGTGGTCTTGCGCAGGCCAGAGGTCCCGGGCTTTTGACCATCAATGGGCTGCGTCTGGACCGTATGGATGGACATGGCGCGCTCCTGATCTGTTGAAAGGCTTGCCCCGTTGTTTCGGAAGCGCGCCCGCGCCGCAAGGGGCTTGGAGCGCAGCGCGCGTGTCTGTGGCTCCGGGGAAACGGCGCGCGCGCGATGGGCCGCTGGTTTCCGACAAAAAGAGTCAAAAAAGACTTGATGCCGCCGGCGAGACTGGTATCTGATTAATTCTATCGGGAATAGATAATTCTTCAGGAGTGACCATGCCGACGAAATTGACCCTGTCCGTAAGCGCCATGACTGCAGCTGCAACGCTGCTTGGATCGGCAGCCTATGCGGCTGGCGAACTGAACCTGTATTCTTCGCGCCACTACGACACTGACGAGCGCCTCTACTCCGATTTCGAGGACATGACCGGGATCACGATCAACCGCATCGAAGGCAATGCCGACGAGCTGATCGCGCGGATGCAGGCCGAGGGCGTGAACTCCCCCGCCGATATCCTGCTGACCGTGGACACCTCGCGTCTCGAGCGTGCGAAGGCCGCGGGCGTGCTGCAATCGGTGGACAGCGCCGTGCTCGAAACCCGCATCCCCGGCTATCTGCAGGATGCGGACAACCAGTGGTTCGGTTTCTCGCAGCGCGCGCGGATCATCTTCTACGACAAGGCCGACGTGGCCGAGCCGCCGATGTCCTATGTCGCGTTGGCCGATCCGAAGTACAAAGGGCAGGTCTGTCATCGGTCTTCGACCAACGTGTATTCTCAGACGCTGCTGTCCGCGATCATCGAGAACCACGGCGAAGAAGCCGCCAAAGAGTGGGCCGCTGGCTTCGTCGAGAACTTCGCCCGTGAGCCCCAAGGCGGCGACACCGACCAGCTGCGCGGTCTGGTTTCGGGCGAGTGCGATATCTCGATCTCGAACACCTACTACTTCGCCCGCGCGCTGCGCAAAGACGTGAGCGGCCTTGGTGATGATGATCTGGGCAATATCGGCTGGGTCTTCCCCTCGCAGGATGCCGAAGGCGCGCATATGAACCTGTCGGGCGGTGGCATCGCCGCCAATGCGCCGAACCTCGAGAACGCCGTGAAATTCATGGAATACCTCGCCTCCGATCAGGCGCAGCAGTATTTCTCGGCCGGCAATGACGAGTATCCGGCCGTGCCGGGTGTCGGCCTGAGCCCCTCTGTCGCCGCTCTGGGCATGTTCAAGCCCGACGATGTGGACCTCTCCGCTGTCGCCAAGAACGTGCCCGTGGCGCAGAAGATCTTCAACGAAGCCGGTTGGAAATAAGGCCCCGGCCACTCACGAACTTTGAAGGGGCGCCAATGGTGCCCCTTTTTTTGTGACCTGTCCCAAGCCTGGAGGATTTGAAATGCGACGACATGCACTGGCCTGTGGCCTCGCTCTCTGCCTGCCTGCATCAGCGGCCCTTGCCGAGTTCGACCTTGCCCTCGGCGAGATCGGGCAGCGGGAATACTACTGCACCGCCGAGATGACCCTGACCAATACCGGTCCGGATCCGGTGATGGAGGTGAGCGGGCATTTCTTTCTCTATGTGGGCGCGGACCGCGTGGGGCGCAGCAAGGGCACATGGTTCATGAACATCGCACCAGGGGCCAGCGTCACGGCCGTGTTCGAGACGCCGAACGCCCCGTGCACCGACGTGGATCGCTATGAGTTCGTGGTGGGCGCCTGCCGTCTGGCCGGACCCGGCTTTGATCCCGTGGACGCCTGCAGCGCCCGGATCAACGGGACGGGCCCGGTGGTGGTCGCGCCCGGCTCCTAGCGCAGGCTGACCCTTCGGCAGAGCAGCAGCACCGGCAGAAAACCCACCGCCACGATCACGAGGCTGGGCACGGCGGCGCCATCCAGCCGCTCATCCGCCGCAAGCCGGTGCGCCTGCACCGCCAGCGTGTCGAAGTTGAACGGACGCATGATCAGCGTCGCGGGCAGTTCCTTCATCACGTCGACAAAGACGATCAGCAGCGCCGTCAAAAGGCTGGGCGTCAGGATCGGCAGATGCACCCGGCGCAGGGTGCCATAAGCGCTCTGGCCCAGCACGCGGGAGGCAAAGTCGAGATTGGTGTTGATCGTCGCCTGCCCGCCCTCATAGGCCCCAAGCGCTGCGGCGAGAAAGCGGATCATATAGGCCGCAACCAGCAGCCAGATCGACCCGGTCAGCAACAGCCCCGTTGAGATGTCGAACGTGGCCCGCATCCAGGCATCCAGCGTGTTGTCAAACAGCGCGAAGGGCACCAGCAGCCCCACCGCGATCACCCCGCCCGGCACCGCATAGCCCAGCCGCGCGATATAGAGCGCCGCAGTGGCCGTCTTGCCCGGCCGCACGCGGTGGAAATAGCCCAGCACGATGGCGGCCAGAACCGTCAGAACCGCAGCCGTGCCCGCCAGCGTCAGGGAATTGCTCAGAAACCGCAGGTACCGACGGCTGAGCAGGTTCTGCTCGGACCCGACGCCCATCACCACCAGCGCCACGATGGGCAGGATCACGCCGAACACGACCGGCGCGGCACAGAGCGCGGTCGCCCCCCATTTCGCCGCACCGCGCAGGGGCATGCGGGCCATGCCCTCCTGCCGCTTGCCGCCATGGTACTTGGCCTCGCCCCGGGTCGTGCGTTCGAGAAACGCCAGCAGCAGGGCAAAGGCCAGGAGGCCCATGGCCAGCTGCGCCGCCGCGACCCGGTCGGCCATGTTGAACCAGCTGGTGTAGATGCCCGTGGCGAAGGTCTGCACCCCGAAATAGGACACCGTGCCGAAATCCGCGATCGTCTCCATGGTGGCGAGCAGCACGCCCGCGGCAATGGCCGGGCGGGCCATGGGCAGCGACACCTCGCGGAAGGCATGGAACGGCGTCCGGCCCAGGGCACGGGCCGCGAAGAAGGTCGTCGCACTCTGCTGCAGGAAGGCCGCGCGCGCCAAGAGGTAGACATAGGGATAGAGCACCAGCGTCAGCATCGCCGCCGCCCCGCCCAGCGACCGGATCTCGGGGAACCAGTAGTCCCGCGGCCCCCAGCCCGTCACATCCCGCAACAGCGTCTGCACGATTCCCGGATGGTCCAGCACATGGGTATAGGCATAAGCCAGCACATAGGCCGGAAAGGCGAGCGGCAGCACGAGCACGATCTCGAGCCAGCGTCGCCCGGGGAACTCGGTCATCGACACGAGCCAGGCCGCGCCGGTCCCGATGGCAAAGGTGCCCGCCGCCACGATCGCCACCAGCGCAACGGTCGTGCCCATATAACGCGGCAGCACCGTGTCCCAGAGATGGGACAGCGTCTCGACCCCGCCCGAGAGCGAGGTGATCAGCACCGCCACCATGGGCAGCAGACACAGCAGCGCCAGACCCAGCGCGCCCGTCCCCATGAGGCGGGCTTCGCGCCCGGCGGGCTTGGCCTTGCGCGGCTGCGCGCCGGCGCCGGATGTGGGATCGGTCAGGCTGCTCATGGGGGCATCTAGCGCTGGTTGCGAACCGGTGGCAAGGCGTCAGCCTTTCGCAGCCCGCCGATCGCGATGTGACGGGCCATCCTGACACAGCCGTGATCCAGCGCCCGCGCGAAAAAATCCCGCCGGGGGTTCAAAACTGTTCTGATCCTGCGCAAGCTGACCCAAGGGGGAGCGCGCCGCCGAACCAGAGGATCCCGAGATCCCGACCGCAGAGCGCTCTGGACATCAGGGAGGATGCACCGTGAAATCACTACTCGCTCTGGCCGCGACGGCGGCCCTGTCCCTTGGCGCACAGAATGCGACCGCCAAGGATCTCGCACTGGCCTATTTCATGGGGCCGACCCATCCGATGAACGAGGCGGTCTTCACGCCCTTTGCCGAGAAGCTCGCCGAGGTGTCGGGCGGGGCGCTTACGGTTTCGATGTTCCCGGGCGGCGCGCTGAACTCGGCCCCGCCCAAGCAATACGCGATCCTGCTCGACGGGATCGCGGATGTCGCCTTTCACCTGCCCGGCTACACAGCACAGCTGTTCCCCGTCGCAACCTCGGTGACAACGCCGGGCATGTGCGCCGATGCGGTGGAATGCACCGAGGCCATGTGGCGCGCCTATGACCTGATCGAGAAGGAGTTCGACGCCAAGATCCTCGCGCTCTGGGCCAATGATCCGCAGGTGCTTTATACCCGGGACGCACCGGTCCGCACGCTGGAGGATATGAACGGGCTCGTGGTCCGCGTGACCTCGGCCCAGGACATTCCCTTCACCGAGGCGCTGGGGGCGAGTGCCGTCTCGCAGCCCGTGAGCGTGATCAACCAGAACCTTGCCAACGGGGTGGTGGATGCGGTCTCGATCGATCCTTCGGCCACCATGTCCTTCAAGATGCATGAGCCCGCGAATTACATGACAACGAACATCCCCGGCGCGGGCTCGGCTTTCGTGCTTTTGATGAACAAGACCGTCTATGGCGCTCTTTCCGAAGAAGAAAAAGGCTGGGTCAACGAGGCCTCCGGCAAGTGGCTGAGCCTTGAGGGCGGCAAGATGTACAAGGCCATCGCCCAGCGCGGCATCGATGTGGCCCGCGAGAATGGCGTCGAAATCATCGAGCTCAGCGACGACGAGCGCGCCCGCTGGGACGCCACCATCCAGCCCGCCATGGATGCCTGGCTTGCCAGCGAGGTCGGCCAGGGCAAGACCGGTGCCGAGATCACCGCGATCATGAAGGGCGATGACGGGTGAGCCCGCTTCCGGCCCCGCTCGGCACGGTTGAGCGGGGTCTGCATTGGATCGCGGGGCTCTTTGCCCTGGCCGGGGGGCTGGCGCTGGCGGTGCTGGGCGCGGTCACGGGTGTTTCGGTCTTCTGGCGTTATGTGCTGCGCGATCCGATCTTCGGGATCGAGGATATCTCGACCATGGCCCTGACCGTGGTGGTGGCCGGAGCCGTGGCCTATGGCGCGGTGCACCAGTCGCATGTCAGCGTGAACGTCATCAAATATGCCGGTGGGCGCGGGCTGACCCGGGTGACGGATGTCGCCGCCCGGCTGGGCGGGATCGCGATCTGCAGCTTCGCGGCCTATGGCCTCGTGACCAAGGGGAGCTGCGGGATGCCCTGCGGGGCGATGACCTCCAATCTCGGGATTATCCACACGCCGTTCTATTACGGTCTGGCGGCGGCCATGGGGTTCTATGCGGCCCTTCTGGTGCTCCACCTGATCATCGGCCTGCTGCACTGGTCCGGCACGGATCCGAACGAGATGCTGGACTAGGGCCGCCCCATGGACACGACCACCATCGCCCTTCTCGGCTTTCTGGCCCTGTTTGGCCTGCTGTTCATCCGGATGCCCGTGGGCACGGCGATGATGCTGGTCGGCGCGGGCGGGATCTATGCGATCCGGCCCCAGGCGAGCCTGCCGGTGGTCGCCGGAGAGATCTTTTCCGAGGCGTCGAACTACCCCCTGACGATCCTGCCCCTCTTTATCTTGATGGGGAACCTCGCAGGGGTCTCGGGCATGTCGCGCGACCTCTATACGGCGGCCCATAGCTGGCTTGGGCATATGCGGGGCGGGCTGGCCTCGGCCACGATCGTGGGCTGCGCGGGATTCTCGGCGCTGTCGGGCTCGTCTCTGGCCGCCGCGGTCACCATGGGCCGCGTGAGCCTGCCCGAGATGCAGCGCTATCGCTACGATAACGGGCTGGCCACGGGCGCGATTGCCGCCGGCGGCACGCTGGGCATCCTGATCCCGCCCTCGGCGGGCTTTGTCGTCTATGCGATCCTGACCGAGGAAAGCATCGGGCGGCTCTTCATGGCCGGGGTGCTGCCGGGACTGATGCTGACCGGGCTCTTCATCCTCGCGATCTGGCTCGTGGTGCTGCGCGACCCGGGCAAGGCCCCGCAAGCGACCGGCGCCGAGCCCATGGCGGTGCGCCTGGCCGCCCTTGGCCGCGCGAGCTGGATCGTCGGGATCATCGTTCTGACCATTGGCGGGATCTATACCGGGGCCTTTTCCGCCGTCGAGGCCGCGGGGATCGGCGCGCTGCTGGCGCTGGGGGTGACGGTGCTACGCGGGCAACTGACCTGGCCCAATCTGCGCGAGGTGGTCACCAACACGCTGAAATCCACAGGCACGGTGTTCCTGATCCTGTTCGGCGCCTTTGTGTTCAAAACCTTCGTGGGATTCACTGGCGTCACCTATGCCCTGACCCAATGGGTCGGCGCGCAGGGCTTCACGGCGATGCAGGTGGTGGTCGCGATCCTTCTGGCCTTTATCGTGTTGGGCACCTTCCTTGAGGGCTTCGCGATCCTCGTGCTGACCATTCCGCTGGTGCAGCCGATCCTGCAGAGCCTTGGCGTGGACCTGATCTGGTTCGGGGTCCTGATGGTGATCGTGCTGGAAATGGCGCTGATCTCGCCACCAGTGGGGATCAATGTCTTCGTAGTCAAGGGCATCGCGCGGGAGGTGCCGCTGGGCACGATCTTTCGCGGGATCTGGCCCTTCTGGTTCGCCATGCTGGCGGCGGTGATCCTCGTGCTGCTGATCCCGGATCTCGCACTCCTGCTGCCGGACACGATGTTCGGCTAGCCGGTGAAGGCCACGTAGAACAGCCGCAGCGCCACCGCCCCCAGCATCAAGAGCACCAGCCGGTCGAACCCCGCAGGCGTGAGCGCGCGCGCGAGCCACGCGCCCAGCGGCATGAAGCCGAGGATCGGCAGCAGGGCAAAGATGCTCACCCCGAGAAGCGGCCAGCTCAGCAGCCCCGTGGCAAAGAGCATGGGCAGCTGCACCGCCGCCATGGCGATGAAGCAGGCCGAGATCGTCGCGATGAAGGCCGGGCGCGCCAGGCGCATGGCGTTGAGATAGCTCACCGAGACGGGCGCCGAGATCCCCGCCGCGCCCTGCAGCACCCCCGAGACCAGCGAGACCGGCCAGACGATCCGCTCTGCCGTCGCGAAGGCCAGCCGGAATTCGGGCCGCAAGAGGCGCAGGCCGATATAGGCCGCCACGCAGAACGCCACGGTCAGCACCAGCCAACGCTCCGGCAGGCTCGCCAGCAAGAGCGTGCCGCCAATGCAACCCAGCGCAGCCCCGCCGGCAAAGATCCACGGGAAGCTGCCCGGCAGGCGATGGGCCCGGAACTGCCAGAGCTGCCAGCAATTGGACAAAAGGTTCGGCGCGGCCATGACCATCACCGCCAGACGCACATCAAAGAAGGCGGCAATCACCGGGATGGCGGCCACGGGCGCGCCCGCGCCGGTAGCCCCCTTGACGATCCCGCCCATGGCCAGCGCGGTGAAGATGGCCAGAATGGCCAGCGGGTCCACCGCATCCATTGGGATCAGGCGGCCCCGAAGCGCGCGGCGTAGTCGCTCACCAGCAGATGGGTCGGGGCCTCATCCTCGTCGATCTCGGCAAAGCGCCCGATGGGCTCGCGAAAGATGTTGTCGGTCTCGTCATCATTGACCGTCGAGACCTCGCCGATCAGCACATCGCCCCCCTCGCCCCAAAAGGCATGCCAGTCCCCGGGCATCAGGGTCACGCTCTCGCCCGGCGCGAGCTTCAGCTTCTCGCCCGGGGCAAAGCTGCGCGTGACGCCGTCACAGGCCACCTGCCCCCCGCGATCCTCGGCAAACCCGCCCGCATCATCCGACCCGAAAAGCTCCACCACCAGCGTGGCACCGCCGCGATTGATGATATCCTCAGCCTTGAGCACATGGGTATGCATGGGCGACAGCTGATCCTGCCGCGAAATCAGAAGCTTCTCGGCATAGCACATGCCGCCCCCGCGCTGCAGGTCCGCCAGACGGCCATTGCGCAGGGTGAACAGGAACAGCCCCATCTCGTCGAAGCGCCCCGCGCCATAATCGGTGATATCCCAGCCGCAGCGCGCGTCGATCACATGGGCCGCGTCGCTGGCATTGGCCGCGAAGGCCTCGGGGGTCCAATAGGCGAAGGGCGGCAGGACGAAGCCATGCCGCCGGATGAAGGCGTCGGCCTCTGCCATGATCTCGTTGATGCGCGACCGTTTCATGGGCTCCTCCGTCAAGCTGCCTGCGGCGTTCTCGGGCGGACCATGCGCGGGCCTGCGCGGGGTGTAAAGGGCTCAGCGCCGTCCCGGAAAAACCCCGAGCGTAATGCCCGCCGCCTCAAGCGCTGCGCGGGTGGCCCGGGCGATCCCGACGGCCTCGGCGGTGTCCCCATGCAGGCAGATCGTGTCAATCGGCGTGGGGATCTGCGCGCCGCTCGCGGTGATGATCGCGCCCGCCTGCACCATCTGGACCATGCGCGCGCCTGCCTCTGCAGCGTCGTGGATCACCGCGCCGGGCAGGCGGCGGTCGACCAGCGTGGCGTCGTCATTATAGGCCCGGTCGGCGAAAATCTCGGCCGCCCAGCGACAGCCCAGCGCCTGCACGGCCTCCTGCTGCGCCGTGGCGGCGAGCACCATGATGATCACATCCGGATCCACCGCCAGCGCCCCCTCGTAGCAGGCTTGCGCCATGGCCGCGTCCTCCGAAGCCATATTGGCCAGCGCGCCGTGCAGCTTTACATGGCGCACGGTGCCGCCCACGCGCTGCGCCATGCCACGCGCCGCGCCCACCTGGTAGGCCACGAGGTTGCGCAAGCTGTCATGGGGCATCTGCATCCGCCGCCGCCCGAAGCCCTGCAGGTCCGGAAAGCCCGGATGCGCCCCGATCCCGACGCCGCGTTCGGTCGCAAGCGCCATGGTCCGGGCCATCACATCCCAATCCCCCGCATGGGCGCCGCAGGCGATATTGGCCGATGTGATCGTTTCCAGCAGGGCGGCATCCTCGCCCATGGGCCAGGGGCCGAACCCCTCCCCCATATCGGCGTTGAGATCGACAGTCTGGGTCATGGGACCTCCCCGGCGGTGACGCCGCTGATAAGCTGGTAGGACAGAAGTTCCGCGATATCCGCCGGGTCGCGCAGGATCGGGCGCAGGCCGCGGGACAGGTCGCGCAGGCGCAGGGCCTCGGCGCGCTCGATGGCGATGGCCTCGGCGCGCGGGATCAGGGTCAGGCGCAGGGGCGCACCGGGCGGGGCCTGCATCGCGCGCGGCAGATCCGCCGGGATCACGGTGGCGATCCGGGGATAGCCGCCGGTGGTCTGGGACTCGACGCCGAGGATATAGGGCGCGCCCTCGCCCGTGACCTGAATGTCGCCGGGCACGACGATCTCAGACAGGGCCGTCAGCCCGCCTTGGGCGAAAAAGCCCGGGCCCTTGTGGTCCAGCCGCACGCCCATGCGGTTGCCGCGCATATCGCGGGTGAAGGCGGTCTGAGACAGGCGCAGCAGATCCGCCTCGGCAAAGCGGTCAGACTGAAAGCTGCGCACGATCCGCAGACGGCCTCCGGAAAAGCGCTCCGGATCCGGCAGAACCTGTCCCACCGCCCCGCCCCCATCCGCACCGAGCGGCAGAGTGTCCCCGGCGACCAGAAGCCTCCCGAGCCCCGCGACCAGATGGGTCGCACGCGAGCCGAGCCGTTGCGGCGTGTCGAACCCGCCGCCCACATGCAGGTAGCCGTACACCCCCGTGCGCGCGGCCCCGATGCTCAGCTCGGCCCCGGCGGGCAGGCGGTGACTGGCATTCCAGAGGATCGCCACCCCGTCCATTGTCGCCTGCATGGGCGCGCCGGTCAGCGCGATGCGGCAGTCCCGCGTGGCGCGAAACCGCCCCCCCCGCCCGGCCATCTCAAGCGCGGCGCGGCGCGGATCCTGCCCCAGCAAAACGCCCCCTTCGGCCAGCGCCCTCGGGTCGGCGGCCCCACCGGGCGAGAGCCCCTGCCCGATATAGCCGCGCCAACCCGCATCCTGCAGGCTCAGCCCCGGGCCGGCCTCGAGGATCTCGAATTGTGCGGTCATGACAGCGGCTCGCTGGTTGCGCCGCCAAGCCCGCTGGGATCAGCATCGCACCGGTCCAGATAAGTCGCCTCATCCACCGCCGGAAAGACCACCTCGTCGCCCGGGCGCAGGGCAAAGGGCTGCTCGGCCTCGGGTCGATAGCCGCGAAAGGCCGTCTGGCCCACATGCCGCCAGCCCGTGGGGGCTGAGGTCGCAAAGAGCACGAATTGCCGGATCGCGAGAACCAGTGCGCCCACCGGCACGCGCGGTGTGAGCCCGGTCTGGCGCGGCAGATCCCAGGCCTCGGGCAGCGTGCCGAGATAGGGCTGGCCAGGCGCAAACCCCAAGGTGAGCACCCGCACCCGTGCCGAGCTGAGCATCGCGACCGCCTCGGTGGGGGAAAGGCCCGCCTGCGCTGCAGCCTCCTCCAGCTGCGGAGCACGCGGCCCGCCGAACACGCAAGGGATCTGCCAGAGCCTGCGCCCCTCCGGCGGGGCGGCGGCGTACCAGTCCCGCGCCACCAGAAGCGCGCTCAGCCGCGCCTCCAGCGCGTCCGCATCCGCCGTCACCGGGTCAAACCGCACAAAGCACGAGGCCAGCGTGCTGGAGGTTTCGGCCACCTCCGCCCAGCGCTCGGACTCGAGGCTCGCGCGAAAGGCAAGTGCGGCGCGGTTGGCGCGCTCGGTCAGGGTATCGCCAAAACTCACCAGCCAGCCGGTCACGCCCACGGGGCGAATGCAGGGCCAGTCGCTCACGCGGGCCTCCCGAGCAGGGCGCGCGCCGCGGCAAGGATGCTCTCGCGGCTGGGCAGGGTCGCGGCATAGGCGCGTCCGGTGGCAATGAAGCAATCCGTGGCGGTGTCGCGCGCGAGCCGCGCATCGGTCTGCTCAGCAAAGAGCGCCATGAGCCCCTCGGCCTGCCCGCCCGTGCGGCGGCATTCATCCACGATCAGGATATGGGCGCAGTCCGCCACGGCCTCCAGCAATGCGGCTTCGGGCAGCGGCGCGAGCCAGCGCAGGTCGATGACCCGTGTGGCGATCCCGGCGGCCTCCAGCTCCGGCAGGGCTTGGCGGGACAGGTAATGCCCGTTGCCATAGGTGACGATCGCCAGATCGCGCCCGGTCCCGGTCACACCGATCTCCCCCAGGGCGATCCGCGCTCCGGGCTCCGGATAGGCGCGCATCCAGCCGCCATCCCCGGGGCTGTGCAGATCGCGCATCGGATAGAGCGCGATGGGCTCGACAAAGACCACCACGCGCTGCTCTTCGCGCGCCAGCCGCACGCATTCGCGCAACATCCGCGCCGCGTCATCGCCGACCGAAGGACAGGCGATCACCAGCCCCGGAATATCGCGCAGCACCGCCAGCGAGTTGTCGTTGTGGAAATGCCCGCCGAAGCCTTTCTGATAGCCCAGCCCGGCGATGCGCAGCACCATCGGGTTCGTGAACTGGCCTTGGCTGAAGAAAGACAGGGTTGCCGCCTCGCCGCGCAGTTGGTCCTCGGCATTGTGCAGATAGGCGAGGAACTGGATCTCGGGGATCGGGGTGAAGCCGGTCTGTCCCAGCCCGATGGCCAACCCGAGGATCGATTGCTCGTCGAGCAGCGTGTCGATCACCCGGTCCGCGCCAAACCGCGCCTGCAGCTTTTGCGTGACGCCATAGACCCCACCCTTGCGGCCCACATCCTCGCCCATCACGAGGGTTTCGGGATGGGCCAACATCAGATCCGTGAGCGCCCAGTTGATCAGCCGCGACATGGGCTGAGGGCTGTTTTGCCCCTTGAGGTCGCCCGCGAAACAGGCCGCCCGCGCCTCGGCGGACGGGGCGGCATGATCCGGCGCGGCCCGGCGCGGCGGCAGGAGCGAGGCGGCCACCGCCCCGGCATCGCCGAGGCTGGGTGCCTGCGCGGCCCGCCCGCTGAGCGCAGCGACCTCTGTGGTCACCTCGTCATACCGGGCCAGCGCCTCGGACGGTGCCAAGGCGCCCGCCCCCTGCAACAGCCGCACGGAATGGAGCAGCGGATCATCCGCCTCCTCCCGCTCGACCTGCGCCTGCGGCAGATAGGTGGTGGGCAGATCCGCCCCCGCATGGCCATAGAGCCGCACCATGGTCAGATGCAGGATCGCCGGTTTGCGCGTGCGCCGGACCCAGTCGGCGGCCTCGGCGGCCCTGGCGGCGGTCTCGCACAGATCCAGCCCATTGGCCGTGAAGTACCGCAGGCCGGGCCGCGCCGAGAGGCTCGCGGCGATCCAGCCCTTGGGTGTCGGGGTCGAGATCCCGATCCCGTTATCCTCGCAGACAAACAACAGCGGCAGCGGCACCGATTGGATCGCGGCCCAGCCGGCCGTGTTCAGCGCGCCCTGCGCCGTGGAATGGTTCACCGAGGCATCGCCGAAAGAACACATGGCAATCGCCGTATCGGGCACCAGCGGCCAGCCCGGCGCACGCCGCCGCGACAGACCGATGCCATAGGCCGCCCCCACCGCCTTGGGCAGGTGGCTCGCAATGGTCGAGGTCTGTGGCGGGATCATCAGGGGGCGAGAGCCCAGCACCTTGTGCCGCCCGCCGCTGATCGGGTCCTCGGCGGCACAGGCAAAGCTGAGAAGCATATCCCGCGCGATCTCGTCCAGCGCCATGCCCGCCTGCTGCCCGCGCGCGATCTGGAAGGCCGCGTCGCGGTAATGGAGAAAGGCGATATCATCCGCGCGGAGGGCATGGGCCACCGCCGCCATCCCCTCATGCCCGGAGGAGCCGATGGTGTAGAACCCCTGCCTCGCCTTCTGCATGGCCCGGCTCGTGCGGTCGAGCGCTCGGCTCAGCACCTGCGCATCAAAGAGCCCGCGCAGCGCGGCCGGGCTGAGCCCCGCCGCAGGGTCCGCCCCCGCTGGCAGGTCCTCCGCCGCCACACGGCGACGGAAATTCTCATGTACGATCTCGGCCCGGTCCATGGCGTGGTCTGCTCGCGCCGCGGCGCGCCCTCTCTCCTGCCGGGCCAGACTGCCTGCCTCCGCAGGCAGTTGCAATCAGCAGAATTCAGACCGCCTTCAGACCGCGCCCTTGGCCATGCGCTCGGCGAGCACATCGCGCAGGTCGACCATCTCCTTGCGGTGGATCGAGACATAGACGAAGCCCAGATTCGAGCGCGGTTCGATCATGTCACCGGGAAAGGGCAGATAGGTCAGCTCGCGCGACCCGAAGGAGGGCGAGGCCGTTCCCACCTGCCACTCGGTCGTGAGCTGCACATCCACCAGCTTGAGCGGCGCGCCCCCGTCCCGGTCCGGGATCTCGCGCGGGATCCCGTTCAGGGTGAGATAGGCCGCCTTGTCCTGGGCTGCCTGAAAACTGCTGATGAACTCGGCCGCGAGCGCCTGGATGTCCTCTTCGGGGCGGTCCTCATGGGGATGGCTGTGCAAGTGCCGCGCCGGGCGGGCATTGTGATCCCCCCGCACATGGTCGTGGTCCTGCGCGTGGTGGTGATGCCCATGACCATGCCCGTGCGCATGATCATGGCCGTGGTCGTGATCATGTGGCATTGGACCACCGCTTTCCTTCGAACTCACCGGCGGGGATGGTGACCGGCTTGTCGATATGGCGCTTGTGCTTGCCGAGCGTGCCTGCCGAAACCATGGCCCCCAGAACATCGACGATCACCCGCGTGCCCATCAGGGCCGTGATGTCCGAGGTGTCATAGGGCGGGCTGACCTCGACCAGCTCCATCCCGCAGATCCCCTCGGCAGCGACCTTCGAGGCCAGCGCCAGCGCCTCGCGCGGCAGGAAGCCGCCGGGCTCGGGCCAGCCGGTGCCGGGCACGAAGCCGCAATCGATGCTGTCGATATCGAAGGACATATAGACCATGTCCACCCCGTCCCAAGCCATCTCGAGCGCCATCTCGGCGGTCTTGTCGACGCCCATCCGCTCCATATCCGACATGGTGATGATGTTGGTCTCGCGCTCGCGGGCAACCTTCACCGCCTCGCGGGGCACCTGCCAGCCGCCGATGCCCACCTGAACGAGGTTCTTGGCCGGGACATTGGGCATGTTCGTGGCGTGGAACCACGGGGTGGTGTGCATCCGCTCGTCCAGGTCTTTTTCCTGAATGTCCGCATGGCGGTCGAAATGGACGATCCCGATCTTCTTGGAGGTGCAATCCGCAATCCCGCGCACGCAGGGAAACCCGATCGAATGGTCGCCCCCGATCATGATCGGCAAGGAACCCGACGAGGCCACATGGCTGACAGCACGGGTGATCTGGTCGAAGGATTTCTCGAGATTGGCCGGGATGGTGAACACATCCCCCGCATCGCAGAGCGTCATCTGCTCACGCAGATCCACGCCCAGCTCGTAATTATAAGGCGTGTAAAGCGCCGAGATCTTGCGCACACCCTGAGGCCCGAAGCGCGTGCCGGGCCGGTACGTGGTGCCGCCGTCAAAGGGAATGCCCAGCACGGTGGCATCGTAATGCTGCACCTCCGCGACATCCTCGGCATAGGGCGCCTTGAGAAAGGTATTGATGCCCGCGTAATGGGGCAACTCGCCCCGGGCAAAGGTCGGGATCGACTTGTCCTCGATGCTGTCCGCCCCGGTCAGCCCCATCTTCAGCGCCCAGCGCCGCTCCTCGTCCCAGCGCCCCTCGGGCAGGTCCGCCTCGGCCTTCATCGCCTTCCAGCCCTGAAGCCGGCTCAGATCCGGATGGTGATAACGCCGCGCGTCATGGCGCTGATCCGCCGGGTGGTGAGAGCGCGTGCGCGCCTCAGGTGCGATGAGCATGAGATCCTCCAGTCTCGGTATCCGAGATGTCTTGCAGTCGTGGTTAGGTCGTAAGGTCCGCAGCGCCCGGGTCGGACGGCGCGGGGGTGGGTGGGCGGGCCGTGACGTCCGGGCCGGGCGCTGCGGACCCGAGCCCGCTCTGAAACGGGATCCCGCCATCGCGGGCCTCGAAGTCATAGGTGATGGTGGCGCCGAACGCCTCCGGATCATGGGGATCCCAGCGCGGCTTGTCGAACACCCAGACCCGGTCGCCCAGCTTGAACCCCTCTTCCAGATCATGGGTCACCATGAACACGGTCATGTTGGTCTCGGCCCGCAGCTCCATCAAGAAGGCATGCATCTGCAGCCGCGTCCCCGGATCAAGCGCCCCGAAAGGCTCATCCAGCAACAGGATCCGGGGCCGTGCCGCCAGCGCCTGCCCGATGGCCAGCCGCTGCTGCATTCCGCCCGAGAGGGTCGCGGGATAGTTCTGCGCCACATGGGCCAGCCCGATCCGGTCCAAAGCCTCATCCGCGCGCGCCCCTGCGGCCCGCTTGGCCCCGGGCGACAGGATCCCGAAGAGGTTCGCGCCCAGCCCCTCGGCAGCGATCAGGTTCTCACGCACGGTCATATGCGGAAACACGGAATAGCGCTGAAACACGATTCCCCGGCTCTGGGTCGGCTCCCCCGCGAGCGGCTCGCCATCCACATAGATCTCGCCGCGCGTCGGCTGCTCCTGATCGAGCAGCAAACGCAGAAAGGTCGACTTTCCGCAGCCCGACGCCCCGACGATCGAGATGAACTCCCCCTCATCGGCGGTGATGTTGATCCGCTCCAGAATGGGCCGCTGGCCATAGCTCTGGAACAGGTTCTCGGCGCGCACGAAACTCATAATGAGGCCTCCATCCACGGGTAAAGCCGCCGCGACAAGGTCTTGAGCGCATAATCGATCGCGAATGCCAGGATGGTGATCCAGACCACGTAGACAAGGATCACATCCATCGCCAGAAAGCGCCGAACGAGAAAGATCCGGTAGCCCAGCCCATCCTCCGAGGCAATCGCCTCCGCCGCGATCAGGAACAGCCATGCGGGCCCGAGCGACAGGCGCACCGCCTGAATGAGGCGCGGCATGATCTGCGGCAGGGCCACGCGGATCGCGATGGCCAGCGACGAGGCCCCCAGGGTCTGGGCCTTGATGATCTGCTCGCTCGGCAGCTCCAGGGTGCGCGCCGACATGTCCCGGATCAGAAACGGTGTGATCCCGATCACGATCAGCGCGACCTTGCTGACCTCGCCAAGGCCGAAAACGATAAACAGGATGGGCAGGATCGCCAGCGGCGGCACCATGGAGACCACGGCCACGAAGCCCGCCAGCGTGGCGCGCATATAGGGCAAGAGCCCGATCGCAAGCCCGGCGATCAGCCCGATCAGCGAGGCAATCCCGACGCCGAGCCCCAGCCGCGTCAGGCTCGACCACGTGTCTTTCCAGAACAGGATCTCGCCGGTGCGGCGGCTGCCCTCGCTCACCAACCGCTCCGCGGTCGCGCTCAGGGTCGAGAGCGCCGGCAAAAGCTTGTCCTGCGGGTTCACCGCAAGCCGCGCATCCGAGCCCATCTTATAGGCCAGAAGAATGCCTAGAAACGGCAGCAGCAGCAAAAACAGCGCCAGCACCCGTCCGGGTTTTCGATTGATCAGCCGCATGGGACCTCCTCGCCGGGGTCTGGCCGGGCGCCCGCGGCGCCCGACCAGGGGTCGGATCGCTCAGAGCGCGCCGTCCGCGGCCATCTGCATATAGGTCGTGTCAAAGCGGAACTGGACATTGCCCGCATCGCCCGTGGTCGACCCGTCCGGATAGGCCACGCCCACGAAATCCGCGCTCGGCGCGCCCTCGCCCAGAATGCCCTTGTCGAACAGGAACTCCGCCACATTCACCATGGTCTCGGGCAACTCGGCACTGCTGGTGAAGGCCACCGCATCCGCGGGGGTATAAAACATCTCCGTGGACGCCAGCTGCGCCTTGTACCCGGCCAGATCCGTGCCCGAGGCCTCGGCCATGGCCGTCAGCGCGGCCTCATCGCCCGAGGCCATGAGCCCCATCACCTCGTACCATGCCCCGACCAGCGCCTTGCCGAAATCCGGGTTCGCCTCCAACGTGTCGGTATTCACCACCATCAGGTCGATGATCTCGCCGGGAATGTCCGAGCTGTCGAACAGCTTGGTGGCCCCCGGCTCCTCCAGAATGGTCGAGACCAGCGGGTTCCATGTGACAACCGCCTCCACATCATCCGTGGCAAAGGCCGCGATCATATCCGCGTCGGAGGTGTTGATCACCCCGTCCAGATCCGCCTCGCTCAGCCCCACGGAATCGAGCCCGCGCGCTAGCAGGTAATGGCTGACCGACAGCTCCACGAGGTTCACCGGCTTGCCCGCCAGATCCGCGAGTCCGCCCTCGCCCTTGAGGATCACCGCGTCATTGCCGTTCGAGTAATCCCCGACGATCAGCGCCGTGGTATCGACCCCGCCGCCCGAGGGGATGGACAGCGTGTCCATATTGGTCGCCGACACCCCGTCAAAGGCCCCCGCCGTGTATTGGTTGATCGACTCGACATAATCGTTGATCTGCACGATCTCGACATCGATGCCGTATTTCTCGGCCCATTTGTCCATGATGCCCGAGTCCTCAAGATAGCCCCATGGCATCCAGCCCACATAGATCGACCAGGCGACCCGGAACTCGGATTTCTCCATCGCGGAGGCCGGCGCGGCGAGGGCCAGACCCAGTGCGGTGGTCAAAAGCGCTGTCTTGAGCGTGACTGTCTTGAGCATCAAATTTCCCCATTCTCTGTTCTGTCCAAATGGAAAATCGGTCCGCTGACAGAACTAGAGATGAGGCGCGGGCGAACCGACGCAGTAATCTCCCGGGATTTTGGCCCGCCGTGTACCCTTGCGGAATTTGCCGCCTGGGCGGTGCTTCTCGGACCAGCCTTCACGCACTGCGCGCAAAGCGGAACCCTAAGCCCCCTGCACCTGAAAGCGTAGAAAGCCGGAGGCGTTCGGCAAACAGCGAAGGCGTGGAATTCCCGGCATGCCGGGGCAACGCCTAATTTCTAGGCGAAAAAACCGGGAGCCTGATGCATTTCACGGCGCGCAATGCAGGGCTGTTTGGGCGACGACGGACGGTGCCGCGCGAAACGCCTCGAAGACGCGAGCCCTACCCGTCAGATCACCCCAAGGATGATAAGCACTTTTTATCAGATAGATAAGAGACAAAGCTAACGTGTTAACTGAGAAAGCCCCGGCTCAGTCCGGCGCAACCCCGAGCGACGCGCGGGAGATGATCTCAGTCTGCAACCGGACCGGCGCGCCGGGTTTGGCCCCACCCAGCAGCGCGCTGAGGACTTGCGCCGCCTGCTTGCCCATCTGTCGATGCGGGACATGCACCGTGGTCAGCGGGGGGGTCACGATTCCAGCGATCTCGATATCGTCGAACCCGGTGATCGAGATGTCCCCCGGCACCGAGCGGCCCATGCTTTGCGCCTGCCCCATGGCGCCTACGGCCAGAACGTCATTGCCGCACATCACCGCCGTGGTCCCCGGCGCGCGCTCCAGCAGCGACTTCATCGCAGCAGCCCCGTTCTCGATGGAGTACGGCGTTTCGATCAGGACGATCTCATCGGGCGAAAGCCCCACCTCGCGCGCCGCGTCCCAAACCCCCGAGACACGGTCCCGCGCCCGGTCATTGGGCGCAAGCGGGGCGGTGATGATGGCCACCTCGCGATGACCCAGATCGAAGACCTGCCGGGCCAGCGCCT
Organism: Dinoroseobacter sp. S375; assembly: GCF_049800775.1. Classification (NCBI taxonomy): domain Bacteria; kingdom Pseudomonadati; phylum Pseudomonadota; class Alphaproteobacteria; order Rhodobacterales; family Roseobacteraceae; genus Dinoroseobacter; species Dinoroseobacter sp. S375. The sequence goes on along the minus strand of NZ_JBNAFR010000011.1, from coordinate 29,910 downwards.
GCATCGCTTGGCGGTTGTCAAAGCCGATCGCGGGATGCTGCGCGGCCTCGTCAAAGGCCCAGGCGACCACATAAGGCACGGAACGCTGATCCAGCAGCTCATAGACCCGCGCCGCCCGCTCGAACCCGATCAGCAGCAGTGCATCCGCCCCGCGCGCCAGAAGCGTGCGGATCTGCTCTTCTTCCAGATCCGGCCGATAGGACGAGCTTGCCACCAGCAGGGTCAGGCCATGACCCGCCAACTCCTCCTGAAAGGCCTGCAGGCCCCGGGCGAAGATCGCGTTTTCCATGGTCGGGATGATAGCGCCGATCGTGTTGGTGCGTTTGGCCGCCAGAGCCCGCGCGCCGAAATTCGGCGCATAGCCCAGCTTGTCGACCACGGCCAGAACCCGGTCGCGGGTCTCTTTCACCACGCGCTGGGGCGAGTTGAGACAGCGCGACACGGTCGCCGTCGAGACCCCTGCCGCCTGCGCCACGTCCTGCAAAGTCGGGGCATCGCTTGCGGCCTTACGCGCCGGGGGCTTCTGCCTTTGGCGTTCTGTCATGATCCTCCCAACCGCGCTGCAGCCGCTATTCTGTCGCGCGGCTTCTACGGTCTGTGCGCCACCCTACCCGCAGAGCGGGCGCGGGAAAAGAACCTTGTCCGAGATCAATGTAAGCGCTTGCTTGCCGATATGTAAGCGCTTACATTGACTTCGAATCGAAGCGCTGGGAGGTCGAGTCGATGGCATTAATCGTCGCAATCATTTTGTTCGGGCTTTACGTGGGCAACGTCGTACTTGGCGCTGTTTCAGGTGCCCCGATCCTCGATGACGTTCAGGAAATGGTGCTGCTCTTTGCGGCCGCCATCGCCTTCACCGCTGCCATTCTGCAGCGCGAAGCCGCCGAACAGAACAGACAAGACAAGAATCCATAAGGGAGGAAGACTATGGATCGTGACATGAAAGAAATCGCCTCGGTCGAGCGCAGGAACTTTCTGAAACTGGCGAGCACGGGCAGCTTCACCGCTGCGCTTGTGGCCGGTGCCGGGGGGCTTTTGTGGTCTGATGCGGCCGTGGCCCAGAGCGCGCGCGAAGAGCGTGAGCGTGAAGCGGCTGCCGATCACACCATGACGCTGGCCACCGCCTATGTGCTCGGCGCGTCGCGCAGCTATCCGATCATGCAGCTCGACCTGAAGGAAAACATCCAGAACGCCACCAACGGCAAGGTCTATGTCAAGCTCGCCCCGGGCGGGCAGCTTGGCGCGGGCGGCGCACTGGTGCAGGCGGTTCAGGGCGGCACGATCCAGTGTGCACAGCACTCCCTGTCCAACTTCGCGCCCTATGCGAGCGCGGCTGACCTGATCAACATGCCGTATTTCTGTGGCTCCAACCAGAAATTCACCAACCTGGTGAGCTCGGACGCCTGGAAGACCGAGGTCCACCCCAAGGTCGAGGCCGCAGGCTTCAAGGCGCTGTTCTATGTCGTGATCGACCCCCGCGTAGTCGCCATGCGCGCCGGTGGGGCCGGTCCGGTCCTGACGCCGGGCGATCTGGACGGGGTGAAATTCCGCGTGCCGGGATCTGCCATGCTGCAGCAGTATTACCGTCTGGTCGGCGCCAACCCGACGCCGGTGGCCTGGGGCGAAACCCCCTCGGCGATCAAGCAGGGCGTGGCCGATGCGCTCGATCCGTCGGTCGGTGCGCTTTACGTGTTCGGCTTTGCCGACATTCTCAGCCACGTGACCTTCACCCAGGCGGTGCCGGACAGCCAGGTCTTCTCGATGAACCTCGAATGGTTCAACTCCCTGCCTGCCGATGTGCAGGAAGGTATCGAGTTCGCCGGCGAGATGACCACGCATCAGAACCTCGCCAAGGTGCCCTCTGCGCGCGCCTACGCGATGTCCGAGCTGACCAAGGCCGGTGTCCAGTTCCACTCGCTGAACGACGACCAGCTGGCCGAATGGCAAGAGGCAGGCGGCTACCAGCGTTCCGAATGGGACGAGTTCAAGGTCGAGCTTGCGGGCTCCATGGAGACCTTCGACAAGCTGGCCGAAGCCGCAGAAACAAGAGGAAAGTACTACGTACACGACGCGTAACTCACGGAAGACCATTCGGGACCGGCGCCTTGGCGCGCCGGTCCCTCACAACCGTTTCAAAAAAGCACGGACCAGCCCGAGCCAGGGCAGGGCCCTATTGGGGTCGGGGAGGGACTCATGCAAAATATCTTGAAAGCGATAGACAAGAACGGGGAGAGATGGGCCCTGCTTTTGTTCTACGTGATGCTCGTCGCCACCATGTTCATCGAGGTGCTGCGGCGTGAACTCATGTCCTACTCCTCGATCTGGGGAGAAGAGATTGTCCGTTATTCCTTTATCTACCTCGCCTGGATCGGCTGCGCTGCAGCGGTGAAGGAGCGCGGCCATATCCGCATCGACGTGATCATGCAGTATGCGGGCCGCAAGGTGAAAACCCTGCTCTATATCTTTGGCGATCTGGTCATGTTCGTGGTCGCGATCATCGCGCTCTACTGGTCCTTCGAAACGGTGCTCGTCTCGGCCAAGTTTGGCTCGGTCACCCCGGGTCTGCGGATCAGCCAGGTCTGGTTCCTGATGGCTGTGCCCATCGGCTTCACCCTCGTCATTTTCCGCCTCGTGCAGTCCTTGCGGCGAGATGTGAGCGACCTTCGTGCGGGACGTCCCGTTTACGAAGGCGACAAGCTGTTTGACTGAGAGGACCGGATAAATGCTTTGGCAACAAATGGAACAATCCGTGATCCTGGGCTGGGATTTCTATGGCCCCGTGATCATGTTCGTCGTCCTCGTGGCACTGGCCGTTCCGGTCTGGGCCGCCATCGGCGCCTCCGCGATCCTCATGCTGGTCTGGTCGGGCGCCCTGCCCCTCAGCCTTGTGGGCGAACGCCTCTTCTCCGGGATCGACGCCTTCGCGCTGACGGCGGTTCCGCTCTTCATCCTGACGGGGGATGCGCTGGTCCGGACGGGCCTGTCGCGCAAATTCCTCGACGTGGCAGAAGCGCTCACACAATTCGCCAAGGGCGGCTTCGGATCGGCCACGGTGCTGGTCTGCGGGATGTTCGCGGCGATCTCGGGCTCTGACGCGGCGGGTGCTGCGGCGGTGGGCCGGATGACGATCGACCGTCTGGTCGAGAGCGGCTACCCCCGGCCCTATGCCTGTGCGCTGGTGGCGGCGGGTGCCTGTACCGGGATCCTGATCCCGCCCTCGATCGCCTATATCATCATCGGCCTCGTGCTGGGGATATCGGCCTCCACCCTGTTCCTCGCAGCGGTGATCCCGGGTCTGGCGATCCTCGTCTCGATCCTGGTGTCCAACATCATCATGAACCGGCTCAACGGTTGGGAAGGTGGCGGCAATATCAGCGCGAGCGAGTATTTCTCGCGCCTCGGAAAGGCCCTGAAGTCCGGGTGGTACGCCTTCATCGTGCCCGGCATCATCTTCTACGGGATCTTCTCGGGCCGTCTGACGCCGACCGAAGCGGGCGCCACCGCCGTCGTCGTGACCATCCTGATGGGCTTCATCCTCGGCACCCTGAAGCTGAGCGATTTCCCGGCCATGCTGGTCAGCTCGGCCAAGGTCAACGGTGTGATCCTGCCGATCATCGCCTTCTCGGTGCCGCTCGCCGAAGCGCTGGCGATCATCGGGGTGCCGCAAGGCTTCGTCGCAGTGGCCACGGGCCTGAGCGAAGAGCCCTGGGTGCTGATCCTGCTGATGGTGGGGATCCTCGTGGCCGCAGGCTGCGTCATGGAGACCACGCCGAACATCGTGATCCTCGCACCGATCCTGCTGCCGCTGGCCGAAGAGATCGGGATGAACGAGATCCAGTTCTGCATCATGATGATCACCGCCCTCGGCGTCGGGTTCATCACGCCACCGCTGGGACTGAACCTCTTCGTGGTCTCGGGCATAACGGGGGAGTCGATCTTGAAAATCGCCTATCGCGCCATCCCGTTTGTGTTCTTCATGCTCATCGTGACGCTGATGATTGCCTATATCCCGGCGATTTCCACAGCGCTCCTTCCAGATATCTTCAAGTAGGACTGATCCATGCCGAGAGAATATCTCAAAAAAGCAACCCTCACCCCCAAGAGCGATGCCTCTGACACGCAGGAAATCGTGCGCAGCATCCTCGACGAGATCGAGGCCGGCGGGGATGACGCCGCCCTCGCCTATGCCAAGAAGTTCGACAACTACGAGGGGTCGATCATCCTGAGCCAGGAAGAGATCGACGCGGCAATCGCCGTGGTGCCGGAGAAACTGAAGCAGGACATTCAGTTCGCCCATGCCAACGTCAAGAAATTCGCCGAGGCCCAGAAGGCCACGGTGGCGAATTTCGAGACCGAGATCGTGCCGGGCCTGATCGCGGGTCAAAAGGCGATCCCGGTCTCGGCGGCGGGCTGCTATGTGCCCGGCGGGCGCTACAGCCATATCGCCAGCGCGATCATGACCGTGACCACGGCCAAGGTGGCGGGCTGCAACCACATCGTGGCCTGCTCCCCGCCCCGGCCCGAGGTCGGCATTGCCCCTGCCATCATCTATGCGGCGCATATCTGCGGCGCGGACACGATCCTCGCCATGGGCGGAGTGCAGGGTGTGGCGGCCATGACCTTCGGGCTTTTCGGGCTGCCCAAGGCCAACATCCTCGTGGGTCCGGGCAACCAGTTCGTGGCCGAGGCCAAGCGGATGCTCTTTGGCCGGGTCGGGATCGACATGATCGCCGGGCCGACCGACAGCCTGATCCTCGCCGATGCCTCTGCCGACCCGATGGTCGTGGCTGCGGATCTGGTGGGACAGGCCGAGCATGGCTACAACTCGCCGGTCTGGCTGGTGACCGATGACCGTCCCCTCGCCGAAGAGGTCATGCGCCTTGTGCCCGACCTGATCGCCGATCTGCCGGATGTGAACCGCGACAATGCCACCGCCGCCTGGCGCGACTATGCCGAGGTCATCCTCTGCGCCGACCGCGAAGAGATGGCCGCCACGTCGGACGACTACGCGCCCGAGCACCTGACGGTGCAGGCCGAGGATCTGGATTGGTGGCTTGACCGGCTGTCCTGCTATGGCTCGCTCTTCCTGGGCGAAGAGACCACCGTGGCCTTTGGAGACAAGGCGTCGGGCACCAACCACGTGCTGCCGACCTCGGGGGCTGCGAATTACACCGGCGGCCTGTCGGTCCACAAGTACATGAAGATCGTGACCTGGCAGCGCTCGACCCGCGAAGGCGCCAAGCCCGTAGCCGAAGCCACCGCTCGGATCGCACGTCTCGAGGGAATGGAAGGCCATGCCCGCACGGCCGATATCCGCCTCAAGAAGTACTTCCCCGACCAGACCTTCGACCTGACAGCCAATGGCTGACGGGACGCCTGCCTCCCTGCTCGACCTCACAGGTCGGGTGGCCTGCGTGACCGGCGCGAGCTCCGGGCTCGGTCGGCGCGCGGCCACGATCCTCGCGCACGCGGGGGCGTCCGTCGTGGGCGTCGCCCGCCGCGCCGAGGCACTGGCCGCATGGGAGGCCGAGACCAAGGGCCAGACCGCAAGCGTGGTCTGGGACGTGGCCGACCGTGACAGTCTGCAAGACATGGTCGAGGCCGTCGCCGCCCCCTTCGGTGCGCCGGATATCCTCGTGCTGGCCGCGGGCATCAACACCCGTGAGCGCGCCGATGCGGTCACCGCCAAGGGCTGGGACCAGACGCTTGCCCTGAACCTGACCGCGCCGTTCTTTCTGGCGCAGGCGCTTGTGCCGGCCATGTCCGAAAAGGGCTGGGGCCGGATCGTGAATTTCGCCTCGCTGCAGACGACCCGGGCCTTTCCGGGCGGCGTCGCCTACGGGGCCACCAAGGGCGGGATCGCCCAACTCACCCGCGCCATGGCCGAAGCCTGGTCGGCGCAGGGGATCAACGCCAATGCCATCGGCCCGGGCTTTTTCCGCACCGAGCTGACGGCCCCCGTCTTCGACAACCCCGCCCTCGCCCAGGAGCTCGCCGACAAGACCTGCATCGGGCGCAATGGCACGCCCGAGGATATCGACGGCCCGCTCCTCTTCCTGTGCTCGGAGGCCTCGGCCTATGTCACCGGGCAGGTCCTGATGGTGGATGGAGGGTTCACGGCCAAATGAAGGCACTTGTTTACACCGGGGTAGAAGAACTCGAGTTTCGCGACGTCGCGGATCCGACGCCCGCCGATGACCATCACCTTATCCGCATCGACAGTGTCGGGATCTGCGGGTCGGACATGCATGCCTATCTGGGCCATGATGACCGCCGCCCCGCGCCACTGATCCTCGGCCATGAGGGTGCGGGCAAGATCGTCGGCGGGCCCCGGGACGGCGAGCGGGTCACGATCAACCCGCTGGTGACCTGCGGCACCTGCCCTGCCTGTGTCTCGGGGCGCGACAACCTGTGTGAGACGCGCCAGATCATCTCGATGCCGCCGCGCGAAGGCGCCTTTGCGCAATACGTGACCATGCCCGGGCGCAATCTGGTGACCGTGCCCGATGGGTTCAGCCTCGAGAAGGCCTCCCTGGCTGAGCCCGTCGCCGTCAGCTGGCACGCGATCCGGCTGGGTCTGCAATCCATGGCCGATGACCGCCGCGACACCGCGCTGGTGATCGGGGGCGGTGCCATCGGCGTGGCCGCGGCGATCAGCCTGATCGCGCAAGGGGTGCGCGACGTGACGTTGGTCGAACCCAACGCGATCCGGCGCTCGTATCTGAACCTCAACGAGAATTGCAACGTGGTCGCCCCGGAGGATGTCGAGGGCCAGATCTTTGACATCACCGTGGACGGGGTCGGCTATGACGCGACCCGCGCAGCCGCCAGTGCCGCGACCCGGCCCGGCGGTCTGCTGCTGCATATCGGGCTGGGCGGCGGGGCCGCCGGGCTCGACATTCGGCGCATCACCCTGCAAGAGATCACTGTGATCGGGACATACACCTACACAGCACAAGACTTTCGAGACACCTGCGCGGCCATGTTCGATGGCCGTCTGGGTGCGCTCGACTGGACAGAGACCCGCCCCCTTGCCGAGGGGGCTGCGGCCTTTGCCGATATCCGCGCGGGCCGCGTGCCCGCCCCCAAGATCATACTCAAGCCGTAAAGACAGGAGACATACATGTCTGAAATCCCGCACCTTCTGGTCCACGAGCAAGCCGACAATGTCGGCGTCGTGGTGGTCGAGGGGCTGACCGCTGGCACGGATATGCTGTGCTGCATCACCCATGACAATTCCACCTTCCGCCTGACCGCCAAGCATGATGTGCCGATCGGCCACAAGGTCGCGCTCACCGACCTCAAGTCCGGCGACACGGCCATGAAATACGGCGAGGACATCGGCAAGATCATCGCCGATGTCGGCCAGGGCGAGCATCTGCACACCCATAATTGCAAAACGAAACGCTGGTAAGGAGCCACTCTCATGGCATCGAAATACTCCAATCTGACGGTCAAGGGTTACCGGCGTGAAAACGGCCGTGTGGGCGTGCGCAACCACGTCATCATCCTGCCGGTCGACGACATCTCGAACGCGGCCTGCGAAGCAGTCGCGAACAACGTCAAAGGCACCATGGCGATCCCGCACGCCTATGGCCGCCTGCAGTTCGGCGAAGACCTCGAGACGCATTTCCGCACCATCATCGGCACGGGCGCAAACCCGAACGTGCATTCGGTCGTGGTGATCGGGATCGAGCCCGGCTGGACCAAGCGCATCGCCGACGGCATCCGCGAGACCGGCAAGGAAGTGGCCGAATTCTCGATCGAGCAGAAGGGCGACTTCGAGACGATCCGCGCGGCCTCCTGGGCGGCGAAGGATTTCGTCCACAAGGCGACCGAGATGCAGCGCGAGGAATGCTCGATCAACGAGCTCTGGGTCTCGACCAAATGCGGCGAGAGCGACACGACCACCGGTCTGGGCTCCTGCCCCACCGTTGGCAACATGTATGACAAGCTCCTGCCCGAAGGGATCACCGGCTTTTTCGGCGAGACCTCCGAGATCACCGGCGCCGAGCATATCTGCCAGAAGCGTGCGATCAACGAAGAGGTCGGCGAGCGCTGGTACAAGATGTGGAAGGCCTATCAGGATGACGTGATCTTCGCGCACCAGACCGATGACCTGAGCGACAGCCAGCCCACCAAGGGCAATATCGAGGGCGGTCTGACCACCATCGAGGAAAAAGCCCTCGGCAATCTCGAGAAGATCGGTCGGACCTCGCAGTTCATCGATATCCTCGAGCCCGCTGAGGCGCCCAAGTCGGGCAATGGCCTCTACTTCATGGACAGCTCCTCGGCGGCGGCGGAATGCGTCACGCTGATGGCGGCGGGCGGTGCGGTGATCCACACCTTCCCCACCGGTCAGGGCAACGTGGTCGGCAACCCGATCGTCCCGGTGATCAAGATCACCGCCAACCCGCGCACCGTTCGGACCATGAGCGAGCATGTGGATGTGGACGTCTCGGGCATCCTGCGCCGCGAGATGACCATCGACGAAGCGGGCGATGCGCTGATCGAAATGATCTGCCGCACGGCCAACGGGCGCAATACCGCCGCGGAGGCTCTCGGACACCGGGAATTCTCCATGACAAAGCTGTATCGGAGCGCGTAAAGATCAGGCGGGCGCGCGAGTCCCTTCGCGCGCCCGTTCGCCTTTTTGACGCCTGCCGGGCGGGCGTCCCTACTTCCTGACAAGGACTCCGATGTCAGCCACTGAGACACTCTCGCTCGCCGATGCGCGCGACCTCATGTACCGGGCCTTTACGGCCAATGGTGTCCCCGAAATCGCCGCGCGCAGCACCGCCAACGCCCTCGTCGCCGCCGAAGCCGAAGGCCAGGTCGGCCACGGGTTTTCCCGGCTCGAGGATTACGTCGCCCAGGCCCGCACCGGCAAGATCCAGGCCGCGGCCGAGATCGCCGTGCACCGCCCGGCGCCGACCACCCTGCTGGTGGATGCGGGCTTCGGTTTTGCCTATCCGGCCATGGACCGCGCCCTGACCGAAGGTGTTGAGATCGCGCAGGAATATGGCACCGCCGCCCTTGCGATCACGAACTCGCACCATTGCGGGGCGCTCTCGGTGCAGGTGGACCGGGCCGCGCGTGCCGGGCTGGTGGCGATGATGGTCGTCAATGCCCCCGCCGCGATCGCCCCTTGGGGGGCCAAGACCCCGCTTTACGGCACAAACCCCATCGCCTTTGCCACGCCGCGCGCGGCGGCGGCCCCGCTGGTGATCGATCTGTCCCTGTCCGTGGTGGCCCGCGGCAAGGTGATGAACGCCAAGAAGGCCGGCAAGCCGATCCCCGAGGGCTGGGCGCTGGATGCAGACGGCAACCCGACCACTGATCCCGAGGCGGCTCTTGCGGGCACCATGGTGCCGATCGGGGACGCCAAGGGCACCGCCCTCGCCCTGATGGTCGAGATCCTCTCGGCGGTCATGACCGGCGCGACGCTGAGCACCGATGCCGGATCGTTCTTTACCGCCGACGGCCCCCGTCCAGGCGTGGGGCAGTTCCTGACGCTTTATCGGCCACCCGAGGGGGCCGAGGCCTTCACCGCGCGGCTTGAAACCCTGCTCGGCCATATCGAAGAGATGGACGGCGCGCGCCTGCCCGGCACCCGCCGCCTCGCCGCCATCGCGGCCGCCGAGGCCGAGGGCATCGCCGTCCCGCTGCACTATATCGAAGGCGCGCGCCGCCTCGCCGGAGACGCGGGATGACACTGGACGGCGGACAACCCGGGGCAAACGGCTGGGGCCAGCGCGCGCTGGCCTTTGCCAATCTGCACGGGCCCGGCATCATGCTGGCTATTCTGATCGCCCTGGCCAGCCGGTTCGTGGCCGAGCATTACGGCGCTCCGGCCATGCTGATGGCGCTGCTCTTCGGGATCGCGCTGAACTTTCTGTCCGAGACCGGACGCGCCGTTCCCGGGATCAACTTCGCCGCCCGCACCGTCCTGCGGGCGGGTGTCGCGCTTCTCGGGCTGCAGATCAGCTTTGCCATGCTCGGCGATCTGGGCCTGCCCATCGTGCTGGCCATTCTGGGCAGTGTCGGGGCGACCATCGCCTTCGGGATGCTGATCGCGCGGTTCTTCGGGTTCCGCTACCGCTTTGCGTTTCTCTCGGCCGGATCCGTGGCGATCTGCGGGGCCTCTGCCGCGCTGGCGATTGCCGCTGTGCTGCCAAAGGATGAACGCTCCGAGGACCGGCTGGTCTTTACGGTGGTGGGGGTCACGGTGCTCTCGACTCTGGCGATGATCCTGTATCCGATCCTCGTACAGATGATGGGCATGGATGACAGAACCGCCGGGATCTTCCTCGGGGCCACGATCCATGACGTGGCCCAGGTGGTCGGCGCGGGCTTCTCGATCTCGGACACGACCGGCGAGACCGCGACCATGGTCAAGCTGCTGCGGGTCGCCCTGCTGGCGCCGGTGGTTCTGACGGCGGCCATCGTGCTGCGCCGCATGGGACAGTCCCCCGACGAGCCAGGCAAGGCCAGCAGCATCCTGCCCGGGTTCCTGATCGTCTTTGTGGTGCTCTGCACCCTGTCCTCCTTTTCGCTGATCCCGGCCCCGGTGATCGAGATCTCGGGCGAGGCCTCGCGCTGGATGCTGCTCGCGGCCATCGGTGCCGTCGGGCTGAAGACCCGGCCCGCCGATATCGTCAATGTCGGCATGCCCGCCGTCTGGCTGATCCTGGCGGAAACCCTCTTTCTCGCAGGTCTGATCCTGCTCACCCTGACCTGGCTGGGACCCTGATCCCGGCCGGTCTCGTTCCGCGCCTGCAAAGGAGACGCCATGTACAGCAAGATCCTCGTCCCGGTCGAACTCGACCACGAAGACCTGATCCCCCAGAAACTGGCGCAAGCCCGGGGCCTGCTCTCGCCCGGTGGCGAGATCCTTGTGCTGACGGTACTTGAAAGCGTTCCCGGCTATGTGTCAGAGTTCGTCACACACAAGCCGCCCAATCACCTGACTGCTGAGGTGGAGGGCCGACTCAAAGCGCTCATCGGAGAGGCCAAAGACGTGGCAATCCATGTAGGCACCGGCAAGCCCGGCGTAGAAATCCCGCAATTTGCCGAGGATCATGGCTGTTCCCTCATTATTGTGGGTAGCCATCGCCCCGGAATTCGTGATTACTTTTTAGGCAGCACCGCCGCACGAACGGTGCGCCGTGCAGCATGTTCGGTGATGGTGGTCCGTCCGGATCCCGCATGACCGAAACAGGCTGACAAGGAACAGGAATTCTCGAATATCGAGATCATCAAGGGGCGCGAGCAAACAGCGCCCCGTTAACAGGGAGTAAGAACCTAATGGGAATGACCAGAACCAAAGCGCTTCTGTCAGCCACCTGCGCCGCAGCTGTTGCTGCGGGATCCGCGCATGCCGCGGATATCGTGATCGGTGTGCCGAACTGGGCGTCGGTCAATGCAACTGCGCATGTTCTTGAGATCGTGATCGAGGAGAACCTCGGCCTCGACGTGGAACTGCAGAACGGCACGAACCCGATCGTCTTCGAGGCGATGGACAAGGGCTCGATCCATGCGCACCCCGAAGTCTGGATGCCGAACCAGCAGAACCTGCACAACAAGTATGTGCAGGAGAACGCGACTGTCGTCATGAACGAAAACCCGGTGCAAGCCGAGCAGGGCATGTGCGTGCCCCGCTATGTTGCCGAAGAGATGGGCGTGTCCTCCATCGAGGATCTCACCGATCCCGAGAAGGCCGCATTGTTCGACCGCAACGAGGATGGCACCCCCGAAGTGTATATCGGTGCACCCGGCTGGGCGTCGACCGTGATCGAACAGATCCGCGCGAAGTCATACGGCTATGATGCTGTCTTCGAGCTGGAGCAGTATGAAGAAACCATCGCCTATGCGAACCTCGCAAACGCGATCCAGGCCAAGGAACCTTGGATCGGTTTCTGCTACCGGCCGCACTTCCTGTTCGTGACCTACGACATTGTCATGCTGGAAGAGCCGGCCCATGATCCGGCAACCTGGAACATCGTTCAGCCGACGGATGACCCCGATTGGCTCGCGAAATCCGAAGCCTCCACGGCCTGGAATGGTGCCACCCTGCACCTGCACTATGCCAAGGAACTGGAAGAGTCCTACCCCGAGGTTGCGTCCCTGTTCGCCAACTACCAGATGCAGGGCGATGCGCTCAGCGCCATGGGCAAGGCCCTGTCAGTCGATAACCAGGACCCTGGAGAATTCGCCCGCGCCTGGGTCGACGCGAATGAGGAAACAGTCCTCAACTGGTTGAGCAACTAAGCCCTCCGAACACCTGGCCGCCGCGACACACTCGCGGCGGCCTTTTTGTATTGCAAGACGGCCTCAGGGCATATCGGGGGACAACATGGAAGACACTGTCGTTAAACTGGACGGCGTGTGGAAAATATTCGGTGCTCAAGCAAATGACGCGATGAAAGCGGTGCTGAGCGAGGGGCTCACCAAGCCACAGGTTCTGGATAAATTCGGCTGCGTGGTCGGGGTGCAGAACGCCACATTCGAAGTTTCCCGCGGCGAGATTTTTTGCATCATGGGTTTGTCCGGATCGGGCAAGTCGACACTGGTCCGTCACATCAACCGGCTGATCGAACCGACCTCTGGCACCATCGAGATCATGGGACAGGACGTCTCGTCGATCTCGGAAAGCGAGCTACGCCGCATCCGGGCGCAGCAGATCGGGATGGTGTTCCAGCACATGGCGCTGATGCCGCACCGCTCTGTGCGCGAGAACGTCGCCTATCCGCTCGAGATCCGCAAAGTCCCGAAATCCAAACGCTGGGCGGTCTCGGATCACGCGCTGGGTCTGGTGAACCTGACCGGCTACGAGGACCGGCTGCCCAAGGAGCTCTCGGGCGGCATGCAGCAGCGGGTGGGCATTGCCCGCGCTCTGGCCTCTGACCCCGAAATCCTGCTCATGGACGAGCCCTTCTCGGCGCTCGACCCGCTGATCCGCCTGCAGCTGCAGGATCAGTTCAAGGCGCTGGTGGCCCAGCTGAAGAAGACCACGCTCTTCATCACCCATGACCTCGACGAGGCGATCCGCATCGGCCATCGCATCGCGATCATGAAGGATGGTGTGATCGTCCAGATCGGCACCCCCGAAGAGATCGTCATGAACCCCGCCGATGATTACGTGCGCGAATTTGTGCAGGGCATCTCGAAGCTCAAGCTCGTGAAGGCCAGCTCGATCATGCAGCCGCTCGAGAGCTATTCCGGCTCCCTCGACGGGGCGCCGCGGGCCGATCACGGGGCCGATCTCGACCAACTGATCGATCTTGCGGTCACGACAGAACAACCGGTCGTCATCACCGATGGCGGCACCGATGTGGGCCTGGTGACGAAACCGCGCCTGCTCCGCGGCATCCAGGGGGGCAAAGATGAGTGATCCTGCAACAGAAATGAAGGTAACCGCCGCCTCGGATATCCAGGTGGATACCGACGCGCTGGACGCGTCGATCAAGGAGTTCGCGGGCCCCAACGGGGAGTATTACTGCGAGGCCTTTCACAAGATCCATGACAGCACGAGCCCCCTGCCCAACACGTTCAACAAATGGGCGGCGGCTCTGGGGCCACTCTGGGCAGCCTCCCGGGCAATCTGGGGGATGTTCTGGGCCTTCCTGATCCTCGAGATCATCGCCTGGGTCCAGATCGGACGCGGGGCCTGGGGCAACCCGGGCGCAGAGCTCTTCGAGCGCGCCGCCGGCCAGCAGGCCCGGGCGCAGGAATTCCTCGACCGCGCGGCGGCCTCCACCGAACAATCCGATATCGACCGGTTCGAACGGCTGGCCGACAATATCGGGCGGGCGGCCCAGAACACCATCGCCCAGGCCGAGGCCGCGCAGGCCGAGACCACGGGGATCCTGATCACGGGTCTGGTCATGCTGGTCGTGGTCAAGCTGATCCAGGGGCTTTACGCCAACCAGGTCTATGAAAAGCAGTATTCGCGCTGGCGGATCGATCCCGAGACCACGGAGAGCGGGCAGAACAACCGCAACACTGCGCTCGGGGCGATCCTGACGGCGGCGATCGCGCCTCTGATCATCTTCAAGTTCACCGCCTCGCGCGCGCTGCCCTTCCTCGACGAGTTCCCCGAAGACCAGGCCTCGGCGCTGTTTCTCGGCGAAGGCAATGGACGGTTGTTTTCAGCTCTGGCGAGCTGGATGGAGGCCAAGATCGACGCGGCGGCCATTGCCGGTGCGGATGTGTTCGATGGCATCGTGGCCACCGTGCGCGCAGTGCTCGATGCCCTGACCGTGGCGCTGATCGATACGCCCTGGCCGGTGGTCATGCTGGTGATCTGCGTGGTGGCCTGGCGTTCCGCCGGACCGCGGGTGGCGATCTTCACCGCTGCCTGTCTGGCCTATATCGCGCTGCTCGGCTACTGGGCGCTCGCGATGGAGACCGTGGCCCTTGTGGGCTCGGCGGTGATCCTCTGCGTGGTGATCGGCATTCCGCTGGGCATCTGGTTCGGCAAGTCGCGCCGGGCTTACCGTTTCGCCGAGCCGGTACTCGACCTGATGCAGACCCTGCCGGCCTTCGTCTATCTGATCCCGATCATCGCCTTCTTCGGCACCGGCAACCCGCCGGGCATTCTGGCCACGATCATCTTCGGCATGCCGCCGGTGATCCGCCTGACGGCCCTGGGGATGCGCGGTGTACCCGAGAGCATCAAGGAGGCCGCCGTGGCCTTCGGGGCCTCGAAATGGCAGCTCCTGAAGGATGTGGAGGTGCCGCTCGCGCTGCCCTCGATCATGACCGGGGTGAACCAGACGATCCTGATGTGCCTGTCGATGGTGGTGATCATCTCGCTGATCGGCGGCGGGGGCCTCGGCAAGGAGATCCTCGAAGCGCTGCAATTCGCAGCCAAGGGTCCCGGCCTGCTGGGTGGTTTCGCCATCCTCTTCGTCGCCATGGTCATGGACCGCATCGTCCAGGGTGCGTTCCGCCGCAAAGACCAGGAGGCCTGATCGCCTAGGGGCGGTGGCGGCCTTCGGGCCGCACTGCCCTGCTCCGCGCGGTGGCCATGGGCCCCGCAGTGCAGACAAAAAAACACCGCCACGCTCCTCCGCATGGCGGTGTTTTCTTTTGACCTTGCGGCCAGCCTCCCTTGGAGGGAGGGACGCAAGCGCTCGATCCCCCGAGCGTCGCCTTACGTCCCCGTCCTCCCGGATCCTCCCTGTCGGATCGCTCAGGCGCGGATGCGCTCGTTTTTCGGGTCCCAGAACGGCATGTCCGAGACGACTGCCGCCACGCGCTTGCCGAAGATTTCAACCTCGAGCGTGGTGCCGGTCTCGGCCGCACCGGTCTCGATCATGGCAATCGCCAAGAGACCGCCGACACGGTGGCCATAGGCACTGCTGGTGGTTTCACCGACCAGCCGGTCCCCGTCCCAGACGAGCGACATGTAGGGCGCGTCCTGCGGACAATCGTCGAGCCGCAGCCCGACCGCCTGCTTGGCCACCCCGCGCTGCTGCTCGGCGAGCAGAGCCGCGCGCCCCGGGAAATCTTCCTTGGTGAGATCGACGAAGCGGTTCAGCCCGGCCTCGAGCAGCGAATAGTCGGAAGAGAGATCCCCCTTCCAAGAGCGGTAGCCCTTCTCGATCCGCAGCGCGTTGAGCGCGTACATCCCGAAGGGCTGCGCGCCCGCTGCGGTGACCGCATCCCAGATCGCCGGGGCGTCGGCGATCGGGCAGTGGATTTCCCAGCCCAGCTCACCGGCAAAGCTCACGCGGAAGAGGCGGCAGGGCTTGCCCGCGACCGTGCCCTCCAAGCTGCAGGTCAACCATTTGCCGCTCAGGTCATGGCCCTCGGTCAGCGGCGCGAGGATCTCGCGCGCCTTGGGACCGGTGACGAGCAGGCATTCGGACTCTGCGGTCACATCCTCGACCGTGATCCCCTCGGGCGCCTGACGCCAGAGCAGCTCGGCATCATGCCACTGGGCGAAGGCCGCGGTGATCAGGTTGACCTCGGTCTCGGACACCACGGTCACGGACATCTCGGTCACGATCCGCCCTCGACTATCGGCGAAATAGGCCAGACCCACGCGGCCCGGGCTGGGCAGCTTGGAGGCGGTCAGGCTGTCCACATAGTCCCGCGCGCCGGGGCCAGTGACCCGCATCCGGCTAAAGCCCGAGATCGCCAGCACACCGCAGCCATCGCGCACGGCGGCGCATTCCTCTTCGACGCGCTGCTGCCAAGGGCCGTCACGCTCCCATGTCTCGGTGGCCGCCTCGGACGTGTCATCACCGTCCTTGGCGAACCAGTTCGCCCGCTCCCAGCCGTTATAGGCGCCGAACTGCGCGCCTGCGCCCTCGAGCCGGGAATGCAGCGGCGACAGGACCTTGTTCCGTCCGGCGGGCCATTCATGATGCGGGAAGTGCATGGCGTATTCGTGGCCATAGGTTTCCAGCGCCTTGGCGCGGCTGAAGCTCTCGTCGGCGCAGCCGGTATAGCGGCGCGGATCGACGGCCCACATGTCCCACTCGGTCTCGCCCTCGGTGATCCACTCGGCCAGCACCTTGCCCGCGCCCCCGGCCTGCACGATCCCGAAGGTAAAGGCATGGGCCTCGAATGCATTGGGCACGCCGGGCATCGGCCCGATCAGGGGCAGCCCGTCGGGCGCGTAGGGGATCGGGCCGTTGATGACCCGGCCCACACCGGAGGTCCCCAGCAGCGGCACCCTTTCCATCGCGTCCTCGATGTACCACTCGAGCCGATCAAGATCGTCCGGATAAAGCTGGAAGCTGAAATCCTCGGGCATCGGATCATCGTCCGAAATCCAGTGCGCCTTGCAATTGCGCTCATAGGGCCCGAGGTTCAGGCCATACTTGTCCTGCCGCAGGTAATACGAGCTGTCCACGTCGCGGATCATCGGCAGCTTGCGGCCGTTCTCCTTGCTCCAGGCTTCGATCTCGGCGACCGGCTCGGTCAGGAAATACTGGTGGGACATGACCGTCACCGGCACGTCGCGCCCGCCGAAGGGACGGAACCATTCGCCAATGCGACGCGCGTAGTAGCCACCACAGTTCACGACGAACTCGCAGCGGATATCGCCCTTCTCCGTATGGACGATCCACTCATTGCCCTCGCGGCTGACGCCGGTCGCCGGGGTGAAGCGGTGGATCTGGCCGCCCAGTTCGCGCGCGCCCTTGGCCATGGCCTGAGTCAGCTGCGCGGGGTCAATATCGCCGTCAAGCTCATCCCAGAGACCACCGGCCAGATCATGGGTCTCCATGAAGGGATAGTAGTCCTGCATCTCCTTGGGGGTGAGCATTTGCATCTCGAGCCCCTGGTAGCGCGCCATGGAGGCGACACGCTCGAATTCCTGCATGCGGGTCTTGGAATGCGCCAGACGCAGGGCGCCGGTCACATGGTAGTTCATCGGATAATCGACCTTGTCGGCCAGCCCGCGATACATCTCCAGCGAGTAGCGCTGCATGTTCATCACCGCCCAGGAGGCCGAGAAGTTCGGGCAGTTGCCCGCCGCATGCCAGGTCGAGCCTGCGGTCAGCTCGTTCTTTTCAAGCAGGACGCAATCGGTCCAGCCCGCCATCGCCAGATGGTATAAGGAGGAGACGCCAACGGCGCCCCCTCCAATGATCACAACGCGCGCGGTTGTCGGAAACTCGCTCATCTCAAGCCTCTTCAGTGCTGGCCAAAGACGCGGGTGAGTGCGCCATCGACCGCATCGGTGATTTCGTCGATATCATCTGCGCTGGCGATCAGCGCGGGGCTGAAGCACAGGGTGTTGTTGAAGCCCGGCAAGGAGCGGTTGGTTGCCCCGACGATGACACCCTGGGCCATGCAATCGGCCACGACCGCCTGAACCTTGGCCTCGGCGGCGGGCTCTTTGGTGAGCCGGTCCGCCACCAGCTCTGCGCCACAGAACAGGCCCTTGCCGCGGACATCGCCGACCACCCGGTGCTTTTCCATCAGGTCGCCGAGATTGCCCATCAGACGCTCATGCATCGCATTGGTGTTCCCGAGCAGATCCTCTTCCTCGATGATCTTCATGTTCTCGATCGCGGCGGCCGGACCGGCGGTGCAGCCCCCGAAGGTCGAGATGTCGCGGAAGTAGTCGAGCGGCGCGCCGGCTTCGGATTTGAACATCTCGAACACCTTCTCGGTGGTCACCATGCAGGAGATCGCCGCATAGCCCGAGGCAACCCCCTTGGCCATGGTCACGAAATCGGGCTCGATGCCGTATTGCTGATACCCGAACCACTTGCCGGTCCGCCCGAGGCCGCAGACCACCTCGTCGATATGCAAAAGCACGTCATACTTGCGGCAGATTTCCTGCACGCGCTGCCAGTAGCCCTCGGGCGGGGTGATGACGCCACCGCCTGCGGTCACCGGCTCAAGGCAGAGGGCCCCGACCGTGTCCGGCCCCTCGCGCAGGATGACCTCTTCGATGGCATCGGCAGCACGCTCGCCATAGTTCTCGCAATCCCACTGGGCGCGATACTCGAGGCAATGGGGCACTTCGACGAAATCCGGGGCGAAGGGGCCATACTGCGCCTTGCGCTCCCACTGGCCGCCGGCGGACATCGTCGCCAGGGTCGAGCCGTGGTAGTCACGCTCGCGGTAGAGGATCTTGGTCTTGCGGCCGCCATGCACCTTATGTGCAATCTGGCGCACCATTTTGAACGCTTTCTCATTCGCCTCGGAGCCGGAGCTGGCGTAGTAGACGCGGCTCATGCCGGGCATCTTGTCGATCAGCATCTCGGCAAAGGTCGCGCCGGGGATGGTGCCCAGCGAGTTCGAGAAAAAGCACATCTGCATCAGCTGATCGCGCACCGCATTGGCGATCCGCTCGCGGCCATAGCCGACATTGACGGTCCACAGACCGCCGGAGACCGCATCGAGATGCTCTTTGCCCTTGGCGTCCCAGACGCGCAGGCCCTTGCCCTCGACGATGATCCGCGGGTCCACGGTTTCGAAGGGCTTGTGGTTCATCAGGTGGTGCCATTGATGAGCGCGATCCGCTTCGATCACGTGGCTCAGGTCGTTCGGCGCAACATGCGTGGTCATCGGAAAATCCTGTCGTGAGAGGACGCGCAAAATGCGCACTGACGAGACCCTGCCGAGACAGACTGCCGAGCGATAGGGCCAGCTTGCACCGGC
This sequence comes from Dinoroseobacter sp. S375, assembly GCF_049800775.1. NCBI lineage: Bacteria > Pseudomonadati > Pseudomonadota > Alphaproteobacteria > Rhodobacterales > Roseobacteraceae > Dinoroseobacter > Dinoroseobacter sp. S375. The sequence continues at coordinate 10,779 of NZ_JBNAFR010000011.1, read as the reverse complement.
CTATAAGGCCAGAGCTGGGTGCGTCCCGAAAATCCGCGCGGCACAGGCTGTTGCCTCTGGACCTAGCGCCCTGACCAATTCTGCGGCATTATGAGTCCAGAGATGGACCTGTTGCCCGAGACCTTCGCCTTCGACCCGGATGGGGAAGGCACCCACCAACACCGGATTCGCCGCCTCGTGGTGGACGGGATCCTGTCGGGCCGTTTCCAGCCCGGCGACCGGATGCCGTCGAGCCGGGGGCTGGCCAAGCAGATCGGGGTGAGCCGGATCACCGTGACCATCGCCTATACGGATCTGGTGGCGGACGACTATCTCGTCTCGCGCGGGCGCTCGGGCTACTATGTCTCGGACACCGCCCCCATGGCGCCGAGCCTGACCCAGAGCCGCCGGAGCTATGAGAGTGTGGTGGACTGGTCGCGCCTGATGTCCCATCGCGAGACCGCGCCCGACCGCATCTCGCGCCCCGTGGACTGGCAGACCTACCCCTATCCGTTTCTGTACGGACAGACCGATCCGACCCTATTCGACCATCAGAACTGGCGGATCTGCGCGGTCGAGGCCCTGGGGCGGCGCGAATTCGACAGCCTCACCGCCGACCACTACGAGAGCGACGACCCCAAGCTGGTCGAGTATATCCAGCGCCATATCCTGCCCCGGCGCGGGATCGCGGCGCGCCCGGATCAGATCCTGATCACCATGGGCGCGCAGAACGCCCTGTGGATCTGTGCCCAGCTTTTGCTGACCCAGAGGCGGCGCGCGGTGCTTGAGAACCCGGGCTATCCGAGCCTGCGCCAGATCCTCGGTGACACGCGCTGCCATATGGAAAGCGTGGATATCGACGCCGAGGGCCTGCCGCCCGAGAACCTGCCCGAGGCGCTCGATGTGCTCTTCACCACCGTCAGCCACCAATGCCCCACCAATGCCGCCATGCCGCTGGCCCGGCGCAAGGCGCTGTTGAAGAAGGCGGCCGAAGGCGGGTTTGTCATCGTCGAGGATGACTATGAATTCGAGCTTGGCTTCGGACGCCCCGTGACCCCCTCGCTCAAGGCCTTGGACACCCATGGCTCGGTCATCTATGTGGGCTCGTTTTCGAAATCGCTGTTTCCGGGCCTGCGCCTGGGCTATCTCGTGGCGCCCGAAGCCTTCGTGTCCGGCGCGCGGCGGCTGCGCGGCACGATCCTGCGCCATCCGCCGGGACTGATCCAGCGGACGACCGCGAACTTCCTGTCGCGCGGCCATATCGAGGCGCAGGTCAACCGGATGCGCAAAACCTATGAGCAGCGCCGCCGGGTGATGGAGGAAGCGATCACCGAAACGGGGTTGATGATCGCCTCGCCGCCCATGAACGGGGGATCGGCCCTGTGGATGCGGGCGCCGGACCATGTGGACACCGAAGAGCTGGCCCAGCAGCTTCATAGCCGGGGCGTGGTGATCGAGCCGGGGGCGGCCTTCTTTGATCCCGCACGGCGGCATCGGAACTTCTACAGGCTGGCCTATTCCTCGATTCCCGCGGACCGGATCCCACAGGGCATTCGCATGATCGCGGACGGGATTGCGCAACTGGACTGATATGGCCCGATCATCTGGCCCTATGAGCGGGGGCCGTTCCCGACCAAATTGCGGCCAAACTTGTCGCAGGTGCGATAGCCATCATGAGGGAGAAAACCATGCAGATGACGACGGAAGAAGCATTCGTAAAAGTGCTCCAACGCCATGGGATCTCCCATGCGTTCGGGATCATCGGCTCGGCCATGATGCCGATCTCGGACCTGTTTCCCCAGGCGGGCATCACGTTCTGGGACTGCGCCCATGAGGGCTCGGCGGGGATGATGGCCGACGGCTTCACCCGCGCCAGCGGCAAGATGTCGATGATGATCGCCCAGAACGGGCCGGGCATCACCAATTTCGTGACGGCCGTGAAAACAGCCTATTGGAACCACACGCCGCTGTTGCTGGTCACGCCCCAGGCGGCCAACAAGACCATCGGTCAGGGCGGCTTCCAGGAAGTGGAGCAGATGGCGCTCTTCCGCGACATGGTCGCCTATCAGGAAGAGGTTCGCGACCCGACCCGTGTGGCGGAGGTGCTGACCCGCGTGATTTCCAAGGCCAAGACCCTCTCCGGTCCGGCGCAGCTGAACATCCCGCGCGACTACTGGACCCAGATCGTCGATATCGAGATCCCCGATCCGATCGAATTCGAACGCTCCCCCGGTGGCGAAACCTCCGTGGCACGCGCGGCGGCCCTGCTGTCTGAGGCCAAGAACCCGGTGATCCTGAACGGCGCGGGCGTCGTCCTGTCCGAGGGCGGGATCGCGGCAAGCCAGGCCCTGGCCGAGCGTCTCGATGCGCCGGTCTGCGTGGGCTACCAGCACAATGACGCCTTCCCGGGCTCCCACCCGCTCTTTGCCGGGCCGCTGGGCTATAACGGCTCCAAGGCCGCCATGGAGCTGATCAAGGAGGCCGATGTCGTCCTCGCCCTCGGCACCCGCCTGAACCCGTTCTCGACCCTGCCCGGCTACGGCATGGAATACTGGCCCGCCGATGCCAAGATCATCCAGGTCGACATCAACCCCGACCGGATCGGCCTGACCAAGAAAGTCAGCGTCAGCATCGTGGGCGACGCGGCCAAGGCGGCCAACGGGATCCTGTCGCAGCTCAGCGACGATGCGGGCGATGCCGGCCGCGCCGAGCGCAAGAACCGGATCGCCGAGCTGAAGTCCCGCTGGGCGCAGCAGCTCAGCTCCATGGATCACGAGGATGACGATCCCGGCACCAGCTGGAACGAGCGGGCGCGCAGCGCCAAGCCCGACTGGATGAGCCCCCGCATGGCATGGCGTGCGATCCAGGCCGCCCTGCCCCGCGAGGCGATCATCAGCTCGGATATCGGCAACAACTGCGCCATCGGCAACGCCTATCCGAGCTTCGAACAGGGCCGCAAATACCTTGCCCCCGGCCTCTTTGGACCCTGCGGCTACGGCCTGCCGGCGATTGTCGGCGCCAAGATCGCCTGCCCGGATGTCCCCGTGGTTGGCTTCGCAGGTGACGGCGCCTTCGGCATCGCGGTGAACGAGCTGACGGCCATCGGTCGCGGCGAGTGGCCGGGCATCACCCAGATCGTCTTCCGGAACTACCAGTGGGGCGCGGAAAAGCGGAACTCCACCCTGTGGTTCGATGACAACTTCGTGGGCACCGAGCTCGACGAGGAAGTCAGCTACGCCGGCATCGCCAAGGCCTGCGGCCTGAAAGGCGTCGTGGCCCGCACCATGGAGGAGCTCACCGAGGCGCTGAACACCGCCATCAAGGAGCAGATGGAAAACGGCACCACGACCCTGATCGAGGCCATGCTGAACCAGGAGCTGGGCGAGCCCTTCCGTCGCGATGCCATGAAGAAACCGGTCAGCGTGGCCGGGATCTCGGCGGACGACATGGTTCCGCAGGACGCCTGAGCCATGGCGGGGACGCACCCGGACGATCTGATCCTTGTGGTCAATGCCGGGTCGTCCTCGATCAAGATCGCTCTCTTCGATGGGACCCTCTCGGAGAGGCTTTCGGGCGCGGTCGAGGCCATTGGCGGCGACGCGGTCCTGAAGATCGGCGATATGAAACAGGCCATGGCGCTGCCCGACCATGGGGCGGCGCTGTCGGCCATCCTAGATGCGCTCAAGGCGCGCGGGATCTCTCCCCACAACTTGCGGGCGGTGGCCCATCGCGTGGTGCATGGCGGCACGGTATTGACGCGACCGGTGCGTGTGACGCCCGAGACGCGTGCGGAGATCGCCCGCTGCATCCCCCTCGCCCCGCTGCACAATCCCCATAACCTCGCGGCAATCGACACGCTCTCGGCGCTGGTGCCGGACCTTCCTCAATGCGCGAGCTTTGACACGGCGTTCCACGCCACCGCTCCGGAGGTTGCGCAGCGCTACGCCCTGCCCGCGATTGCGGAGACCGAGGGCCTGCGCCGCTATGGCTTTCATGGCCAGAGTTACGCCGCCATGGTCTCGGGCTGGGAAGACGTCACCGGCACCCCCCTGCCCGCGCGCCTGCTGGCGCTGCATCTGGGCAATGGCGCCTCGATTTGCGCGATCCGCGACGGACACTCGGTGGCGACCACCATGGGCTATTCCCCGCTCGATGGGCTAACCATGGGCACGCGCTGCGGGGCGATTGACGGCAACGCGGTGCTGGCCCTCGCGGACCGGGTCGGGATCGAGGCCGCACGCAAGGTTCTGAACAATGAAAGCGGGCTCAAGGGCCTCTCGGGCGGGTTGACGGATATGCGCGCCCTGTTCGCGGATGAGGCCGAGGACAGCCAGTTCGCGGTCGATCATTTCTGCTACTGGGCGCAGCGCCATGCGGGCTCGCTGATGGCGGCGATGGGCGGTCTGGATGCGATCGCCTTCACCGGCGGGATCGGCGAGAACGCGACCGAGATCCGGGCGCGGATCATCGCGGGGCTGGAATGGGCCGGGGCTGAGATCGCACCCGAGGCCAATGCCGCGGGACAGACGCGCCTGCACCCGGAGGGGGCGGCCTGCGGGGTCTGGATCATCAAGGCCGAAGAAGAACGGATGCTCGCCGCCGATGCCCTGCGCGTGCTGGACGCCGAACGCGCCTAGCGCAGCACCGACAGGACCCAGGCCGCATGTTCGGACAGAAGCTGCGAGGCGGCCTGATCGAAGCCCGCAATTACGGCAGCCTCCTCCACCGAGGGCAGGATCGCCCGAGCGGCGAAGGTCCGGGTGCCGAGGATGCGGATATCGCTTTCGCGCACCACACGCGAAATCAGCCGCAACTCCACCGTGCCGGTCTCGCCATCGGGCGCGACCGCGGCCTGGAAATCCACCAGCTCGGTCAGAACCGCGACATCACCACTGATCCCCAGCGGCGTGCGCCCGACATAGCGCAGGGCCTGGCTCTGCTCGAGACTGCGGAGCATCAGGGTCTGGAGCATGACCGGGGTCGTCTCGCTCCAGCGCACACCGGGCAGGTATTGCGCCTGCAACGGGTCAGGCCGGATCATGATCCGGTCGGTCTGCAGCGCGCCGCTCGTCGTCGGCTCCTCGATCACCACGTCCAACCCAAAGGACCGGCCCGCGGGCTGTATCTCGGGCGCGCGCAGCTCATAGACCTCCAGCGTCTTGGAGGCATCGCTGATCGCGGTAATCGCCGAGCAGCCCGACAGCGCAAGCGCCAGCCCGAGGCCAAGCGCCGAGGCGCGGATCTTCTGCGGTCTGGCCATGGTTATCTCCTGAATTCCGGGGCGTTCTGGTCGAAGAAGAACCGGGTCGGGTTCCTTTCCAACTGCAAGGTGAGCTGATCGAGATTGCGGATCAGCACCCGCGCATCCTGCGCCAGCCGCGTGTAAAGCGGCAGCGCGGTCTCGGTGAACTCGGCCACATCCGGGGCCGAGGTCTCAGCCAGCGATTGCAGCGCGGCAAAGGCCTCCGCCGCTGCCGCACTGGCCGCACGCAGATCGCCCGAGATCTCGGGCAGCTCGTCCGAGACCTGATCGACCGCCCCGGTGAGCGCATCCAGCGTCGCCTCGACCGAGGCGAAGATGCCCGAAAGCTCCGTATCGAGCACACGGTCCGCAGAGGAGAACGCCGCCTCCGCCGCGATCATCGCCTGATCCCCAATTTCGAGCGCTTCGTTGAACTCGCTCAGGGTCTCGTTGGCGTTGCGGAAGGTCAGCGAGACATCGGCCAGCGTGGTCTCTGCCAATGCGACAAGCGTATCCGTGCCCGCCGCAGCGGAAGAAAGGTCAGCACCCACTTCCGCAATCACACGGGTCGCCGTCTCGGTCGCGCTGCGCACATCCGCAACGATCGCCGGCAGATCCACAGTGGCAGCTGCATTCAGCGCATCCAGCGCCTGGGTGGCCGTGGCGACCATCGCGCGGGTCTCGGTCACGAGCGGCGCGCCCTCCTCCTCGATCAGCCCGTCGATCCGGCGCACGGCGGTGCCCACATCTGTGCTGGTGGTCTGCAGGGTCGCGACGAGGCGTTCGACGGCGACGATGGTCTGGGCCAGCTCTTCGAGCCGCGCGGTGGCCTCGGCCCCGGTCCCGCCCGCCGTGACCATCAGGGCCTGCGCCTCGGTGCTGAGCGCCTCTGCATCCGCGCGCAGCTCGTCCATCAGGCCCTGCGCAGCCTCGGTCGCGGCCACGAGGTCATTGGCCACATAGGTCTCGGCGGTCCCGAGGCTTGATTGCAGGGTGACCAACGTGTCGGACCCCTGGCTGACCAGCCCCTTTGTCTCTTCGGCCAGCTCGCCGATGGACAGCAGCGTGGTATTGGCCGAGGAGAGCACATCCGTCAGCTCCCCCGAGAGGGTCGTGAGCGTGGTGTTGAACCGGCTGATCTCATCGGCGAATTGCGTGACCGTATCGGCCATGCCCGTGAGATTCTGGAGCGAGTCCAGAAAATCCTCGGAGGCGGTCTCGGCGTTTTCGAGGATGTTCCGCACCAGCTCCCGATTGTCATCGGAAAAGAGCGACCGGACCTCCTGCACGATCTCGAGCGAGCCGGTCAGGATCTGCGGCGCTTCCTCCGACAGGGTCTGCAGGATCGAGCGTCCGGCGGTGATCTCGGGGATCACGTCCCCGGAGGCCACGCGCAGCAGCGCCGCATCGGGCGTGCCCGCATCGATCCCCACGAAGGACACCCCGGTCACGCCCTGCGCCTCGATGGTGGCGACACTGTCCACGCGCACGGGCGTGTCGGCATTCACCTCGATCCGCACCCGGATCGTGCCGTCCTGATCCGGCGAGAGGCGCACATCGACCACCTGCCCCACGGGCAGACCGCTGAACCGGACATCGGACGCATTGCTGAGCCCCGAGACGGAGGCAAAGTTGATGTCGTAATAGGCGAATTGCTTGTCCAGCTCGACCCGCGCGAAGAACAGGAAGAACGCCATGATGCCGAGGATGCCCGCAAGGGTGAAGGCCCCGATCAGGATGTAGTTGCCGCGCGTTTCCAAGTTCAGCCCTCAGTTTGGTCCTGGCGCGCGTCCAGCGTATCCTGTGCCGCGCGCGCCCGAGGGCCGTGAAAATACTCGTGCACCCAAGGGTGATCCACATCCATCATCTCTTGCATGGTCCCGGTGATCAACACCTTGCGCTCTGCCAGCACAGCAATCCGGTCGCAGGCCGCATGCAGCGTGTCCAGATCATGGGTCACGAGGAATATGGTCAGGCCCAGCACATCGCTCAGCCCCCGCACCAGCGTGTCGAAATCTGCCGCCCCGATCGGGTCGAGCCCCGCCGTGGGCTCGTCGAGAAAGACGATCTCGGGGTCCAGCGCCAGCGCCCGGGCAAGCCCTGCACGCTTGCGCATCCCGCCCGACAGCTCGGATGGGTACTTGTCCCCGGCAATCGGCGGCAACCCCACCATCGAAATCTTGAGGTCCGCCAGCGCACGCCGGTCCTGTGCGGCCAGCCCGGGCACCGCCCTCAGGGGCACCTCGACATTCTCGCGCACCGTCAGCGACGAGAAAAGCGCCCCATCCTGAAACATGACGCCCCAGCGGCTCTCAAGCGTGGCGCGGGTCTCTTCATCGGCGGTCAGGACATCGACGCCCAGCACCTCGACCCTCCCCGCCGCCGGGCGCTGCAACCCCGCGATGGTGCGCAGCAGGACCGACTTGCCCGTGCCCGAGCCCCCGACCACGCCCATGATCTCGCCCCGGCGAATGTCGAGATCGAGATCGTCATGGACAACATGGCTGCCGAACTGGTTCCGGATGCCCCGCAGGCGAATGACGATATCCTGATCCGACCCCGGCGCCATGGTCACATCCCCATCTGCGCAAAGAAGATCGAGAAGGCGGCATCGGTCACGATCACCGCAAAGATCGCCGTGACCACCGCGCTGGAGGTCATGCGGCCGAGGGATTCCGCATTGCCCTTGACCTGCATCCCCGCATGGCAGCCCACCAGACCGATGATCACCGCAAAGAACGGCGCCTTGATCACACCGACGGTGAGGTGGCTAATATCGGTCCCCTCCATCAGGCGAATGCGGAACATCTCGGGCGAGATGCCAAGCTCGACCCAGCTCATCAGCGCGCCGCCCAGAAGGCCCGAGAGGTTCGCGATGATCCCGAGGATCGGCAGGGTAATCAGCAGCGCGAGGATCCGCGGCACAAAGAGCAGCATCACCGGGTCGAGCCCGAGGGTGCGCATGGCGTCGATCTCTTCGCGCATCTTCATGGAGCCGATGGCCGCGGTGAAGGACGAGGCCGTCCGCCCCGCCACGATGATCGCCGTCAAAAGGATGCCGAGCTCGCGCAGGATCGAGATCGCGATCAGGTCGACGACGAAGACCTCGGCGCCGAATTGCTGCAGCTGGCTCGCGCCCTGAAAGGCCAGTACCACGCCGATCAGAAAGGCCATGAGGGCGACGATGGGCACAGCCTTGACCCCGACCTCTTCGCAATGGTGGACGAGCGGGGTGAGCCCGAACTCGCGCGGATGGCGCAGGGCGCGCATCAGACGCGACAGGAACATCCCAAGATAGCCCAGCAGCCCGCCGAGATAGCCCACTGACCCGGCCACGCGCTTGCCCAAGGCCGCCACTCGGTCCAGCAAACTGGTCGGCGGGGCCGCTTCGGCGGGCTCGGGCGCGGGCATGGATTTCGTGACGCTGGTCAACAGGGCCATGACCTCGTCCCGGGCGCCAGCCAGATGCATCTGCGCGCCCGCCTCGGTCATACGCTGATGCAGACGCGCGAGCATCCAGGCCCCGGCCGTGTCGATCCGACCGACCCCGGCTAGATCCACCGTAACCGCACCTTCCGGGATGGTTTCGGTCTGGCGCGCCAGCTCGGACACGCTGTAAACAGTGAGGTCCCCCGACAGCACTACATGCATGCCCCCATCCTGCGGCGTCATCGAGATCCGCGCGGGCCGGGCGGTCGCGGTGTCAGGTGTGATGGGGGCGGGTGTGGCCAAGGCTGCGTCCACTGGGCTGGCGATTTGCGTCCCCTGAGCGGTAGCGGACAACACAGGGCTTGTCACGGCCCCCGTCGCGCCAGGGGTCGCTCAGGCGGGCCGCAGGTCCAGATCGCCGGGCGAGAGCGCGACACGCTTCATCCGGCGATAGAGGGTGGCCCGACTGACCCCGAGCGCCCGCGCCGCGGCGGAGGCATTCCCCTCGGCCTCGATCAGCGCGGTCTTCAGGGCCGCGTACTCGGCCTTCTCGAAGCCCGACCGCGCGCCGTCCTGTCCCAATGTGTCCTGGAGCGCGCGCGGCGCCAGCACCCCGCGCGGTGCAAGGCCAAAGCTTCGGCGCGCGCCATGGGTCGCCCCCAGCACGATGTCATCCGCATCCACCGCCAGAAATCCCGAGCGCAGGCATTGCGGGTCCGCCAGCACCATCCGCGCCTCTGGATAGGCGCGCTGGAACAGCGCCAGCTCGATCTGCTGGGCGGTCTGCTCCACCAGCGCCCCGAGCAGGCTATTGGCCACCGGGCTCTGATCCTCGCGCGCCGAGGAGACATCGACCACCGCCAGAAGATCCCCCTGCGCCCCGTGGATCGGCGCGCTAAGGCAGGTCATGGCGATGTTGCGGGCTGAAAAATGCTCATCCCGGTGGATGGTGATCGGGCGCGCCTCGCTCAGACAAGTGCCGATCCCGTTGGTGCCCTCTGCCGCCTCGCTCCAGTCCCCGCCCGAGACGAGCCCCGCCGCGTCGAAGACATCCGCATCGGCCCTCTGGCAGCGATGGTCGAGGATCCGGCCCTTGTGATCCGCCAGAAGCACCACGCAGCCCGCATGGCGCACCGCTTGCGTCAGGTGATCAAGGGAGTGAGCCGCCGCGCGCAAGAGCGTCTCCTGCTGCGCCCGCAGGTCCGCGAGATGCCGCGCGGTCAGCCTGTCGGGGCGCTGCCGCCGGGACGGGTCGAGGTGATGTGTTTGCATGGACCGGGTCCAGGAGGCGGCCAGCCGCGACCGTGCCGCCGCCGTTCCGTTTCCGACGGTCGCCATGACATACGCCGCATGTGCATCAAAATTGCAGCCCATAACCCCCTCCATGGTCCGCTCCGCGTCGTGGCGGGCCTGAAACTCATGTCCCCTCCCGGCTTTGCGCGCTGTGATGTCAGTTTACACCTGCCGCGGGCCGCTCCGAATGCGGCCTTGGTCGCGGTTTCGCGCGAATTTGGGGTGAATCTTGCCGCAGGGGGCGCGTGAAACTGCGAGATTTTCCAGGGCCAAGGGGTCATGTGCGTTTTTTCGATGTTTTTTCTCTCACGCGTGGCGTGAGGTTTCGGGGGCTTGGGGGCCGGTGTTGGAAACATCACCGGGGCGTGAGGGGGTGTTTCGGGGTAAGTCTCTGGAATAGCTGCGTTTTCCCGACAGACACCGGCGTCCCGCGCAGAAGGCCTGATCGCGCGAGCGTGATGTGCGTCAGCGCGCAAACGCCTCTCTCATCATCGCCATTTCATTCCCGGCCCAACCGCCCCAAATCCAACTCATCGGCAGCGACACACACCGCCGACACACACAACACCGCGGCTCGCAACGCACATTCAGGCCGCGTAACACACTGAAAGGACTACTGATATGAAACTCGCTCTGACATCCGCCCTCGTGATCGCCCTGACCGCTCCGGCCTTCGCCTCCTCCCAGCTCGAGCGTCAGCTCGGCGTCGAGCCCGGCGCCTACAGCTTCTCCGAACTGGCCGCGATCAAAGGCTCCTTCGACACCGACAATGGCTACAACATCCCGCCCCGCGGCGACGTGGTCTCGACCCAGTCGGTCGGCATCTCCCCGGCCCA
>NZ_JBNAFR010000010.1:102908-148133 GCF_049800775.1 Dinoroseobacter sp. S375 | reverse complement strand
GTGCGCTTGCGCCGGTCACGCCCACGGATTGGGTCGAGACGACTGCGCCGCGCTCGGCCACGTTATAGCCGGTGTCGGTGTCGAAGCTGCCCTTGATGGCGGCCAGTTCGCCGAAGCTGTAGTCATTGGCGTCCAGGCCCAGGGTCGCGGCCAGCTGTGCGTGGGCCGGGGAGATGCCGACCGACTGGGTCGAGACCACGTCGCCGCGGGGCGGGATGTTGTAGCCGTTGTCGGTGTCGAAGGAGCCTTTGATCGCGGCCAGTTCGGAGAAGCTGTATGCGCCGGGCTCGACGCCGAGCTGACGCTCGAGCTGGGAGGAGGCGAAGGCCGGAGCGGTCAGGGCGATCACGAGGGCGGATGTCAGGGCGAGTTTCATTTCAGTAGTCCTTTCAGTGTGTTACGCGGCTTTAATGTGCGTTGCGAGCCGCGGTGTTGTGTGTGTCGGCGGTGTGTGTCGCTGCCGATGAGTTGGATTTGGGGCGGTTGGGCCGGGAATGAAATGGCGATGACGAGAGAGGTATTTGCGCGCTGACGCACATCACGCTCGCGCGATCAGGCCTTCTGCGCGGGGCGCCGGTGTCTTTCGGTAAAACGCAGCCATTCCAGAGACTTACCCCGAAACACCCCCTCACGCCCCGGTGATGTTTCCAACACCGCCCGCCCAGAGCCTGAAACCTCACGCCGCACGTGACAGAAAAAACGTCGAAAAAAACGCACACACCCCCTTGGCCCGGGGAAATCCCACAAAAAAGACCCCGAAACCGGGGTCTGATTCAGCGCGCCAAGGGGGAAACATCAGTATTGCGACGAGGCAACCGCGTGCAGATAGGGCACGACTTCGTCCGTTGTCATCCCGGATCGCAACCGGGGATCATACAGCATACCCAGAAGCTTCTCGTCCCGGCGGGTCAACAGCGCGAATTCTTGGTCGTCGTTAAAGATCGAGGGCCAGACCTCCTGGCAATCATTCGACAGACCCATCCCCTGCGCCAGCTCTTCCTGAATGCAGGATGCCCGCATCTGATCCGGATGCTCGGCGCGTATGATCGCGACCGCGCGCCGGAACCCGCGACTGCGATCGCCATGGGGTTCTGCAACCACCATGCACAGGTGATTGGGCCGCATCCTGGCGATGTTGCTCAGGGTCGATTTCGAGATGCCGGGGATGAGTTTCGGCAAGGTCTTGGCAAGGCTCTTGCGCTCGCCTTCGGTCACCACCAGCACGTGGAAGTTCGGCTTGTGGGGATTGACCGTGATCGGATGCCGTGTGGCGCGAGCCAGCGTGTTCACATAGCTGGAGATCGTGCGCAGATCCTTGGCGCGGCGCGCCTTGTCGACGCTCGCGCCGAACATGACCTGCATCCGCACCGGTTCTTCCCAGCGCAGAAGCGGCTTCTTGCTGCGGTGCCCGGAGGAACTGAGCCCGCCGCCATATTCATTGTGCAGAGCGATTTCGACGAAGTCGCGCGACAGGGTCGCCGGATCCATGGGCGCGTTGGACATCCGGGTCGTGGTCTTCATGAGACCCTGCGCCAGAAAGCTCGTCTGCATGTTAAGGTAGTATTGCGCGAGCGGCGTTTCAGAGAGTTTGACCGCGGTGCCCTGACTGCTCTTGGTCACGGTCGACCCGGCGGGAACAGCCGATGCAGCGCAGGTCAGAACGCCCGCCAGAATGGCACATTTGGTCAGTTTCTGCATCGAGGAACGCTCCAGAACTATGACCCCAAGGTGCCATGACAGGCTGGATCGTGCAAACGCTTCAATTCGGGGCGTCAAGCCGCTGTACGCGCTTTGGAAAGCGGGACGAAGGCGGCGCGCCGGAGGGCAGGGCGGGTCTTCCTGATTCCATGGGGGCGGGGAGGGGTGCGCGCGGGACAGGATCGAAGCCGGTTGGCCGGGGCACGCGCCAGATGGTCGTTGAAACGCCCGCCCGGCGGGGTGAGGCCGGGCGGGGTTTGGGGGATGTTAAGGATTACTCGTTAGACGAGCCCTTGGCGCCTTTGATCGCGGCCAGCTCGGCAAAGCTGTAGTCGTTTGCGTCCAGCCCGAGGGAGGCTGCGAGCTGTGCGCTTGCGCCGGTCACGCCCACGGATTGGGTCGAGACGACTGCACCGCGCTCGGCCACGTTATAGCCGGTGTCGGTGTCGAAGCTGCCCTTGATGGCGGCCAGTTCGCCGAAGCTGTAGTCATTGGCGTCCAGGCCCAGGGTCGCGGCCAGCTGTGCATGGGCCGGGGAGATGCCGACCGACTGGGTCGAGACCACGTCGCCGCGGGGCGGGATGTTGTAGCCATTGTCGGTGTCGAAGGAGCCTTTGATCGCGGCCAGTTCGGAGAAGCTGTAGGCGCCGGGCTCGACGCCGAGCTGACGCTCGAGCTGGGAGGAGGCGAAGGCCGGAGCGGTCAGGGCGATCACGAGGGCGGATGTCAGAGCGAGTTTCATATCAGTAGTCCTTTCAGTGTGTTACGCGGCCTGAATGTGCGTTGCGAGCCGCGCTGTTGTGTGTGTCGGCGGTGTGTGTCGCTGCCGATGAGTTGGATTTGGGGCGGTTGGGCCGGGAATGAAATGGCGATGATGAGAGAGGCTGTTGCGCGCTGACGCACATCACGCTCGCGCGATCAGGCCTTCTGCGCGGGACGCCGGTGCCTTCCGGGAAAACACAGCCATTCCAGAGACTTACCCCAAAACACCCCCTCACGCCCCGGTGATGTTTCCAACACCGCCCGCCCAGAGCCCGAAACCTCACGCCGCGCGTGAGAGAAAAAACACCGAAAAAAACGCACACATGCCCTTGGCGGCGTGGAACCCCGCCGTTTTACCCGCCGAACTGGCCGATCCTGCGCTCAAATCAGGCCGAGTTGCCCTGGCGATCCCGGGGTCGACTGCGAAAATCACCGGAAAAGGGGCAATGACAGGTCACTACCTCTCCATGCGAGAGCCATCCCTCTGCCGGTGCCGCGCGAACACTCTCTATATATATGTCCCTCTGGGAAACCGGCGCGCCTGTCGCGGGATCGAGTCGGGATCTTGGCCTGAGCCGAGGGTGCAAAGCCGATACCGCGCTATGCCACGCCGGAAATTGCACAGGATCCGTGAATTTGTCCTGCAACCTGTCTCACTCCTGAGACAGGTCCCCCGAACCACGACTAAGGGACCACCCCGGCCGCGGGATCCGCTGTCCTAGGCTCCGTCGCATCACATGGGGGCAACCCCGACTGCACCACCCTAGGAGGACCACGACATGAATGAGATGACCCAACTGGACGAGACCCTCGTCTCCCCGTTCAAGGACCGCTACGACAACTTCATTGGCGGCCAGTTCGTGGCCCCGGTCGAAGGGCGCTACTTCGACAACGTCACGCCGATCACCGGCGAAGTGGTCGGCCAGATCGCCCGGTCCTCTGCTGCGGATGTGGAGCTGGCGCTGGATGCGGCCCATGCGGCCAAGGACGCCTGGGGCAAAACCTCGGTCACCGAGCGCGCCAATATCGTGCTGAAGATCGCCGACCGGATCGAAGAGAACCTCGACATCATCGCGAAGGCCGAGACCTGGGACAACGGCAAGCCGATCCGCGAGACGACGCTGGCCGACATTCCGCTGGCCGTCGACCACTTCCGCTATTTCGCCGGTGTGCTGCGCGGGCAGGAAGGGTCGATGTCCGAGATCGACAACGACACCGTGGCCTATCACTTCCATGAGCCGCTTGGCGTTGTGGGTCAGATCATCCCGTGGAATTTCTCGATCCTGATGGCGGCCTGGAAATTGGCCCCGGCGATTGCGGCGGGCAATTGCATCGTGATGAAGCCCGCCGAGCAGACGCCCGCGGCCATCATGGTCATGGTCGAGCTGATCGCAGACCTTTTGCCGGATGGTGTTCTGAACATCGTGAACGGTTATGGCGGCGAAGTGGGCGCGGCCCTCGCAACCTCCGACCGGATCGCCAAGATCGCCTTCACCGGCTCTACCGCCACGGGCCGCAAGATCATGGAGGCCGCCACGGTCAACCTGATCCCGGTGACGCTGGAACTGGGCGGCAAGTCCCCCAACATCTTCTTCAAGGATGTTATGGCCGAGGATGACGCCTTCCTCGACAAGGCCGTCGAAGGCTTCGTGCTCTTTGCGTTCAATCAGGGCGAGGTCTGCACCTGCCCGAGCCGTGCGCTGATCCACGAAGACATCTATGAAGAGTTCATCGCCCGCGCCATCGCCCGCGTGAAGGCCATCGTGCAGGGCGACCCGCGCAAGATGGAAACCATGGTCGGCGCGCAGGCCAGCGCCGAGCAGAAAGAGAAGATCCTCTCCTACTTCCAGATCGGTGTCGAAGAAGGTGCCGAAGTCCTCACGGGCGGCAAGGTCGCGGAGGTCTCCGACGATCTGAAGGACGGCTTCTATATCGAGCCGACCATCCTAAAGGGCCACAACAAGATGCGCGTCTTCCAGGAAGAGATCTTTGGCCCGGTTGTCTCGGTCACGACCTTCAAGACCGAAGAAGAGGCGCTCGCGCTGGCCAATGACACCATGTACGGCCTCGGCGCCGGTGTGTGGTCGCGGGATCAGAACACCTGCTACCGCTTCGGGCGCGGTGTCGAAGCGGGCCGTGTCTGGGTCAACAACTACCACGCCTACCCGGCCCATGCGGCCTTTGGCGGCTACAAGCAGTCCGGCATCGGGCGTGAGAACCACAAGATGATGCTCGACCACTATCAGCAGACCAAGAACATGCTGGTCAGCTACAACCCGAACAAGCTGGGCTTCTTCTAAGCCCGGACCTTCGAAATGCGGATCGGCGCGGCGCCTTCGGGGGCCGCGCCTTTTTCATGGGGGAAGGTGGTCACTGCAGGATCGCGCTTTCCCATTCCGACAGAAAACCGCGCCGCTTGAACCGATCGAGATAGACCATCAGGGCCGGACCCAGCTCGATCCGCCGCACCGCACTGTCATTGCTGGCGGGGCTCAGGGGCGGCAGGGCGGTCCCGTCAAAGGTCTCGCTCAACAGATGATCCACGAATTGCCGCGCTGTCTCGGGTTCGGCGGCCCCCGCCGGGATCAGGGCCGAACGCAGCATGAGTGTCGTGAAATCCGAGGGCAGGATGATCGTATAGGCGTCCCGGTCCGTCCGCCCCAGCGCATAGCTTGCCAGCACATTGTAAGCGATGGCTAGCTCGCCCCCGACCACGCCGTCGATCATGTCGGACGAACAGCAATAGAGCTGGACGTCGAGCGCGCCCATCACTTCGGTCAGCCGCCAATAGGTCTCGGAGGTCCGGGCATCCTGGGTCGCGAACAGATAGCCGAGCCCGGATTGGCGCACGTCATAGGTGCCGATCCGCCCCCGAAACCGGTCGGGGTTCTCGCGCAAGGTCGTGATGAGCTCCTGTCGGCTACGGGGCAGGGGCAGATCGGCGAAGGCCGCCTTGGAGACGACCATGGCCGCCGGCTCCTGGCTGAAGGCGAAGACCCGGTCGTTCCACAGAGCCCAATCGGGCAGCGCTTCGGTGGCGTCCGAGCTGTGTGGTTGGGCCAGCCCGTCATTGGCCAGCTTGGTCTGCAGATCCATCGCACTGGAGATCGCGATGTCGAACCGTGCACGCTCGCTGCGCAGGGCACGGTCCAGCTCGGCGGAGCTGGCCACGGTATAGGCCACCGCCGTATCCGGCGCGCCTGCAAGGTAGGACAGGATCATCGGCTCGAAGAACGCGATATCGGCGGTCGAGATGATCTCCAGCGTGGTCGTGGCTCCGTCCGGGCCGAAGCGCGCCTGATCCTCGATCTCGAAGGCCGCGAGCGGCGCGGCGATCAGGAACCCGACAAGGGAAAGGAGAGTGTGACGCATGCGCCGCCTCCGGCTGAATTGGCAAGGATGAGTTGACCGCCATGGACCCGGGCGACCTCGTCGGCAATGGTCAGGCCGAGTCCGGACCCGATGATCTGCGCCGCGTTGCTGCCGCGCACGAACCGCCCGGTCAGCGCCGCAGGGTCCGCATCCGGAAAGCCCGGGCCGGTATCGGTCACCCGCAGCCGCGCACGGTCTTGGTCCCTGTCCACGCTCAGGGTGATCTGCCCCTCGGCGGGTGTGTACTTGATCGCGTTGTCGAGGATATTGGCCACCGCGCTCTGCATCAGGATGAGATCGCCGCGCAGGCGGGATTCGGCGGCGCCTTCTACCGTGATCTCGATATCCTTGAGCTCCGAGATCGGGCGCGCGCGGGCCGCAGCCTCCCGCGCGAGCGTCTGGAGAGAGATCTCGCCGCTCTCCAGACTGTCGGAGCGGAAGCTGACGGTCGCGTGATCCAGCAACTGCCCCGCCGTGCGCGAGGTTTCGTCCACGGCGCGCATCATCTCCTGCAGGGTCTGGCGCGCCTCCGGGGTCTCGGCGCGGCGGTGCAGGATTTCGGCCTGCGTCCGGACAATGGCCAGCGGGGTGCGCACCCGGTGCGCCGCCTCGGCGATGAAATCCTCGGACCGGGCGAGCGATGTTTTCAGCCGCGTCATGAAACTGTTCAGTGTCGCGACCAGCGGGGCCATCTCGCGCGGCACGGCGGTCGTCACCTCGCGCAGATCCGACGGCCCCCGGCGGGACAAACTGCCGGTCAACCGGTTGACCGGGCGGATCGTGGTGCTGGCCACGACAATCGCCAGCAGCGCGGTGAGCGCAAAGAACCCCGTCCCGATCCCGAGCGAGAGCCGCGACACCCGGGTCAGCACCGCGCGCTGCCCCTGCCGCGTCTGCGCGATGGACACCTGCAGGAGGGACGACCCCTCGATCAGCGAAATCGGCCGGGCCACGGTGGCAAGCCGCACCTCCTCGCCGAGAAAGGGCAGGGTGTCGAACCGCGCGGGCTCCGCCGGGGGGCCTTCGGGACGGGGTAGGCTGTCATAGCCCGACAGAAACTCGTCGCCGAGCCAGATCGCATAGAACACCCGTTCGTCGGCGGCACTGCCCAGCATGGAGAAGGCGAAATAGGGGATGTCGATCATGATCTCGCCGTCGCGCACCCGGGCGTTGTCGACGATGGAGACCGCCGAGGCCGTCAGGATATTGTCCTGGCTTTCCTGGGCGAGTTGCGCGGCCACGGATTGCACAACGAAATAGAGAATGATCGCCGTGGCCGCCGCCCCCGTCAGCAGAAAGGTCAGCAGGCGTCGCCGGATCGATGTGGTCGGCGCCAGTCCGAAACTCATGGCACGTCCAGCTTGTAACCGAGCCCGCGCACGGTCGTGATCCGTACCC
The DNA here is from genome assembly GCF_049800775.1 of Dinoroseobacter sp. S375. NCBI lineage: Bacteria > Pseudomonadati > Pseudomonadota > Alphaproteobacteria > Rhodobacterales > Roseobacteraceae > Dinoroseobacter > Dinoroseobacter sp. S375. The sequence continues at coordinate 140,903 of NZ_JBNAFR010000010.1, read as the reverse complement.
CGGTCTCGGCCAGATGGCGGCGCAACCGGCCCACATAGACCTCGATCGCGTTCTCGGTGACCTCTTCGTCAAAGGAAAAGAGCCGGTCCACAAGGGCCGATTTCGAGAAGATCTGACCCGGTGCATTGGCAAAGGTTTCGAACAGCCGCAGCTCGCGCGTGCGCAGCTGCACCACCCGGTCCGGTGTCTCGAGCGTGCCGGCCAGCGCGTCGAAAGTGACCTCGGCCAGGGTGATCTGATTGCCCGCCGCCCCGCTCTTGCGCCGCATGACGGCCCGGCAGCGGGCCTCCAGCTCGGCGAAATCGATGGGTTTGACCATGTAATCATCCGCGCCCAGATCCAGAACGCTGACCCGGTCAGACACCTCGGAACGGGCGGTCAGCACGATCACCGGGGTCGCCTGCGCCTCGCGGCGGCAGCGGCTCAGAAAGGTGCGGCCATCTCCGTCGGGCAGCATAATATCCAGCAAAAACAGATCGTAAGTCGTGGTCGCTATGAAATCCCAGGCCTCGGCCATGCTGTCGGCATGATCGACCACATGCCCATCGAGGCTGAGCCGGTCGATGACGGCCCGGGCCAGCGGCGCGTGGTCCTCGATCAAAAGAAATCGCATGGGCGCAAAGATTCCCGTGAGCGGTGTCAGGTTTATGTCAGCTTTCGGTGCGACGTATCTTTCATGGGCGGCAACGACCGCCTTTGTCAAACGGGAGGATCTTGACATGACATTCGCAATGACTCGTCGCGCGCTCATGGCAGCCGCGGCTTCGCTCGCGCTGGCCGGTGGCGCTCAGGCCGGTGGCCACCAGATGCTCGACAGCGTGCATTTCCTCATCCCCGGCGGTGCCGGTGGTGGCTGGGATGGCACCGCGCGCGGCACCGGTGAGGCGCTCACCAATTCCGGGCTCGTCGGCTCGGCATCTTATGAGAACATGTCCGGTGGCGGCGGCGGCAAGGCCATCGGGTATCTGATCGAAAACGCCGAGAGCAACTACGGCACGCTGATGGTGAACTCCACGCCGATCGTGATCCGCTCGCTCACCGGTGTGTTCCCGCATAACTTCCGCGACCTGACCCTCGTGGCCGGGACCATCGGCGATTATGCGGCCATCGTTGTCGGCAAGGACAGCCCGATCAACTCCATGGAAGACCTGCTGGCGGCCTATGACGCCGATCCGAACTCCACCGCGATTGGCGGCGGCTCGGTGCCGGGCGGCATGGACCACCTCGTGGCGGCCATGGTGATGGAAGCCGCGGGCAAGGATCCGCTGGGCGTGAAGTACATCCCCTATGACGCGGGCGGCAAAGCCATGGCGGCCCTGCTCTCGGGCGAAATCGCGGCGCTGTCCACCGGGTTCTCCGAAGCGGTCGATCTGGCCGATGCGGGCGAGGTGAAGATCATCGGCGTGACCTCCGATGAGCGCGTGGGCGCAGCCCCCGACGCCATGACCATGATGGAACAGGGCATCGACACCACTTTCGTCAACTGGCGTGGCTTCTTCGGCGCACCGGGCATGCCGGCCGACCAGGTTGAAGCCTATCAGGCGGCCATCGAGAAGATGTACGACACCGAAGAGTGGGAAGCCGTTCGCGCCCGCAATGGTTGGGTCAACATCCACAACAGCGGCGACGAATTCCTCAAGTTCCTGGAGACCCAGGAAACGCAGATCGGCGATCTGATGAAGAAGCTCGGCTTCCTCTGATCTGAAGCCTCGGCTGCTCGGGTGCGGCGCGGAGAACAACGCGCCCACCCGCATTATTTCGAAAATTTGGGAGGGATGGACATGGCGCTCGACCGTTGGATCGCGCTTGTTTTGCTGGGTATTTGCCTGGTCTACGGCTACACGGCCTATTTCACGATGGACGACAATCTTGCCCCGTTCATGCGGCGCAATCCGATCTGGCCGTCCACTTTCCCCAAGGTTCTTGCCGTGCTCGGCGCGGTGGCCTCGCTGGTGATCCTGCTGGGGCTCGAGGGCCCGCAGAAGCCGCCCAAGGAGGGCGATATCGATTACCGCCGGCTTGGCGATTACAAGATTGGTCAGGCGGCTGCCCTTCTCGGGCTGATGGTGGCCTATGCGCTGCTGCTGCGTCCGGCCGGGTTCCTTCTCTCGACGAGCGGCTTCCTGATCCTCGGATCGGTCATCCTTGGCGAGCGGAACTGGCCGGTGATGATCGGTGTCTCGGCGGTGGCCGCGGGCTTTGTCTGGTATCTGGTGCAAGAGGTGCTCGGCATCTTCCTGCGCCCGCTGCCCATGTTCCTGGGGGCGTAAGAGATGCTTGAAGGACTGCTTATCGGCCTGCAAACGGCCTTTTCCATCCAGAACCTGCTGATGGTGATCGGGGGCTGCCTGATCGGAACGTTCATCGGCATGTTGCCGGGCCTCGGCCCGATGTCGATCATCGCGATCATGATCCCCGTGGCGATCTCGCTCGGCGACCCCTCGGCGGCGCTCATCCTGCTGGCGGGCGTCTATTACGGCGCGATCTTCGGCGGCTCGACCTCGTCCATCCTGCTCAACGCGCCGGGGGTTGCGGGCACCGTGGCCACCAGTTTTGACGGCTACCCCATGGCCAAACAGGGCAAGGCGGGCAAGGCGCTGACCATCGCGGCCATCGCCTCCTTCTCTGGGGGGACCATCGGGGCGATCCTGCTTATGGTCTTTGCACCGGCGCTGTCCTCGGTCGCGCTGCTGTTCCACTCGGCGGAATACTTCGCGCTGATGGTGGTGGGCCTCTCGGCCATCGCGGCCTTCGCGGGCACGGGTCAGGTGGCCAAGGCGCTGATGATGACCATCCTCGGGCTGATCATGGCGACCGTTGGCGAGGGCGCTCTGTTCAACCTGCCGCGCTTCACCATGGGGCTGATGGACCTGCAATCGGGCTTTGGCTTCATCACCCTGGCCATGGCGATGTTCGCCCTGCCCGAAGCGCTGTTTCTGGTCATGAACCCAGTGCGCTCTGCCTCTGGTGGCGGTGATGACAGCGGCGAGATCAAGGATCTGCGCATCACCAAGGCCGAAGCGAAATCCATGGCCCCGGTCGTCGGGCGCCAATCGGTGCAGGGCTTCTTCATTGGCGTGCTGCCGGGGGCGGGCGCGACCATCGCCTCCTTCCTCGGCTACGCGGTGGAACGGAACATCGCGCCCAAGGAGGAGCAGGAGGAGTTCGGCAAAGGTTCGATCAAGGGCCTCGCCGCACCCGAAACCGCGAATAACGCGGCCTGCACCGGATCCTTTGTGCCGCTTCTGACCCTGGGTATCCCCGGTTCGGGGACCACGGCGATCCTGCTCGGGGCCCTGATTGCTCTGAACGTCTCGCCGGGGCCGCGCCTGATGATCGATGCGCCCGAGATCTTCTGGGCGGTGATCATGTCGATGTTCATCGGCAACCTCATCCTGCTGGTGCTGAACCTGCCGCTCATCCCCTATATCGCCAAGATCCTGTCGGTACCGCGCAACTTCCTGATCCCGTTCATTTTGTTCTTCACCCTGATGGGGGCCTATATCGGCCAGAACAACGCGACCGAGCTGTTGTTGCTGGTGGGCTTCGGGATCTGCGCCACGATCCTGCGCTTTGCGGATTACCCGCTGGCACCGCTGCTGATTGGGTTCATCCTAGGCGGCATGCTGGAGGACAACTTCTCCCGCGCGATGCAGCTCTATGACGGGATCGGGTTCATCTGGGAGCGTCCGATGACCCTCGGCCTGCTGGTGATTGCCGGTCTGCTGATCATCCTGCCGAGCTACCGGGCGCGCCGCGCCCGGGCCCGGGCCGAAGGCGTCGCCGATGGTGACTGAGACCCAGGCCCCCGCGCCCCTGTCCGGGGTGCGGGTGCTTGATCTGACGAATGTTCTGGCCGGCCCCTATTGCTGCTATCAACTGGCACTGATGGGGGCCGAAGTCATCAAGGTCGAACGTCCCGGCAGCGGCGACCTCGCGCGTCAGCTCGGCGCGGACCCGGCCCGGAACGCCGCGAATATGGGGATCAGTTTTCTGGCCCAGAATGCGGGCAAATCCTCCATCACCCTCGATCTCAAGGCCCCGGCCGGCAAGGCGCTGCTCAAGCGGCTCGTGGCGGCGGCGGATGTTCTGGTCGAGAATTTTCGCCCCGGGGTGATGGACCGTCTCGGGCTCGGTTATGAGGTGCTGCGCGCGGCCAATCCCCGTCTGATCTATTGCGCGATCTCGGGTTTTGGGCAGGATGGGCCTCGCAAGAATGACCCGGCCTATGACCAGATCGTGCAGGGGGTGTCGGGCGCGATGTCGATCACCGGCGCCCCGGACACCGCGCCCTATCGGGTGGGCTATCCGGTGGCCGATACCTGCGGCGGGATGACGGCGGCCTTTGCGGTGGCGGCCGCGCTCAGTGCCCGGCCCCGGGGCGCGTTTCTCGACATCTCGATGACCGAAGCGCTGATCTCCAGCATGGGCTGGGTGGTGTCCAATCACCTGATCGGTGGTGTGCCGCCCGCGCCCCATGGCAATGAAAACACGACCTCGGCCCCGTCGGGGACCTTCGCGACCGCCGACAACCCGATCAACATCGCCGCCAATCGCGACACCCAGTGGGAAAGCCTCGTGCGCCTGCTCGGCCTGCCCGATTTGATCGAGGACCCGGCCTATCGCACGCGCGAGGACCGCAAAGCCAATCGCGAAGCCTTGCGCGCGGCGCTGGAGGCTGTGCTGAAAACCCGGCCCGCCGCCCATTGGGTCGCGGCGCTGAATGCCGAAGGGGTGCCCACGGGGCCTGTTCTCGGCGTGGCCGAGGCGCTGGAGGATCCGCAAGTACGGGACCGGGGCCTGATCGGGACCGTCCAGTTGGCCGGGGAAGAGATCGCCTTGCCCGGCGCGCCGGTTCAGGTGAACGGCACCCGTCCGCAACCCGCCGCGCCGCCCCCGGCGCTGGGCGCGGATACGGACCGGGTGCTGCAGGATCTGGGCCTGAGCCCGGCGGAGATTTCCGCGCTGCGCGAGGAGGGCGTGATATGAGCGATGTCGCAGATTGGTGGTCCACGGCCATCATCGATATGGAGCCCGGGCGCATTCACCTGCGCGGTCAGCCGATCCAGGATCTCATCGGAGCGACCTCCTTCGCCGAGATGATCTGGCTGATGGTGCGGGGTGACCGGCCGGATCCGGCACAGGCACGGCTCTTCGAGGCGGCGCTGGTCTCTGCGGTGGATCACGGACCGCAAGCGCCGTCGATTGCGGCGGCGCGAATGGCGGTCACCTGCGGGTTGCCCCTGAACAATGCCATGGCGACCGGGGTGAACATGCTCGGGGATGTCCATGGCGGCGCAGGCGAGCAGGCGGTGGAAATGTTCCATGCGCTGGCCGGTGAGCCGCTGGGGTCCGCGCTGGATGCCTGGATCGCCGCGCGGGGCAAAATCATCCCCGGCTACGGGCACCGCTTTCACACACCTGTCGATCCGCGCGCGCCACGCCTGATGGCGCTGGTGCGCGAGGCGGTCGCTGCGGGGGCCTGCGCGGGGCGCTTCCTCGCTCTCGGCGAGGCGGTGGAGGCCGAGCTCGCCGTGCGCAAGGGCCGCGCGATCCCGATGAATATCGACGGGGCCACGGCGGTGATCTATGCCGAGCTCGGCTTCGCACCACCGCTCGCACGCGGGCTCTTTTGCCTGTCGCGCTCGGTAGGTTTGCTGGCGCATTCCTGGGAACAGATGCAGCAGGGTGGCCGCAACAAGGGGCCGACCCCGCCCGCCTATCGCTGGACCTATACCGGCGAGTGAGCGCTCAGAGCGGGTTGAGCGCGGGCAGCGCTTCGGCCGTACGCGTGCCCCGCCCTGCGGGATGCCTCGCATCGAAGGCGCGGGCCAGAGCGGCCCAGCGGGCTTTCGCATCGCGATCCGAAACCGCCCCCGACCCGTAGGTTATCGCAGTGACCTGCGCCATCGCGGACTCGAAATCTGGCGACGGGTCCAGCGCCCCGTGCCGGGCTTCGAAGGCGGAGAGGCGCGCGAGGGTCTGTGCCAGATCCTGGGCCGCGATGGCGCGCTCGATATCCGCCCACATCTGCCGCGTGGACAGGGCCCGTGCCGCATGTCGCGCGGCCCACCAGTGCAGCACCCGTGCATGGCCAAAGCGCAGATAGCCGAACACAACCGCCAGCAGCCCCGCCGCGGCCAGCACCAGACGCAGGATGAGACCCCGATCCCATGTGATGGGGGCAGCGGGCCCGGCCAGAACCTCGAAACTGGCCCCCTCCAACGTGATGGTTTCGACGCTGTTGGAGCTGAGATTGTACCATTCCAGCGCGATTTCCGGCAGCTCCGCAGGCCCCTCCGACAGGGCGATGTAACTGGCCTCCTCCTGCCGCGTGCCGGACAGAACACCCCGGTCCATGCTTTCGGTCAGCACGGCGTCCTTGGGATAGGCCCGCAGCCCGCTCTCGTCGGGCAGCCCCAGCAGGGGCGGCACAAAGAGCGGCGCGGTTCCGGTGATCTTGGCGCTGAGGCTCCGGGTCACGGCATCCCCCACGGCGATGTCGCCCTCCGGCAGCACGATCTCTTGCGTTACGGTCAGCCCCTTGGCGATCACCAGCGGGTCGAGCCCCTCGGCCCCCTCGGGCACCAACCCGGTCAGGGTGAAGGGCTCAGTCGCGACCGTGGTCGTGATGTCCTCGGTCCCCGTCCCGCGATAGGTGATGCTGACCTCCTGAGCCGGGATCTCGAAGGGCCCGGCCACCATCGGATAGAGCGTATAGCTGCGGGTGACGCCGGACCATGTTTCGCCATCCACAGTCTTGCTGGTCGGGCTGGTGGCGCGACCATTCAGGCGCACCAGCAGGTTCGGCGTCTCGAAACTCGGCAGGCTGGGCGGGTTCGGCATGAAGCTCGGAACCAGGACCGTCAGTCGCAGGATGACAGGCTGCCCCACGGCGACGCTCTCCTCGGCGAGGCTGAGCTCGACCACCGGCTCTTGCGCCTGCGCGGGCTCGAAGGCCCAGATCAGCGTCGCAAGAAGGGCGATGAGGCGGTTCATTCCGCATCCCCCGCTGCCGCTTCGAGCTTGAACCGCGTGGCGAGGAAATCGCCCACATTGGTATCGACCGTGCGCATCCATTGCTCGGCGCTTTCCAGTCCCAGCCCGTCCTGATCGGGCATGATCTGGGTCTGCTCGCCCAGTCCGCTCTCGTTGTCCATGACCACCTCATCGGCGCCGATCCCGGCCTCTTCGCCGGTATCCGACTGGGCCTGAGTGCTTTCGACAAAGGCGACGATCGCCTGTGCGACGACCAGATTGCGCTCTGCCTCGGGGTAGTCCGGGCGCAGTTCGAGCGCACGCTCAAAGGCGCGCACGCCCGGGCGATACTGGCGGTTGCGCAACCGTGCCATGCCTTCGCCAAAGGCGGCCTCGGCCCCGTCGAGGGCTGCATAGGCCTCTGCCGCGGCCTCGTATTGCCCGGCCCGGAAGAGGGAGAGGGCACGCCACATCGGATCAGAGAACAGCTCGGCCGCTGCGCCGAACTGATTGGCATCATAGGCGCGCTGGCCCTGCTGATCCGGGGTCCAGAAGAGGTCTGCGAGCCCCTCTGCCCGGGCCTGCGGCGCGGCCGTCAGACCAAACAACACCATGGCCACGGCCGCCCATGGCATGGTCCAGCCCCGGCGGAACGACATCAGCAGCAAGAGGGCCGCTGGCCATGCCAGCCACCAGCCGCGATCCTCCCACACTTGCGAGTCGTCCTCGGCCAGTGCGGCCTGATAGGCCGAAGTGAGGTGACGCTCGATCTGGTCCAGGTCCCCGTCATCGGGGGTCATCCGGACGATCCGGGCGTTTTCGATGCCGTCGAGCTGCGGCAGGGCGATGTCGGAAGGGGCGACCACATAGACGACCAGCGGGCCCCGCTCCGCCGTGTTCAGCTCCGCCACGGCCTGCGGTGACAGATCATCGAGGATGAACAGGATCGCGCCCGGTGTTTCCGCCCGGTCCATTTCGGCCTGCGCGCGGGCAAGCGCGGCGGCAGGGGCGTCGCCCTCGACCGGCATGACCTTGGCGCTGAGCCCATCAAGGAAGCTGCCCAGAATGCCGGGATCCGTCGTCAGGGGCACCACGCGGTGGGCGGTGCCCGCATAGGCGATCAGGGCGGTTTCCGCGCCCGCGCGCCGGTTCACGAGATCGCGGATCTTGAAGGTCGCCCGCTCGAGCCGTGACGGGGCGACATCGCCTTCCTCCATGGACGGGGTCACTTTCAACGCAACCACCATCGGGGCGGTCTCCGCCTGAAACGGGTCCGGCAGGCGGGTCCAGCTTGGCCCGGCCACCGCAAGCGTCAGCAGGGCCAGAACGGCCATGACCCCGTCCACGGGATAGAGCCGTCGGCGATCCGCGCCACCCACGGTCAGGGCGTTGGCCAGATGCGGGGCAAGTCCGGACAGAGCCGCAGGCGAGGCCGTGCGTTTCGGACGGATCCGCCACCAGAGCACTGCCAGCACGGGCAGGACCAGCAAGGCCCAGGGGCGCAGCAGGTGAAAGGTCTCCAGCATGCTCATGCCGCCGCCTTCTGGCCCCGGGCCAGATGGAGATACGCGCTGGTCAGAACGCCGATCAGGAGCGCCAAAGCAAAGAGGATGTGACTGATGGGTTCGCGGGGCTGATAGGTTGCGCTGTCGGTCACGCGCGGGTTGAGCGTGTCGATCTCCGCATAGATCTCGGCCAGCCCTTCCACATCGGTGGCGTAGTAGAACGCGCCTCCGCCCCGCCGCGCGATGTCCTCGAGCGTGGCAGGGTCGAGACGCTCCTCGCCGCTGCCATCGGGGTTGCCCACGCCGATCGTATAGATCGTGATCTGCGCATCGGCGGCGATTTCCGCGGCATTGATCGGGCTCATGGCGCTGGCCGTATCGGCACCGTCGCTGAGCAGGATCAGCAGCCGTTCCTCGATCTCGCTGTCCTCGAAGGCGCGGATCGCGAGCCCGATTGCATCGCCGATCGCCGTATTCGGTCCGGCCATCCCGGTTTGCGTCTGCTCCAGCAGCTCGGCGACGCTGTCCAGATCCTCGGTGAAGGGCACCTGAACATAGGCATTCGCGCCGAACACGATCAGGGCAATGCGGTCGCCCTCGCGCTCGGCAACAAAGGCGCGCACCACGTCCTTGACCGCCTGCAGACGCTGGACCCGGTCCCCCTCCGGGGTTTCCATGTCCCGGTCATCCATCGACCCCGAGATATCCACGGCGAGGATCAGGTCCCGCGCGGCATTCGTCACCGTAATCGGATCGCCGAGACGTTCGGGACGCGCAAGGCCCACGACAATCAGTATCCAGCACAAGGCCGTCGCCAGCACTTGCAACCGGGAGCGGGCCAGTACCCGCGCGCCATCGGCAGCCCTCGCGCCGGTCGCGGCCGTCACGCTCCGAAAGAAAGGAATGCGCAGGGCGGCCGTACGCTCGCGATGGGGCGGGACGAGCCACCAGACGAGCAGCGGCAGCGGCAGCATCAGCAGGATCCAGGGGGTGGCGAAGGCGACACTCATGATGCGGCTCCTTCGGCGGGGCCGAGGGGGCGGTGCGTCTCGATCCACCGTTTTGCCAGCGCGGCCAGATCGGTCGAGGGCGGTTGCGCGGCATAGGGGCCCGCGAGCAGGACCTCCGCCAGCGGAGATTGCGCGAGGCCCAGCCCCGGCGCGGTCCGGTCGAGGAATGTAACCCAATCCGTCCCGTGCAGCCCGGCGACCGCGTCGCGTGGAAAGGCGGCGAGTGCGGTGCGCCGCAACACGGTGGAAATCGCCGCCGGGTCCGATCCCGCAGCGCTGAGCGCGGCAAGCCCGGCGCGGCGATAGGCATTGGCCGCGTGGCGCCGCCGCACGTGCATACCTCCGAAGATGAGCCCACCCAGCAGGGCAAGGCCGAGCACCGCCCAGGCCGGGGTCTGGGGCATCATCGAGATCGCGGGCGGCGGCGTAATCGGCGCCAAAGCGTCGAACAGTTCCGGCAGGCTCAGCCCGTCAAGCGCGTCGGGGGGCGGCGTGTCGCTCATGTCCGCATCTCCCGCGCGCCCATCAGGCGCAGGAGCTGGGGCAGGGTGTCTTCCGCCGCGCTCAGGGGCAGGATCGGAATGCCGGTCCGGGTGCAAAAGTCGGTCATCGCCGCGAGCCGCGTAGCCGCAAAGCTGCGCAGCGCGGCGCGGGTCTCGCCGGACCGGGTGTCGATCTGCGCTTGCAAGCCGCCATCGGAGACGACGAGCTGCGCGGTCTCTGGCAGCGTGTCGAGCACCGGGTCAGAGACGGTCACGAGGATCACGTCGTTGCGGCGCGCCATCCGCGACAAGCTCTTTTCCGTGGCCTCATCCCAGGCGTCGAAATCGCTGAAGACCATCACCAAACCGCCGGACCGCACGATCCGTTCCGTGGCGCGCAAGGGGGTGTTCAGGGCGATGCGGGTCTCGGCCTGTCGGCCCGCATGCAGGGCCATGTTGGCCTGGGCAACCGATCCGAGGAACCGGTGCAAGGCGCGCGGGCTGGCTTTCGGGCGATGCTCGATCACGGCGTCATCGGTGAAGACGATACCGCCCACCCGGTCACCCTGCGCCCGGATCCGGTGCGCGGCGATGGCGGCGGCCTCGGCGGCGGTGACCGATTTCATGTTGCGCACGCTGCCGAAGAACATCGACATGCGTTGATCCACCACCAGCATCGCGGCCCGGTCCCGTTCCTCGGTATAGACCCGGATATAGGGGCTCGCCGTGCGGGCGGTGACCTTCCAGTCGATGGTGCGGATGTCATCGCCCGGCATGTAGTGGCGCAGTTCCTCGAAATTCAGGCCGCGCCCCTTCAGCTTGGAGGCATGGCGTCCGTTCAGGATCGAGCGCACGGGCTGGCGAGGCAGAAAGCTCAGGGGCCGCGCCTGTCTCTGCAACCCCTGCAGATGGGGCAGATCAACGGCAATCCTTGGATCAGAGGGCGGGGCCATGGGACGGACCTAGGGCAGGGCCACGAGATCGAGCAGGCGGTCGATCACCTGGTCGGGTGTCACCCCCTCGCCCTGCGCCTCGTAGCTGAGGGTCAGCCGGTGACGCAGCACGTCATGGGCGATCGCGCGAATATCGGTGGGATCCACAAAGTCGCGCCCGGACAGCCAGGCATGGGTGCGCCCGCATTTGTCGAGGCCCAGAGAGGCGCGCGGGCTCGACCCGATCTCGATCCAGCGGGCCAGATCCGGATCCAGCGCGGCCGGCGTGCGGGTGCCATAGACCAGATCAGCCATGTAGCGGCCCATCGCATCCGAGACATGGATCCCGGCGATCTCGGCGCGGGCGGCGAAAATCACATCCTGCGGGATCCGCGGCGGGGGCGCGGCGGGCGCGCCTCCGGCTGCAGTGTCCTCGCCGCGGACGAGGGCGATGACCAGCGTCTCTTCCTCGACCGTGGGATAGCCGACCTGCACATGCATCAGGAAGCGGTCCATCTGGGCCTCGGGCAGGGGATAGGTGCCCTCCTGTTCCACGGGGTTCTGCGTGGCCATCACGATGAACAGCGGCGGCATCTTGTGGGTGGTGCCCGCGACGGTGACCTGGCGTTCTTCCATCGCTTCGAGCAGGGCGGCCTGCACCTTGGCCGGGGCGCGATTGATCTCGTCGGCCAGAACGATATTGGCGAAAATCGGCCCCGGTTCGAACTTGAACGCCGAGCCGGTCTCGGTCTGATGGTACACCTCGGTGCCCGTGACATCCGACGGCAGTAGGTCCGGCGTGAACTGGATCCGCCCGAACTCGGCCTCGATATTCTTAGCCATCGCCTTGACCGCCCGGGTCTTGGCAAGCCCCGGCAGCCCTTCGATCAGCAAGTTGCCATTGGCCAGAAGCCCGATCACCAGCCGGTCGATCACATCGCGCTGGCCGATGATGGACTGGCCCATGGCGGTGCGCAGGGTGTCGATATGCTCTCGGGGGGTCATGGTCGGTCTCTCTTGCTCAGGGCAGGGCTGCGATCAGGGGGGAGCCCACCGCGCCCGAGGGCAGTTTCGTGCCCAGATAGGTCGCGATGGTGACGGCCAGATCCGTTGTGCTGACCGGATCGGCGATGCGGGCCGCGGGAATGCCGGGACCCGACAGGATGATCGGCACATGGGTGTCATAGGTCCAGGGCGAGCCATGGGCAGATGCCACATGCAGCCCATCGAAATCGGCAATGAACCAGTGGGGCTTGAAGACGATATAGATGTCGCCGGACCGATCAGGGTGGAAATTGGCGCGCACCGCATCGGTGATCTTGCCGGGCGCGACCCGGCCCGCGCGCAGCTCCGTGCTCGGGATGGCATGGGCGATCCCCGGCAGGGCGTCCAGCTCAGCCGCCACGGCGCGCGACACCTCGGCAAGGTCCAGCCCGCGCGCGGCGATCACCTCTTGATCGAGGTAGAGATAGGGGTTCGAGAAGTTCCGGATCAGGGCCGTGCTGTCCCCGAAATCCTCGGTCAGGCGGACAAAGCCGGGTTCCGTATCCACCCGCTCGAAATCGAAGGTCCCGGCCTGAATGCCAAGCGTTGCGAGGTAATCCGGATGCTCCGGCGCGCCGTGATCCGCCGACAGCACGACGAGGGTCTGGTCGAGCCCGATCTCGGCATCGAGAAAGCTCAGGAAATCGGCGAGCACCCGGTCGAGACGATGCAGGTTGTCTTCGGCCTCCAGCGAGGAGGGGCCGAAAAGATGCCCCACGTAATCTGTCGAGGAAAAGCTCACGGCGAGGTAGTCGGGCACCGCGTCCTGCCCGAGGCCCTCGGCGGTGATCAGCGTCTTGGCGAAATCCGCCGTGATCGCGTCGCCAGCCGGGCTCAGGGTCAGGCGGGTGGTGAAGTACTTGTCGTCCCGCGCGCCCCAGTCATGGGGGAAGGTGATGCCGAAACCGGGGAAATCGGTCTCCCATGGCTGGGCGTCGCGCGCGCCGAACATGTAGCTGTCGGGATCCGCGCGCAAGGTCCAGCTTTGCCCGGCATAGCTGTCGATCAGGCCCTCTGCCTGCCACGCGTCCATCCAGGCGGGATAGCTGTCGCGATAGAAGGTGCTCGTGACGAACCGTCCTTCGGATTTCGAGAACCAATAGGCCTGACCTGCGTGACCCGCCATGGAGATCGCGCCGCGATACTTGACCGAGACCCCGAAGATCTTGGAGGCGGGGCCGAAATGCAGGGCAATCTCATCGGCAATGGTGGAGCTCAGCAGGGCACGGGGGGACCGGCCATCCGTGGTCGCCGCCCGTTGGGTGGGGTCGATCTCGGCATCGGCATCCACGCCCGCGGCGCCTACCAGCGGGTAATCCGGGTCCTGAACGTTGTAGAATTGCGCGCCCGAAACCCGGTCAAACCAGAGATTTGCGACCATGCCATGGATCGCGGGCGTTGTTCCCGTGGCCAGTGTGGCATGGCCCACGATCGTTTCGGTGTTGGCATGGGGGTGATGGGCGTTGGTATAGATCGTCCCGCTGTCAATCAGACGGCGAAAGCCATCGGTCCCCAGCCCGCCCCCGAACCGGTCGATCAGATCCGCACGCAGCTGATCGACCGTGATCTGAACCACCAGCTTGGGACGCTCCTGCGCGCTGGTTGCGACGGGCATGACCGCGCAGAGCGCGATCCCCAGCACGGGGCTCAGGCGGCTGTGTCCGGTGCGGTGGCGGTCCTGGATCCACATGCGGGCCTCCACACGCTCAGTTCGGGAAGATGGTTTTCCAGTCCTCGGCCATGTCGATGATGACCCAGCCGCGGTCCGGTCCCTCGTCGAGACCTCGGTTCAGCACGCCGATATGGCCTTCGCGGTCATAGGCAAACTCGCGCGCGCCATCCGTGTGATGCAGCAGCAGGCCAAAGCTCGGGCCGTCTCCGCCGGTGGTGTATTCGAGCATGGCGAAGTCGCCATCGGAATTCCCGGAGGCAAAGATCGGGCGTTTGCCGATGCGGCTGTCGATCCCGACGGGCTTACCTTCCTTGTCATCGATGAAGTCGATGCCGGCGAGCTTCATGACCTTGCCATCCCGGTACTCGGTTGGGCCGGCGCTGCCGACCACCTGTTCGGGGGGAATGCCATAGGCCTCTTCTGCAAAGGCACGCACGAAATGCACGCCGCCGCCCGAGACGATCCAAGTCTGGAACCCCTCGTCGCGCAGATAGCTCAGCAGCTCAAGCATGGGCTGATAGATCATCGCGTCATACCGCATGTCGGTGCTCGGATGCCGCGCCGTGTCGAGCCAGGCCAGCACATCTGCCTGAAAGTCCTCGACCGAGATGTCGGCATGGCTGACCGCGAGCACTTCGAGCAGGGCCTCGACTCCGCCCGCGGCAAGGGTGTCGATGTCCCCCTCTGCGGCGGCCTTGAGGGCATCGGTGCTGAGGATCGACGGGTCGGCCTCGGCGCGCTCGCGCAGGCGGTCCAGCGCATAGATCAGCTGAAAATAGACTGGCTGTTCAGCCCAGAGATTGCCGTCATTGTCGAAGGTCGCGATCCGGTCGGCCTGGGTGACGTAATCGGGCGATGCAGGGTCCGTCACACTGTCCACGAAGGCGATGATCGCGCTCTTTGTCTCGGTGTCATTCCAGGAAGGCAGCGGGTCGGCAAAGGCCGTCCCGGCCAGGGCAAGACATCCGGCGAAAACAGTCCGAAAAAACATGGCAGCAGATCCTGTCATAGGGGGGCTGAGAAAATGGGGGGAGGACCGCCCCCCTGCCACCGGTGAAGGCAGAGGGGCGATCGGTTGGCTATGCGGGGGGCGCTTACTGCGCGCCGCCCGGATCCGAGAGCTTCTCCATGACCTTTTCGAGGCTGAAGGACGCCGCCTTCTGCCGCGGCGGGTATTCCGCAAAGGTCGACAGGAACTGACCCACATAGGCCTGTGCAGGCACCAGCAGGTAAACGCGGTCGATCAGCCAGTCGTAATAGGTGTTCGACGTCCGGTAGGCCCGCTCATAGGGGTCACGGCGCAGGTTGGTGATCAGCGGCACACGCAGTTCGGTGAGCGGCTCGGCCCAGGCCCGCAGGGTGCCCCAGACTTCCTGCTCGAGGAAGGTGATCTTCCAGTCGCCATAGCGCAGCGCCGCGAGATCGCCGTCATCGGTGAAGTAGAAGATCTCGTTGCGCGGGCTCTCGTCGGTTTCCCCCGTCAGCATCGGCAGGATGTTGTAGCCATCCAGATGCACGCGGTAGTCACGACCGCCGCCGACCTCGGCCACGGTGATGCCGTCGAGCAGGTCTTCCTTGACCGTTTCGTTCCCGGCCATGGCGAGGAAAGTCGGCAACCAGTCCATATGGTGGACGATCTCGTTGCTGATAGACCCCGGCTCGATATTGCCCGGCCAGCGCACCATGGCAGGCACGCGCCAGCCGCCTTCCCACTGGGTGTTCTTCTCGCCCCAGAACGGGGTCATGGCCGCATCGGGCCAAGTGTTCATGTGCGGGCCGTTATCGGTGGAGTAGAAGACGAAGGTGTTGTCTTCGATCCCAAGCTCCTCGAGCTTGTCGAGGAACATGCCGATATGCATGTCGTGCTCGATCATGCCCGCCGTGTACTCGTCCACGGTCTTGCCGATCTGGTCGTTCGCCATCTGCTGGCGTTCTTCGCTCACATGGGTGCGGAAGTGCATCCGGGTCCCGGACCACCACAGGAACCACGGGGTGCCCGCAGCCTCTTGCCGGTCGATGAAGTCGAGCGCGGCGGCGACGGTCTCGTCGTCGATGGTTTCCATGCGCTTCTTGGTCAGCGGACCAGTGTCTTCGATGGTGCCGTCAGCCGAGGACTTGATCACACCGCGCGGGCCAAAGGTTTCCCGGAAGGTCCGCCCGTCGGGCATGACCAGGTCACCGGGATAATCCGCGTTCTCGGGCTCTTCCTCGGCGTTCAGGTGGTAGAGGTTGCCGAGAAACTCATCGAACCCGTGGTTGGTCGGCAGCATCTCGTCCCGGTCGCCCAGGTGGTTCTTGCCGAACTGGCCGGTGGCATAGCCTTGCGCCTTGAGAAGGCCTGCGATGGTCGGATCCTCGATTCTCATGCCTTCTTCGGCACCGGGCAGACCGACCTTGGACAGGCCCGTGCGGAACACCGACTGACCCATGATGAAGGACGACCGGCCCGCGGTGCAGGACTGCTCGCCGTAATAGTCGGTGAAGATCATGCCTTCATCGGCGATCCGGTCGATATTCGGCGTCTGGTAGCCCATCAGGCCCATCGTGTAGGCCGAGATATTGGACTGACCGACATCATCTCCCCAGATGACGAGGATATTGGGCTTGTCCGCATCCTGGGCATTGGCGATGCCCGCGGTCAGCGCCAAAAGGGCCACCCCGAGGGTCAGCTCCTTCCGGGTCCTGTTCCGTGTCATGGTGCATGTCTCCTTGCTATATCGATTTGTTGTTTTTGGTGTGAGTGGGGCCCGCATGGAGCCATAACCGACCGATGCCGGTCAAGCCTGAGGCGGAAAAGCGTCGCATCACGCCCGAGCCTGCGGGGCCGGACACATCTTGCGCGCAGGGCCGCACACGCCCTATCTCTATGAAAAATATAGAGGATTGGACGCATATTCTCGTGCTGTGTTGGCATTGTGGCCCGGGGCGCTCCGTACTACGCTCTGACCGAGTCTATGCATCTGCCTCCGATTACGCTTTCTATCATTTGACAGGTTGTTTCAGGTTTTTTGTCGTATAGGGGCGTAAAATGACGATGGAACCAGAGATCCTCCGCCGCCATGGCTGGCTGTCCGGGCGTACGCCCGAGGTGCAGGCGCGCATCCTCGAGGGGGGGCGGCTGCGCAGCTTCGCGCCCGGTGAAACCGTGTACCGGGTCGGGGACACGTCCGAGGGGCTCTACGGTCTTGCCCGGGGCAATGTGACGATCGCGATCCCCAATACCATCGGCAGCGAGCACACGATCTATCAGGCCACGCCCGGCTTCTGGATCGGCGATCTGGCGCTCTTTTCCAAGCAACGCCGCCTTGTCACCGTGCTCGCGGTGTCCGAGGTCGAGGTCTACTTCATCCCGCAGCCCAAGCTGGCTGCCCTTGTGCGCGATGAGCCGGGGATGCTGCGCGAGTTCTATGCGCTGAGCCATGTGAACATGGAACTGCAGCTCAACATTCTGGCGAACCTGTCCATCCCGAACTCGGAAAAACGCATCGCTGCCTTCCTGCTGTATTCCAACTCGGTGCAGGCCGAGCCCGGCGCGTGGCTCGAGACGCCGCAGGATCGTCTGGCCACGATGACGGCCCTGTCCCTGCCCACCGTGCAGCGGCTGGTCAAGCGGCTGGCCAGCCTTGGGTTGATCGAGATCGGCTATGGCCGGATCCGGGTGCAGGATGCCGAGGCTCTGGCACGGTACGCGGCGGAATGAGCGGGAGCGCTCGCATCACGCGCCGCCCGCTGCGCTGGGTCGTCGCGCTGGGTCTGAGCGCGGTCTGCGCGGCCCTGCCCGCAGCGGCTCAGGATCCGCGGACGCCGGCCTATATCGGGTCCGAGAGCTGTACCGAGTGCCACACGGAGGAGGCCGAGGCCTGGACCGGCTCGCACCACGCGCTGGCCTGGACCCCGCCCGATGCGACCCATGTGCTGGGCGATTTCGACAATGCGGAGTTTCTGCACAAGGGCGTGCGGACGCGGTTCACCACCGAAGACGGGCGCTACTACATCACCTCCGATGGGCCGGACGGGCAGATGACAAGGTACCCGGTCCACTCGGTTGCCGGCGTTGCGCCGCTCCAGCAATATCTGATCGAGACGGAGCCGGGCAAAATCCAGTCCTTCGACGTGGTGTGGGATGTGGATCAGGCGCGCTGGTATCACCTCTACCCGGATCAGGACCTGCCCTATTCGGACGGGCTGCACTGGACCGGGCCTTACAAGAACTGGGCCGCGCGCTGCGCCGAATGCCACGCCACGGGCTATGACAAGGGCTATGACCCCCGCAGCCGCAGCTATGCCAGCCGTCAGGCCGAGATCGGGGTCGGATGCGAGGCCTGTCATGGTCCGGGCGAGGCGCACCGGGACTGGGCCCTGCCGGGGGGCAGCTACGATCCGGGGCTCTGGAGCTCGGTGGGGGCGACCGGCCTGACCATGGATTTCACCGCCGGGGCGGAGGCCGAGATCCAGCAATGCGCCAGTTGCCATTCCCGGCGCGAGCCCTTCGAGGCGGGCAATCCGCTGCCCGGGACGGCCTATCATGATGCCTATCGGCTGACCCTGTTGCGGGATGGGACCTACCATCCGGACGGGCAAATCCTCGACGAGGTCTATGTCTATGGCTCGTTCCTGCAATCCAAGATGTATGCCAAGGGCGTGGCCTGCACCGATTGCCACAATCCGCATACGGCGCAGGTGATCTCGGACACGAACACGGTCTGCACCCAGTGCCACTCGCCCGCCGGAAACCCCGACTTTCCAAGCTTGCCGCTGGCCGATTACGACACCCCCGCGCACCACTTCCACGAGATCGGCAGCGAGGGGGCCCAGTGCAAAAGCTGCCATATGATCGAACGCGATTACATGGGCATTGACGGGCGGCGCGATCACTCCTTCCGGGTGCCGCGCCCGGATCTGACGGTGCGGACCGGCGCGCCCAATGCTTGCAATGACTGCCACACGGATCGCAGCGCCGAGGAGATGGCCGACATCCTGCAGGCCCGTTCCCCCGAGAGCCGCCATCGCGGCCCGCATTTCGCCGATGTCTTTGCCCGTGCCCGGGTCGCGCCCCAGAGCACGGCGGAGAATATCGTCGCTCTGACCGAATATCTGGAGCTGCCGGGGATCGTGCGCGCCACGGCGCTGGAGCTTCTGCATCCGATTGCGACGCCGGATCTGGCCAGCCGGATGGTGCCACTTCTGTCGGACCCGGATCCGCTGGTCCGGGCGGCGGCGATTCCGGTGCAACGGGCCGCGCCCAATACCGAGCGCGCCCCGCGCCTTGCTCCGTTGCTGGCCGATCCTGCGCGCAGCGTGCGCATGGCCGCCGCGCGGGAGTTTCTGAACATGAACCTCGCGCGTCTGCCCAACCGTGTGAACGCGGATCTGGGTCGGGCGATGTCCGATTGGCAGGCCTCGTTGATTGCGCGGGCGGATTACCCCGAGACCCAGATCGTGCTGGCCGGGATCGGCCTGACCTCGCGCAACATGCAGGCCGCGCTGATGGCCTTTACCGAAGCGGTGACCATGGATCCGCAACTGGAACAGGGTTGGACCATGATCGTCCGGATCCATGCCGCGCTGGGCAATGCGGATGCGGCCCGGGCCGCTGCGGAGGATGCGATCGCGGCCAATCCCGACAGCGTCCCGCTCAAGGTTCTGCGCGGCGAGCTGGGCCCGTAGCGCAGCATACGCGCCGCGCCCGGCCCTCGCATCCGAGCACCGGGCGGGGCGACCGAGCCTCTTAGCTGCCCGGTGTGTTCCGAACAAAGCTGCTGCCACGCTCGGCGGTCGCGGTGAAGCTCATGCCGGTCACCTCCCACCCGCGCGCGCCCCGGCGCAGGTCGTGGGTGTAGCTGCCCCAAACCTCCCACAGGGCCTCGCCCCCGTTTTCCGGCGCAAGGCCGCGCTCCATCCGGTTCCAGGCATAGCCATGGCTGTAGACGGTGGCGGTGTCGGCGCTGGGAAAGCTGACCTGATGATTGCCGCGCAGGTGGAAACTCTCTTTCTCGGCGGTGAGGTTCCCGGCCCAGCCCGCGATCAACGCATCCGCCGGGATCGTTGCCGGGTCTCCGCCGATCAGGCTGGTGAAATCCACGTGGATCGTTTCGGCGAAATAGCTGCGCGCGGTCTCCCAGTCCTTGCGGTCCACGGCGATGTCGATGGCATTGGTGATGCGGATGATCTCGGCCTGATCGACGAGCTGTGCGAGGCTGGTGGCAGGCATCTGCGGGCTCTCGGCCTGTGCGGTCATGGGGGCGAGCGCGATAAGCAGGACGGCGAGGGGGGAAAGGCGGGTCATGGAACGTCTCCTGTGATGAGGTTGGGGAAGCGGGGGCCCAGGCAACGGCCCCGCCGGGATCAGAGGTCGGCGTCCGAGGTCTGGGCGAAATGGGCGGCCATGGTGTCGGCGGCGCGGCGCACATCCTCAGGATTGTCGTAGAAATCGAACTGCGTGACCTCTTCGAGCATCTGCAGCGTGGCCGGACCACCGAACCCGTCGAGAAAGCGGCGCAAGCCTTGCGGGATCGCGGCGGCCTCGGAATGCACCACGGCCAGCGGCTGGGTCAGCCGGTCGGGATTGTCAGCCGGGTGATAGGTCAGCCACCCCTCCCAGCCGGCATTGTTCCAGCGGTTGTCATAGGCCGGGATCGCACCACGCTCGGGCGCGTGGTAATATCCGCCGATGGGCATGAGCACGCCCTCTGCCCCTTCGGGACCTGCGGCGGGGATCACCTCGCCCCCCGCGGCAACGGCTGCGCGGCCCAGGGCGATCAGGCCTGCGACCCCCTCGGGCCCACCATAGACCGCCTCGACGATCTCGGCATCCTGCAGCCAGGGCGCGACAAGGCCGATCCGCTGAACCCCTGCATTCCCGGCCACGGCGTCGATCATGTAGCCCGCCGAGGCGCAGATCCCGAGACCGTTGATCCGGGTGGCATCGACCTCGGGCAGGGTCGCGACCACCTCGAAGGCCGCACGGATATCCGAGGTTTTGGCGTCCGGGCTCTCGACGAAGCGCTGGGCATCCGGCAGATCGCCCGACTTGCCCCAGCCCCGGAAATCGAAGGTGAAGGCGGCAAAGCCCCGGGCGACCATCGCTTCGGCATAGACGCGGGGCATCTGCTCCTCGACGCTGGTCCAGGCGCCGGTCACGACCACCGCAGGCAGGGCCGCGCCGTCATGATCCTCGGGCAGGTAGAGCGTGCCCGACAGGATCGCGCCTTCGTTCTCGAAGCTCACGCTGCGGGTTTCGACCTGCGCCAGCGCGGCGGTGGAGGCCAGAAGGGCGGCGGCGGTGGTCAGGGTGAACTGGGTCATCTGTATCTCTCCTCTGTCTGGGCGGTGCGCCCGATGAGGACAGATCTACGGTGTCGGGCCGCCCGGTTCTTGGAGCGCCCTCCGGCGTTTTTGAACAATCCTGCTTTTTTGCCCCGCGCAGGTGTCAGGCGGTCCGGGTCAGCCGGTATCGCCGGGGCGTCTCGCCCGTCACCTGCTTGAAGCTGCGCGAGAAATGCGCCTGATCGGCGAAGCCGCAGGCCAGGGCGATCTCGCCGAGCGACAGTGCGGGGTCCGTCATCATCTCCATGGCCTGCTCGATCCGGTAGGCCATGACATATTGCATCGGCGTGCTGCCCAGCGTCTCCTTGAAGAGACGGCTGAAATGAGAGGGGCTCATCCCTGCCTCGGTGGCCAGCGCCTCGACGCTGATGGTCTGGTCGAGCCGGGCGCGGATAGAGGCCAGCACCCGACGGTAATGGGCCGAGGTGAAGCCGGTGCTGCGGCGGACGGGCTCGGGCCGCTCCTGCCCGTAGCGCTGCAGGAGCTTGACGAGAAACACCCGGCTCATGGCCTCGAACATCACGCCGGAGGTGACATCGCCCGTCTCCAGCGCGTCGCGCAGCATCACTCCCGCCGTGCAGAGATCGGGATCTGTAAACAGGGGCAGATCGCGGAATTGCTGCGGATCGAGCAGCAGCCCCATCTCGCGCTGGGCGAATTGCGCCACCCGCTCAGGATCCAGCGTCACCACGATCACATCCGAGGTCGCGAACCAGCGCCAGCCCGACCGCATGCCCGCCGGGGTCACGATGATATCGTCCTTGCGGAAGATGAAATCATGCATCTCGCCGTCGCGGCGGTTCTGCACCCGATGCGGTTCCGTCTGCAGGTTCAGCAAGACGTGATGCTCGGCAAAGACATCCTCGGGCATGCTGTCCGGCGCGGCCTGAAAGTAGCGCAGAGACATGAGTGCGGCGGCCGAGACATGCTCGGACGCATCGCTGTTGAGCAGCGGCAGCGACGGATAGATCTCGGCATAGCGGCGCGGCATCTGCGTCCTCCTTTCCCAGCCCGATTTAGGGCGGGGTGTCGCCGGTCCCAGTGTCGGCGCGATCAGGCGCAGCCCGGGGGCGGACCCGCGGCCCGCTCCACCGCGATCAGCCGGTCGAGATTGCGCGCGCTGATCTCGCCCTGCACCAATGTGCGCCCGACCACCAGCGCGGGCGTCCCCACCATCCCGAACAGCTGCGCCAGCGCGCGGCTATCGGTCAGGGCAGCATCGATCGCTGGGCTCTGCATATCCGTCAGCAAGCGCTCGGCATCGAGGCTGAGGTCCTGCGACAGCGCGCGCAGATAGGCCTCGGTCGGCTGAAAGGCCGCCCGGATCAGCCGGGCATGGGTCTCGGCATAGCGGCCCTGCTGCGCGGCGGCGAGGGCGGCCCGCGCCCCATCGGTCGAGGCCGGGCCAAGGATCGGCAGCTCATGCCATTTCACCCGGAGGGCGCCGCCGGAGGCTGCCTCCAACGCGTTCAGGCGCGGGGTCAGGACCCGGCAGAACGGGCAGGCATAATCGCTGAACGAGGCGATGGGCACCACGCCGTCGGGCACCCGGTCCAGTCCGAACAAGGCCTCGCAGAGCCGCCCGTCCAACTGGTCCGGCGCGACCTCATGGACCTGCGCGGGTTCCAGCCCGACCAGCGGATCGAGGCCCTGGCTCACGCTGCTCAGGGGCAGGGCGCGGAACCCAGCGGGGGCGTCCAGCGCCTGCGCCTCCGGCAGCGGGGTCAGCAGGTCGCGCAGGGCCGGGCCGCCATAGCGCAAGGCGGAGTAGCCACCGGCCAGCACCACGGCCCCGCCGATGAATTGTCGTCTCGTGGTCATGGCGGCTCCTCGGCTCGGTTGCGCGCAGGGTGCCCCGGCGCGGGTTAACGTCAAGCCAAAGCTTCGTGATCGCGGTCAGCCCGTGCCAACATTGGGCGCGAGGCCAAGGGCGATCCCATAGGCGACAAAGCACAGCGCGAGCGCCCGGCGCACCCAGACATTCAGGATCGCACCCAGGGCCAGCTTGCCCAGGCCCACGCCCAGCAGCGTGTAGCCGCAATAGGACAGCGCGGTAAGGCTGAGCGCCGTGGGAACGATCACGCTCATCTGCGACAGGATCGGCACGTCGGGCTGGACGAATTGCGAGAAGGCCGCGAGATAGCCCGCAAGGCTCTTGGCGTTGAAGGTGGCAATGGCCAGCGCGCGCAGGTAGATCGACCGCCCGCCCGTGGCCGGGCGCACGGGCTGGGTCGCCGTCAGCCAGGCCCGGATCCCCAGCGCCACCAGCACCGCCGCCCCGCCCAGCTTGACCCAGGCAAAGACATCCGGCGCGGCGGTGATCAGCGCGGTGACCCCAAGCGCCGAGAGCGCGAGGAACAGGCTCGCCTGGGTCAGGATCCCCAGCACGCCCCAGAGCGCCTTGGGCATTCCATGATCGATCCCGTTGGCAATGCAATTGACCGCGTTCGGACCGGGCGTCGTCACGAACAGCGCCCAGAACAGGGCGAAAACGGTCCAGGCTTCGAAACTCATGGGGCCTCCGGGAATTGCCGGCACCCTAGGCAGGGCGGCGGGGCAGGCCAAGGCCCCCGGGCGGTGTCCGTACAAAAAGCGCTGTTCCCGGCGGCGCGGCTCTCTTATGAGGCGGGCATGCCGCCCTTGCCGCCAGATGACTACGCCCCGCCACAGGAGCCGCTGCGCCTCATTCACGAGGACGCGCATCTCTTGCTGGTGGACAAGCCCTCGGGTCTCTTGTCGGTGCCGGGGCGGGGGCCTGAGTTGGCCGATTGCCTGCTCAGCCGGGTGCAGACGGCCTTTCCCGATGCGTTGCTGGTGCATCGGCTGGACCGGGATACCTCGGGCCTGATGGTTTTCGCACTCACCCCCCATGCCCAGCGGCATCTGGGCCTCCAGTTCGAGAAACGCCAGATGCGCAAAAGCTATGTGGCGCGGGTCTGGGGCGAGATGACCGAACGCACGGGGACCGTGGATCTGCCGCTGATCGTGGACTGGCCGAACCGCCCCCTGCAGAAGGTGGATCACGAGACCGGCAAGCCCGCGGTCACCGATTGGCGCGTGCTGCGGACCGGCGCAGGCGAGAGCCGCGTGCGGCTGAGCCCCAAGACAGGCCGTTCGCACCAGTTGCGCGTGCATATGCAGGCGCTGGGCTATCCGATCCTGGGCGATCCGTTCTATGCCACCGGGGCGGCGCTGGCCTTCCCGCGCCTGATGTTGCATTCGGAATCCCTGCGCCTGCGCCACCCGGATGGCGGTGTGGGGATGACCTTTCGCGCGCCGGTCCCGTTCTGAGGCCCGATCGGGTCAGCTTGAAACCGCTCAGGCTGCCGCTAAGTCATCGGCGATTCGCTGCTGATTCGCGACGAAAATCTCGGCGCCTAATGGTGTCTGGGGTGCCTACGTGCACTACATCTGGTTTCGCTACATCCGGGGGTTGTGTGCGACTGCAGAAAACGCAGTCGCTTTTTGCGATTTTCAGGACCCATGTTACCGTTTTCGCACCAAGGCATTCATTGGGCCCTGGGGGGAAGCATTGAAGTGAGAAACGCTGCGACGCGTGGGGCGTAGGGGGATGGTACGAGCCTACTGTTTTAGTCGCGTGTCGCAGCAATTTCTCGCAGCCCACCCCTGCTGATGCAGACCTCATATCCTCAACCACACCGACCAACCACCAGACACTGCTGAGCGCGACGGGTCTGCCTTCTTGCTCGTCTTCCGAGCGGGGATCCCGGCGCGTCGGGTGTGCGACCGCCTGTAGCCCCGTTTCCCGGAGGTTCCCCTTTCCGCGCCCTGTTACAGAGGCTACAAGGTGCCTCATGCGCTGGACTATTCCGAATATGATGACCGTTGCACGGTTGCTCGCAGCTCCGGCTGTGGCGGTCGTGTTCGCCGTGCTGCCCCGGCCGCTGGCCGACTGGGTGGCGCTGGCGCTGTTCATCGGGGCCTCCCTGACGGATTTCCTGGATGGCTGGATCGCGCGCGCCTGGGGACAGACCTCGCGCTTCGGGGCGATGCTGGACCCGATTGCCGACAAGGCGATGGTGATCACTGCGCTGGCCGTGGTCATGGCGCTGAGCGCGCTTGACCCGCTGGTGATGATCCCGGCGGCGGTGATCCTGTTCCGCGAGGTGTTCGTCTCGGGCCTGCGCGAGTTTCTGGGCGCGGATGCGGGCAAGCTCTCGGTGACAAAACTGGCGAAGTGGAAAACCACCGCGCAAATGGTGTCGATCGCCGTTCTGATCGGGGCGATTGCGCTGGAATACATGCATCTGGCCGCCTTTGGCAGCCTGACCCGCGAGGCCTATCAGGCCGCGCTCGACACCGGTCCGCAGGACTGGAACATGGTCTGGCTCTCGGCGGTGATCGGCGTACCGGCGGCGTTTCTGGGCATGGCGCTCCTGTGGGTGGCTGCTGCCCTGACCCTGGTGACCGGCGCTGATTACTTCAGGAAATCCCTGCCCTTTCTGTCGGAGAAGCCATGAAACTTGACGTTCTCTACTTCGCCTGGCTGCGCGAGCGCATCGGCCTGTCGCAGGAACGGATCGAGACCGAAGCGAGGACAGTGTCCGAGCTGGTGGCGGAACTGCGCAGCAGGGAAGAACGCTATGAGCTGGCCTTCTCCGATCTCTCGGCGATCCGCGTGGCGGTGGATCAGGACCTGACCGAGTTCGATGCGGATCTCTCAGAGGCCCGCGAGGTTGCGTTTTTTCCGCCGATGACGGGCGGGTAAGCCATGACCGTTCGAGTGCAGGAGGCGGCCTTTGCGCCGGGGGCAGAGCTCGACGCCTTTGCCATGGGGCGCACGGATATGGGCGCGATTGTCAGCTTTACCGGCGTGGTGCGCGATCTCGCCCAGGGCGATCTCGACGTGATGGAGATCGAGCATTACCCGGGCATGACCGAGCGCGCGATCGCCAAGATCGTGGAGGAGGCTATGACCCGCTGGTCCCTCGGGGATGCGCTGGTCATCCACCGCTATGGGCGGATGGGGCCGGGCGATCGGATCATGATGGTGGCCACGGCGGCACCGCACCGGGTCGATGCCTTTGCGGCGGCGGAGTTCCTGATGGATTACCTGAAATCCCGCGCGCCCTTCTGGAAGAAAGAGATCACCGGCACGGGCGCGTCCTGGGTTGCAGCCACGGACGAGGACGAGGCCGCGCTGACCCGCTGGTGAGGTTGGCGCCCTAGCGTTCGAGCCGGCTGCGCAGCTCTTGCGCCTCGGCCCGCGCCTCGCGCAGCCCGTCCATGGCCGCCGCCAGTTCCGCCTCGGTTTGCGTCATCGCATTTGTCAGCTCGCGCTCGCGCTGGGCGAGATGGGCCTCGGCATCGTCGCGGGCTTCTTCGGCTTCATGCAGGGCCTGGGCCATGCTTTCGAGCTCGCCAAGTTCGGCCTTGGTCACCCGCGACAGCCGCGCGATGGCCCAATGGGTGAACCAGCCCAGAAGAAACACCACGAACAGGATGACCGCCGTGGCGGCGATGAATTCCGTCTGGTTCATTCTGCGGGTCCTTCGCTTGGCTCGTCTGTCGTCTCCCCGGGCGTGCGCACGGGCGGAGTCGGGGGCGTGAAGCTGATCCGCCGGTTCGCCTCCCGTCCCTCTGCGGTCTTGTTATCCGCAATCGGGACGGCTTCGCCATAGCCGATGGCCACGAGATTGCCCGTCAGCAATCGCCGCTCGGCCAGGGCGGCCAGCACCGCGTCGGCGCGCGCCTGACTGAGGTTGAGGTTCATGCTCTCCCGGCCCTGATCGTCCGTGTGCCCGGCGATCTCGATCTGCACATGGGCGCAATCGGCGATCACCTCGGCAATGCGGTCGATGATCCCCCGCGCTTCGGCGGCGATCTGCGACGAGCCCGGATCGAAGGTGATCTTGCCCTCGGCCTGGATCGCGTCGATGCGGGCAAAGCATTCCTCTTCAGTGGGCAGGGCCGTGGCCGGATCGAGGATCGGGTCATAGCGCACGTCCAGCCGCAGATCGGCCTCTTCCGGGATGCGCTGGGACAGAAGGCGTGCGACCTCGGCGGGCAGCCCCTCATCCCCCGTGCGCCCGGCAAGTCGCACGAAATCCGGGGATACGGTGACCGACCCGTTATGCAGATGGCTCAGCGCCTCGACCGCGGCCAGCACACGGATCGACCAGCCCTCGGGCACCTGCGGGGCGACGGAGGTGGCGCTATAGACATTATCCGCCCCGAACAGCGCTTCGGCCAGGGCTGCGGTCACCTCTTTGCGGGTCTCGTCGGTCACGTGCCCCCGTAGCTGCACCAGCCCCTCGGGGCTGAGCGTCCCGGTAAAGCGCAGGCGTTCGGGCTCGAAGATCCCGGGTTGCGGCGCTTCGGGTTCGGCCAGCGTGCTGGTCAGCGAGAATACCGCCGGAAGATCCGCGCCTAGCTCGGAGGTCACCCGGTCAAACAGGGCGCGATTGGTGCCCACGGCGCCCACCAGCGTGACATCCGCATCCGACAGGGTCACGGTCCCGCCCCCCAGCGCGTCGATCGCGGCGATGCTGCGGCTGGCCGCATCGGCCCAGCTCGGCGCGGGGGCGCCTAGGCCAAGGCGGCAGGTCGCACTCTCCGGCGCACCGGCGGCCCGCGCCGCGTCGAGGATCCGCGCTTGCGCGGCCTCGGTATCGGCGGCGCAGGCGTCGAACCCGGCGCTGTCATCGGTTTTCGTGAACCGCAGCAGAAAGGGCGTGATGGCCGGGCGCGGGGCCGAGATCTCCAGCGTGACGTCCAGCCCTGCGGGAGCCTGCCGGGTGAGACGGGTCTCCAGCGCGGCCTTCTCTTCGGGGTTGTCCACCAGCGCGCTGACATGAACAGCCTCGGCGGTCACGCTGATCTTCGCCCGCGGCAGGGCGCGCACCGTGTCGAGCGCGAAGCCCACCGCGCCCAGCCAGCGCGTGGGCAGGGGGAAATCCG
Source organism: Dinoroseobacter sp. S375 (assembly GCF_049800775.1). Classification (NCBI taxonomy): domain Bacteria; kingdom Pseudomonadati; phylum Pseudomonadota; class Alphaproteobacteria; order Rhodobacterales; family Roseobacteraceae; genus Dinoroseobacter; species Dinoroseobacter sp. S375. The sequence goes on along the minus strand of NZ_JBNAFR010000010.1, from coordinate 113,033 downwards.
CGGTTTCGACCATGTTGGTGACCGGGCCGATATCCGAGATCCCGGCGCCCAGAAGGTCCGTGCCCATCTCTGCCGGAACCAGCCCGATGATCGACAGCCCGTCGGAATTGCGCAAAAGCTCCAGCGAAAAGCGGGGCGGGGCGATCTCGGTGGCCTCGACCACCTCCATCCCGTCGATGATGCGGTTGGGCGCGATCACCGTGCCCACCGCCGAAAGCGCCGCGAACCGTGTGGCCTCATCCGGTGCGGTGCCCAGCACGGTCACCCGCAGCCCGTCGATCTGGGCTTGTGCGAACTCCGTCCCGGCCTCGGCCAGCGCGGTTTCGACCCCGGCCAAGGTGCGGGTCTCGACCTCGAGCACGATCGCTCTTGCGGCGAACCCGCAGGCGACGGCAGCGCTGATCAGGGCAAGGGCGGGCAGAACTCTGCGCTTGGTCATGGGCACCAGGACGGTTGTAAAACGGTCCCCCGGTCCTACCGCCAGTGGCGCGCAGGTGCAATCAGGCCAGCAGCGTCACGGCGAGAAACAGCGCGAGGATCAGGCCGGTGTCGCGATTGGCGCGAAACAGCCGGAGGCAGGTGCCCGGATCCTCGGTGTCGAGCTGGCGCAACTGCCACAGCATATGCCAGCCAAAGGCCCAGACGCCGCCCAGCCCAAGCGCCAGTGCCAGCGGCGCCCCGAGCGGAGCCAGGGCCGTGATCACCGCACCGCCCGCCAGCACGGTCGCCGCGATCAGGAAGCCGCTCAGCCAGCGCCGGGACTGTGCCCCGAACAGGCGTGCGGTGGACTTCACTCCGATCAGCGCGTCGTCCTCGGTGTCCTGATGGGCGTAGATCGTGTCGTAGAACAGGGTCCAGGCGATCCCGGCTACGTAGAGCAGGACGCTCGGCGCATCAAAGACCGTGCCCGTCTCGGCGGTCCAGGCCAGCAGCGCGCCCCAGTTGAAGGCAAGGCCCAGAAAGACCTGCGGCCACCAGGTGAAACGTTTGGCAAAGGGATAGATGCAGACCAGCGCGAGGGAGCCGATCCCCAGCAGGATCGCCGGCAGGTTGAAGGTCAGCAGGATCCCGAAGGCGATCAAGGACTGGATCACCATCCAGATCAGCGCGCCCCGCACCGTGACCTGCCCCGAGGGGATCGGGCGCGATCGGGTCCGCGCCACTTGCGCGTCGTAGTCCCGGTCCGTGATGTCATTCCAAGTGCAGCCCGCCCCGCGCATCAGGAAGGCTCCGATGGCGCAGCCGACCAGGATCCACGCCGTGCCGAGGTCGAACCCGTCCCCCGCCGCAGCGCCCAAGAGCGCCGCCCACCAGCAGGGCAGCAGCAAGAGCCATGTGCCGATCGGCCGATCTGCCCGGCTCAGGCGCAGAAAGGGGCGCGTCGCCTCGGGCGCATAGCGGTCGACCCAATTGTCCGGCGGTGCGTCCGCAACGATGCCCTGTGCCTCGGTCTGCGCGTCGTTGCTCATCGGATCAGCCCTCCATATGCTGCGGTCATGTCGGCCGGAAAGATCAGGCTCTATGTAGAGCACCCTCTGGGGGCGGGGCAAACGCTTGGTTTGTCGCGGGACCAGGCCCATTACCTGTTCGGGGTGATGCGGCGCAAGCTGGGGGAGGTCGTGACCCTCTTCAACGGGCGTGACGGGGCCTGGGCTGCAGAGGTGGTCGAGGCGGGCAAACGCGGCGGTGTGCTGGCGGTGCAGGGGCAAACCGCGCCCCAGCGCGATCCGCCGGATCTCTGGCTCTGTTTTGCGCCGATCAAGAAGGCGCGCACGGATTTCATCGTGGAAAAGGCCACCGAGATGGGTGCGGCGCGCATCCTGCCGGTCCAGACCGCCTTCACCAATGCCGAACGCATCCGGCGGGACCGGCTGCAGGCCCATGCGGTCGAGGCTGCCGAGCAATGCGGCGGAACCTTCGTGCCGGAGGTGGCTGATCTGACCTCGCTCGACGCCCTGCTCCGGGAGTGGCCGGCGGATCGCCGGCTGATGTTCTGCGACGAGGCGCTGGCGGGGTCTGATGCGGATCCGACCGGACCGGGCGCGTCCGCGCCCTCGTGCAGCGAGGGCGCCATCGAGGCCTCTTGGGCGATTCTGATCGGTCCCGAGGGCGGGTTTTCCGAAGCCGAGCGCACGCGGCTGCGGGCGATGCCGCAGGCCGAGACGGTGCAGCTGGGTCCGAGGATCCTGCGCGCGGACACCGCCGCGGTGGCGGCCCTGACCGTCTGGCAACAACGCTATGGCGACTGGCGCTGAGCAAGGGCGCGCGCCGCCACGCAATCCCCTGTCGTAAACCAAGGTCACACAAAGCCCGGTCCAAAGCTTGACCGGTTTTTACATCTTGCCTAAAATTTGCGCCATTATGAGTTTGTTCCGAGGACCCGATATGCCCCGTACACCCCTTTTCCTTTCCCTCAGCGCCCTTGCTCTGTCCGCGACTGTGGCCCATGCCGCTCCGGTCTCTCCCGTCAGTTACGATATGCTCAATGGCGAGACCGGGTCCTTTACCTATTTCGACGACACCTATGACGGCACGGTTTCCGGGCGGAACCTGACCGGCGGGACCGGTGATCTGACCGATGGCGTGATTGCAGGCTCGAACTGGAATTCCAGCGGCCAGACCAGCTCCACACCCTATGTCGGTTGGTTAAACGAGACCCCGCGGATCACCTTCGTCTTCGATCAGGTCTATGCATTCAATTCGGCGACCTTCCATTTCGATCACTCGAACGAAGGTGGGGTGGACCAGCCCAGCTCCGTTACGATCAACGGGGTGAACAAGGTCGTTCCCTTTCAGCCGGGCAGCGCGCCCTTCGCATACACCTTTGATTTGACCGGTCAAACGACAGACACGCTTGTGGTCGACCTGTTTCGCAGTGCTCCTTGGGTGTTCCTGTCCGAAGTCACCTTTGACGCTAATGTCTCGCCGGTGCCGATTCCGGCCAGCGCGCTCTTGCTTCTGAGCGGTGTCGCGGGTCTCGGAGCCATGCGGCGCGCCAAGCGTCGGTCCTGACACCGATATTGATTTGAACAGGGGGGGCGCAGGTCGTACAAGGCCTGCGTTTCTCTGTTCAGGTCCACCCATGCCCTTCATCCGACCCGAGATTGCCGAAAGGCTGCGCGACTGGCGCGAGGTGCTGATCTGCATCGGGGTGCTTCTGCTCGGGCTCTGGATGACGCAGCAGCCCGGCCCGGTGGTCAAGGGCGTCGGTCTTGTGGCGGCGCTGGCCGGGGCCGGTCTGGGATTCGTGGCGATCCGGCGCAAGCGTTTCGCGGCCGAGGATGCCGCGCCGGGCATGGTCGTGCTGGATGAGCGCGAGGTGACCTATATGGGGCCCATCGCCGGGGGCTCGGTCGATCTGGACCGATTGAGCGTGTTGCGGTTGCGCCGACAGGCTGGGCGCAAGGTCTGGCTTCTGCAGACCGAAGACGGCAATGCGCTGGCCATTCCGCATGGTGCCGAAGGCGAGACGACCCTGTTTGACGCCTTTGCGGCGCTGCCGGGGCTCCATATGCCCGGGCTTCTGGCGGCGCTCGACTCCTCCGAGGATGGGTCGGTTATTGTGTGGCAGCGCACAATGGATCCCAAAGGCCTGCGCTTGACTTCTGGATCCTGACGGGACACCCCGGTGTTAAGAAACGGCCTCGGAGAGGAGCCCCCATGTCCATCCCCCAATCCGGCGGCGGCCCGATCGAGAGCCGCGCGCAACTGGCCGAGTACCTGAACGCAGGCTGCAAACCCAAGGAAGACTGGCGGATCGGCACCGAGCACGAGAAGTTCGGCTATTGCAAGGACACGCTCAAACCGCTGCCCTATGACGGCGCGCGGTCGATCCGCGCCATGCTCGAAGGCCTGCGGGATCGCTTCGGCTGGGCTCCGGTGCTCGAGGGCGGCAAGATCATCGGGCTGGAAAAGGACGGCGCCAATGTCAGCCTAGAGCCCGGCGGGCAGCTGGAGCTCAGCGGCGCGCCCCTCGTCTCGATCCACGAAACCTGCGACGAGGTGAATGTCCATCTGCGCGAGGTGCAATCCGTCGCCGAGGAGATCGGCGTGGGGTTCATCGGCCTCGGCGCGGCCCCGATCTGGTCGCACGCGCAGATGCCGGTCATGCCCAAGGGCCGTTACAAGCTGATGACCGACTATATGGATCGGGTCGGCACCATGGGCAAAACCATGATGTACCGGACCTGTACGGTGCAGGTGAATCTCGACTTCTCCTCTGAGGCGGACATGGTCCAGAAGCTGCGCGTGGCCCTCGCCCTGCAGCCTGTGGCGACTGCGCTCTTTGCGAATTCCCCGTTCCTCGATGGCAAACCCAATGGCCACAAAAGCTGGCGCAGCCGGGTCTGGCGTGACCTCGATGCAGACCGCACGGGCATGCTGCCCTTTGTCTTTGACGAGGGGTTCGGGTTCGAGGCCTGGGTCGAGTATGCGCTCGATGTGCCCATGTATTTCGTCTATCGCGACGGGGTCTATATCGACGCGCTGGGCCAGTCCTTCCGCGATTTCCTCGATGGCAAGCTTCCTGCTCTGCCGGGCGAGATCCCGACGCTCAGCGATTGGGCGGATCATCTGACGACCATCTTCCCAGAAGCGCGGATCAAGAAATTCATCGAAATGCGCGGGGCTGATGGCGGCCCGTGGCGCAGGCTCTGCGCGCTGCCGGCCTTCTGGGTCGGGCTTACCTATGATCAGGGAGCTCTGGATGCGGCCTGGGATCTGGTCAAGGACTGGGATGCGGAGACACGGGATGCGCTGCGCGTGGCGGCGTCCGTGGATGGGCTGCAGGCGGAGGTCGGCGGCATCAAGATGCATGATCTGGCCCGTGAGGTGGTCGCGATTTCCGAGGCCGGGCTCGCCGCGCGCGCCAAGCCCGGGGCCGGGGGCATGATCCCGGACGAGACCCATTTCCTCAACGCGCTGAAAGATAGCCTCGAGACGGGCCGCGTGCCTGCCGATGACCTCCTGGCGGAGTATCATGGGGCCTGGGGCGGCGATCTTTCCAGGATCTACGGCGCCTATAGCTACTGAGCGGTCCTCGCGTCAGGCGCTGGGTTGCGCCGCGAAGAAGATCAAAACAAGTGGTCCGATGATCGGGATCAGACACAGGAGCGCCCACCATCCGGACCTGTGTGTGTCATGGAGCCGCCGGACCAATGCGGCCAGAAGAGGCATGAACAGCGCGATGCTGAACGCCGCGCCCAGAATTCCGCCGGTCCCCAGACCACTTTCAAGGATTGAGAGCACCACGCTACCCAGCAGGTAGAACAGGAAGAACCACCAGTATTCCGGTCGCGTGGCACGACCAGAGAAATCCGCGTATTTGCGAAAGCATGTTTTGACGGCGTCTTGAAAGGTCATTGGATCCTGCTGCGTTGGCTGGGCGCTGACCTCAAGGTGGGGCCCCTTCCTGTCCGGCTCAAGATGGGGCTTGCTTGACCCGCGCGAGATAGAGGGCGTGAACTTCTGCCTTGCGGTCCTCTTCAGTGCTCGGCCCAAGCTTGTTGGGCTTTGGGGGTTTTTCTCTGCGGCGCAGGCCGGCAGAGGCGCCGAACCGGTTCGGTCCCTGGGTGCCGGGCAGCAGGCTGAACACGAAGAGGATCAGCGCCCCCACAAGCGGGACAAAGGCTATCAGCCACCAGAATCCGGAGCGGTCGATGTCATGCAGCCGTCGTACCAGCAGGCTCCAGGAGGGCAGCGAGAAGAGGATGAAGCTGGCCAGCGCATAGGAAGGATCGCGGAGCTTGGCTTCGAGTGTGAGCAGCGTCTCGGGCGTCATTAGAAAGACGCCAGCCAAGACAAGCCCGACACCGACGAGAAACAGGAAAAGGTGGAAGTACCAATACTGCGCGCGGCTCGCCCGACCGCCGAAATTCAGGATATTGACATAGGCGGAAAGGACGGCGCGCAGAAACCCCATTTCTACCCTTTCTTTTTGGCTCCGATCTTCGGTTCAGAGCCAGAAAGCAGGCGAATTATGTTCTCTCTATGGCGGATCCAGATCAAAACGCCGAGGAATGTACAGAACGCGGCCGCGTCCGGGCGGCCAAAGCCCCAGGCAAAGACCGGGGTCATCAGCGCCGCGATCAGGGCCGAGAGGGACGAAAAGCGGAAAGCCGCGGCGCAGAGCAGCCAGATCAAGCAGGCCGCCACACCGAGGGGCCAGGCCAGCGCGAGAAGCGTGCCGAGGAAGGTCGCGACCCCCTTGCCGCCCTTGAATTTCAGGTAGACGGGGAAGCAATGGCCGAGAAACGCCGCTGCCCCGGCGAGCTGTGCGGCGTCCTCGCCAAAAGCCGCCCGGGCGATCAGGACCGCCACGGCCCCCTTGCCCGCATCGAGGATCAGCGTCGCCGCCGCGGCCGGTTTGCTGCCCGTGCGGAGCACATTGGTCGCGCCGATATTGCCCGATCCGATCTCCCGCAGATTGCCGAGGCCCATCAGCTTGGCGATGACCATGCCGAAGGGCACCGCCCCGAGCAGATAGGCCGCCAGCGCCACGAGGGCGAGCAGGCCCGGCGCCGTGGTGATCTCGGGGATCATAGCCCGTCTCGCGCGTAGATCTGCGTACCGCCGACGAAGCTGCGCAGGACGCGCCCCTGCATCCGCGCGCCGTCAAAGGGCGTGTTCTTGGATTTCGAATGCAGCTTGGCGCGGTCCAGCACGAAGGGCGCGTCCGGGTCGAACAGCACCAGATCCGCAGGCGCCCCGACCGTCATCCGCCCCTGGGGCAGGCCGAGACGGTCGGCCGGGTTCAGGCTCAGGGCGCGCCACAGGACCGGCAGGCTCAGATCCCCGGAATGCACCAGCCGCAGGGCCGCAGGCAGCAGGGTTTCCAACCCGACCGCACCCGAGGCAGCCTCTTCAAAGGGCAGGCGCTTGCTTTCTTCGTCCTGCGGCGTGTGCATGGAGCAGATCACATCGATCACGCCCTGGGCCACGGCCTCGACCATGGCGAGGCGGTCGTCTTCGCTGCGCAATGGGGGCTTGACCTTGAAGAAGGTGCGATAGTCTCCCACGTCGAACGCGTTCAGGGTCAGGTGATGGATCGACACACCGGCCGTCACATCGAGCCCGATCTCCTTGGCGCGGGTCAGCGCGGGCAACGCCCGCGCCGTGGTGATCTGGTCCGCGTGATAGCGCGCACCGGTCATCTCGACGAGGGCGAGGTCCCGTTCTAGCCCCATGCGTTCCGCCATGGGCGAGACCGCAGGCAGCCCGCGCAGGGTCGCGAATTTGCCCGAGGTCACCGCTGCCCCGGCGCTCAGCCCCGGATCCTGCGGATGGGCCATGACCAGCGCCCCGAGGCTCGCCGCATAGCTCAGGCAACGGGAGAACACCTTGGGATTCTCGACCACATGATCGCCATCGGAAAAGGCCACCGCCCCGGCATCGCGCAGAAAGCCGATCTCGACCATTTCGCGCCCGGCCCGGCCCTTGGTGAGCGCCGCCATGGGGGCCAGCCGCACCGGGCTCATCTGGGCGGCGCGACGGGCCGCGAATTCGAGGGTTTCGGGGCTGTCGATGGTGGGCGAGGTATCGGCGCGGGTGACCATGGTGGTCACGCCGCCGGCGGCCGCGGCGCGCCCGGCGGTCTTGAAGCTTTCCTTGTGCCGCTCGCCCGGCTCGCCAACCTTGACCCCGATATCGACGATCCCGGGGGCGAGACACTTGCCCGCGCAATCCACGATCTCGGCCTCGGCGGGCAAAGTGTCGGCAGGCGACAGGATCCGGGCGATCTCGCCCCCCTCAATCAGCACGCCGCCCGCGCGGATCTCGGCGGCAGCAGGATCGATCACGCGGGCATTGATCAGGGCGGTCGGGCGCTGGGACATCACGCTCCCCCTCGGGCCAGAAGAAGGACAAGCCCGACCGCCACCAGAAGCCCCAGCAGGATGAAGGGCAGCTTGCCGACACCCTTGGGGGCGGTGACGGGCGGGGCGCTTGCGGGCGCGGGCATCGGGTCGGCGGGGCGGGCGGGGATCGCGCCGCTCAGCGGGACGTCGGCCATCTCATAGGCGCCGATGAAGGTCAGATCCGGCCCCGGGCGCAGGGTCTGCGCCTCAAAGCCCAGCGCGCGCGACAGGACGATCAGCACCTCGCCCTCCAGCGCGTCGAGCCGGGAGCGATCCGCGCTCAGCTGCGCATGGGGAATGTCCATGGCCGTCGCCAGATACTGGGTCAGGCCCAGCTCGCGGATATCGGCGACGGTGATCGTCTCGGTATAGGTCGGATCGATCCGGTCGACGCCGAGCATGGCCTGCAGGCGGGTGGCCTCGGCGGCGATCGCTTCGGGGCTCTGCTCCAGACGGCTGAGAAAGCTCTGGGCGGTGCCCGTGCCCTCGCTCGCGCCGTTCACGGCAAAGATGCGAACCATGCCGGTTTCATTGGCCGGGATCTCGATCATTGCGCGGCCCCATCGGGTTTGGGTTCGGTTTTGGGGGCGGTCTCGGCGGGCGGACGGGCTTTGGCTCGGCCCGCGGCCTCTTCGATGGCCACCTTGGCGGTCTGCGCCTCGGCAAGGTACTTGATCAGATGCTTGTCGCCTTGCGCTGTGATGACCTGCACCGAACTGCCGAGCATGCGCACGGTGGTGATGTCGCGAAGCGCCATCTTGCGCCATCCGGGACCTTCGAGCCGGTCGCGGCTCAGCTCCCAACTGATCGCCAGTTCCTCTGAGCTCAGATACCAGCCGCGCAGGGCGATGGCGGCCAGCCCGCCCACGGCCCCGGTCCAGGGGTAGGGATTGCCCATCGCCCAGAGCACGCCCATCCCGATCGCCATGGCGATGGCGGCCATGGTCGCATAGGCGCGCAGATAGGCCATCCGGTCCGGGCGAAAGACGGTCACGCTCATACCATGACCCCGGCTGGCGCGCTGTGCAGGTTCCGCGCCAGCAGATCCATGGCGGCCATGCGCACGGCGACACCCATCTCGACCTGTTCCTGGATCACCGAGCGGTTGATGTCATCGGCCAGCGTGCCGTCGATCTCGACCCCGCGATTCATCGGGCCGGGATGCATGACGATGGCGTCGGGCTTGGCATAGGCGAGCTTCTCTGCGTCGAGCCCATAGCGGTGGTAATACTCCCGCTCCGAGGGGATGAAGCCGCCATCCATGCGCTCGCGCTGGAGCCGCAGCATCATGACCACATCGACACCGTCGAGCCCGGCTTTCATATCCTCATAGACCTCGACGCCTAGGGCGGCGACCTCCGAGGGCATCAGGGTGCGCGGGCCGACGAGGCGGATCCGGTTCTCCATCTTGCCGAGCAGCAGGATGTTCGAGCGGGCGACGCGGGAATGGGCGATATCTCCGCAGATCGCGATGTTGAGCCGTTGCAGCTTGCCCTTGGCGCGCCGGATCGTCAGCGCATCGAGCAGGGCCTGGGTCGGGTGCTCATGGCGTCCGTCCCCGGCATTGAGCACGGCACAATTGACCTTCTCGGCGAGCAGGTTCACCGCCCCGGAATGGGGGTGGCGCACCACCAGCAGGTCCGGATGCATGGCGTTGAGGGTCATGGCCGTGTCGATCAGGGTTTCGCCCTTTTTGATCGAGGAGGCGCGCACCTCCATGTTCATCACATCCGCGCCGAGGCGCTTGCCGGCGATCTCGAAGCTGGCCTGGGTGCGGGTGGAGTTCTCGAAGAACATGTTGATCTGCGTGAGGCCGCGCAGGGCGTCTGCATGCTTGTCCTTGCGACGGTTCAGATCCGCATAGCGGTCGGCCAGATCCAGAAGGGTGACAATCTCGTCCGGGGCGAGGGTTTCGATGCCCAGAAGGTGGCGCGCGCGAAAGGTCATGGGAGCCTCGGAGTGAGTTGCCCGCTTATAGGCGCAGGCGGGTCGGACGGGCAAGGGGAGGGGCACCGGGAACACATCCGATTGCGGCGCCGCGTCGCGCTGGGTAGGGTCGCGCCATGGATCAGGAGCTGGATTATCACGCCCTGCGCGCGGCGCTGGAATGGCAGGTGGAGCTTGGGGCGACCGAGGCCATCGGCGATGTGCCCGTGGACCGCACGGCGATCCCGGCCAGCGCGCCGAAAGCGTCACCCGTGGCGGCGGCGGGCCCCCCCCCCCCCCCCGCCCCCCCCCCCCCCCCCCCCCCGGCCCACCACGCGCCGGGGGG
>NZ_JBNAFR010000010.1:14279-102898 GCF_049800775.1 Dinoroseobacter sp. S375 | reverse complement strand
CCGGGCCCGGGCGCCCACCGCGCCACGGGGGGGGGGGTGGGCCCCGCCCCCCGCCGCGGACCCGCCCCCGGTCGGCGATCCGGCACAGCAGGCGCTGTCGGATGCGCGGAGCGCGTCCGCGCGGTCAGAGACTCTGACCGCGCTACGAGAGGCCCTCGCGGCCTATCCCCATTGCGAACTGCGCAAGGGCGCGCGCAACCTTGTCTTTGCGGATGGCCAGCCCGGGGCGCGGGTGATGATCCTCGGCGAGGCGCCGGGTCGCGACGAAGACCGTGAGGGCCGCCCCTTTGTTGGCCGCGCCGGGCAAATGCTGGACCGGATGTTCGGGGCCATCGGGCTCGACCGGTCGAACCCGGATCCGGCCAAGGCGCTCTACATCACCAATGTCCTGCCCTGGCGTCCGCCGCAGAACCGCGACCCGCGTCCGGACGAGATCGCCATGATGATGCCCTTCGTGCAGCGCCATGTGGCGCTGGCCGATCCGGACATCCTCGTGCTGATGGGCAACATCTCCTGCCAGGCCGTTCTGGGTCGCAAGGGGATCACCCGGTTGCGCGGCCAGTGGACCGAGGCCACGGACCGCCCGGTACTGCCGATGTTTCACCCGGCCTTCCTGCTGCGCCAACCGGCCCAGAAACGCGCGGCCTGGGCGGATCTGCTCAGCCTGCAGGCCAAACTCAGAGGTATGTCATGAGCCGCATCGACGAGAGCAAACCTTTCATGCCCCTGAAGATCGCGGTGCTGGCGGTCTCCGATACGCGCGCGCTGGCCGAGGACCGCTCGGGCCAGACCCTCGTGGACCGGATTGAGGGCGCGGGCCACAAGGTCGCTGCAAGGACCATCCTTCGCGACGAGCGGACCGAAATCGCCGCACAGCTCCGCAGCTGGTGCGCGGACCCGGAGATCGACGTCATCCTCAGCACCGGGGGCACCGGCCTGACCGGGCGGGATGTCACCGTCGAGGCCCATCGGGACGTCTATGAAAAGGAGATCGAGGCCTTTGGCACGGTCTTCACCATCGTCTCGATGAAGAAGATCGGCACCTCGGCGGTGCAGTCCCGCGCCTGCGGGGGCGTGGCCAATGGAACCTACCTCTTTGCTCTGCCCGGCAGCACCGGCGCCTGCAAGGATGCCTGGGACGAGATCTTGCAATGGCAGTTCGACTATCGTCACCGGCCCTGCAACTTCGTCGAGATCCTGCCCCGGCTGGACGAGCACCTGCGCCGCAAGTGAGCGCAGGGCCCGGGGCACAGTCAGGCCTCCGGAGGGTTCCGTCGTCCCAGATTGCGCCATAGAGCGGGTGGTTGTGCCCATCCACGGCACTCGGGTGCCCGCTGGGCAGTTGGGCGAGGGCCATCAGCTTGCAGTCATCCGCTAGGCGGGTGGGTCGTCCACGGGCTGGATTCGCTGATCAGCACATTGCGCAGAACCACACCCCGGTTACGGTCGGCAGGATCGGTTCTGGTGGCTTTCGTGTCGCCGAACTCCATGATGCCGGAACCGATGGGCCAGCCTCCGGGCGAAACTCAGACGGCAGGCAGGCAGCGCATTTGCGTTCGAGATGGCGACATGGATCGGTGCGTTGGGCCGGGTCACGATGGTGATGTGAAGGTCGAACATCGGGCCGCGTCTGGACCGGACGCAGATCGAGGGGGTCTCGCGCCGGGGACGGGATCGTTATGTGGCAACACCATGTGCCCCCGCGCCACGTGGCAGAAAGGCTGGAGCGGTTTCGCGCAGGCCGGCAACGGGGCGCAGGGATCGTGATGGCAGGCCCTCTACTGCACAACCCGCAGCGGATTCGTGCGATCCGCATCGTTATCATCGAAATAGGTTTTGGTTTCGACCCCGGGCAGGGTGGCGAATTCTTCCATGATGGTGACGGGGAACCATGTGGTGCTCAGGCTCTCGAATCCCGGGAAGTCCTGCAGGATGGAGGAGGTCACCCGTGCGCAATTGGCCTTGCCCACCGCCCCGTTCGCCGCAAAGGCCGCGATCATCGCATCGGCGGTGGCGGGATCGACCTCAATGCGCTGTTCAACAACGCTCCAATCCTCGCGGGCGTGGTAGTCGATGTAGTGGTTTTCCAGCCACGGGGTGATCCCGTAATGCAGATCATTGCGTTCGGGCGATTGCGGATACCACCAGGTGCCCGCCGGATCCCAGATGACCCGCTCGCTCCCGTCGATCAGGAGCGCCGTGTGCCCGCCCTCGCCCGAGCGAATGCGGATCACCGTGTAGAGCGTGACCGACGTGGTGCCGCCATCCGCATAGCGGTACTGGCTCACCTCGGCGTCAGAGGCCCATTCGGACGGCCCGCCACAGGCGGCCAGTCCAAGGGTTGTCCCCAGCAAGAGCCATGGGGTCAGGCGCATCGCTGGGCGATCCCGGCTTAGCCGTTGACCATGTAGATGAAGAGCAGGAGGGCGATGATGATGATCGTCGACCACTTCGTGATGGCGATGAAGCCATTGAAGGTCTTTTCCTGCTCGGTCGTGTCCATGCTGCCGTGCTTGTGCTCTTCGGCCATGATGTTTCTCCCGTTCGCGTTAATCCCGACCCGCCTAGCCTATCCGAAAGCCGCTGTCACGGGGCCTGCGCCGGAGCGGGGGCCGCAGGGGCCTCTGTCGCGACAGCGTGCCACAGCCGCACGCCATCCGCCCGCAGGGTGAAGTCGGCCTGCCCCGTGGCGCGCAGGTGGTTGAGATGGGCAACCGCCTCGACCAGCGCGAGCCCGTAGGTATCGCCGGTGATCTTCCGCTTGAAGAGCAGGGGAAAGCAGTCCGGTGCGCTGCGCGGTGTCTCGGCCAGAAAGGCCTGCAGCCGGGGCAGGGCGTTGTGATGGTTCTCGATCAGTTGCCGCAAGCGGATCGGTAGCCCGGTGAAGGGCAGCTTGTGGCCCGGCAGCACGAGCTGGTCTTCGGTCGCATAGGCCTGCAGGCGGGTGCAGCTCTCGAGCCATTCGCTGAGCGGGTCGGCCTCGGGCTCGGTGGCGTAGACCCCGATATTGGGCGAGATCGTCGACAGGAGCTGATCGCCCCCCAGCACAAGCGCGCCATCCGTGCTCCAGAGCGTGGCGTGTTCGGGCGCGTGGCCATGGCCGATATGGATGTCCCAGTCGCGCCCGCCCGCATGGATCCGGTCGCCCTCCTGCAGGCGGGTGAACCCCAGCGGCATCGGCGCCACGATATCGGCGAAGTTGAAGGGGCGCTCGGCGGCGCGCTGGGCGAGGATCTCGGGATCCATGCCGGCGCGGGTCCAGAAGGCGAGCGTTTCGGGCGCGGGCAGAGCCTGCTCGTCGAAGGTCAGCATCCGCGCCATCAGCCAGGCGGTGCGCGTGGTCAGCAGCTCTGCGCCATGGGCGCTCTGAAACCAGCCGGCGCAGCCGATATGATCGGGATGGTGATGGGTCACGATCACCCGGCGCACGGGTTTGCCGGCCATTGGCCCGGCAAGGATGTCCTCCCACAGCGCGCGGGAGCGGCGGGAGAACATGCCCGTATCCACGAGGGTCCAGCCATCGCCATCGTCCAGCGCGAAGACATTCACATGGTCGAGCACCATGGGCAAAGGCAGCCGGATCCACAGGATGCCCGGAGCCACTTCGGTGGCGGTGCCCGGCGCGGGCGGCGTGTCAAACGGGGTTCGGAGGGGCCCCAGAGGTTTGTTCATAGGGCTTGCTCTTGGGGCATCTTCATCAGGCAACGAGATCCTCGGCGCTCAGGGCGTAGAGATCCTTATCCCCCGCAAGCGCCTGACGGGCAAGGGCGGCATGCTCCGGCAAGAGGCGCAGAACAAAGAACCGTGCCAGATCCGTTCGCGGCCCGGATCCGCCCTCGGCCAAGGCTGCCGCGAGATGGGCATACCCGCCCAGAACCCGGGCCGTGGCGGCCAGGAACGGGCTCGCACCCGCAAATCGCGCATTCAGTCGGGTCTCGGCCACCAGCGCCTCGGTCGTCTCCCGCAGGGTCTCGCAAGCCTGCCACACGGGCTCGGCCAGATCGGGCAAGCTTGCGCGGGCGGTCTCGGCCAGCGCCTCGATCTCGTCCAGCAGCCGGGCCATGGCCTCGCCGCCATCGCTGAGCTTGCGCCCCACCAGATCCATGGCCTGAATGCCATTCGTGCCCTCATAGATCGCGGTGACCCGGACATCGCGCAGGAATTGCGCGGCCCCGGTTTCCTCGATCACGCCCATCCCGCCATGGACCTGCAGGCCCAGATCCGAGACGCGGATGCCGGTTTCGGTGCCATAGGCCTTGCAGATCGGAGTCAGCAGAGCGGCACGTGCGGCCCATTGGCCATGGCCCGTGGCCTCGCTCATATCCGTGGCCACCGCGGTCGAGAGTGCGATGGCCCGCGCGGCAAAGGTCTCGGCCCGCATGGTCAAGAGCATCCGGCGCACATCCGCATGGGCGAGGATTGTGGCCTCACCCTCCACCGGCGTGCGGCCCTGCTTGCGCTCCAGCGCGTAGTGCAGCGCGTGCTGATAGGCGGCCTCGGCAACACCGATCCCCTGCACGCCGACGCCCAGCCGGGCATTGTTCATCATGGTGAACATCGCGCGCATCCCGCCATGCTCCGGCCCCACGAGCCAACCGGTCGCGCCGTCATACTGCATGACGGCGGTGGGGCTGCCATGCAGGCCCATCTTGTGCTCGAGGCTCACGACCTTGAGGCTGTTGGCCATGCCCGCCGCCCCGTCCGCATCCGGCAGGCGCTTGGGCACCAGAAACAGGCTGATCCCCTTGGTGCCCGGACCGCCATCGGGCAGCCGCGCCAGCACGAGGTGGCAAACGTTTTCGGTGAAATCGTTATCGCCCCAGCTGATATAGATCTTCTGGCCGGTGATCGCGTAGGTGCCGTCGCCATTTGGCACCGCCTTGGTGCTGAGCGCGCCCACATCCGACCCGGCCTGGGGCTCGGTCAGGTTCATCGTTCCGGACCATTCGCCCGAGACGAGCCTGGGCAGGTAGAGCGCCTTGATCTCGTCCGAGGCATGGGCCTCCAGCGCTTCGATCTGGCCTTGGGTCATCAGCGGCGCAAGCTGCAGCGAAAGGCAGGCGCTCGACAGCATCTCGTTCATGCAGGTGGTCAGCGCCATGGGCAGGCCCATCCCGCCAAACTCCGGATCGGCGGACATGCCAACCCAGCCGCCCTCGGCAATCGCGCCATAGCCCTCGGCAAAGCCCGGCGAGGTCCGCACGATACCGTTCTCCAACCGCGCCGGATGCAGATCCCCGGCCCGTTGCAGGGGCGCGATCTCGGTCTCGCAGAGCTTGCCCGCCTCGCTCAGGATCGCCTCGGTCAGGTCCGGTGTCGTCTCGGCAAAGCGTGCCGTGGCCTGCAGCGCGGGAAAGCCAACCACATGCTCGAGCAGGAAGCGGAAGTCGCTGAGAGGGGCGGTATAGGGCATGGAGCCTCCTTTGGGCCGACCGGTCGCAGGCCCGCCGGTCTTGGCAGGGGCGCGGTGTCGGTTTATGGGCTGATCGCTGAGGGTGACCTTAGGCAGGGGGCGCGGCCCCCTCAAATGAAACGCAGCGTCACGAAAGGGGCCGCGCGGTGCAGACCAGACGTCTTGATCCCAGTGATACGGGCCTTGCGGCCGCGGCCGAGATCCTGCGCGCGGGCGGGCGCGTGGCCTTTCCGACCGAGACCGTCTACGGGCTCGGCGCCGATGCGCGCCAAGAGGCGGCGGTGGCCGGGATCTATGCCGCCAAGGGCCGCCCCAGCTTCAACCCGCTGATCGTCCATGTCCCGGACCTGCAGGCGGTGCGGGATCTGGTCGAGCTCCCCGCGCTGGCCGAGCAGGCGGCGCGGGCCTTCTGGCCCGGGGCGCTGACCCTTGTGCTGCCCTTGCGGGCGGGGGCGGGCATCTCGCCGCTGGTGACGGCGGGGCTTGAGACGCTCGCGGTGCGCGTGCCCGCCCATCCCGTTGCGCGCAGGCTGCTGCAGGTGTTTGGCGGGCCTGTGGCCGCGCCGTCGGCCAACCCCTCGGGCCAGGTCAGCCCGACCCGGGCCGATCACGTGCTGCAGGGGCTCGACGGGCGGATCGATGCGGTGGTCGATGGCGGGGCCTGCCCGGTGGGGGTTGAATCAACCATTCTCTCGGTACTGGGCGAGGGGCCGCGCCTGCTCCGTCCCGGCGGCGTGACGTCCGAGGCGCTGGAGGAGGCGCTGGGGCAGGCGGTGCCACTTGGCGGGCCTGCCGGGCCGCAGCCCACGGCCCCGGGTCAGCTTGCATCCCATTACGCACCCGAGGCTGCGGTGCGGCTCAATGCCCGTGCGGCGGAGCCGGGCGAGGTCTGGCTCGGCTTCGGGCCCGATAGCGCAGGCGCGCTCCTGTCCCTCTCCGAGACCGGGGATCTGGATGAGGCCGCCGCGGGCCTCTTTCACGCCCTGCGCGCCATGGATGCCTTGGCTGCGGGGCGGCGGATCGCGGTGGCACCGATCCCCGAGACCGGGTTGGGGCGCGCCATCAATGATCGCCTGCGCCGGGCTGCAGCGCCCCGGGATTGACCGATCGGGGCAATTGACCGCCCTGCCGCCCCGTGATCGACTGCGAAAGCCGGGTGCAAGACAGCGAGACGAGGCGCATGGAAATCCGCGATACAACCCCCGAGGACAGGGCCGCCATTCTGGCCCTGTACCCCAAGGCCTTCCCGGAGGAGGACTTGACCGCCCTTGCGGCGGATCTGCTCGATGCCGCCGGGGCAGAGATCCTGTCCCTCATGGCGGTCGAGGGGGCGGCGGTGCTGGGCCATGTGGTCTTCACCCGTTGCATACCGCAGGGCGATGGACGCCGCGGCGCCCTGCTCGGGCCGCTGCTGGCAACGCCGGAGCGCCACGGGCAAGGCATCGGCTCGGCGCTCGTCGCGGCCGGGCACGCTCGGCTCGATGCCGAGGGCGTGGCCGAGGTGCTGGTCCTGGGCGATCCCGCCTATTACGGACGGTTCGGCTTTGCCCAATCCGACCGGGTCAGCGCCCCATACAGCTTGCCCGAAGACTGGGCACCCGCCTGGCAATCCCTGCGGCTCGGAAACAGGCAGGGCCTTGCGGCGGGCCCGCTCGATGTGCCGAAGGTCTGGCGCAATCCGGTCTATTGGGGCCCTTGAACGAAGCCTCCACACCCAGCCCGACCCGGGCGACCGCCCTAGCCGGTCAGGCCCGCCCGCCGGTCGCCGAGAGCATCATCGGATCGATCCCGAGGCTCGCCAGAGCCATCTGCCATTTGCGATCGGGATCCGGTGAAAACACGATCTCGGGCTCTGCGTCGCAGGTCAGCCAGCCATTGCGCTGCAGCTCGTCCTCCAGCTGCCCCGGACCCCAGCCCGCATAGCCCAGAGCGAGGAAACAGCGATCGGGCCCGGTTCCCCGGGAAAGATCTTCTAACACATCCAGCGTCGCAGTCATGCCGAAGGCGCCATCCACCTGAAGGGTCGACTCGTTGCCCGAGTAGTCCGAGGAATGCAGCACAAAACCCCGCCCACCCTCGACCGGGCCACCGTAATGAACCGCCACCGCCGTGGCCTCCGCCGGGGGCGGGGCGATCTTGAGCTGCGCCAGCAGGTCCGAGAATTTCAGCTCCGGCGTCGGCTTGTTCACGATCAGCCCCATCGCGCCATCATCGGAATGGGCGCAGATGAAGACAACGCTGTGCTCGAACCGCGGATCCCCCATTCCGGGCATCGCGATCAGAAGCTTTCCGCTCAGGCTGTCAGTGGTGTTCCGCTCGTCCATGGGCCGAAAATGGGGGGCCTCTCAGCCCGTTACAATAGGCGCTTTGTCTCACGCAGCCTGTGCGCCTTGGTCTCACGCAGCCTGTGCGCCTTGGTCTCACGGAGCATCGCCGAAACGTGATTTCCGTTCGCAGGCCCCATGGCTAGGATCGCGCCCCATGATACAGCAGCTTTCCTTCCGCGCCGCGGCCCGGCTTTGCGTCCTTCTGGCGGCCCCGGTCGCACCTGTTGCCATGGCCCTGCCGGCCTTGGGCCAGAGCTTTGGCAACCCGGATGTGGTGAAGGTTGATGTGCTGCCCGGCTGGCGCGAGGCGGACGGGACCCATTATGCCGGGGTCCGGATCCAGCTCGCCCCGGGTTGGAAAACCTATTGGCGCACACCGGGCGACGGGGGCATTCCGCCCCAATTCGACCTGACGGGGTCCGGCAACCTTGTGGGGTTCGCCCCGCATATGCCGCGGCCCACGGTGTTTGACGAGGACGGCTTGCGCTCGGTGGGCTACAAGACCGAGGTGGTCTTCCCCCTCCGGCTTTCGGCGGAAACCGCCGATGCGCCCATCGCGCTCAACGGGTCGCTCTTCATCGGGGTCTGCGAAGAGATCTGCATGCCCGCAGAGGTGCAGCTTGATGCGGTGCTGACCGCACCGGGGCAGAGCAGTGCGCTGATCGCTGCCGCGCTGGAGGCGGAACCGACCCGGCTCAACACCCCTATGACCTGCGCCTTCGAGCCTACGGAGGAAGGCCTGCGTGTGCGGGCCGTTGTGGATGCCCCGCAGCAAAACGGCGAGGTGGCCGTGCTCGAACTGCCGGATCCCATGCTCTGGGTGTCCCATGCCACGACCGCGCGCGAGGGCGGCCGGGTCGTTGCCGAAGCCGAGATCCGCTCCGGCCATGACGGCCCGATCCAGATCGCCCGCGAGGATCTGCGCCTGACGCTGATCTCTGCCGGGGCGGCCTATGACGTGCAGGGATGCCGCTCCTGACCCCGAAAGCCCGCCGCGCCGCGTGAGCCGGTCCAGCCGGGTCAGGCGTTGGGCGGTGTGCGGGCCGCGCGCAGCCCGTGGGCCAGCGCGGCGACCGCCCAACTGACCAACGCGATCACCGCGATCCCCGCGATGAAGAGCACAAAGGTCGCCATGTGCGTTGAGAGGCCCGCCGGCATCTGCTCGGCAAGCGCCGGTGGCAGGGCGCCGGTCACGAAGCTTACCCCGAAGGTCGCCGCGAGCCAGAGCGCGCCCAGCCCCGCCGCCACAAGCGTGGCGGGCCCGGCGCTGCCTGTCCGGCGCGGCGCCCGCACGGCCCGATGGAGCGCGGTGATCTGGCGTCCGATATCCTGCTGCATGGCCATCACCGCCGGGACCAGCACGAGCACCAGCAGCATCCCGAAGCCCAGCCCGTAGACCAGCGTGATCACCGTGGGCTTGAGGAATTGCGCCTGTTGCGACCCCTCATAAAGCAGCGGCGTCAGCCCGAGCACCGTGGTCAGTGTCGTCAGCAAAACCGGGCGCAACCGGTCCGTGGCCCCGTCGATGATCGCGGGGATCAGCCCGCGTTCCTTGCCATATTCGTCGATGGTCGTGACGAGGACGATACTGTCATTGATGATGATCCCGGCCATGCCGATCAGCCCGACCACCGAGAACATCGACAGCGGCACATCCCAGATGTAGTGCCCCCAGATCGCGCCGATGAACCCGAAGGGGATGACCATCATCACCACCGCCGGGCGCGTCCAGCTCGAGAAGATCCACGCGAGGCAGAGATAGATCCCGATCAGGCAGAGCAGGAAGCCCAGCGTCGCATCCGTGAGAAAATCGCGCTCCTGCTCGGCGAGGCCGGACTGGACGTAATTCACGCCATAGACTTCCTGGATTCGGGGCAGATGCTCATCGGTGAGCGCGGCGTTGATCTCGGCGGCGCGCACGGCATTGTCGCCCGAGATATCGCCCGACACCGTCACCACGCGCAGCCCGTTCTCGCGCTGGATCCGAGAGAACCCGTCCTGACTGCGGACCGACACGATATCCGCAAGCGGCACATAGGCCCCGCTGGGCGTGCGCAGCTGCATCCGGTCGAGGAAATCCGCCCCCAGCTCGCGCGCGGGCAACTCGACCCGGATCGCGCCCGTGCGGGTGCCCGACGGATAGGTTGCGGCCTCGATCCCGTTCAGCCGATTGCGCAGCTCGCGCCCGAGCGCGTCGATGTCAAACCCGAGCTGGCTGCCGATGGGCGTCAGCTCGAGCACAAGCTCTTCCTTGTCATAGGCAAGACTGTCTTCGAGGGCGGACACCTCCGGGTAGACCGCCAGCGCGGTCTTTAGCGCCTCGGCGGCTTCCTTGAGGACCTGAGTGTCGGCGCCGTAGAATTCGACCGAGAGCGCATCGCCCCCCGGCCCCGAGCGCCAGCCGCGGAAGCTGAGCGTCTCAAGCTTGGGATGGCGCGGCACGGCGTCCTGCAGCTCGGCGAGGAAGGCAAAGGAAGAATAGGGCCGCAGATCCGCATCGATCAGGTCAATCGCGATCGAGCCCAGCTGATCCGCGTCCTTGGTGTCGGCCCCGGCTAACCCGCGCCCGGTGGTGCCGCCGACCTCGGCGAGAACAAAGGCCAGCGGGTTCACCCCGTACTCGGCCTCATAGCGCGCGCCGAGCTCTTCGGTGGCGGTCTGGATCACGCCCATGACTTCGAACGTGTCTTCGCGCGTCGCCCCGGGCAGCATGGCGAAATTGCCGGTGATCGAGCCGCGCTCGGGGGCGTTGAAGAACCGCCATGTCACGTCTCCGCGCACGAAGAGCGCCGCCTGGGACAGCAGGAGCAACACCGCCCCCGCAAAAACCGGGTAGCGCGCGAGAATGACCCAGCGGATCAGGCGGCGGAAGATCACCCGCTTGACCCAGTTGAGGCCCCGGTTCACCTGTCGTGAGGGCCAGTCATACCAATGCTCCTTCGCGGAATGCGCGAGGGCATGGGCCATGTGGTTGGGCAGGATCAGAAAGCATTCAACAAGGCTGGCGATCAGCACGGCGATGACGGTGAAGGGGATCGCCACGATCAGATCGCCGAAGCGCCCGTCAATCGCCGTCAGGCCGAAGAACGCGATGACCGTGGTGATGGTGGCCGAGAAAACCGGTGGCGCCATGCGGATCGCGGCATTCTCGGCGGCGGTGGCGGCATCCTCGCCCAGATGGCGGGCGCGGTAATCGGCATGTTCGCCCACGACGATGGCGTCATCCACCACGATCCCGAGGGTGATGATCAGCGCAAAGAGCGACACCATATTGAGCGTCAGCCCGCCGAGATACATCAGCGACACCGCCGCCAGCATCGCCACGGGGATCCCGGCGGCGACCCAGAAGGCCGTGCGGGCATTGAGGAACAGAAAGAGCAGCGCCACCACCAGCCCGAGCCCCACAAGGCCATTGTCCAGAAGGATGTTCAGGCGGCTCGAGATCGCCTCGGCCCGGGTGCGGATCAGCTCGATCTGAACCCGTTCGGGCAGGTCCCGTTCAAAGGCGGCGGCGACCTCGGCCACCTGGGCCTGGATCGCGATGGCATCGCCGCGGTTGCTGCGGTCCACGCGCACGGAAATGGCCGGGTTTTCACCGACGAAATAGGCCCGCTCGCGGTCCACGCCGCCGACAAAGATCGTCGCGACATCGCCGATGGTCAGCAGGCTGCCATCTTCGTTGGTCCGCAGGGCAAGGGCCGAGATCTGGTCCGCGCTGCGGGTTTCGGTGCCCGTGCGCACCCGCGCGGTCCCCCCGGCCACATCGCCCGAGGGCGCGCTGTCGGCGGCGCCGCCGATGGCCTCGGCAATCTCGCTGAGCGTCAGGTCATAGCGGATCAGGTCCAGGGTCGAGACCTCGACCAGGGTTTCTGGTGCAGCGATCCCCCGGATCGTGGCCCGGGTGACGCCAGCCTCGAAGAGCCGGGCGACGAACTCGTCCGAGAACCGCGCGAGCTGGTCCACGCCCACAGGGCCATGGACCACCACATCGGTGATCCGGTCGCGCCAGTTGCTGCGCCGGATCGTGGGCTCTTCGGCGTCGTCGGGCAGGTCGGTGACGCTGTCCACCGCGACGCGCACGTCATCGGTGGCGCGGCTCATATCCCAGCCCGGCTCGAATTCCACCGACAGGGTGGCGCGGCCCTCGCGCGCGGTGCTGGAGCTTTCGGTGACGCCTTCGACCGCCTGCAAGACCGGCTCGATCAGCGCGACGATGGCGCGGTCCACATCCTCGGCCCCGGCCCCGTCCCAGGTCACGCTGACGGTCACGTCATCGACCACCACATCCGGGAAGAACTGGGTGCGCATCTTGGGCACCACGAAAAGGCCCACGGCCAGAAGCATCACCAGCAGCAGGTTCGCCGCCGTGCGATGGCGGGTGAAGTAAGACAGCAATCCGCCAATCGCGCCCATGTCAGCCGCCCATCCGGCTTTCGATCCGGGCGACCACGGCGGCGGGCACCCGATCCTCGGTCAGCTGCCCGAGAACCCGGGCCTTGGCGGCGGCGGGCATCCGAGTGTTGTCTTCGACAAAGGCGATGAGGCGCGCGCGGCGCTCCGGGTCCAGCTCCAACATGTCCGGCGCAGCGGCAGTGGTGATCTCGGCCTCGGCGCGGACGGGGCGGATCTTGATCCCCGCACCCAGAACCGGGCTGCGATCGGTCACGACCTCGCGCCCGGCATGGCCGCCGACCCGGACGATCAGATCATCCCCCTGACGGCGGACAATCTCGACCCGCCCGGTCTCAAGCCGGTCCTCCGCCCCCAGAAGCAGCACACCGCCCTCGGGCGAGACCGCGCTGGAGGGCAGGAGGACGACGCCGGACAGCTCCGGCTCGGGCGCGGTGACAGTCACGAAATCCCCGGGACGAAAGGCCGGGGCATTCGAGAGCTGCGCAAAGAGCAGCCGCCCGGTCTGCCCCTCGCCAACCAGCGCTCCGGCGCGTGTCAGACGCCCCTCGGCGGTGATCGCTTCGCCCAGCACATCGAGCGTGACGGACACATCCGTCTGGCGCAGGCGGCCATCGGGTCCGAGCAGGCGCAGGTATTGCGCGGCAGAGGTGCGAAAGGCGACCTCGAGGGCGGTGGGGTCCACAAGCTGGGCAATCTGTTCATTGGCGTTCACCAGCCCGCCGATCACGGCGGTGGTCGCGGTGAGCGTGCCGTCAAAACTGGCCGTCAGGGTGGTGTCCGCAAGATCCCGGGCCGCCTCGGCGACCTCGATCTCGCGCCGGTCGACGCGGGTCTCGGCCAGGTCGATCCGCGCTTCGGAGGCCGCAAGGGCCTGACGCCGCGAGAGCAGCGCCTGCACCGCAGCCGCCTCGGCCAGCGCGGCAATCTCGACCGTGGCCTCGGTGCCGACACCGCGGTCCTGCAGGTTGCGCTGCCGTTCCAGGGCCTGTCGGCGCAAGGCAAGCTGCGCCTCGGCGGCGGTGACATCATCCACCGCCAGCTCCAGCGTGCGGAGCGCGTCGCGCAGATCCGCGCGGGCCTCGTCGAGATCTGTTTGCACCTTCTGCAGGGCGGTTTCCGCATCTGCCGGGTCGATCTGGACCAGCACGTCGCCCGCGGCGACCCGACCGCCTTCCTCGAAAGCCGGGTGCAGGGCGAGCACCGTCCCGGCACTGGGCGCGCGCACCTCGAGGGTGCGGCGGCTGCGGATTTCGCCATAGACCGAGAGGCTCGGGGTCAGTGTGTCCGGCTCCAGCGTCACGACGCCCGCCGCATAGACCCGTTCACGCGCCGGGCGCGAGGGGCCGTCTTCGGCGTTCCGGGCGGTGATGGCGTCGGACAGGATCAGACCGCCCAAGCCCAGAAACCCCACCGTGAGTGAGAGGAGCACGAGCCCGACGAGGCTGCGGGTCAGGAAGCGCATGGCGAAGGATCTCCGGGCTTTGGGCGGTCCTGTAAGGGTATACGGATGAGATAATGGCTTCCGTCGCAGAAAAAAGCGAAAATCTCGAAACCGTTAGCCGAGAAGCGCCATCACCGCATAGAGGGTCACCCCGCCCAGGGCGACCGAGAGCACGACATTCTTGGTCAGGATGCCGACCACGAGGGTCACGGCAGCCGCCGAGAGACGCGCGGGCTCCGGCGTGCCGCCCGTGGCCGCGGGCCAGAGCACTAGCGGCGCGATCAGGGCCGGAAAAACCGCCACCGAAGTGTAACGCAGGTGCCGCAGGACCCATTCGGGCAGCTCGCGCCCGCCAAGCAGCCCCATGAAGGAATAGCGGATCAGGAAGGTCCCGATGCCGAGGGCCACGATCAGCGCCCAGAGGGTTATGGCCGACATCTCGGTCATGGCTGGCCCTCCCGGCGGCGGGTCTGCCAGAGCTCGACTTGAGCCCCGACCAGCAGGGCGCAGAGGGCCGCGAGGATGATGCCGAGGCTGAAGGGGATGCCGACAAAAAGCAGCGAGAGGACCGTCGCCGTCAGGGCCGCTGCCACATGGGCCAGGCTGGTCAGGGCCGGGGCGATCAGGGCGAGAAAGGTGATCGGCAGCGCGAAATCGAGCGCGTAATCCGGGGGGATCCGGGTGCCCAGCACGGCACCGAGATAGGTCGAGGGATACCACAGCAGGCAGATCGGCGTCGCGGTGCCCAGATGGAAGGCGAACCGGGCGCGCAGGCTCATCTCCGGGCGGGCCTGAAACCGCGCGATGGACACCGCGTAGGTCTGATCGACCAGGAAATACGCGCAGAGCGCCCGCTGCCACAGCGGCAGGGGCCCGAGATAGGGCGCGATGGAAGCCGAATACATCGCCATGCGCAGGTTCACCGCGAGCGCGGAGGCGAGGATCACGAGCACCGGCGCATTCTCGGTCATCAACTGCACGGCCGTGAACTGCGCGGCCCCGGCGATCACGAGCAGGGAAAACCCCATCACCTCTGCGATATTGAGCCCGGCTTCGGTGCCGACCACGCCAAAGAGCAGACCGAAGGGAATGACGACCAGCAGGAACGGCAGGCCGCCGAGGAGGCCATCGAGATAGGGGCGGTCGGGTCTGTCTGAGGTCATGGAGAAGGTCCTTTGCCCGCTGGCTAGATCAAGCCGGGGGCAGGTGCAATCACGGGTAACAAGGTGTGATCGAGGCGGGCAGGGGTGCCCGGTGGCGGGTCCCTGCCAGGACCCGCGGACGCGCGGGGCCGGTGAACCGCGCGCCCCAAATCCGACAGGGGGGCCGGGCGTTGTCGGACGGACGGTGCGCGTCCGCCCCGACCGTCCCGGTCGGGGCCATGGCAGCCTATTCGAAGGTCTTCGTCACGCGCCCCAGCAGCATGAAGGCCCGGGCCGAGCGGGTATCGGCGAGCTTGATGATTTCTTCATCCGTGGCATGGGCCGCAAAGGCCGAGAATGTCCGGTCGAAATGGCGCAGGAAGTGATGCACCGTATCGCGGAAGATCGGGTCGGATTTCATCCGCGCCGAGCTCAGCGCGAGGCAGGAGCGGTCCCGGATCCCGCCCAGAGCCGCGACGGAGCGCCCGCGCTCGCCATCGGCAAACCGTCGCCAGGCCTCGGGCTTGGCGCGGTCCGGCATCAGGTCATCCATATATATCCCGTCCTCGGACAGAAGTGTCAGCACATCCTGTGCCGAGCGGATCAACTTGCCCGCATTGCGATCCTCGAGTGCCCGGCGCAGGGCGCGGAAGCCCTCCTTGTCTTCGGCGGTCTCGGGGAAATTCGCGGCGCGGATGAATTCCGACACGGAGATCGGCTCGCGCATGTCCTCGGGCGGCGCATCCAGGCCCAGCGAGGGCTGCGGATCCGGGCGCGTGCGCGGTACCGCCGGCTCGGCCAGCGCCGCCTTGGTCTCGGACGGGGGCGGTGCCCCGCCGCCCGAACGCGCGCTGGCAAAGGTCACCAGCGTGCTGTCCGTATGCCGGGTGGTCTCGACGATCTCGTCGATCTTGCGCGCCACGGTCGGCGGCACGGCCCCCCCGCTGACCGACTGGCGTAGGGCGGTCTCGCGCATGGCAGTCAGCGCCTCTTGCAGCCGTTCGGCCTCCTCGCGCATGATCCGCGCGGTGCGCGCCACGGAGGCCGCCACCCAGATCAGCGCAATGGGCAGAAACACCGCCAGAAGGATCATCACGACGCCAAGCCCGCCCGCCCCCGTGGCGGCGATGCTGGCCCCCAGATCGAGCCCGAAGAACAACAACAGGATCGCCGCCAGCCAGACGAGGCTGAGCGCGAGGGCGATCACCTCGATGGCGGTGATCGCAGGTTTGGGGCCCTGCGGCGCGCCGCCTGATCCTGCGGGACCGGTCCTCTGCTGCGCCATGTCTGGCTCCGTGCTGCTGCGGCCTTACTTGTAGGCGATCTCGAGGACCTCGTAGGATTTCACACCGCCGGGGGTGCGGACATC
Organism: Dinoroseobacter sp. S375; assembly: GCF_049800775.1. Lineage (NCBI taxonomy): Bacteria > Pseudomonadati > Pseudomonadota > Alphaproteobacteria > Rhodobacterales > Roseobacteraceae > Dinoroseobacter > Dinoroseobacter sp. S375. Next base: position 86,793 of record NZ_JBNAFR010000010.1, on the reverse strand, counting down.
CACGCTGTCGCCTTCTTCCTTGCCGATCAGTGCGCGGGCAATCGGGGATTTGAGGTTCAACAGACCCTTCTCGATATCCGCCTCGGCCTCGCCGACGATCTGATAGGTCTTCTCCTCGTCGGTCTCTTCATCGACGATGGTCACGGTCGCGCCGAACTTGATCGGCCCGGACAGGGTCGCGGGGTCGAAGACCTGCGCCAGCGACAGCAGCGCCTCGAGCTCTTTGACTCGGCCCTCGATGAAGCTCTGTTTCTCGCGGGCGGCATGATACTCGGCATTTTCCGACAGATCGCCATGTTCCCGCGCTTCGGCAATCGCGCGGATCACAGCGGGACGTTCGATGCTCTTGAGCTGCTTGAGCTCGGCATCCAAAGCCGAATGACCCCGGCGGGTCATGGGGATTTTTTCCATGGGTCTTTCCTGAGAATGCGAGTCGCAACGTGAAGACAGAACCATAATCAAGCCCGGCCATGGTGCAAGACCGGTTTCAAACTGGAAACGTTGCGTCCCGTTTCGTTGCGATGCAGCGTCACAATTGACGCTTTCCTAAGGGACGGCTATCTCGTCCCGCAACATTATTTCAACGCCGCGGGATTCTCCGCAGGCCAGCCAGTGTGAGAGCCAATGACCGAAGTGCAGCGCGAAGCCATGGAATACGATGTCGTAATCGTCGGAGCGGGCCCCGCGGGCCTCTCGGCGGCGATCCGGCTGAAGCAGCTGGATGCGGATCTCGAGGTGGTCGTGCTCGAAAAGGGCTCGGAAGTGGGCGCGCATATTCTGTCCGGGGCGGTTCTGGACCCGGTGGGGCTCGACGCGCTGATCCCGGACTGGAAGGAAAAGGGAGCCCCGATCACCGTGCCGGTGCGCGAGGACAAGTTCTACATGCTGGGCGAGGCGGGTCAGATCCGGATCCCGAACGCACCCATGCCGCCGCTGATGAACAACCACGGGAATTACATCGTCTCCATGGGCAATGTCTGCCGCTGGATGGCCGAGCAGGCCGAGGCGATGGGCGTCGAAATCTTCCCGGGCATGGCCTGTTCCGAGCTGATCTATGGCGAGAATGGCGAGGTCAAAGGCGTGGTCGCGGGCGAGTTCGGCAAGAACCCCGATGGCAGCCAGGGCGCGGGCTACGAGCCGGGCATGGAGCTGCACGGCAAATACGTGATGCTGGGCGAGGGCGTGCGCGGCTCCCTCAGCAAGCAGGTGATCGAGAAGTTCGACCTTTCCATGGGGCGCGAGCCGCAGAAATACGGCCTCGGCATGAAAGAGATCTGGGAGATCGACCCCGCCAAGCACCGCGAAGGTTCGGTCACCCACACAATGGGATGGCCGCTGGGCAAGAACGCAGGCGGCGGATCCTTCATCTATCACCTTGATAACAATCAGGTCTATGTGGGGTTCGTGGTCCACCTGAACTACGAGAACCCCTATCTCTTCCCCTATATGGAATTCCAGCGCTTCAAGCATCATCCGATGGTCGCGGAGCTTCTGAAGGGCGGCAAGCGCGTGGCCTACGGCGCGCGGGCGATCTCGGAAGGGGGCTATCAGTCCATGCCGAAATCGGTCTTCCCGGGCGGTGCGCTGCTGGGCTGTTCGGTCGGGCTGGTGAACGTGCCGCGGATCAAGGGCAACCACAATGCGATGCTCTCGGGCATGGCCGCTGCCGAGGCCGCACAGGCGGCCATCGCCGCGGGCCGGTCCGGCGACACGCTGGACGGCTACGAGGCCGAGCTGCGTGACGGGCCCGTGGGCAAGGACCTCAAGAAGGTGCGCAATGTCAAACCGCTCTGGTCGAAATACGGGCTCATGGCCTCGCTGACCATGGGCGGGATCGACATGTGGACGAACACCTGGGGCTTCTCGCTGTTCGGGACGGTCAAGCACGGCAAGACCGATGCCGAAGCCACAGGCAAGGCCGCCAAGTTCGAGCCGATCGACTATCCCAAGCCCGATGGCACGCTGAGCTTCGACCGGCTGACCAATGTGGCCTATTCCTTTACCAATCACGAGGAATCCCAGCCCGCGCACCTCACCCTGCGCGACGCGGGCATCCCTGTGGGACAGAACCTGCCGGATTACGCGGGCCCCTCGGCGCGTTACTGCCCGGCCGGGGTCTATGAGTTCGTCAAGGAAGACGACAAGCCCACGCGGTTTGTCATCAATTTCCAGAACTGCGTCCACTGCAAGACCTGCGATATCAAGGACCCGGCCCAGAACATTGTCTGGACCACGCCCCAGGGTGGCGACGGCCCGAACTATCCCAATATGTGAGCATCCGGGCGCCCTCGCGCCCGCGCGCCTGACATCTGCGTGAAGCGCCCCGTACCGGTTTCGGTGCAGGGTGCCTTTGCATTGCGACTTGGCAAAGGCCTCGCTACGGTACCGCATACTCCAGCGGACACCCCCCAGTTGAGAGGTTTTTTGAGATGATCAGACAGGCCGCCCTCCGGGCCAGCGTGGCGCTTGCCCTCGTGCTCAGCGTACCGATGACCACCCCCGTTTCCGCCGCGCCCAATGGCGTGTCCGGGGCCTATCTCGCCGGACGGGCCGCCAGCCTGAACAGCAATTACGCCGAAGCGGCCCGCTATTTCGCCCGCGCGCTGATGCGGGACCGGGCGAACCCGGCCCTGATGGAAAGTGCCGCGATCGCCTTTCTCGCGCTGGGCGACCAGAAGAGCGCCTATCCCATCGCCCTGAAGCTCGCCAAGGATTTCCCGACGAACCAGATCGCGGGGCTTGTGCTGGCGGCGGACATCCTCGGCCCCGACGGGGATCCCGAGGCCGAGGTGCCCGGCGTGGGGCCCGTGGGCGACAAGCTGGTCGCCGGATGGCGCGCGCTGGAACAGGGGCAGGCGGATGCCGCCTTCGGGATTTTCAACGAGATGATCGAGGATCCGCGCACCCGGGCCTTCGGGATCTACCACAAGGGCATGGCGCTGGCGCAGGTCGGCGATTTCGAGGGCGCGCTTGCGATGCTGACCGAGGATGGCTCGGTGGCCGCCTCGCTCTCGGGCCGTGCAATCATCGCCACCGCGCAGGTGCTGGCCCAGCTCGACCGGGCCGATGAGGCCCGCAGCCTGATCGAGGCGCGGATCGGGCGGGACGCACCGCGTGGTGCAGCGCTGCTGGACCAGATCGACGCGGGCACGCTCAGCTTCGATGTGGTGCCCACGCCCCAGGCCGGCTATGCCGAGGCCTTCTTCACCGTGGCGGTTGCCTTGAACGGACAGGCGTCGGACAACTTCACCCTGCTCTATGCCCGGGTGGCCCAGACCCTCGCGCCGGATCATATCGATGCGATCCTGCTGACGGCGAGCCTGCTGGAAAACCTCGAGCAGTATGACCTGGCCAACAAGGCCTATGATCAGGTGCCCCGGAACAGCCCCGCCTTCCTGACCGCCGAGATCGGGCGAGCCAATGTGCTGCGCCGGGCGGAGAAGCCCGATGCGGCGATCGAGGTTCTGACCCAGCTGGTCGAGACCCATGGCAGCGTGGCGCGCGTGCATTCCGCGCTGGCCGATGCCCATCGCCGGATGGAGAATTTCTCCGAAGCTGCCGCCGCCTATGACATGGCCATCGAAATCTCCGAGGCGCAGGGCGAGCAGGATTGGGTCCTCTATTACGCGCGCGGCATCGCCAATGAACGGATCGGTGCCTGGGACGCGGCCGAGGCCGATCTGCGCCTCGCGCTGGAGCTCAACCCAGGGCAGCCCATGGTGCTGAACTATCTCGGATATTCCTTCGTGGAGCTTGGCGAGAACATGGACGAGGCCCTCGACATGATCGAGCAGGCCGTCGCCGCGCGGCCCGATAACGGGTATATCACCGACAGCCTCGGCTGGGTGCTCTACCGCATGGGGGATTTCGACGAGGCGGTGCCCTATATGGAACGGGCCGTGGCGCTCGAGCCGCTGGATCCGATCATCAACGACCATCTGGGCGATGTGTATTACGCCGTCGGGCGCAAGCGCGAGGCGGAGTTCCAGTGGAAGCGGGCCCTGTCCTTCGACCCGGAGGTCGAAGAGGCCGAGCGCATCCGCCGCAAGCTCGAGGTTGGTCTCGACGCCGTGCTGATCGAAGAAGGGGCCGAACCCACCCATGTTGCCAGGGACTGACGGCGCGCGGCTCGAAGGCTTCGCACCGGCCAAGGTCAACCTGACCCTGCATGTCACAGGGCAGCGGGCGGATGGTTACCACCTGCTCGACAGCCTCGTGGTGTTCGCCGATTGCGGCGACCGGCTCTGGCTCGATCCTGAGGGGCCACTGGGCCTGACCGTATCCGGTCCGCGCGCGGCAGGGGTGCCCACGGATGCCAGCAACCTGATCCTCAAGGCCGCGGCGCATCTCGGCGCGACCCGAGGCGCGGCCCATCTTGAAAAGCATCTGCCCGCCGCAGCGGGGATCGGGGGCGGCTCGTCGGATGCCGCCACGGCGCTGCGCCTCTATGCCAAGGCGGCGGGGCGTGGCGTGCCCGATGACGGGGCCGCGCTGGGGGCGGATGTGCCGGTCTGCCTGCGCGGGCGCGCGACTCGCATGGCGGGGATCGGTGAAAGGCTGTCGGACCTGCCCGACCTGCCGGCCCTGCCTGCGGTGCTGGTCAATCCCGCGGTGGATGTGCCGACGCCCGCCGTGTTCAAGGCGCTGACAAGGAAGGACAATCCGCCCATGCCCGCGATCTTGCCTGCCTTTGCGGACCCGTTGGGCTTCGCAGGCTGGCTCAACACCCAGCGCAACGATCTGGAAGCCCCGGCAGGGGAACAGGCCCCGATCATTACCGAGGTCCTGGCGCGGCTCGCCGCGGCAGAGGGCTGCGCGCTTGCGCGGATGTCGGGGTCCGGGGCGACCTGTTTCGGGCTGTTCGGGTCCGCGGCGGGGGCGTCAGCCGCCGCCGCCATGATCGCCGCCGATCACCCCGACTGGTGGGTGCAGGCCACTACCTTGCGCTAGGCGCTCAGGTCAGCCGCGCCACCACGTAATCGGCCAGATCCCGCAGCATGTCCGTCAATGGATGGGGCTGGACCGCGTCCAATGCCGCCTTGGCCTGGGCCGCATAGGCGAGCGCATCGGCGCGGGTGGCCTCCATGGCGCCGTGCTTGTCCAGCAGGCTGAGCGCATGTTCGAGATCGCCCTCCCGCTGATCGCCCTTTTCGATGACCCGCTGCCAGAAGGCGCGCTCGGTCTCGTCCGCCAGCGCAACGGCCTTGATCACCGGCAGGGTCAGCTTCCGCTCGCGGAAGTCATCGCCCACATTCTTGCCGGTCTGCGCGGCATCCCCGCCATAATCCAGCAGGTCATCGACGATCTGAAAGGCGATCCCCAGCGCGTCGCCATAGGTAAAGAGCGCGCGGATCTGGGCTTCATCCGCACCCGCGATCACCCCGCCAACCTCGGTCGCCGCCGAGAAGAGCGCGGCCGTCTTGCCGCGCACGACCTTGAGATAGATTTCCTCATCCGTGGCCAGATCCTGCGCCGCCGACAGCTGCAGCACCTCGCCCTCGGCGATTGTCGCGGCGGCATTCGCCAGAATGTCGAGCACCCGCAGGCTGCCGGTCTCGACCATCAACTGGAACGAGCGGGCGAAGAGATAATCGCCGACCAGAACGCTCGATTTGTTGTCCCAAAGCAGGTTCGCCGTGGGCCGCCCGCGGCGCTGATTGCTTTCATCGACCACGTCGTCATGGAGCAGCGTCGCCGTATGGATGAATTCCACCGTCGAGGCCAGATGCACGTGGTACGGCCCGTCATAGCCACAGAGCCGCGCCGTCGCGAGGGTCAGCATCGGGCGCAATCGCTTGCCCCCGGCCTCGACCAGATGGGCGGTCACCTCGGGGATGCGCGGGGCATGTTCCGAGGCCATCCGATCCCGGATCAGGCCATTCACGGCCTCCATATCTTCGGCGAGATAGGCGGCGAGACGTTCATGGGGTTTGGTGGCTGCGGCGGTATCCAAGCTCATCACGGCTCCGTCATGCGGCTCGACAACCGAACCCTACTGGTCTTATCTCAACGTCATGAGAGAGCTGCTGCGCACCAACGATCCGACCATCATCGCTTACGCGTCCGCCCTGCTCCAAGGCGAGGGTATAGACTGCTTCCAGATGGACGTCCACATGAGCGTACTCGAAGGATCCATTGGCGTTTTGCCGCGGCGCCTGATGGTGCATCAGCGGGACATGTTCCGGGCCCGGGCAGTGATGACAGACAATGATATCCCGGTGACCGAAGACCGCCCGGCGTGACCCCGGAGGCGGCGTCAGAGATCAGCCTGGACGGGTTTCTGGGAGGGCGGTTGCGGCTGGCCCAGCCCCGGCGGGGATACCGCGCGGGCACGGATCCGGTCCTGCTGGCGGCGTCCGTTCCCGCCAGGGCCGGAGAGAGCTGCCTCGATCTCGGCTGCGGGGTCGGCACGGCGGCCTTGTGCCTGAGCGCGCGGACCGGCGCCGTCTGCGACGGGGTCGAGTTGCAACCGGATTATGCAGCACTGGCGCGGCAGAATGCAGAGGCGAATGCCCTTCCCCTGACCGTGTGGGAGGCCGACCTGTTGGCCCTGCCGGACGTGCTGCGCCAGCGCAGTTTTGACCATGTGATGCTCAATCCGCCCTATTTCGCCCAAGGGGCGGGAACAGCCGCCAGCGACCCCGGCCGGGACCGCGCCTTGCGGGATCGGGGCGATTTGCGGGACTGGCTGGGTGTGGCAGTACGTCGCACCAAGCCCAAGGGCTCGGTGACGGTGATCGCGCGGACCGACCGTCTGCCAGAGCTTCTGGCAGCGGTGCCGCCCCATCTCGGGTCGCTTCGTTTACAACCCCTGGTTGCGCGCGCGGGCCGTCCGGCCAAGCGGTTTGTTTTACAGGGCTTCAAGGATGGGCGCGCCCCATTTGTTCTCTGCGCGCCCTTGGTGCTGCATGAGGGTGAAACGCATCTGCGCGACGGGGATGACGCGTCCAATACCGCACAGGACATCCTGCGAAACGGGGCAAAACTGCGGTTTCTGGACGCGGATCGTTAAGAAATTTGACGAAAACGCTCAGTTGTTTTTCGTGACACGACTCGGGTTCTGTGCTGCACTTTCCCTACTGTCCACATTTACAAGGAGGTCGCCCATGACCGTGAGTTCGCACATCGAGGAACTCCGCCGTAAACACCAAATCCTTTCTGCACGTGTGGATGACGCGCAACGAAGTGCAGGAACGGACAGTTTGACGATTGCTTCATTGAAGAAACAGAAGCTGCACCTGAAAGAGCAGATCGAGCGCCTGCAAGACACCTGACGCAGCGCACTACACTGCGGTTCGGTGCTCCTGACCGAGCCGCAGCCCCGCAAGGCCTCTCAGGTTTTGACATCCGCCGAGTTGATGAATGTCATCCCATGATCGAGCGCCGTAATCTCCTCTACATGATCGAACAGCCACGACAGGAACGCTTTCACCTGCGGTTTCTCTGACGCCTCCTGTGTGCAGAGCACGCGGTAATGGGCCTCGGTCGTGATCGCGGTGGGGAAGGGGATCACGAGGCGGCCTTCCTGCAACGCCTTGGCGGTCAGGGAGGCACGGCCCAGCACGACACCTCCGCCGGTCTCTGCCGCATCGATCGCATGATCGGCCTGGCTGAATTGGGGCTTCACCTCGGGTGGGTTCGGCACGCCCATGGCCGTGAACCAGGTTGCCCAGTTGCAGGGCGGGTCCACGAAATCGAGATTGCCATCCTCCAGCAGATGCAGCTTGAGCAGATCGGCGGGCGTTTTCAGCCCTTCGGCGAGACGCGGGGGCACCATCGGTGTGAGCCATTCGCGCACGAGGACCCGGCTGTAAAGGTCGCGGTCATCGCCGCCCATGCCGAACCGGATGGCCACATCCACATCGTCCCGGTCAAAATCCATGAGCCGCAGGGTCGCGGAAAAGCGCAGCTCCACATCCGGGTGGGTCTGGGCAAAATCGAACAAACGCGGCGCAAGCCATTTGGCGGTGAAGGCCGGACCTGCAGTAACAGTCAATGTGCGCGTGTCCAGCACGCGCCGCGTCGCCAGCCAGGCCCGGCGCAGGGCGTCGAAGCCTTCGGCCGCGCCGGGGGCGAGCGCGTGCCCGGCCTCGGTCAGCTCGACAGCGCGGTTCAGCCGCCGAAAGAGCGGCGCGCCCAGATAGTCCTCCAGCCCCTTGATCTGAAAACTCAGGGCCGCAGGGGTGACGTTTAGTTCCGCAGCCGCCTTGGCAAAGCTCATATGGCGGGCGGCGGCATCGAAGGCGCGCAGGGCGGTCAGAGGGGGGAGGCGATCAGACATGCCAGATAAGTATACCTTAACTGAATGCGGGAAAAGTCTCGTTTGTGGCTTTTTGTTAGCGGCATCATATTAGGGACAGTTCAGAAATTCAGATCAAGGATCTTCGCCATGACCCATGCCACCGCCACCTTGACCACCCAAGACGCCATCGCCCGCGGTCGCAGCGAACGCGCGGCCGCCTTTGCCCTGTTCCTGGGCTGGGCATTTCCGGGTCACAGCGCTGAAACCGGTGCCCGGGCAGAAACCGCATAGCACCCACGCCACGCGACGCACGCAAAAGGGGCGGCCCCATCCGGGACCGCCCCTTTTCTGTGTCGCGCTGAGCGCAGATCAGCTGAAGAACTGAGCGCCGTTGGCCGAGATCGTGGAGCCGGAGATGAAGCCCGCATCATCGGAGGCCAGGAAGGCCACGCAGCGTGCGATTTCTTCGGGCTCGCCGAGGCGGCCTACCGGGATGCCGGCCACGATGGAATCGCGGACTTTTTCCGGGATCGCCATGACCATTTCAGTCGCGATGTAGCCGGGGCAGACGGCGTTGGCGGTGATGCCGGCGCGCGCGCCTTCCTGAGCCAGGGACTTGATGATGCCGAGGTCACCGGCTTTGGTCGCGGCGTAGTTCACCTGGGCGAACTGGCCTTTCTGACCGTTGACCGACGAGATCACGATGACGCGGCCGAACTTGCGCTCGCGCATGCCGGGCCAGACCGGGTGGACGGTGTTGAAAACGCCGGTCAGGTTGGTGCCGATCACTTCGTCCCACTGCTCGGGGGTCATCTTGTGGAAGGGCGCGTCGCGGGTGATGCCCGCATTGGCGACGACGACCTCGATCGGGCCGAGATCGGCTTCGACCTGGGCGATGCCCGCCTTGCTCGATTCGTAGTCGGCGACGTTCCATTTGTAGGTCTTGATGCCGGTCGCGGCGGTGAAGGCCGCTGCTTTCTCGTCATTGCCCGCATAGGTGGCCGCAACGGTGAAGCCGTCCGCCTGCAGTTTCTTGGAAATGGCTTCGCCGATGCCGCGCGAACCGCCGGTAACTAGTGCAACACGTCCCATTAGATATCCTCCTCGAGGTAGGTATTTGTCCGACCGGGACGGGTGCGTCTCAGATGATCCCGGTGGAATAGGTTGGGCGGCCCGCCTTGGGACCGCCCGGGATCAGATCAGGGGCGCTCAACGCAGAGAGCCACGCCCATGCCGCCGCCGATGCAGAGGGTTGCGAGACCCTTCTTGGCGCCACGGCGCTGCATTTCGAAGAGCAGGGTGTTCAGGACGCGCGCGCCGGAGGCCCCGATCGGGTGACCGATGGCGATGGCACCGCCATTGACGTTCACGATCGACGGATCCCAGCCCATGTCCTTGTTCACGGCGCAGGCCTGGGCGGCGAAGGCTTCGTTGGCTTCCACGAGGTCGAGATCGTCGACCTTCCAGCCAGCCTTGTCGAGCGCCTTGCGCGACGCGTAGATCGGGCCAACGCCCATGATCGACGGGTCGAGACCGGCGGTGGCATAGGAGGCGATCCGGGCCATGGGCTCGATGCCGCGCTTCTCGGCTTCATCGGCGGACATCAGCAGAACGCCCGCCGCGCCGTCATTCAGACCCGAAGCGTTGGCCGCGGTGACCGAGCCGTCCTTGGTGAAGGCGGGGCGCAGTTTCTGCATCGCTTCCATGGTCGCGCCGTGGCGGATGTACTCGTCCTTGTCCACGACGATGTCGCCCTTGCGGGTCTTGATCGTGTAGGCAAAGACCTCGTCGTCGAACTTGCCGGCCTTCTGGGCGGCTTCGGCCTTGTTCTGGCTGCTGACGGCGAACTCGTCCTGCATGTCACGGCTGATCTGCCACTGCTCGGCCACGTTCTCGGCGGTCTGACCCATGTGGTAGCCGTTGAAGGCATCCCAAAGACCGTCGCGGATCATGGAGTCGATGAACTTCATGTCGCCCATCTTCTGACCCGCGCGCAGGTTTGCCACATGGGGGCTCAGCGTCATGTTTTCCTGACCACCCGCACAGACCACGGCCGCGTCACCCAGCTGGATGTGCTGGGCGCCCAGTGCCACGGCGCGCAGGCCGGACCCGCAAACCTGGTTGATGCCCCAGGCGGCACCTTCGATCGGCAGACCCGCATTCACATGGGCCTGACGGGCCGGGTTCTGACCCTGACCGCCAGTCAGAACCTGACCGAGGATGGTTTCGGAGACGTCGGATTTCTCGATGCCGGCTCGGGACACCAGTTCCTGCAGCATGGCCGCGCCGAGATCATGGGCCGGCGTGTTGGCGAACGAGCCGCCGAAACTGCCCACGGCAGTTCGTGCGGCGGATGCGATTACAACGTTGGTCATCTAAGGTCTCCCTCTAAGGTCTTTCGGGCGCCCGGGTTCGGCAGGCTGCTTGCGGTGCATGACGAAATGTCCTCTTTCGTCTATTGGAGGAAATTCCAGCGGGGCACCTGACATCGTGTCTCACTCCTATGGTCGGAGTCCGGCTTACCGGGGGGCTCCGGACGCAAGGGTGCGGAAATTCGTTAACTATATGAGGGGGTTGGCGCGCTGGGTCGCGTTGGCGCGGTGCGGTAAAAAAAATTTACCACACATGCGTACAGCGCAAAGCCGCCCTGCGAGAGGCGGCTTTTACCCGTTAAGGCTGTGCTGAGAAGGGCCGATGCGCGCGAAACGTCGTCGCGTCGAGAGTGATTCAGGCGCGCAAAAGGGCGGCGTCGTCGAGCCATGCGGGCTTCGTGCTGGGGGCTGCGAAGTGATAGCCTTGCATGCAGTCGATCCCCGCAGCGGTCAGGAAGGCCGCGTCGGTTGCCGTCTCCACCGACTCCGCCACGGTGAACATGTCGAAATGAGCGGCCAGCGAGATCAGCGCCTGGGTCAGCACCTGGTTGTCCACATTGCTGGAAATGTTCCGGATAAACTTGCCGTCGATCTTGACGATGTCGAAGAAGAAGTCCCGCAGATAGGCGAAGGAGGTTTGACCCGCCCCGAAATCATCCAGCGCGAAGGTGATCCCCTTGCGTTGCAGATCGCGCATGAACTTGGTCACGATCTCGGGGATGGCCATGGCGGATTGCTCGGTGATTTCGAGAATGAGCCGCTCTGCCGCCGTGGGGTCCGCCGCAAGGCCCCGTTCCAGGACCTCGTTCCACTCCGGATAGCCGATCGACCGGGCGGACATGTTGACCCCCAAACGCAGGGTGGGCACTTGGCGCAGCGCCTCGAGACCCCGTTCCAGCGCGAGGCAGTCGATCTGCCGCCCAAGCTCCTGTTCCTCGACCACGGTGATGAAGTCCCGGGCCGGGATCAGGCGTCCTGAATCGTCGTGGATCCGGATCAGCCCCTCCTGATAGGCGACCTTCTTCTGGTTGCCGGCCTGCATCACGGGCTGAAAGGCCAGCAGTGCGTTTTTGTGGGCGACCGCCTGTTTTACAAGGGCGAGTGTAGACTTGTCGCGTTGGGCGACGGCCTCGGAGAGAGGGTTCTTCTGATTGGGACCAGCGGATTTGGCAGGGCGCTTCGGCGGCATGGGACAGCTCCATTCGTTACGAGGCCACCATTGCGCGAGAACCCTTAATTCGTCATGAATCTTCCTGCTTTGTTCTAAATTGGACTCAAATGCCGCGATTGGAGGCCCCGATGACCGAAACCCGATGCGACTGGTGTGGTGATGACCCGCTCTACGTGGCCTATCACGACACCGAATGGGGTGTGCCGGAGCGCGATCCCCACGCCCTGTTCGAGAAACTCACCCTCGAGGCGTTTCAGGCCGGGCTGAGCTGGATCACCATCCTGCGCAAGCGCGAGGGGTTTCGCAGCGCCTTTGCCGGTTTCGACCCCGCGATCATCGCGGGTTGGGGCGATGCCGAGGTGGCGCGCCTGTTGCAGGACCCCGGGATTGTGCGCCATCGCGGCAAGATCGAGGCGACCATCGGCAATGCCCGCGCCTATCTGGAGATCGAGGAAAAACAGGGGTTCTCACCCTACCTCTGGGGTTTCGTCGCAGACAGCCCGATCCAGAACCAGTGCACCAGCCTGTCCGAGGTCCCCGGCTCGACCGATATCTCCAAGGCATTGTCCAAAGACCTCAAGGCGCGGGGCTTCAAGTTTTGCGGGCCGACGATCGTTTATGCCTTCATGCAGGCGGTGGGCATGGTGAATGACCACCTCATCTCCTGCCCCCGGCATGCCCGCGTGGCGGCCCTTGGGGGGGCGGCGCGCTAGCTGCCCGGCTGTTCGTCGATCAGCCGGGTAAGGATCGCCTTGGCCGACGGGGTGTCCCATTCGGCGGCCCCGACCAGCCGGGCGATCTCGGTTCCGTCGCGGTCCAGAATCACCGTCGTCGGCAGGCCGGGCACGGACATCGCATCGGCGATTCCCTGCTTGATGTCACGATACTCGGGCAGGGAGGCGACCTCTGCCTCGCCAAAGAACCGCTTGATGCCGGTCACCGAGTTGCGCCCCGTGGCCAGGGTCACCACGGCGAAATCCTCACCCCCCATGGAGGTGTTCAGCCGGTCCAGCCCGGGCATCTCTTTCTTGCAGGGGCCGCACCAGGTGGCCCAGAAGTTCAGTACGACGATCTTGCCCTCATAGGCCGCCAGGCTCGACTGGCTCTCGTCATCCAGCACGAAGGGCAGGTCCGAGCTCGGCTGGGCGGTCTCGTGAAAGCGCAGCTTGATCATCTCGCCCTCGCGCAGCGCCTCGAGCGCCGGGATGTCGCGGAGGACGGGCTGGCCCGTGTCGGCATTTGCACCAAGGGCGGCGCCCAGATATAGGACGGCGAACGCGATCCAGCGCATATGTCTTCCTTCTCTTTGCTTCACGGGGCCGAGCCATGTCCGACACCAAATCCAACGCCATGTGGGGCGGCCGCTTCGCCGCGGGACCGGATGCGATCATGGAGGCGATCAACGCCTCGATCTCCTTCGATCAGCGGTTGGCGCGGCAGGATATCGACGGCTCCCGCGCCCATGCGGCCATGCTTGCCCAACAGGGTATCCTCAGCAGTAAGGACGTGGAGACGATCCGGGAAGGCCTCCTCACGGTCTTGTCAGAGATCGAAACAGGCGCGTTCGCCTTCTCGGCTGCGCTGGAGGACATCCACATGAACGTGGAGGCCCGGCTCAAGGAGCTGATCGGCGAGCCCGCGGGGCGGCTCCATACGGGGCGCTCGCGCAACGATCAGGTGGCGACGGATTTCAAGCTCTGGGTGCGGGACCAGTTCGACGCGGCGGAGCAGGGGCTCGAGGCGCTGATGCGCGCCCTTCTGGCCCAGGCCGAGGCCGGGGCCGACTGGGTGATGCCGGGCTTCACCCATCTGCAGACCGCGCAGCCGGTGACCTGGGGCCATCACATGATGGCCTATGTGGAGATGTTCGCCCGGGACCTGAGCCGGGTGCGCGATGCCCGGGCGCGGATGAACGAATGCCCGCTGGGGGCCGCGGCCCTGGCCGGGACCTCCTTCCCGATCGACCGGGAGGCGACGGCGGCTGCGCTCGGCTTTGACCGCCCGGCGGCCAATTCGCTGGACGCGGTCTCGGACCGGGACTTCGCGCTGGAATTCCTGAGTACGGCGAGCATCTGCGCCATGCATCTGAGCCGGATGGCCGAAGAGCTGGTGATCTGGTCCTCCGCGCAATTCCGCTTCGTGGCGCTGTCGGACCGGTTCTCCACCGGCTCCTCGATCATGCCGCAGAAGAAGAACCCGGATGCGGCTGAGCTGATCCGGGCCAAGATTGGCCGGATCGTCGGGGCGAATGTGGCGCTTCTGACGGTGATGAAGGGGCTGCCGCTCGCCTATTCCAAGGATATGCAGGAAGACAAGGAGCAGGTCTTTGATGCCGCCGACACGCTGATGCTGGCGCTGGCGGCCATGACCGGCATGGTCGGCGACATGACCGCGAACCGTGACAGCCTCGAGGCGGCGGCGGCCAGCGGCTTCTCCACCGCGACGGATCTTGCCGATTGGCTGGTGCGGGAGTTGAACTTGCCCTTCCGCGATGCACATCATGTGACAGGCACGCTGGTCGCCATGGCCGAGGATCAGGGGTGTGATCTGCCGGATCTGAGCCTCGCGGACATGCAATCGGTCCATGGCGAGATCACCGAGGCGGTGTTCGATGTGCTCGGCGTGCATAACTCGGTGGCCAGCCGCACCAGCTATGGCGGCACGGCGCCGGTTCAGGTCCGCGCGCAGATCGCGCGCTGGAAGGAGATTTTGGGATGAGCCTGCGCAAAACTCTGGGCCTCGGGGCCCTGTGCCTCGTTCTGGCGGCGTGCAACGTATCGGACCCACGCGTCGGCGCGGGCGTGAGCGTGGGATCGGACGGCGTCCGCGTCTCGCCCTCGGTCGGGGTCAGCCTGGGCCGGGCCCGTGTGGGGGTCGGACTATGAGACCGCTCTGGATCCTCGCGGCCCTCGGCCTGCTGACCGCCTGCGGTGTGGATGGCGCGCCCTCGGCCCCGCCCGCCGATGACCGCCCCGAACCCGGGGTGACCATTTCGGGGACAGCCTCGGCAGGTGTGAAGGCCCGGTTCTGATGTCTTTGCTGCGTTGGCTCTATCTCGCGCTGGCCATCTGGGGCGCGATCCACCCGATGTATTATTTCGTCACCTATATGCAGGAGACGGGCACGGGGCTCTCGGGGCTGATCGACGCGTGGTATGTGAACAACTCCACCACCGGGCTGACCTGGGATCTGACGATTGCGGCGATCGCCCTGACGGTTTTCGTGATCTCCGAGACCGTCATGCGCAAGAACTGGATTGCCCTTCTGGCGGTGCCGGCGACCTTCTGCATCGGGGTGTCCTGCGGATTGCCGCTCTATCTTTTCCTGCGCGGCGGGCCGTTGCGGGCGCGCTGATCCGCGGATCCCCTGAAATTGCAATTCCGGGCCGGTCTGCTATGCCCGCCCGCGCAGCTTTACGCCCCTGAGGAATCGCCCCATGGACCACTTTCTCTATCGTGACGGCCAGCTTTATGCCGAGGACGTGCCCGTGTCGGCCATTGCCGATGCGGTGGGCACGCCGTTCTACGTCTATTCCACGGCGACCCTGACCCGGCATTTCCGGCTCTTTGACGAGGCGCTGGACTGGGGTCCGCATCTGGTCTGCTTCGCGATGAAGTCGAACTCGAACCAGGCGATCCTCAAGGTGCTGGCCGGGCTCGGTGCGGGGATGGATGTGGTCTCGGGCGGGGAATACGCGCGGGCCAAGGCTGCGGGTGTGCCGGGTGATCGGATCGTGTTCTCCGGCGTGGGCAAGACCCGTGAGGAGATGCGCGACGCGCTGATCGGCGGGATTCGCCAGTTCAACGTGGAATCCGAGCCCGAGATGCGCGCCCTGAGCGAGGTCGCGGTGAGCCTCGGCACGAAAGCGCCGATCACCCTCCGGGTGAACCCGGATGTGGACGCCAAGACCCATGAGAAGATCGCCACGGGCAAATCCGAGAACAAGTTCGGCGTGCCGATTTCGCGGGCGCGCGAGATCTATGCCGAGGCCGCGTCCCTGCCGGGGATCGACGTCATCGGCATCGATGTGCATATCGGCAGCCAGCTGACCGAGCTCGCCCCGTTCGAGGCGGCCTATCTCAAGGTGGCCGAGCTGACCCGCGCCCTGCGTGCCGATGGGCATGACATCCGGCGGCTCGATCTGGGCGGCGGTCTGGGCATTCCCTATGCACGCTCGAACGAGGCGCCGCCCCTTCCGAACGATTACGGCGCCTTGATCCAAAGGACCGTGGGCGATCTGGGCTGCGAGATCGAGATCGAACCCGGGCGGCTGATCTCCGGCAATGCGGGTCTGATGGTGTCGCGGGCGATCTACATCAAGCAGGGCGAGGATCGGGAATTCCTGATCCTCGACGGGGCGATGAATGACCTGATCCGGCCCTCCATGTATGGCGCGTATCACGATATCATCCCGGTGCGCGAACCCGCCCCGGGCGTGGTCCCGACGCCCTATGACATCGTCGGCCCCGTCTGCGAGAGCGGCGACACCTTCGCCAAGGGGCGCGAGATGCCGCCCATTTCCGAGGGCGATCTGGTGGCGTTCCGTTCGGCGGGTGCCTATGGCGCGGTCATGTCGTCAGAGTACAATACAAGGCCGTTGATCCCCGAGGTGCTGGTCCATGGGGATCAATTCGCTGTCATTCGACAGCGCCCCAGCTTTGACGAAATCATAAATCGCGATACCATTCCCGAATGGCTAGAGGATACTCCCGTCCCGGCCCATCAGGAATGACCGATGCCAGACACGCGCAGCCCGCGACCTGACGAGGACTTTATCCAGAACAAGGATGCCGCCCTGCGCCAGCTCGTCTGGCCCCGGCGGCTGACCCAGATCGGCATGACCGCCGAGCGGTTTGTGCGGGCCTTCTGGCCGCTCTGGTGCGTGCTGGCGCTGAGCCTTGTGGTGATGATCTTTGGCGCCGGGCTGGCCCTGCCGCTCGAGGTGATCTGGTCCGTCACGGTCCTGTTGGTGCTCGGCGCGGGCGCGACCGCATGGTTGGGGATCCGCCAGTTCCGCATGCCCAGCCGTGCGGATGCCGAAGCCCGGCTGGACCGCACGGTTCCGGGGCGCCCGATCGAGACCCTGCGCGACCTGCAGGCGATCGGGGCCGAGGATGAAGGCTCCCGCGCGGTCTGGAACGCCCATTTGAGGCGCATCGCCGAAAAGGCCCGGGGCGCGCGGGCGGTTCTGCCCGATCTGCGTCTTGCGGATCGCGACCCCTATGCCTTGCGCTATGTGGGGGCCACGGCTATGGCGGTGGCGCTGCTCTTTGGCGGTCTGGGACAGGTGCGCGAGCTTGAAGGCGCGGCAACAGGCGGGCAGGCCCTGGCCACAGGCCCGGCCTGGGAAGGCTGGATCGAGCCGCCAGCTTATACCGGCAAGCCGAGCCTTTATCTGAACGATCTGGATCAGGCGGCGTTGACCGTGCCCGAGGGCAGCCGGGTGACCTTGCGCCTCTATGCGCTGGATGGCGAGCTGAGCGTGCGCGAGACCGTGTCCGAGGCGCCAGCGGAGCCCTCGGGCGACATCGCGCAGGAAGTGATCGTCGCCCGGGACGGCACTCTGGCTATCGAGGGCGAGACCGGGCGCAGCTGGGACTTCACCGTGTTGGTCGACGCGCCGCCGGTGATCGCGGTGGACGGCCCGGTGACCCGCACGGTCATGGGCGAGATGGAATTGCCCTTTGCCGCCAGCGATGACTACGCGGTTGTGGGCGGGTCGGCGCAGATCGCGCTGGATCTCGGCAATGTGGACCGGCGCTTTGGGCTCGTCCCAGCGCCCGAGCCGCGCGAGACGATCATTGTCGATATCCCCATGTCGATCTCCGGCGACCGGGCCGAGTTTTCCGAGGTGCTGGTCGACAACTTTTCCGAGCATCCCTGGGCCAACCTGCCCGTGACCCTGACCTTCACCGCCGAGGATGACCTCGGCCAGGAGGGCGTGGCCGAGCCGTTCGAGCTGGTGCTGCCGGGGCGGCGCTTCTTCGACCCGATGGCGCAGGCAATCATTGAACAGCGGCGCGATCTGCTCTGGACCCGCGAGAACGCGGTCCGGGTGAGCCAGCTTCTGCGCGCGGTCAGCCACCGGCCTGAGGGGTTCATCAACAACGACACCGCCTATCTGATGCTGCGCACGGCCCTTTCGCAGCTCATCGTCGGGATCGAGACCGAGGTGACGCCGACCCTGCAGGAGGAGGTGGCCGAAGCGCTCTGGAATGCCGCGCTGCAATTCGAGGAAGGGGATCTGGCCAATGCCGCCGAACGGTTGCGGCGCGCGCAGGAGCGTTTGTCCGAGGCCATGCGCGATGGCGCCACGGACGAGGAAATCGCCGAGCTGATGCAGGAACTGCGCGATGCCATGCAGCAGATGATGCAGGAAATGGCCGAGCAGTTTCAGCGCGATCAGGAGAACGGCCAGCAACAGCAGCAGGCCGAGAACCAGGGCGAGATGCAGGAGATCACCGGCGATCAGCTGCAGGATATGCTCGACCAGCTGCAGGAGCTGATGGAGCAGGGCCGCATGGACGAGGCGCAGGCGCTGCTCGATCAGATGATGCAGATGATGCAGAACATGCAAATGGCCGAGGGGCAGCAGGGTCAACAGAGCCCGGGTGATCAGGCCATGGAAGGCCTGCAGGAGACCCTGCGCCAGCAGCAGGATCTGGCCGATGAGGCGTTCCGCGATCTGCAGAACCAGCAAGGTCAGCAACAGGGGCAACAGCAGGGCCAGCAACAAGGTCAGCAGCAGGGGCAGCAACAGGGCCAACAACCGGGGCAGCAGCCGGGCCAGGGCCAGCAAGGGCAACAGGGCCAGCAGTTCGGGCAAGGCCAGCAACAGGGTCAGGGCCAGGGACAGTCCGGCGGGCAGCAGCCTGGCCAAGGCCAGGGGCAGGCCCAGAATGGGCAGGGGATGCCCGATGCGGATACGCTGGCGCGCCGGCAGGACCAGCTGGGTGATATTCTCGACCAGCAGGCCCAGAACCTGCCGGGGGCCGGGACCGAGCTCGGCGATGCCGCGCGCGACGCGCTGGACCGGGCCGGGCGCAGCATGGATGACGCGGCCAACGCGTTGGATCAGGGCGATCTGGCCGAGGCGCTGGACAACCAGTCCGACGCCATGGATGCGATCCGCGAGGGGATGGAAAATCTCGGCGAGCAAATGGCCCAGCAGCAACAACAACAGCAGCCCGGAGGGCAGCAGGGGCAGGCCAACAGCCAGTCCCCGAACCAGCAGCGCGACCCGCTGGGTCGCGACAATGGCAATCAGGGTCGTCTCGGGACCGACGAGAACCTGCTGCAGGGCGAGGACCGCTATCGCCGCGCGCAGGAGCTGTTGGATGAGATCCGCCGCCGCTCCGGCGAGCAGGAACGCCCGGATGCGGAGCTCGATTACCTCAAACGCCTGCTCGACCGGTTCTGAGACGCGGGTCCGCGCGGTCCTGTCAGGGACCGCGCTACGCGATCCGCTTGCCGCGATCCGGTTTCAGCGTTGCACGAGGGCAGTGGTGGCTGGATCCGGAGGACAGAGGTCGCGCCATGGCGCGGTCCCTGACAGGACCGCGCGGACCCGCACCGCCGCGCCCATGGCGTCAGGAGGTCAGCTTGGCGATCAGCTCAGTGGCGCGCGTCACAGCCTCTTCGAGCCAGCCATGCACGGTCTCGCGCAGACCATTCATGGCCGCCACATAGCTGGTCAATTCCGGCTGAAACTGCGGAAAGCGCTGCGCAAGCAGGGGCGCGTAGGCATAGACCAGCAGCGCCGCCGTCGCGCAGATCAGCACCACCGAGAAGCCCAGCCTAAAGCCCCGTCCATGGCTGCGATGCTCCTGCGCCTGTTCGGGGGTCATCATCCGGGTCGGATCCGTGCTGTCCAGCGGCCCGGCCCGCAGGCTCGAGTTGATATCCTCGATATCCGGCAGGAGGTCCTTGCGGGCCACCTGGGTCCGGCGCGGCTCTGCCGGTTCCGAGGGGGCCTCAACCTCCCGGTCCGTCGCGGCGGCCGCCATGGGGGGGCCGAATGCGAACCCCTCCATCCCGGAGGGCTCCGGCGCGCTGTCGGTGAGGGCAAATTCCTGCTGGGTCTCGACGAGGGCGGCGGCCTCCTTGCGGCGCTGGCGTGCCTCGCGCTCAGCTTCGGCGCGCAGGATGTCCGCAATAGCGGGGTCCAGCTCGCGCTTGGGCGATACCTGCGCGGGGACCGGCGGAAAATCGCCCTCATCCCCAGCTGCGTCGGTGATGGCGGGTGATGCGTCCTGCATCCTGGGCGACTCGACGGCGGTCGGGGCCGTCTCGACCGCGGACTCAGTCGTATCGCCCGCGCCTGTGGAGTGCTGAAACCAGCCGTGGCCGCAGCTCGAACACTGCACATCGCGCCCGCGCGCGGGGATCGCCGCGTCGTCAACTTCATACTGTGCCTGACAATTCGGACAGGTCAGTCGCATGCTCGGTCCACCGTTTTTGGATCTGCCCAGTATTCTTATCGGGTTCCGGCCCCGCAGGTGCGCAACGGCCCCTGGGATGCGCGTGACATGATCGCGGTCACGGCGCGCAATTGCAACTGCCAAGACACATGCGCTACAGGAGGGCAGCAGCAGAGGGACCCCCATTCATGATCGATCTGGACAATGTGGCGTTCCGCTATGGAGACCGTCTTCTGTTCAGCGCGGCGCAGCTGCATGTCCAGCCCGGGGAGTTCTATTTCCTGACCGGGCCATCGGGGGCCGGCAAGACCACGCTGATCAAGCTGTGCTACCTGGATCTGGCTCCGGATGAGGGTTCGGTGTCGCTGTTTGGAGCGCCTGGGGCCGGGCTTGGTCGGGATGAGATCGCCAGAACACGTCAGCGGATCGGGGTCGTGCATCAGGATTGCCGGTTTCTGGACCACCTGACCGTGGCCGAAAACATCGCGCTGCCGCTCTCGGTGGCCGGGCGCGCGGTGCCGGACACCGATCTGGCAGAACTGCTGAGCTGGGTGGGCCTGTCCGAGCGCGCAGGCGCCACCCCGCCCGAGCTGTCGGGCGGTGAGCGGCAGCGGGCAGCGCTGGCCCGCGCGGTGATGATGGATCCGGATGTGATCCTCGCCGACGAGCCTACGGGCAATATCGACTGGGAGATGTCCCAGCGCCTGCTCACCCTGCTGGTCGAGCTCAACCGCATGGGCAAGGCCATCCTTCTGGCGACCCATGACCTCGCGCTGATCCGCCATGCCAAGACCATGACTACGACGCGGGTGCTGCGCCTCGCGGGGGGACGCCTGCAACAGGCGGGGAGCGACCTGTGACCAGCCCGACCGCCCCTGCCACCGAGATCTCGCTCTCGGCCAATGACGTGGTCCCGCCCACGGGCTTCACGGCGCAGCTGACGGTGCTGACCGCCGGGGCCATGGCCTTTCTCGCGGTCTTCGCACTGGCCCTTTCGGTCGCCGCAGGCGGGTTGGCGGATCGCTGGTCCGAGGCCCTGTCGCGCACGGCGACCGTGCGGATCTCGGCCCCGGCGGGGCAGGTCGAGGCCCAGACCCGCGCGGTGCTCGAGGTGCTGGCAACGACCCCCGGTGTGGCGTCGGCCCGCGCCTTGGACCGCGCCGAGCAACAGGCCCTGCTGGCGCCCTGGTTCGGGCCGGACCTGCCGCTGGACACACTCACCCTGCCGCGCCTGATCGAGCTGGTGGAAACCGCCGACGGGTATGACCCGGTGAACCTGCGCCTGCGGCTCGCGGGAGAGGCCCCGGGCGCGGTGCTCGACGACCATTCCCGCTGGCGGCGCCCGCTGATCGAGGGCGCGGACCGGCTGCGGGGGCTTGCGGTGATCTCGGCCCTGCTGATCGGGGTGGCCATGTCGGCGATGATCACGCTGGCGGCCCATGCGGCGCTGGCGGCGAATGGGCAGGTCATCACGGTGCTGCGGCTGGTGGGCGCGCAGGATATCTATATCGCGCGCGCCTTCACACGGCGCTTTACCCTGCGCGCCATCCTTGGGGCGGTGCTGGGCACGGTCCTTGCGGTGCTTGCACTGGTGCTCCTGCCGCGGGACGCGGCGGAGACGACGCTGCTGTCGGGGCTCGGGTTTAGCGGGGCAAGCTGGCTGCTGCCCGCGCTCGTCCCGATCTTTGCCGCCCTGCTCGCCTATATCGCCACGCGCATCGCCGCGCTGCGCATGCTTAGAAAGTTGGCCTGATGCAATATCTCCGTTCGCTGTTCTTCAATTTCCAGATGTACTTGGCCATGGTGGTATTGTTCATCTGGTTCACGCCTGCGGCCATGTTCCGCCGCAGCGCAGCCTATGCGGGGATCCGCACCTATTGCCGCTATGTGCGCTGGTCGGCCGCGTGGATGATCGGGCTGAAATCCGAGATCCGGGGTGAGGTGCCGAAGGGCGAAGTGATCATCGCCTCGAAGCATCAGAGCTTCTTTGACATCATCATGATCTGCAGCGTGATCGATGCGCCGCGCTTCATCGCCAAGAAAGAGCTCCGCCGCGCGCCCATGCTGGGCTACTACGCCTACCGCGTGGGGTGCGTCTTCGTGGACCGGGGCAAGCGCGGGCGCGCCGTGCAGGATATGGTGGCCGGGGTCACCGACCCGAACGCGCCCAAGGGGCAGCTTGTGATCTACCCGCAAGGCACCCGGGTCGCGGTGGATGCGGACAAACCCTATAAGGTGGGCGTTGGCGCGCTCTATACGGCGCTGGACCAGCGCTGCGTGCCTGCGGCCACGAATGTGGGCGTCTTCTGGCCCCGCTCAGCGGTCCTGCGCAAGCCGGGCCTCGCGGTGGTCGAGTTCCTCGAGCCGCTGGGCGCGGATCTGGCGCTTGAGCCGTTCATGGCCGAGATCGAGACGCGGATCGAATCTGCGTCGGACCGGTTGATGCTGGAGGCGGGCTTCGATGCCGCCGCCGCCCGGGCCAAGGGCGCCTCCGGCGGATCCTGAGCCCCCAACCCTTTGGAGAACCGGCCTGTGCCGCGCCTGCATTGCTGCGCGCGCATAATTCGCTTGCGAGGTCGCGCGCAATAATCTAT
Source organism: Dinoroseobacter sp. S375 (assembly GCF_049800775.1). Lineage (NCBI taxonomy): Bacteria > Pseudomonadati > Pseudomonadota > Alphaproteobacteria > Rhodobacterales > Roseobacteraceae > Dinoroseobacter > Dinoroseobacter sp. S375. The sequence continues at coordinate 63,994 of NZ_JBNAFR010000010.1, read as the reverse complement.
CCCGCCAGCAACGCAATACGTAATATAAGTTCAGAGGAGCGCCTCCATGTCCTTCCGCCTCCAGCCGCAGGCCCCGGCCCGTCCCAACCGCTGCCAATTGTTCGGCCCGGGCTCGCGCCCCGCGATCTTCGAGAAGATGGCCGCGAGTGCAGCGGATGTGATCAACCTCGATCTCGAGGATTCCGTGGCTCCCGATGACAAGCCTCAGGCGCGCAAGAACATCATCGAAGCGATCAACGATATCGACTGGAACAGCAAGTATCTCAGCGTCCGGATCAACAGCCTCGATACCCCGTTCTGGTACCGGGATGTGGTCGAACTGCTCGAAGAGGCTGGCGACCGGATCGATCAGATCATGATCCCGAAAGTGGGCTGCGCCGAGGATATCTATGCGGTGGACGCACTGGTCACGGCCATCGAGGCGGCCAAGGGGCGCACCAAGCCGATCAGCTTCGAGGTGATCATCGAAAGCGCGGCGGGCATCGCCCATGTAGAGGCGATTGCCGCATCCTCGCCACGCCTGCAGGCGATGAGCCTCGGGGCGGCGGACTTCGCGGCCTCCATGGGGATGCAGACGACGGGCATCGGCGGGACGCAGGAAAACTACTACATGTATCGCGAGGGCGAGAAGTACTGGTCGGATCCCTGGCACTGGGCCCAGGCCGCCATCGTGGCTGCGTGCCGAACCCATGGGGTGCTGCCCGTGGACGGGCCGTTCGGCGATTTCTCGGATGACGAGGGCTTCCGCGCCCAGGCACGCCGTTCCGCCACACTGGGCATGGTCGGCAAATGGGCGATCCACCCCAAACAGGTGGCGATTGCCAACGAGGTCTTCACCCCGTCCGAGGAAGCCGTCGCCGAGGCGCGCGAGATCCTCGCCGCGATGGAGCAGGCCAAGGCCAATGGCGAAGGCGCCACGGTGTATAAGGGCCGTCTGGTGGATATTGCCTCGATCAAGCAGGCCGAGGTCATCGTGGCCCAATCCGAGCTGATCGCAGGCTGAGATCGGTGGCACGGTGGCGGGTGCTGAAGCACCCGCAAGCCCGCCCCGCGGCCCCGGACTTCTCTTGGGCCCGAGGTGCAGCCGCGCAGGCACGACGGCCGAAAACAGGCGCCGCTCCCGGAGCGATGCGCGTCCGCGCCGCCCTGTCAGGGGCGGCGTCACCGGCTCGCTCCCCCGGACCCGGTCGGGGCATCCCGAGCCCCCCCAAGCTTGTCAAAAAAGCGCCGCAGCCTCTACCATCCGGGTCGCGCACTGCATACTCTCTGGCGCGATACCTGCTGCCAAAGGAGCCTCCCAGATGGGTTTGCGCATCAACGACACCGTCCCGAATTTCACCGCCCAAACCAATATCGGCGAGATCACCTTCCACGACTGGATCGGCGACAGCTGGGCGATCTTGTTCAGCCATCCCAAGGATTTCACCCCGGTTTGTACCACCGAGTTCGGCGCGGTCGCCCAGCTCGCCGAGGAATGGGAGAAGCGCGGCACCAAGGTGATCGGCGTCTCTGTGGACGGTGTGGATGACCACAAGAAATGGATTGGCGACATCGAACAGGTCGGCGGCGCGACCGTCACCTTCCCGATCATCGCGGATACCGGGCTCGAGGTCTCCAAGGCCTTCGACATGCTGCCCGCCGAGGCCTACCTGCCCGATGGCCGCACCCCGGCCGACAGCGCGACCGTGCGCTCGGTCTTCATCATCGGGCCGGACAAGCAGCTCAAGCTGTCCATGACCTATCCGATGACCGTGGGCCGGAACTTCGGCGAGATCGTCCGGGCGCTCGACGCGCTGCAGACCTCCATGGGGCACGGGGTCGCCACCCCGGCGAACTGGGTCACCGGGCAGGACGTGATCATCCCGCCCACCGTCAGCAATGAGGATGCCAAAGCGAAATTTGGCGACTTCGAGGCGGTTCTGCCCTACCTGCGCAAGACACAGCTCCCCGGTTGATCGGGGGGCGTCAGGGGAGGGACGTCTCATGCGGGTCATGATCATCGGCGCGGCGGGCATGCTCGGCGCGAAACTGAGCGCGCAGATCGCAGCGGGGGCAGTGCCCGGCACCACGGAGCTTGTGCTTGTGGACCGGGCCGCGCCCGCGCCGGTTGCGGGGGTGTCTTGCACGTCCCACGCGGCGGATCTGGGCGCGCCAGGCACCGCCGAAGCGCTGGCCGGGCTCAAGCCGGATCTGGTCTTTCACCTGGCCGCGGTGGTCTCCGGGCAGGCAGAGGCCGAATTCGACACCGGCTACGCGGTCAATCTCGACGCCTCGCGCGCGCTCTTCGAGGCGCTGCGAGCTGGCGGGACACAGCCCCGGGTCATCTTTGCCTCCTCGCTGGCGGTCTATGGCCCGCCCTTCCCGGACGTGGTCCCCGAAGAGTTCGGCCTGCGCCCGGCCTCAAGCTATGGCACGCAAAAGGCGATGACCGAGCTTCTGCTCGCGGATTACAGCCGCAAAGGGTTCCTGCGGGGCACCTCCTTGCGGCTGCCCACGGTCTCGATCCGACCGGGCCTGCCCAATGCGGCGGCCTCGGGGTTTCTGTCCGGCATCCTGCGAGAGCCTCTGGCCGGGCAGGCCGCCAATTGCCCGGTGCCCGATGACACCAAGGTCTGGATCGCCTCGCCGGATGTCACTGTGGCCGGGCTGGCCCATGCCGCCGCGTTGCCGTGGGCGCAGATCGCGCCCCACCCGGTGCTGAACCTGCGGGGGATCTGCGTATCCGTAGGCGAGATGCTCGCGGCGCTCGAGTCCGAGGCAGGGCCTGCTGCGCGGGCGCTCGTCTCCCATGACCCGGATCCGACCATTGCCCGGATCGTGCAGAGCTGGCCCGAGGCCTTTGTCACCGACACCGCCGAGGCGCTCGGCTTTCCGGTCAATGACGGGTTCGTTTCGATCCTGCGCGAGTATCAGGCTGCCTATGCACCAGCGCGCGAGGCCAAGGGCTAGACCCGACGCTCCGCGCCCAGCGTGTCGCGCAGCCGCGCATGGGGCGCGGCCTCGGCGCTGCCGCGTTCGGGGGCGTCCCACTGGGCGAGCAAGGTGCGCGCAAAACTGTCGAGATGGGCGTGCATGGCCGTGCGCGCGGCTTCCGCATCCCCTTCGGTCAGGGCCTCGATGATCGCCTCGTGTTCGGCCACAAGCTGCGGGCGGCGATTGCTGTCCTCGACGGCGGTCTGGATCGCTGCCCAGAGCGGGTTTGCCTCCTGATCGGCCCAGAACTGCGCGGCCAGTTGCCCGAGCACCGCATTGCCCGCCGCCTCGGCGATCACCTCGTGAAAGCGGGAATCAGCCTCCGGATCCCAATTGGGTTCCGAGGCTTCAAGCGCCTGCAGGCAGCCCCAGAGCGTGTCGAGCGCCGAGGGTGTGATGGCATGGGCGGCCAGCGCGGCCAGCTCCCCCTCAATCAGACGGCGCGCCTCCAGCGCCTCGAACGGCCCGGTGACCGGAACCACCGGCACCAGCGCGGCGGTGGCCTGATCCGGTGCGAGCGGGACGCTGTCCTCGGCGTCGGGCGGGCCCAGAACATAGGCGCCAGAGCCAAAGCGCGTCTCGATATACCCCTTTACCTCCAAGGCGATCAGGGCTTCGCGCAGGGTTGCGCGACTGACGCCGAGCTCATCCACCAGCACCCGGTCCGGCGGCAGTTTCTCGCCTGCGGGAAATGCCCCCTGGCGGATCTTCTCGGCGATGGCCTGCGCCACCAGCCGGTAGCGCGGGGTTTGTGCGATGGGCTCGAACATGGGCTGCCTCGGGCTAAGCTTTGGATCGGCGAATGGACACTCGGCTCTGGCCCCCGGCGCTCGGGTTGGCTAGAGATTGTCTGACAATACCGGCGGGTGGCCGGAACTCAAGGGAGAAGACAGATGGCGAAAGTGGCGTTTCTCGGGCTCGGCGTGATGGGCTACCCGATGGCGGGGCATCTCAAGGCGGCGGGGTATGAGGTCGTCGTCTATAACCGCACCACCGCCAAGGCGGAGGCCTGGGTGGCCGAGCATGGCGGCAGCCACGGTCTGACCCCGCGTGCCGCGGCCGAGGGCTGCGACTTCGTGATGACCTGCGTCGGCAATGACGACGATCTGCGCTCGGTGGTCTTCGGCGAAGACGGCGCTCTGGCCGCGCTCGGCTCCGGTGCGGTCCTCGTGGATCACACGACCGCATCGGCCGAGGTGGCGCGCGAGATCGCGGCGGCCGCCGCCGAGAAGGGCGTGGGCTTCGTGGATGGTCCGGTGTCCGGCGGGCAGGCGGGGGCCGAGAACGGCCAGCTTGCGATCATGTGCGGCGGCTCCGAAGATGATTACGCCCGCGCCAAGCCGGTCATGGACAGCTATGCCAAGGCGACGGATCTCTTTGGCGAGGCCGGCGCGGGCCAGCTTGTGAAGATGGTCAACCAGCTCTGCATCGCGGGGCTGGTGCAGGCGGTTTCCGAGGGGATGTTCTTTGCCATGAAGGCCGGGCTCGATGCCAAGAAGGTCGCGCAGCTTGTCAGCCAGGGCGCGGGCGGCTCCTGGCAGCTGGCCAATCGGCACGAGACGATGATCGACAACGAGTTCGAGCATGGCTTTGCCGTCGACTGGATGCGCAAGGATCTGGGGATCGCGCTGGATCAGGCCAAGGCGATGGGCGTTTCGCTGCCGGTGGCCGCGCTGGTCGACCAGTTCTATGCCGAGGTCCAGCAGCTGGGCGGCGGGCGCTGGGACACATCAAGCCTGATCCAACGATTCCGCAAGATGGATGGACAAGAGATATGACCCCCAACGCCGAAGCCTTTCTCAATAGCCTGTTCCGGGCGGCGGTGGCCGCTGCGGATCCGGCCGTCGCGGTGCCGAAATTCTTGCCGGAAAAACCGACGGGCCGCGTGGTCGTGGTCGGGGCCGGGAAGGCGTCGGCCAAGATGGCTCAGGCGGTCGAGGCCGTCTGGGGCCCCTGCGAGGGGATCGTGATCGTGCCCTATGGCGCGGCCTTGCCCACCGAGGGGATCGAGATCGTCGAAGCGCGCCACCCGGTGCCGGACGCCTCGGGTCAGGCGGCGGCGGCGCGCATCCTCGATCTGGTCTCGGGGCTCGGCGAAGGGGATCTTGCCCTCTGCCTGATCTCGGGCGGGGGCTCGGCCCTGCTGGCAGCCCCCGGCGAGGGGCTGACGCTGGAGGACAAACAGGCGGTAAACAAGGCGCTCCTGTCCTGCGGCGCGGCGATTGATGAGATGAACTGCCTGCGCAAGCATCTCAGTCGCATCAAGGGCGGGCGGCTGACCGTGGCCGCCTGGCCTGCGCGCTGCGTGACGCTGACCATATCGGACGTGCCGGGCGACGACCCGGCGATCATCGCCTCGGGTCCGACCGTGCCGGACCCGACCACCGCCAGCGATGCGCGCGAGATCGCGGCGCGCTATCATCTGGACCTGTCGGATGCGGTTGCGGCCTATCTGCAGACCCCCGCCGCCGAGACCCCGGATCCGACCCATCCGGCCTTTGCCGCCGCCGAGTGCCATATGATCGCTACGCCCCAGATGGCGCTGGATGCGGCGGCCGAGGTCGCCCGGGCCGAAGGTGTCGCGCCCCTGATCCTCGGCGACGCGCTCGAGGGCGAGGCTGCCGAGCTGGGCATCGTTCTGGCCGGTGTGGCGCGCGCGGCACTCACCCATGGCCACCCGATCAAGGGCCCGGCGGTAATCCTGTCAGGGGGCGAGACCACGGTCACAGTGCGGGGCAGCTACGGCAAGGGCGGGCGGAACTCCGAATGCCTGCTGAGCTTTGGCCTGCACGCGCCTGAGGAGGTGTCAGCCCTGTCCTGTGACACGGACGGCATCGACGGCTCCGAGGACAATGCAGGCGTCATCTGGGTGCCGCGGGTGGCCGCGCACAAGGCCGAGGCCCGTCCCTATCTCGAAGGCCATGACGCCTACAGCTTCTTCGAAAAAGCCGGCGGGCTGGTGGTGTCGGGGCCGACCCATACCAATGTGAACGACTTCCGCGCCATCTACATTCCGGGCTGATCCTTACCCGCATCCTGGGCATCACCCTGCGAGGCTTGCACTGGATCCGGGCGATGGTCGCGCGGCCCCTCCTGAGTGGGGGCGGTATCCCCTGACAGAGGCGGATGTCCTATGCGGGTTGCGGGAGGCCGCACCGCTTGAGGGCCGCATGTCCTACACGTTCACCAGGGCCGCCTTTCGGGCAACGCCAAAACTCCCAACCCGTCTGATGGATCTGCCGACCGTGGGCAAAGTCGCGTTCCCCATGGCTGCGGAGTGCATCCACGCCTGCGCGCGCTGATACGGGCCGACATCATGCCGATTGCCAGCCTTTGGCCCGGGCCACATGGCTGCGCGGTGTCAGCTCCCGGTGGTCTTTTTGTAAAGCTTGGAACGGCCACCAAAGAGCCGCGAAAAGCGTCCGACGATCCATCCTGATTGCCGGAACAAGGCGACCAGCCCCTGATTGCGCGAGACGGGCAGGGACAGGAGGATCAAGCCCAAAGACAGGGTCTTCAGCGGTACGAGGATCAGGATGCTGATCACCGCATCACCCCATTTGCCCTCGGCTATCTTCTGTCCAAAGGAGGTGGCGGACTGGTCGCGGCCCCGGGCGAACTGGTACGGCAGGGTCAAACGCTCGGGGGGAACGGTTTCATAGACAATGGCCTCTGGGGCCCAGCCGGTCTCGACCCCCAGCTCCCGGGCCGCCCGGAAGAAACGCGTGTCAGAACCGCCGGTAAATTGCAGCGCCTCGTCAAAGCGCAGGCCAAGATCGTGATAGAGCCGCATGTCGCAGAGCCAGTTATTGGTCACTACGGTGACACGCTCGACCTGTCCGTTCGTCATGCGGTCGACCGCGCGTTTCTCCTTGCTCGCGAACCGCTTGACCATGCCGTCATAGACGGATCGTTGCGGGCCGGTCAGCTGTTCTTCGGGCGGGGTCAGGCGCACGGGGCCGCCGATCAGCTCTGCCGAGCCTCCCCGCCAGGCCGCGACCAGTGCCACCAGCCAGTCCGGCGCGACGGTCTCGTCGTCATCCACATAGAGCGTCAGGTCCGCGCCGAGGGCCGCTGCCTCGTGGAGCCCGCGATTGCGCGCCATGGGGATCCCCGGAACCGTTTCCAGCGCCGCATGCAAAGGGCCGGGCAGGCGGTCCTGAAACGCGTCGATCACGGCAGTGCTGCTGGCCTCTGTATCGTTCTCGACCACCAGAAAGACGGGGGTCACGGCCTCAGGCACTTCTAGGGCCGTGTAGCTCTCAAGCAGCCGTTCCAGCATGCGCGGACGGCGGCGAGTGCAGGCCGCGATCACGACGGTCAGGGGGCGGTCTGCCCGTTGTGCAGGGGTCAGTGGAGCGGAGGAAGCGTTGGGCTCTGTCATGACAGTGGTGTACGCAGTTTGCCGCGATCTTCCTAGGGCAGAACGCCCGCCACGCCGATCTGTCAGCCGCGCCGACAGACATGGGCGCAGGGGCAAAAGAAACGGGCGCTCCGGTCTCCCGACGCGCCCGCGATCTTGGGGGCGAGGCTCAGCGCCTCGCTGGCTCAGCCTACGAGGCCGCCATCCTCACGCTTGATGGCCACGATGGCCGAGCGCGGCAGGTCGCCCTCCTTGCCCGGGAAGAAGCCACCCGGGTGCTGGATGCCCACGAACATGGTGCGACGGTCCGCCGACCAGGTCAGCCCCGTCACTTCCGAGCCTTTCGGGCCCGTCAGGAAGCGCTCGATCTGGCCGGTCACCGGATCCCCGGCGAGCATCTGGTTGTTGCCCATGCCCGCGAAGTCGCCCTCGTTCTTGTCGTTGCCATCGGTCTGGATCCAGACAAGGCCCGAGCTGTCGAACTGCATCCCGTCCGGCGAGTTGAACAGGTTGCCCTCGTTGACATTGTCGGACCCGGCATAGGCATCGTCATGCACGGTCGGGTTGCCCGCCATCACATAGAGATCCCAGGTGAAGCCGTCCGACGCGTGGTCGTCATTCTCGGGATACCAGCGCACGATCTGGCCGTAGTTGTTGGCGTCCCGCGGGTTCGGACCGTTGGCGGAGGTGTCGTCGCCACCGGCATTCGGCTTGACGCCCCGGTTGCGGTTGTTGGTCAGGCAGCAATAGCCTTCGACCGCGATCGGGTTCACGGCCACCCATTCCGGACGATCCATGGTCGTTGCACCCACGGCCGAACCGGCCATGCGGCTGTAGACGAGGGTTTCCACTGCGGACATGCCGGTCGCCTCAGGCGTCAGCGCGATCCACATGCCGGTGCCGTCGTCGTTGAACTTGGCCACGTAGAGCTGACCTTCGTCGAGCAGCGTCGAGGTATCCCCGCCCGGCACATACACATCATTGGAGATGTATTTGTACATGAACTCCCCACGTTCATCATCGCCCATATAGACGACCACACGGCCATCGGGGGCCACGGCGCAGGCGGCGTTTTCATGCTTGAACCGGCCCAGAGCGGTGCGCTTCACCGGGGTGGAGGACGCATCCGACGGGTCGATTTCCACGATCCAACCCGCACGATGGGGCTCGTTGGGGTTCTTCGAGATGTCGAACCGCTCATCGAACTTCTCGTAGCCGTAGCGGCCTTCGAGGTTCACGCCATAGCGCACGAAATCCGCCGGGCGCTCGAAGTCCGGATCCGAAGAGCCGAAATAGCCGTTGAAATTCTCTTCGCAGGTCAGATACGTGCCCCAAGGCGTGCGGCCCGCACCGCAGTTGTTCATGGTCCCCAGAGACAGAATGCCCTCCGGATCCGCGTCAGTCTTGAGCAGGTCGGAGCCCGCCGCAGGACCCGAGATCCGCATGGGCGAGTTGTGGGTCAGACGCCGGTTGAACGGGCTGTCCACGACGACAGACCAGCCATCTTCGCCTTCGGTCACTTCCATGACGGTGATCGCCTGCAGGTTCTGCAGCTTCAGCACATCCTCGGCCGAGCCCGCCTTGCCATCCACATGGTTGTGCAGGTTGGTCTTGGTGTTCGCGTATTCGTGGTTGACCGCGATGACCTGCTTGTCCCCGATCAGGAAGAGCTCCATCCCGTCGGTGTTCTCGCCAAAGGCCCGGGCGGTGTTCTCGGCATCGAGCCCCCCGGCCGCGTGGTCAAACTCGGCCACGCCCGAGAACAGCGGATCGCCCCATTTGACCAGCACGTCCCAGGTGTAACCCTCGGGCACATGCACGGTGTAATCCGTCTGGATCGGGATCGGCTTGAACGCGAAACGGGATTTCGGGCTCATCGCCTGGGCGGAGGTCGAGCTCAGCAGGCCGGTGCCCATGGCCGCAGCGCCGGAGCCCATGACCAGCAATCCGCCGAGAAAACCGCGGCGCGACAGGGCGCGTTCGACAACGGCGTCGAAATCATTCTCTTCCGGGCGGGGATCCTTCAATTCGTCCCATTCGTCCCAGGACAATTCAGTTGTGTCGATGTCTTTCATAGTACCTTCTCCCCTTTTGGTGGATGCGCGCGAGGCAGCCGCACGCTGGCGGAAGGCGTAGTTCCCGTTTATGACGGTCAGGCGACAGTCCGCCGCCGTTTACCCTAATTGTTAATATTTGATCTGTCAGTATTTTTGACTGCAATCAAGAAAGGCGGCCCGAAAGCCGCCTTCCCCCTGAAATCACAGGGTTTTACTCTGTAACACGGATGCTGGTCGGGGCGGTGCCCTCCTGCAACCAGGCCTCCAGCGGCATCATCGGATCGAGCGCTGCCTGCGAGATTCCCCCCGGCCCCGGCAGGATTCCGCAATGGTCCAGACCCGGCACCATAAAGAGCGCGACATTCTCCTTGAGGATGTCTTCGCCACCCGCGGCAGCGGCGGCCTTTTCGTACCAGTCCACTGTCTTGTAGGGCGTCACGATGGCATCGGCCCAGCCATGCCAGACGATCATCTTGCCCCCGGCCTCGCGAAACGCCGTCAGGTCCGGGTTGTCCGCATTGTAGAACCCGGCGGAGCGGGTCATGCGGCCCGGATCGGTCTCGATATCGAACTGCGCCGGGCTCCAGCCATGGCCGGGATCCTGGTCAAAGGCCATGTAGGATCCGAAATTCGTGGTGAAGGCGTTGACCAGCTTGCCACCGCCCGTGCCATTGCCGGTCAGCCAAAGCCACCAGAATGGCTCAGAGCCTTCGGGGATCCCGCCGGGATAAAGCTGTTCGCCAGAGGCGTTCACCGGGCCCTGCCGCCACTTTGCCAGCACGTCGAGTTCCGGTGCGGTCAGGCAGGTGCCGTCATCCTCGCCGCTGCATTGCAGGGCGTTCAGATCCACGGAACAGGCGCGCGGATCGGCGATCACCCCGTCCTCGGCGCCATCCACCGCGTCGCATTGGGCCATGACCGCATCCCCGATCAGCGCCTCTTTACCGGGTTTCAGGATCTGGTTCCCCTCGGCATCTGTGTTGGCCTGCATCAGGTAAGCCATCTTGGTCAGCACTAAATCTGTGTAATTCATCGCAGGCGCGCCCGAGATGATGCCATCGAACATCTCCGGGAAGCGCTGGGCGGCCATATGGGCCATGCGCCCGCCGGTGGAGCAGCCCTGAAAGATCTCCTGCTCGGAGCCGCTGCCATAGAAAGCGTCCAGCATGATCTGCGCCACGCGGTGGGTTTCGGAAATCGACCGATAGCCCCAGTCGCGCTCTGCATGGGGGTTGTTGTCGGCCCAGCCCGCGTCCACGACCGAGAGCGCATGGTGCCCGCTATCGGAGGTTGCGGTGGCATAGCCACGCTCGAGCCCGGGGCGCATGGCGTTGATCCAACCCGACCCCGCATCGGCCCGCCCGAGGATGCCGCAGAACCCGCCGCAGCCCGCCTGGTAATACTTGCCGTTCCAGCCTTCGAGCGGCAGGCGCACCTCGATCGAGATCGCGGGCAGGGCGGTGGCCCGGACCTCGCAGTATTCCGGCGTGGTCTCGCCCGCGGGCATGACCCGGGCCGAGGTCACATAGCCCCCGGCGAAGACCGTGTCGCGCAGGGCCGCGCAACCGTCGGCATCGCTGGCCATGGCCATGCCGGAACTGGCCCCGAGAAGGGCGGTGGATAGGATAATGGCGGCTCGCATGAGCACCTCCCGTTTGCATGCGTGTTGGATTGGGCGCGGCCTCTGACGGGCCGTCTTACACTAGTCTTGCGAATGTCACGGGGCTGTGAAAGGGCGAATTGCCCGATCTGTCAGAAAATTCTGACGGCTCAGCGCAGCACCAGAAGCAGCAGCACCAGATGCACAACAAGGATGCCGTTCAGGATATGCCCGAAGGGTTGCTTGCGGGTTTTGTGGCGCAGGGTGATCTGGGCGATCTTCGCGCCGAGGCTGCCCCCGATGGCCGCCAGCAGCAGCAAACGCCGCTCGGCGATGCGCGTGCCGCTCTGCTCGGCCTGCCGCTTGTCGATCCAGAAGGCGAAGAACGCGCCGACATTCAGCAGCGCCACCGCGAGCCAGACCGGGATATCGGGAAGAATACTCTCCATCAGGAGGCACCATGGAGGAAAACACGGGAGGGGTGAAGCTCCCCCGCGCGGTAGGTGCCCACGGCGACCGCCTGCCCCTGATAGGAGGCCCAGGCGGTGTCGCCATATTCGGCCTCCGCAGCGCGGACCCTGCCCGGGTTGCCATTGCGCATGCGGGTCGCGCCCTCGGGCGTGCAGGGCAGCTCGGGCAGATCCGCGAGCCCGGTTTCCAGCGGCATGAGATGGGCGTCCAGCGCCGGGTCCTTGGCCTGCGCCTCGATCGCGTCGAGCGGCGTGGCATCGGTCACTTCAAAGGGCCCGGACCAGATCCGGCGCAATTCGCGCACATGGCCGTGGCATCCCAGCGCCGCGCCGAGATCCCGCGCGACCGAGCGCACGTAGCCACCCTTGCCGCAGACCATCTCCAGCGTGACGTGATCCGCATCGGGCCGAGCGACAAAGCGCAGGCTGTCGACATAGAGCGGGCGGGCCGCGATCTCCATCTCTTCGCCGGCGCGGGCCCTTGCATAGGCGCGCTCGCCATCGATCTTCACGGCGGAGAATTGCGGTGGCACCTGCAGGATGTCGCCTTCGAAGTCCGGCAGGGCTGCGCGGATCTCGTCATCGGAAGGGCGCGCATCGCTGGTCGCGATCACTTCGCCCTCCTGATCATCCGTATTGGTGGCCTGTCCCAGCCGCACGGTAAACTCATAGGCCTTGAGGGCGTCGGTCACGAAGGGCACGGTTTTCGTGGCCTCGCCCAGGGCGATGGCGAGAACGCCCGTTGCCTCGGGATCCAGCGTGCCCGCATGGCCCGCCTTTTGCGCGTCAAAGGCCCAGCGGACCTTGTTGACCACCGCGTTCGAGCTCATCCCCGCGGGCTTGTCGATCACCAGCCAGCCGGAAACCGCGCGCCCTTTCTTCCGCCGTCCCATGCTCAGGCCTCGTCGTCGTCATCCACGGATTTGTCGAGATCCTGCCGCACGTGGTCCTGATTGAGCAGGCGCCGCGTCTCGTCCATCCGGTCAAAAGTCTGGTCGATCTGGAACCGCAACTCGGGCGAGAACTTGAGCGTCAGCTCCTTGCTCACGGCCCGGCGCAGCTCATGGCGGTTGCGCCGCAGAGAGGCCAGCGCCTCCTCCGCGCCATGCCCGCCAAGGGGCAGGACATAGGCCGTGGCCACCTTGAGATCCGGCGAGGTGCGGACCTCGCCCACGGTGATCGACATGCGGTTCAGGTCCGGGTCGTGGATATCGCCCTGGGCCAGAACCGAGGACAGGGTACGCCGGATCAACTCGCCCACGCGCAACTGGCGTTGGGACGGGCCGGAGCCGGTATCAAATCGCGAACGTGCCATGGTGGGAATCCTTTCGAGCCGCCCGTGTACCTGCCCCGCGCGCCCCTTGCAACACACGCGTTTGCACGCGCGGGCCCGGCGCGCTAGGAGGGGCCGACTGCTAGGAAAGGGCAAGACATGACCGATGTGCCGGGGATCGTGGTGACTGGGGGCTCGGGCCGGATGGGCCGGATGCTGATCGAGACGGTACAGGCCTCGGACAAGGCCCGGCTGGTGGGCGTCACCGAGCGGCCGGGCCATGACTGGATCGGCATGGATATCGGCACGGCGATGGGCGGCGCCGAGATCGGCGTGCCCGTGACCGATGACCCGCTGGAGGCGTTTGCCACGGCGCAGGCGGTGATCGATTTCACCTCGCCCGCCGCCACCGTAGCCCATGCAGAGCTGACCGCGCAGGCCCGCGCCGTACATGTGATCGGGACCACCGGCTTTGCCGCCGAGGATCTCGCGCATCTGGAGGCCGCCGCGCGCCATGCGGTGATCGTGCGGGCCGGGAACATGAGCCTCGGTGTGAACCTGCTGGTGAAACTGACCGAGAAGGTCGCCCAGGCGCTGGATGCGGATTACGACATCGAGGTGATCGAGGCCCATCACCGGCACAAGGTCGACGCGCCCTCGGGCACAGCCCTGATGCTGGGGGAGGCCGCTGCCGCCGGGCGGGGCGTGGCGCTGGACGCGGTCGCGGATCGGGGGCGCGACGGGATCACCGGCGCGCGCAAGCGGGGCGATATCGGCTTCACGGCGATCCGGGGGGGCGACATCGTCGGCGAGCATGATGTCCTTTTTGCCGCCGAGGGCGAGCGGATCACCCTGCGCCACGTGGCCTCGGACCGCTCGGTCTTTGCCCGGGGCGCGCTCAAGGCGGCCCTCTGGGGGCAGGACAAGGGCCCCGGCGCCTATGACATGATGGATGTGCTTGGACTTTGAGCACGCGGGGCGCGCCGCGCGCCCCGGGCCCAGATGATCCGCGCAATCCGGGCCGGTCCGTGCTAGCCTGACCTCAGATGGTCCGCAGCCGGCGCCACCATCATGGGAGCCCGCCTGCATGTCACTGATCCAGATCGCCTATGTCTCACGCCCTTTCGGCTATGACGCGTCCGCGCTTGCGGGGATCCTTGTGGATGCCCGGGCGCGCAATCGCGAGGATGATGTCACCGGGGCCCTGATCTGCCGTGCCGATCTCTACTGTCAGCTTCTGGAGGGGCCCGAGCAGGCGGTGCAGGCCTGCTTTTCCCGCATCGCGCGGGATGACCGCCATCTGGAGGTGCGCAAGCTCGCCAGCCTGCCTATCAGCCACCGGCTGTTCCCCGGGTGGGACATGCGCCACGACCCTGCGGAGTCCTGGATGTGGAGCCGGGAGGAGACCGCCGCCGGACAGGTCGAGACCGCCACGGAGAACGACATTCTCATGGTTTTTCGCAGACTGGCCGCCGGGCGGGGTGCGCCGGAGTGATCCCCGGCCCCGTCAGGCTTTCAGCCCGTTCAGCACCAGATCCAGATGGCTCTCGAAATAGCGTTCCATATCGATGGGCTCATTGGCGGCAAAGGTCATCTGCCAGATCGCAGCCATGATGCCGGGGGCCATGATCAGACGCGGAAACTCCCGCGCCGGGCCATCGCGGAACTCGCCCATTGAGACGCCGCGTTCCACCACCTTGTCGAGCATGGTCATGCCCGGTTTGATCCCGACCTCGTAATAGAGCGACTGGATTTCCGGAAAGAGATGCCCCTCGCCGATGATGATCCGCATCAGAAGCTTGGCGTCGGTCAGTACCAGATTGTCATAGGCGTTGCGCACCATCCGACGCAGCAGCTCGGCGGAGCTGCCCTCGAACCCGTCCGCCATGATCGCGGCCTGCGAGATCGCAGCGGTGACCTTGGCCTCCACCACGGCCTGAAACAGGGCCTGCTTGTTGGGATAGTAGAGATAGACCGTACCCTTGGCGATCCCGGCGCGGCGGGCCACGTCATCCACCCGCGCCTTGCCATAGCCATGCTCGCAGAACACCGCGAAGGCCGCTTCGACGATCTCTGCCGGGCGTGCCTCCTTCCGGCGCTTGCGGCGGGGCGGCGCGGGGTGGTCCGGGTCTGGGCGCGGGGGCTGTGTCACGAGCAGGTCTCTCCTTGCGCGCGCGGTCGGCGGGGCCGGTCCTTGCGCGTGCGTCGCTATTTTACGCCGGGAACTGCGTGGTTTGAAGGCGTTTTCACAGGCGCTGTTCCTTGATGCACACAAAAATGACGTGCGGGTCACTTTCTTTCTTGATTTAATGACCCGCAAGTCAATATTTGCGCCCATACGCCATCACATTGGATTTTGCACCATGTCCCGTCTGTTTTCACTGCTGCGCGATGCCTTCTGGCTGGTGGTTTCGGTCGCGCTTGTCGCGGGTGGGTATCTGGGCTTTCAGTATCTCGGGGCGACCCGCGATATCGTCGAGGCCCAGCCGGTGGAGCGCCCGGTGGCCCTTGTGGCGACGCAACCGCTTATGGCCTATGACACGGCGCTGCCCGTGCGGGGCGAGGGGTTTATCACGCCGTTCCGGCAGGTCGCGCTCTCGGCGCAGATCCAGGGGCGGATCACCGATCTCGACCCGGCAATCGATGCGCGCGGCAGCTTCGCGGCGGGCGATGTGCTCGTGCGGCTCGATGACCGGGCTGCCGAAGCGGCGCTGGACCAGACGGATGCCAATATCGCCTCGACCCAGGCGCGGCTCGATCTGGTCAAAACCCAACTCGAACGCGGCGAGACCCTGCGGGAGCGGGGCGTTATCGCACAGGAGGCACTGGATCAGTTGACCAGCCAGCGGCAGGAACTGACAGCGAGCCTCGACAGCCTGCGCGCCGCACGCGAGACCGCGGATGTCACGCTCGATAATGCCCGGATCACCGCGCCCTTTGCCGGGCGGGTGCTGCGCAAGACCGCCGAGATCGGTGCCGTGGTCAGCCCGGGGCAGGAAATCGCGGTGATCTATACGGATGACGCGCTGGAGGTCACGGTCCCCCTGCGCCAGGCCGACGCCGCCCTGATCCCCGGCCTGTTCGAGGGCGCACAGGTGCCCGCCGAGGTCCAGGCGCGCTTTGCCGGGCAGGTCTATCGCTGGGGCGGTGAGGTCACTCGGGTCGAGACCGCGCTCGACACCCGCACCCGGTCCCTGAACGTGACGGTCCGGCTGCTGGATGCCGAAGGCGTGCCGGATAAGGCGCAGGGGGGCCTGCCCTCGGGGGCGCCGCCCGCCCTGATCAATGCCTTTGCCCATGTCACGATCAGCGGGGCCGAGGTTGCCGGGGCCTATGCCATCCCCTCCACCGCGTTCCGGGACGGGGCGCTCTGGCTCTATGTGGACGGCGCCTTGAACGTGGTGCCCGCCGATCTGATCCATGTGGATGGCGAGGACAGCTATGTCCGCGTCGGGGCCTTGCCCACCGGGGCAGAGCTGGTGACCAGCCCGCTGGATACGGTGGTTGTCGGCATGCCCCTGCGCCGCGCGGAGACGGCACGGCGCACTGCGGCCCTGACGGAGTAAGCCGCCATGAACGCAGTGATCAAATGGATGACCGAGCACCCGGTCGCGGCGAACCTGACCATGGTTCTGGTGCTGATCGTCGGATTGCTGAGCGCGATCACCATTCCGCAAAAGACCTTTCCCGATTTCACGCTGGAAGTCGTGGATATCCGGGTGGTCTATCCCGGTGCCTCCCCCGGCGAGATCGAACAGAGCATCATCCGCCCCATCGAAGACCAGATCAGCGGCATCGACGGCGTGGATGAGGTCACAGCCACCGCGCGCGAAGGGTCGGGGCAGGTCGCGGTTGCGCTCAAGCTGGGCGAGGACGTGGCCGAGAAGCTCGACGAGGTGAAGACCGAGGTCGACCGGATCACCACCTTCCCCGAGGATGCCGAGGAGCCCACGGTCACCCAACGCTCCAACCGCAGCCGCGCGCTGGAAATCGCGATCCACGGCGCCGCGCCCGAGCAGGTCCTCAAGGAGCTGGCCGAGCGGTTGAAAACCGAACTGACATTGCTGCCATCGGTCTCGTTCGTCGAGACGGCAAACCTGCGGGATTACGAGATCTCCATCGAGGTGGATCGCGACACGCTGAACGCCTATGGCCTGAGCCTCGCGCAGGTCAGCCAGATCGTGGCGGCCAACTCGCTGGAGCTGCCGGGCGGCGAGATCGAGACGGCGACCCTGACCATTCCGCTGCGCACGCTGGGGCGGAACTACACGCGGACGGATTTCGAAAATATCGTCGTGTTGACCAATGATGCAGGCGCCAAGGTGTTCCTGCGCGACATCGCAACCGTGATCGACGGCTTCGAGGACAGCGACATCTCGGCCCGGTTCGGCGGCAATCCCTCGGCCACCGTGAATGTGTTCCGCGTGGGCGATGAGCAGCTTCTGGACATCGTGGCCGAGGTGCGCGCCCATCTCGAGGACGGCTTTCGCCCCTCGCTGCCCGACGGGGTCGACGTGACCCTGTGGCAGAACGATGCCGATGAGCTGCAGAGCCGGGTCGACCTGCTGGTCAAGAACGCCATTCTCGGGCTCGCGCTCGTGGTGCTCTGCCTGTCGCTCTTTCTCGATTTCCGGCTGGCCTTCTGGGCGGCGGCGGGGATCGCCGTGGCCTTTGCCGCCAGTTTTGCGGTGCTCGGCACGATCGGCATGTCGATCAACATGATCTCGCTCTTCGGCTTCATCCTCGCCATCGGGATCGTGGTCGATAATGCCATCGTCATCGGCGAGAATATTTACAAGAACGGCGAGTCCGGGATGACGCCCATGGAGGCCGCCGTCAAAGGCACCCAGCGCGTGGCGATCCCGGTGGTGTTCTCGGCGCTGACCACGGTGGTCGCCTTCACACCGCTCTTTCAGCTGCCCGGTACGCTGGGCAAGTTTCTCGGCGATATCCCGGCGGTGGTGATCATCGTTCTGTTGCTGTCGCTGTTGCAGGCGCTCTTCATTCTGCCGCGCAATCTCAGCCGGTTGGATGTTTCCGAGAGCTACCGTCCCAACATCGTCCTGCGGCTGCTGAACGCCGTGCGCGGTGTCGTGGACCAGATGTTGCAATGGTTTATTGCGCGCCCGCTCGATGCGGCGCTGCGCTTTGCCACGCGGCGCTGGCTGGTGCCCATTGGCGGGGTGATCGGGTTGATGATCCTGACCGTGGGGCTGCTGGCCCATGGCTATGTGAAGTTCAACTTCTTCCCCTCCATCGACGGCAAGTTCGTCACCGCCAATATCGAGATGGTCGATGGGACGACCTTCACCCGGACCGAGACCGTGGCCGAGCAGATCCGGCTGGCGGCCCTGCGCGCGGGCGACCGCGTGGCCGCCGATCTGCCGGCGGAGGAGGCGCAGGTGGTCGAGAACATCGCGGTGGTGATCGGACAGGCGGCGGCGGCCGGTGGCCCCGAAGGCGGCAGCGCCACCGCAGGCGCGACGCTGGCCAATGTGGTCGTGCGCGTGACCGATCCCGAGCTGCGTGACTGGCCCACCAAGGATTTCGAGACCGCGTGGCGCGATGAAATCGGCGATATCGCCGGGGTCAAGGTGCTCGACGTCTCCTCGGCGCTGATCGATGCGGGCGATGCCATCGCCGTCGAACTCTCGCTGCCGGACGGGCAGGATATCGCCCCGGTCGTGGCTGAGTTGCGCGAAGGGCTGCGCGGTCTGCCGGGTGTGTTCTCGATCCGCGATGACCTGTCGGCGGGGCGGCTCGAATACAAGCTGGACCTGCGCGAGGATGCGCGGATCTACGGTGTCACCCTGTCCGATCTCGCGAGCCAGATGCGCAACGGGTTCTTCGGGATCGAGGCGACCCGGGTTCAGCGCGGGCGCGACGATGTCCGGGTCTTTGTCCGTCTGCCCGCAAGCCAGCGGGACAGCGTCGCGGACCTGCTGGATTTCAAGATCCGGACCCAGGATGGCGACCTGATTGCGCTGGGCGATGTGGCCGAGATCACCGAGGGGCTGGCCCCCACCGAGATCCTGCGCCGCAACGGGCGCACCATCACCACGGTCACCGCGGATGTGGATGCCGCCGTTGTCACCTCCAGCGAGGCCAATGCCCTGATCTCGGCCGATCTGATCCCGCCACT
The DNA here is from genome assembly GCF_049800775.1 of Dinoroseobacter sp. S375. Taxonomy (NCBI): domain Bacteria; kingdom Pseudomonadati; phylum Pseudomonadota; class Alphaproteobacteria; order Rhodobacterales; family Roseobacteraceae; genus Dinoroseobacter; species Dinoroseobacter sp. S375. Next base: position 45,116 of record NZ_JBNAFR010000010.1, on the reverse strand, counting down.
CACGGAAAACTACGAGGGTCTGATCGTCGAGTTCGGGGGCGAACAGCGTACCCAGGGCGATGCCGGTGCGGCGCTGGGACAGGCGCTGGGCGTGGCGCTCTTCGTGATCTTTGCGCTGCTGGCGCTGGTCTTCCGGTCCTATGTGCAGCCGCTCGTGGTGATGGTGGCGATCCCGCTGGGCCTGATCGGGGCGGTGACGGGCCATTTGATCATGGGACTTCCGCTGACCATCCTGTCGATCTTCGGGATCATCGGTCTGGCCGGGGTGGTGATCAACAACAGCCTCGTGATGATCGACCTCTATAACGAGTATCTGGCCAAGGGCTACGAGACCCGCGAGGCGGTGATCGAGGGCACCAAGGACCGGTTCCGCCCGATCCTGCTCACATCCCTGACCACCTTCCTCGGGGTCTATCCGCTGATCATGGAAACCTCGCTGCAGGCGCAATTCCTGATCCCGCTGGCGGTGTCCATCGGCTATGGCGTGCTCTTTGGCACGGCGATCATCATCCTCGCGGTTCCGGCGGTCTTCATGGCCCAAGCGCGCGCGGCGGAGGGCTTGTCGGCGCTGGTGTCCCTCGTGACGGGCGGTGGGGCGCGGGCGGATCGGACGGGCGCCGACGCAACGCCGGGCGACATGCAGCCTGCGCCCCAGATTGCCCCGGTGGACCCGTCTGCCCCGCCGCCATTGCGGGCAGCGGAATGATGCCGATCACAGGGCCGTGATGTGAAAACTCATCCAACAGGCTCAGCTTTGCGTAATCCCATCAACCGGATTTCGTGACTGGAGACTGACCATGAGGACTTCTGCATCGCTCGCCACCGCCGCCACGCTGGTCGTCGGATTGCTGGCCGCATCCGCCGCAACCGCGCAGGAGCAATTCCAGCGCGTCCAAAGCAAGTCGGATTTCGTGGCTCTGGTCGACGGGACCGAGCTGTCGATCCTGCGTCCGTTCTACCTGCGCAACGCGATCAAATTGCAGGTCTCCCCGCAGGGTGAAATCGCGGGCACCGCGCTGCGCAAGCCCGTGACCGGCGCCTGGAGCTGGGAGAACGGCTTTTTCTGTCGCGAGATGACCTATGGGGACAACACGATCCCGTCCAATTGCCAACTGGTCGCCATCAAGGGCAACGAGATGCGGTTCATCTCGGATCAGGGGCAGGGGGACAAGGCCGATTTCCGGCTGATGCGCTGAGCCCCGGCCCGCGGGGCGCGGATCAGAAATCGATCGCGATGCCCTTCTTTTCCCAATCGCCGTAGCGCACGGGCTCGGGCCCGTCGCGCCCGCCCAGTTCCACCGGCATCTGGGCCTCACCGTCTTTTGCCTTGCGCAGGTCGGCCTCTTCGAGGGCACGGCGCGCGGTCTCAGGCAGGGCGGCGCGGCGCGCGGCCTCCTCGGGGCTGAGCGGGGGCAGCACGGACTCGGGGGCGTCCGGTGTCGGGGTGTCGTCGCTCATGGCATCGCTCCTGCGCGGCTTGTCACGGTGATGCCCGTGATATACGGCCCAAGCTTGCCGCGACAAGCGGGATGCAACAAGGAGACGCAGGGTGACTGGCAGCGCTGCTCATACGGGGCCGACCTCGGCCCGCGCCGCAGCGGTGGCGCTCCTCAACGGGGTTCTGGTGGATCAGCTGTCCCTCGCCGATCAGGTCGGGCAGGCCAAGGGGCCGCTGGCCAGCCTCGGCACCGGGGATCGCGCCCGGGCCCAGCGGCTCGCGACCGAGACCCTGCGCCATCTGCGGACCTGCGATCAGATGCTCGGGCCCTTTCTGCGCCTGCCGCCCTATCCCGAGATCCATAACATCCTGCGCTTGGGAACCTACGAGATCTGCGCGCTGCGGGAAGCGCCCCATGGCGTGGTGAGCGCGGCAGTGGATCTGGCACGCGTCGCCGATCCGCGCAGCAAGGCACCGGGGCTCGTGAACGCGGTGCTGCGCCGGGTGGCCGAACGCGGCCCCGAGGCCTGGGAGGCCGCGCCGCCCCCCAGCCTGCCGAAACCGTTCCGCAAGGGCCTGGCGGCGATCTGGGGCAACAAGACCGTGCGCGCCATGGAAGAGGCTCAGGCCGCGGTCCCGCCAGTGGATCTCAGCCTGCGCGACCCTGCCAGCGCGGGGGACTGGGCCGCATTGCTCGGGGCCGAGATCCTGCCCACGGGCTCTTTGCGGCTGCGAGACCCGGGGCGGATCAGCGCCTTGCCGGGCTATGACGCGGGCGCGTGGTGGGTGCAGGATGCGGCGGCGGCGCTGGCGGCGCAGGCCCTTGCGCCGCAACCCGGCGAGCGGGTGCTCGACCTGTGTGCCGCGCCCGGGGGCAAGACCTTGCAACTGGCGGCGGCGGGGGCCGAGGTCACGGCGCTCGATATCTCCGAAGGGCGGCTGGCGCGGCTGCGTCAGAACCTTGATCGGACGGGCCTGAGCGCCGAGATCGTTGTGGCCGATGCGCGGGACTATACTCCGGAACCGCTGTTTGATGCCGTGCTGCTCGACGCGCCCTGTTCGGCCACGGGCACGATCCGGCGGCACCCGGATCTGCCCTATCTGCGAGACCTCGCGGATCTGACGGAGGTCACGGCCCTGCAAGCCGCGCTGCTCGACCGCGCGGTGTCGGTCCTGCGGCCCGGCGGGCGGCTGGTTTTCGCGACCTGTTCGTTGATGCCCGCCGAGGGCGAGGACCAGATCGCAGCCGCGCGCGCCCGGCATCCGGAGCTCGTGCAACAGAGCCTCGCGGATCTGCCGGGGATTGCTACCGAATGGGTCACCGAGGCCGGCGCCCTGCGCCTGCGCCCGGATTTCTGGCCAGAGCGCGGCGGGTTGGATGGCTTTTTTATCGCAGCTTTGGCGAAACCGGTCTGAACGCGGTTATCGCCATGACAGCGCCCTGAGCAGGGCGTAGGATTCGTCCAAAGGCGCGGGACCTCACACCGGGCCTGCGGATCATCGGAAAGACCCTGACACGGCCATGGCGGGCAGTCTCAAGCAGGACCTCTCACGGTCGACCGGCTCCCGGTCGGCGGGCTATCGCGCGGCGGATCGGCTGCATGCGGTGTTGGCCGGGCTGGGTCCGGCCTCCACGGCCTTTGTCTCCCATCCCGAACCCACGAGCTTTGGCGATCCGGCGCGGGGGCGGCAATTGTTGGCGGGCAATCACCTGATCAATGGCGAGATCACCTCGGCCCCGGGTCTGTCCTTGTGGGATGTGGCCGAAGGCGCGCCGGGGCTCGATGCGATGATGCTCCATGATTTCAAATGGCTCGATGACCTGGCCGCGCTCGGGACGAAACCCGCCCGGGTGCTGGCGCAGGCGTGGCTGTCGGACTGGATAGCGCGCTATGGCCGGGGGCGGGGGCCGGGCTGGACCCCGGATGTGACCGCGCGGCGCATCATGCGCTGGATCAGCCATACGGTGCTTTTGCTGGGGGCGGAGGGGTCGGCGCTGGCACCGCGCTATTTCCGGTCGCTCAGCCACCAGACGGTCTTTCTCAGCCGCCGCTGGCGCACGGCGGCCTCGGGGCGGCCCCGCTTCGAGGCGCTTTGCGGGATGATGTATGCCGGGCTGAGCCTGAGCGGATTCGAGGACAAGGTCGCGGCGGCCTCCAAGGCCTTGGATCAGGCGTGCCTGCGCGAGATCGACGGGCAGGGGGCGCTGGCCTCGCGGAACCCCGAGGACATGCTCGATGTGCTCTCGCTGCTGACCTGGGTCGCGGATGCGGTCGAGGCGCGCGGTCAGGCGCCGAGCCTCGAACAGGCCAAGGCGATCACGCGCATGGCGCCGAGCCTGCGGGCCCTGCGGCACCGGGATGGGACGCTTCTGCGTGGCCATGGCGGCGGGCGCGGCGCGCCGGGCCATCTGGAAGGCACACTGGCGCGGACCGGGGTGGCAGGCCTGTCGGAGGCGCCCTCGGTGATGGGCTTCGCCCGGCTGGCCGCAGGCGGCACCACGGTGCTGATCGACGCAGCACCACCGCCGCGCGGGGCAGCGGCCCTGTCGGCCCATGCCTCGACCCTGGCCTTCGAGATGACCTCGGGCGCGCATCCGCTGGTGGTGAGCTGCGGTCCCGGCAGCGGGTTTGGCCCGGAATGGCGGCGCGCGGCGCGGGCCACGGCGTCCCATTCGACGCTGGAACTCGATGGCCTGTCTTCCTCGCGGCTCATCACGCGGGCGCGCAAACCCGGCGAGATCGAGGCGCTGGCGCAGGTGCCCACCCGCGTCACGGTCGAGATCTATGACGGGCCACTGGGCATGTCCGGGCGGTTGATGACCCATGACGGGTATGATGCGAGCCACGGGCTGACCCATGCGCGGCAGATGGAGCTGGATGGGGCCGGGCGCGTCCTGTCCGGGACCGATACGCTGGCCGCCCTGTCCGAGGGCGCGCATCTACGCTGCGACCGGGCGGCGGCGGGGACGCGCGGGGCGGGCCTGCCCTATTCCCTGCGGTTCCATCTCGCCCCGGAGGTGGAGGCGGAAATCGACATGGGCGGTACGGCGGTCTCGCTCGTGGCCGGGGAGGGCGAAGTCTGGATCTTTCGTGCGCAGGGCGCGGAGCTGCGGCTGGCGCCCAGTGTCGTGCTGGAACGGGACCGGCTGAAACCCCGCGCGACGCGGCAGATCGTGCTGACCGGGCATGTGCAGGATTACGCGGTAGAGATCGGCTGGTCCTTCACCCGCGCGACCTGATCGCGGGGGCGCGGGGTCGCGGGCGGTGATCCATTTGCGCGCCCGCGGCGCTGTCCCATGCGCATTTCGTGCCAGCGGGGGGCGGTGCCCCCAAGAGCAGGCCCTCGCGCGCGGTGCGCCCGCCCCCTTGGCGCACGCGGTCAGACCGGGTAGTATCGGCCTGCGACAGCGTTGCCGGGCCGTTCCCGGCGCGTGGAGTGGTCAATCGCCGAGCCAGCCTGTATAGGGCGCGCAAACGCTGCCACAGACTTTCCAAAGGACCGACCATGACCGACCTCGTGCCGTTGCGCCGCGCGCTGCTTTCTGTTTCCGACAAGACGGGTCTTGTGCCGCTGGGGCAGGCGCTCGCTGCGCGGGGGGTTGAGCTGCTCTCGACCGGCGGGACGGCGAAGGCGCTGCGCGATGCGGGGCTTGAGGTGATCGATGTCTCGGATGTCACCGGGTTCCCCGAGATGATGGATGGCCGGGTCAAGACCCTGCACCCGATGGTTCATGGCGGGCTGCTGGCCCTGCGGGACAATGCGGCCCATGTCTCGGCGATGGAGCGGCACGGGATCGGCGCGATCGACCTGCTGGTCGTGAACCTCTATCCGTTCGAGCAGACCGTCGCGGCGGGGGCGGATTACGCCACCTGCATCGAGAATATCGACATCGGCGGACCCGCCATGATCCGGGCGGCTGCCAAGAACCACGGTTTTGTCAGCGTGATCACCGATGTGGAGGATTACGACGGCCTGCTGGCCGAGCTTGACGCCCATGACGGGGCCACGGATTATCCGTTCCGGCAGGCGCTGGCGCTCAACGCCTATGCCCGAACGGCCGCTTATGACGCGGCGGTGTCCGGCTGGATGACCGATGCGCTGTCGCAGGTGGCACCGCGCCGCCGCGCCGTGGCGGGCACGCTGGCCCAGACCCTGCGCTATGGCGAGAACCCGCATCAGGCGGCGGCGTTCTATGTGGATGGCTCGGACCGTCCGGGCGTGGCCACCGCCGTGCAGCATCAGGGCAAGGAGCTGAGCTACAACAACATCAACGACACCGATGCGGCCTTCGAGCTTGTCGCCGAGTTTGCCCCCGAGGACGGTCCGGCCTGCGCGATCATCAAGCATGCCAATCCCTGCGGCGTGGCCCGCGGTGCGACCCTGGCCGAGGCCTATACGGCGGCCTTCAACTGCGACCAGACCTCTGCCTTTGGCGGGATCATCGCCCTGAACCAGCCGCTGGACGGACCCACGGCCGAGGCGATCTCGGGGATTTTCACCGAGGTGGTGATCGCGCCGGGCGCCGATGCGGCAGCACGCGCGGTCTTTGCCAAGAAAAAGAACCTGCGCCTGCTGACCACCGAGACGCTGCCGGATCCGAAGGCGGCGATGCTCACCGTGCGGCAGGTCTCGGGCGGGTATCTGGTGCAGGACAAGGACAATGGCAATATCGGCTGGGAGGACCTGAAGGTCGTGACCAAGCGCGCCCCGAGCGACGCGGAGATCGCCGATCTGCTCTTTGCCTGGAAGGTCGCGAAACACGTGAAGTCCAACGCCATCGTCTATGTCAAGGACGGCGCCACGGTCGGTGTCGGCGCAGGCCAGATGAGCCGCGTGGACAGTGCCCGGATCGCCGCGCGCAAATCCGCTGATATGGCCGAGGTGCTGGGACTCGACACACCGCTCATCCAGGGCTCGGTCGTGGCCTCGGATGCGTTCTTTCCCTTCCCCGATGGTCTGCTGACGGCGGCAGAGGCCGGCGCAACGGCGGTGATCCAGCCCGGCGGGTCCATGCGGGATGACGAGGTGATCAAGGCCGCCGACGAGGCCGGTCTCGCCATGGTCTTCACCGGCATGCGGCATTTCAGGCACTGACGGCATGCGCGCTCTGATCCTCTCGGCGGTGACGGCCTGTGGCATCGACCAGCTCAGCAAGCTGATCGTGGTCCACTGGATGAACCTCAAGGAAATCAGGGCGATCGACGTGCTGCCGCCGATCCTGAACTTTCGGATGGGCTGGAACCAGGGCGTGAATTTCGGCCTGTTCGGCTCCGAGAGCGATGTGATGCGCTGGGCGCTCATCGCGCTGGCGCTGGGGATCTGCGTGGCGGTCATCCTCTGGCTGCGGCGCGAGGGCGGCGGGCTTGCCGCCGAGATCAGTGCGGGCCTTCTGGTGGGCGGCGCCATCGCCAATGTCATCGACCGGGTGATCTATGGCGCGGTGGCGGATTTCCTGAACATGAGCTGCTGCGGCCTGAACAATCCGTTCACCTTCAATCTCGCGGATGTGGCGATTTTCGCCGGGGCGGTCGGGCTTGTGTTTTTTGCCGGAAAGCCGGACAAAAACCCCTCGTGACCCGGGCGGCGTGATGGGCTATGCCTCGGGACGCGACCGGGTAGGGAGACGATGATGCACCGCGCTTGGACAAAGCTTGGACTTGGGATGCTGGCGGCTGCGGCGCTGAGCGCCTGCAGCATCAATGATGAAGAGCCGATCCTGATGAATGTGCGCTCGACCACGTCCGGTCCCGACGAGTTCGCCATCCTGCCGGCCAAGCCCTTGGTCATCCCCGAGGATCTCGCCTCTCTGCCAGCCCCCACGCCGGGCGGTAGCAACCGCACGGATCCGACGCCGCAGGCCGATGCAATCGCGGCGCTGGGCGGGCGGCCCGAGCGGCTGACGCCATCGGGGCAGATCCCCGGCAGCGATGCGGGGCTGGTGGGCTACACCACCCGCTATGGCCGCGCGGCAGGCATTCGCCAGACGCTGGCCGAGGAAGACCTTGCGTTCCGGCAGTCCAATAATGGCCGTCTTCTGGAGCAGTGGTTCAACGTGAACACCTATTTCGACGCCTATGAGGATGTGAGCCTCGACCAGGAGGCCGAGCTGCTTCGCCTGCGCCGCGCCGGTGTGCGCAACGTCTCGGCGCCGCCGGATCCGAACCGCGAACAGTAGGTATAGCACGCTTACGGCGCGGCCCCGATCTCACGACCCCGACAGCACGTCTTGAAGATGGCGCATGACGCCGTACCTTTGAGGCACGCCGCCTGGATCGAAAAGATGGAGACGCGCATGACGCGATGGAAACGGATGGGGCTGCCTCTGCGCGGGTTGGCACTCGCCGCACTGGCCGCAACCCCTCTGGCCGCTGCCGAGGATGTCACGACCTATACCCTCGAGAACGGGATGGAGATCGTGGTCATCGAAGACCACCGCGCCGCCGCGATCACCAATATGGTCTGGTATCGCACGGGCGCAGCCGATGAGCCGGCCGGCAAGTCCGGCATCGCCCATTACCTCGAACATCTGCTGTTCAAGGGCACCGATGAGCTGGACCCGGGCGAGTTTTCGGCGACCGTTCAGGCCAATGGCGGATCCGACAATGCCTTCACATCCTGGGATTATACCGGGTATTTCCAGCGGATCGCCGCGGACCGGCTCGAGCTGATGCTCAAGATGGAGGCCGACCGGATGGTCGATCTGGTGCTGACCGAAGAGATCGTGGCCCCCGAGCTCGACGTGATCCTCGAGGAGCGGAGCCAGCGCGTGGACAGCTCCGCCGGTGGGCTCTTCGGCGAGCAGCGCCGCGCCGCGCAATATATGAACCACCCCTATGCTATCCCGATCATCGGCTGGCGTCACGAGATGGAGCAGCTGACCAAGCAGGATGCGCTCGATTTCTACGAGACCTATTACGCGCCGAACAACGCGATCCTGATCGTCGCGGGCGATGTGGAACCCGAAGAGGTGCTGGCCCTTGCCCAGACGCATTTCGGCCCGATCCCGTCCAACCCGGACCTGCCGGAGCGGGTGCGCCCCTCCGAGCCGCCGCAACTGGCCGAACGCCGGATCGCCTATGCGGATCCGCGTGTCGCGCAACCTTATGTCATTCGCACCTATCTTGCGCCTGAGCGGGATGCGGGCGCACAGGAAACCGCGGCGGCGCTGACCCTCTTGGCAGAGCTTCTGGGCGGGTCGAGCGCAACGTCTTTTCTTGGCGAGAAGCTTGAATTCGAGACCCAGCGCGCGGTCTATACCTCGGCCTTCTATTCCGGGGTGTCGCTGGATGCGACGACATTCGGGCTGATCACCGTGCCCGCCGAGGGCGTGTCGCTGGCCGAGGCCGAGGCGGAGCTTGACGCCGCCGTGGCCGAGTTCATGGCCAGCGAGATTGACGCAGAGGCGCTGGACCGGATCAAGATGCAGATCCGCGCCTCCGAGATCTATGGCCGGGACAATGTGGGCAGCCGCGCGCGGACCTATGGCACGGCCCTGACCTCGGGCCTGACGGTTGCGGATGTGCAGGCTTGGCCGGACATCCTTGAGGCGGTCACCGCCGAGGACATCAAGGCGGCGGGCGAGATGGTGTTTGACAAGCGCAAGGCGGTCACGGGCTGGCTGATGCGCGAAGGACAAGAGGAACTGATGCAATGAGCCGACTTCTGGGCGGCTTTGCCGCGCTGATCCTCTGGGCTGTCCCGGCCTGGGCCATCGTCGATATTCAGGAGGTCACCTCCCCCGGCGGGATCAAGGCCTGGCTGGTAGAGGATCACTCGATCCCCTTCACCGCGCTCGAGATCCGCTTCAAGGGCGGGGCGGTGGTCGATCCCGCCGACAAACGCGGGGCGGCGCATTTCATGTCCGGCCTGCTCGAAGAAGGGGCGGGGGACTATGATGCCCGCGCCTATGCGGCTCGGACCGAGGCCCTGGCGGCCAGCTTTGACTTCGATATCAGCGATGACAGCCTGTCGGTCTCGGCGCGGTTCCTGACCGAAAACCGGGACGAAGCGCTCGAGCATCTGCGCCTCGCCCTGCAGGAGCCCCGCTTTGACGAGAGCGCGATCGAGCGCGTACGGGCCCAGATCCAGTCGATCATCGCCTCGGATGCCAAGGATCCCGAGACCATCGTGGGCGAGCGCTTCGATTCGCTGGCCTTTCCCGACCACCCCTATGGCACCGCCCGCGAAGGCAGTATCGAGAGCGTGGCCGCGATTACCCGCGCGGATCTTGTGGCCGCCCATCAGGGCATTCTGGCCCGCGACCGGATCTATGTGGGGGCTGCGGGGGATGTGACCGCCGAAGAGCTGGGCACGTTGCTCGACGCGCTGCTCGGCGCTCTGCCCGAGACCGGCGCGCCTCTGCCCGGCGAGACCGAGGTCGCCCTGAGCGGCGGGGTCACCGTCGTGCCTTTTGCGTCTCCGCAATCGGTGGCGCGGTTCGGCCATACGGGGCTTGAACGGGATGATCCGGATTTCTTCCCGGCCTTCATCCTGAATCAGATCGTAGGTGGCGGCGGGTTCAGCTCACGCCTGATGCAGGAGGTCCGGGTCGAGCGCGGCCTGACATACGGCATCGGCTCCTACCTGCTGCCGCTCGATGACGCGGCGCTCTATATCGGGCAGTTCAGCTCGGACAACACGCGGATCGCCGAGGCGATCGAGGTGATCCGGGGGCAATGGGCCGATATCGCCGAAAATGGCGTGACCGCCGAGGAGCTGGAGCAGGCCAAGATCTATCTCACCGGGGCCTATCCGCTGCGCTTTGACGGGAATGGCCGGATCGCGAGCATCCTTGTGGGGATGCAGCAGGATGATCTGGGCATCGACTACATCCCGACCCGCAATGACAAGGTGCGCGCCGTCACCCTTGAGGAGATCCAGCGCGTGGCGGCCCGGCTCATGCGGCCCGAGGATCTACACTTTGTCGTGGTGGGGATGCCCGAGGGGCTCGAGGCCTCCAACTAGCCCTAGGCGACTCGCAGCGGCCATGCTAGATACGGTGGCATGGCCGTTAGCACCCCCAACATCCTGCCCGATACCCCGGATATAGCGGCGCCAAAGCGCCCCGTGATCCGGCAGCTCGACGAGGCGGCGATCAACCGGATCGCGGCGGGCGAGGTTGTGGAACGTCCGGCCTCGGCCATCAAGGAACTGGTGGAGAACGCCCTCGATGCCGAGGCACGGCGCATCGACATCGCCTATGCGGATGGCGGGAAGACCCTGCTCCGGGTGATCGATGACGGGATCGGGATCGCAGCAGAGGATCTGCCGCTGGCCCTGTCGCGCCACGCGACCTCCAAGATCGATGGCTCCGACCTGCTGAACATTCAGTCCTTCGGCTTTCGCGGCGAGGCATTGCCCTCGCTGGGCGCGGTCGGGCGGCTGACCATCTGCTCCCGCGCGGCGGGATCGTCCGAGGCGGCCGAGATCACCGTCGAGGGCGGCGTGATGACCCCCGCGCGCCCCGCGGCACTGAGCCGGGGAACCAGCGTGACCCTGCGCGATCTCTTCTCGGCCACCCCGGCGCGGCTCAAATTCCTGCGCTCGGACCGGGCAGAGGTGCAGGCAATCGGCGACGTGGTCCGGCGTCTGGCCATGGCCGAGCCCGCCGTGGGCTTCACCCTGCGCGATGTCACCGGGGGTGGGGATGGGCGCGTGACCTTCCGGGTCGAGCCCGAGACGGGGGATCTGTTCGACGCGCTTCACCGGCGTCTTGCGCGCATCCTCGGGGCGGAGTTCGCCCAGAACGCGCTCAAGATCGAGGGCGAGCGGGAGGGGCTGGGCCTGACCGGCTACGCGGCCCTGCCGACCTATTCCCGGGGGGCTGCGGTGGCGCAGTACCTTTTTGTGAATGGCCGTCCCGTGCGGGACAAGTTGCTCGTGGGGGCGTTGCGCGGGGCCTATGCCGACTTCCTGAGCCGCGACCGGCATCCGGCGGCGGTCCTGTTCCTCGACTGTCCGCCCGAACGTGTGGACGTGAATGTGCATCCCGCCAAATCCGAGGTGCGTTTTCGCGAGCCGGCCCTTGCGCGGTCGCTGATCGTCACGGCCTTGCGCCATGCGCTGGCCGAAGCCGGGCACCGAGCCTCCAGCACTGTGGCCGATGCGACGCTCGGCGCCTTTCGCGCGCCGGAGCTGGACCCCGATCCGGTGGTCGAGACGCCGGGCCCGGCGCGGGTCTATCAGATGGATCGGCCCAGTGGCGCGTCCCTTGCGCGGGGCACGGGCTGGCAGGCCCCGGCGCCCGAGCCTGCGCCCACGCCCGGGTTCGGCTTTGCCGAAGCCCCCGCTGCCCGGGTCGAGCCCGCGCCGGAGGAGACCGGCCTGATCGCGCGCCCTTTGGGGGCTGCCCGGGCGCAGGTGCATGAGAATTACATCGTCGCCCAGACTGAGACGGGCATGATCCTCGTGGATCAGCATGCCGCCCATGAACGGCTGGTCTATGAAAAGCTCAAGCGGCTGATGGCCGAAAACGGTGTGCCCGCGCAGGCGCTGCTGATCCCCGAGATCGTCGAGCTGTCGGAGGGGGATGCGGCGCGGCTTTTAAACCATGCCGAAGCCTTCGCCCGGTTTGGCCTGCGGATCGAACCCTTTGGCCCCGGCGTTCTTGCCGTGCGTGAGACGCCCGCGATCCTCGGGACCGTGAATGCCGAGGCGCTCTTGCGGGACATTCTCGATGAGCTGGCGGATTTGGGCCAGTCGGACGCGCTGCAATCGCGGATCGACGCGATCCTGTCGCGCATGGCCTGCCATGGCTCGGTCCGCTCCGGACGCCGGATGAGCGCCGACGAGATGAACGCATTGTTGCGCGAGATGGAGGCAACGCCCCATTCCGGCCAGTGCAACCATGGCCGCCCGACCTACGTGGAACTCCAGCTGGCCGATATCGAGCGGCTCTTCGGGCGCACATGATTGAACTCGGCGGTCGTGTCTTCACGCAGGATGAGCTGACGCTTCTGGCCCTTGGGGCCGGTGGGGCGATCGTTCTGTTGATCCTTGTGCTGCTGGTGCTGGCGCTGCGGGCGGCGGGCCGCTCGGCGCGCGCCACCGAGCCGTTGATCGCGCAGGTCACCACGCTCGGCCAGGCGGTCGAGGGGCTCAACCAGGGCCAGCACGCCCTGAGCGGGGGGCTCAAATCCGTCTCCGAGGCGCAGGCCACCGCACAGCTTCACGTGGTGCAGACCATGGAGAGCCGGCTCGCCCATGTGCAGCAGCAGATGACCGATACGCTCCACGTCAACGCGCTGAAATCGGCCAACGCGATCTCGGAAATGCAGACGCGGATGAACGAGGTACTGGCGGGCAGTTCCGAGAAGACGACGAAATCGCTGACCCAGCTGCAGGAGCGTCTGGCGACCATCGACAAGGCCCAGAGCAATATCGAGAAGCTCTCGGGTGATGTGCTGAGCCTGCAGGATATCCTGTCGAACAAGCAGACCCGTGGGGCGTTCGGCGAGATCCAGCTCCATGATATTGTGTCCAAGGCACTGCCGTCGGATGCGTTCGACATGCAGGTCACCCTGGGCAATGGCAAGCGGGCCGATTGCCTGATCCATCTGCCCAACCCGCCGGGGCCCATCGTCATCGACAGCAAGTTCCCGCTGGAGGCCTATGAGAAGCTGCGCGCCGCCGGGACCCAATCGGATCAGACACTGGCCCTGCGCGAGCTGCGCGTCGCGGTGAAGGCGCATATCAAGGCGATCTCCGAGAAGTATATCATCGACGGCGAGACGGCGGATGGGGCGTTGATGTTCCTGCCGTCCGAGGCGGTCTATGCCGAGCTCCATGCCAACCTGCCGGAGGTGGTCCGCGAAGGGTTCGCGGCGCGGGTCTGGATCGTCTCACCCACCACCTGCATGGCCACGCTGAACACCATGCGCGCGGTGCTGAAAGACGCCCGGATGCGCGAGCAGGCCGGGGCGATCCGCAAGAATCTCGGGCTGCTGCATCGCGATGTGGAACTGGTGCTGGAGCGGGTGGCCAAGCTCGACACCCATTTCAATCAGGCCCGCAAGGATATCGAGGGCATCACCACCGCCGCCGAGCGGGCGGGCAAACGGGCCGAGCGGCTCGACAATTTCGACTTCGCCGAGCTTGAGGCCACGCCCGCGCCGCAGCTGGTGTCTGTGCCAGAGACACGGGCCTAGGCCAGACAGCAAAACGGGCCCCGAAGGACCCGCATTCTGAGCATCGCAGAGCGTATCAGGTCAGATCCGCAAGAAGGGCTGCGCGATCTTGGGCAGGATCTTGCGGAATTTCAGCGGCGCGTCGGTCGCGGCCAGACAGATGCAAGCCTCACCCTCTTCGGCGACTGGGGTGTGTTCCACGTTCGGGTCGGCTACCTCGACATCGCCGGGGCCGAACCGGTCAAACTCATCCTTGAACGCGCCCTGCAGGACCAGCGTCAGCTCGGTACCATGGTGGCCGTGATCCGGCACCTCGACGCCCGCCGGGATATAGAGCAGCCGGACCGACGCCTCTTTGGACGTGGGCAGGATCGCCTGCTTGACGCCGAAGCCCACGGGCCGCCAGTTCACATCCTCCAGACCGCCCTGGACATAATCCACCAGCGGTGCCGGCAGAATGCCATTGGCCTTGCTCATGGGGCGCTCGGGCACATTGACCGCAATCGGCCCCTTGGACGGCAGTGCGCGGATCGACGCGAGGCAGCTTTCCAGCGCATCGGGCGCCATTTCCACGGCGGTGGTGTCTTCGAGCAGCGCACCGCCCACCGCCTCATGGGCGGCCAGTGCCGCGCGGCAGTCATCACACATGGAGATATGAGTGGCCACCACGAGGCTAAACGCCTCCGGCAACGTGCCCGCGGAGTACGCCATCAGGAGCGCATCGCTCAGGTGGTGTTTGATCGCAGTTTCACTCATCGGTCAGTCTAACTCGTGTCTTAGTTTCTCTAACGCCAACCTAAGGCGCGACTTGATCGTGCCAAGGGGCAATCCCGTTTCGGTTGCAATTTCACTATGGGACATATCCCCGAAATAACAACGTTCGATGAGTATACGTTGCTTCTCGGGTAACTGGATCAGTGCGGCCTGAAGTTTTTCGCTGTCCTGCTGCATTTCGAGGACTTCGACCTGATCCGGTTCCGGCTCAGGGCCCCAGGGCAGATCCTCTGGCTCGGGGCGCTTCTCCTTGCGGATCATGTCGATTCGACGGTTTCGGGCGATCGTGAAGATCCAGGTCGCCACGCTGGCCCGGGACGGATCGAAGAGATGGGCCTTTTGCCAGACCGTGGTCATCACGTCCTGGGCGCAATCCTCGGCAACGGAATCCGTGGCGCCGGACTTGATCAGGAAGGCTTTGATGCGGGGCGCAAAATGCCGGAACAGGCTCGCAAAGGCCGCCGTGTCCTGCTGGTCGCGAATGGCCAGAAGAACGCCGACCCATTCGGCATCCAGGGTCGTATCACGTGTCGATTTTTGCGCCAGTGCCACTCCGGTCTGGTCCCCGCTTTCCCATTTCCCGGTCTCATCTTAGAGAGCGCTCGCCGGTGATGCATCAAAAATATGTGCGAGCACCGCAGGTTATCCCCGGCGAACAGCCACGGCTGCCTGAAAAATGCGCGAAACCCGCAGAAAGTTAAATCCAACTGGCTTGTCAGTCCGTATGTCAATCAAGCAAGACACGAGGGGACAAGATTTTCATGCCATTCGAGACAGTAAGAGGCGCATCGCGCAGGGTTGCGGTAATCGGCGGGGGTATCTCGGGCCTGGGGGCGGCCCATCTGCTGGCGCGCGAGCACAGCGTGACGGTTTTCGAGGCCGAGAGCCGGTTTGGCGGCCATGCCCGCACGGTGATGGCGGGGCGTTTCGGCGATCAGCCGGTGGATACGGGCTTCATCGTGTTCAACTACGCCAATTACCCGAACCTCACGAAACTCTTCGATGAACTCGATGTCCCGGTGATCAAGAGCGATATGAGCTTTGCCGCCTCTATTGACGGCGGGCGGCTGGAATACGGGCTGCGCACGATCGGCACGCTCTTTGCGCAGAAGCGCAACCTGCTGCGTCCGGCCTATCTGCGGATGCTGAAGGACATCAACACCTTCAACACCCGCGCCTGCGAAGTGGCGGATGATCCGGATATCACCATCGGCGCGTTTCTGGAGCGGCTCGGCACCGGACCGTGGTTCCGGGACTACTATATAACGCCGCTGTCCGGGGCGATCTGGTCCACGCCCGTGGACAAGATCCTCGACTTCCCGGCCCAGGCGCTTGTGACCTTCTTCAAGAACCATGCGCTCCTGTCGGCCACGGGCCAGCACCAGTGGTACACGGTGCAGGGCGGGTCTATCGAATATGTCTCGCGCCTGTCGCGTTCCCTGCTGGAGGCGGGGGTCGAGCTGCGCGCGCCGGCCAAGGTCAGCGCCGTGCAGCGGATCAAGGAAGGTGTGCTGGTGAAGGCCGAGGGCGGCGATTGGGAGCCCTTTGACGACGTGATCTTCGCCACCCATTCGGACCAGACGCTTGCCATGCTCGCCGACAGTTCCGAGGCCGAGCGTCTGGCTCTCGGTGCGGTGCAGTACCAGCCCAACGAGGCGGTGCTCCATGCGGATGCGGCCACCATGCCGAACCATCGCAAGATCTGGGCCGCGTGGAACTATGTGGAAGAGAAGGGCAAGAAAAGCGACCGGATCGACCTGACCTATTGGATGAACAAGCTGCAGCAGATCCCCACCGATGATCCGCTCTTTGTCACCCTGAACGCCACCCGCCCGATCCGCGAAGAGCTGATCTACGACACGGTGACCTTCATGCACCCGGTCTATGATCTGGCCGCGCAGAACGCCCGGGTCGCGCTGCAATCCATGCAGGGGTTGCGGAACACCTATTTCTGCGGCGCCTGGATGAAGAACGGCTTCCACGAGGATGGCTTTGCCAGTGCCGTGGACGCGGTCGCGGCGCTGAACGCCAAGGCCTATCCTGCCGCGAAGGTTGCCGCTGAATGAGCGTGCTCGACCATATCGCCGGGCAGACCTTTCACGGGCGCCGGGGCGCGGTGGAGAACGATTTTCGCTATTCCATCGACTATGTCCTGACCGACCCCGAGGCGCAGTCGGCCACGCCGCTTCTGTTTTCGCGCAACAAGGCCAATCTGGCCTCGCTGCGGGACAGCGACCATGGCGGCGCACCCAAAGAGGGCAAGGGGGCGGATTGGGTCCGCGACATCCTGCATCTGCGGGATCTGGAGGTTGCGGATGGACAGATCCTCCTGCTCGCGCAGCCGCGGATCCTTGGCCATGTGTTCAACCCGGTCTCGTTCTGGCTGTGCCACGACATGGCGGGGAGGCTGCGGGTGGTGATCGCCGAGGTATCGAACACCTTCGGGGATCGGCATTCCTATCTGTGCTACCGCGATGATCTGGAGCCGATCACCCGATCCGACATCCTGACCGCTGAAAAGATCTTTCACGTCTCTCCCTTCCAGCCCGTGGAGGGGGGGTACACCTTCCGGTTCGACATCACCGATGAACGGGTCGGGATCTGGATCGACTATACGACCGGGAATGGCGGGCTCTATGCGACGCTCACCGGGGCACGCAAGCCGATGACCAGCTTTGGCATCCTCAAGGCCTGCCTGCGCCGCCCGCTGGGCTCGCGCCGGGTGCTGGGGCTGATCCATTGGCAGGCGCTGAAGCTTTGGTGGAAAGGCGCGATGTACCGCGCACGGCCCGAGCCGCCGACCCGGGACATCTCCCGGTGACGGATCTGGCAGACACGCCGCCGCGTCTGGCCGCTGAGGGCGCGCCGCGCCTGGCCGGTTACGCGGTTTTTGCCGCGATGATCTCGGCGGCGGGTCTGCCGATCTATATCCATGCGCCGAAATTCTATGTGGACAGCTATGGCGTGAGCCTGACGGCGCTTGGGGCTGTGCTCTTTGTGCTGCGGTTGCTGGATTTCGGGCAGGACCCGCTGCTCGGCTGGCTGTCAGAGCGCACGCGGCGGGCGCGGGCGGCGATGGTCGCGGGCGCGGTGCTTGTGCTGGCCGGGTCCATGATCGGGCTCTTTGCGGTGACACCGCCCGTCGCGCCGCTCTTGTGGTTCGGGTTGACCCTGACGGGGCTCTTTTCGGCCTTCAGCTTTCTGACGATCAGCTTTTACGCCCAAGGGGTGCAGGCCGCTGACCGGCTCGGGGCCAAGGGCCATGTGCGGCTGGCCGGATGGCGCGAGACCGGGGCGCTTCTGGGGGTCTGTGTGGCCGCCGTGGCCCCCACGATCCTGATGGGCAGTTCTGCGCCCTTCACCGCCTTCGCGCTGGGCTTTGCGGTCCTGTGCCTCGCGGCGCTCTGGGCCATGCGCGGACAATGGAGCGCGGTCTCCGTACCCCAATCGGACCAATCCGGGTTCGGCATCGTGCTGCGCGACCCGGTGGCGCGCCGCCTTCTGATCCTCGCGCTGGTCAACGCGACCCCGGTTGCGGTCAGTTCCACCCTGTTTCTGTTCTTCGTGGAAAGCCGCCTGCAGGCGCCGGGCCTCGAAGGCCCGCTCCTGCTCCTCTTCTTTCTGGCGGCAGCGGCCTCGGCCCCGGTCTGGGGCAAGGCGGCGGCCCGGTTCGGAGCCAAGCGCAGCCTGCTTTTCGGGATGGTCCTGTCGATCCTTGCCTTTGCCGGGGCAGCGACCCTCGGTGCCGGGGACACGGTGCTCTTTGCGCTGGTCTGCCTCGGCTCCGGTGCTGCACTGGGCGCGGACCTCACACTTCTGCCGGCGATCTTTGCCCGCCGCATGGCGCAAATCGCCCCGACCGCCGCCGAAGGCTTTGGCCTTTGGTCGCTCGTGTCCAAGTTTACACTGGCTTTTGCGGCAGTCGCCCTACTTCCGCTTCTAGAGACGACCGGATTTAAGACCGGGGCTGACAACCCCCCGCAGGCGCTCCAGATGCTGACATTTCTGTATGCCCTCGTGCCCTGCGCCCTGAAACTGGTGGCCATCGCCCTTTTGGCGGCCACCCGACTGGAGGATGACGACTGATGGACCCGATCGTTTATATTCTTCTCGGACTTGCCCTCGGGCTCACCCTGCTCTGGGTGATCCGGCGGTTCTGGAGCTTTTCGGCCCAGACCCCGGCGGATTACGCAGAGACCGGCCCGGAATTCGACATTCGCGAGCAACTCAAGGGCCCGATCCTCTGCGAAGGCGTGATCTATGGGCCGACCGGGCGCGTGACGTCGCGCTTCGTGGCCGATTTCGACGCCCGCTGGGAAGGCGACACCGGCGTGATGAGCGAAGAGTTCCGCTATGACAGCGGCACGGTGCAGAACCGCGAATGGCGGCTGACCCTCGAGGAGGGCGGCAAGATCCGCGCCGAGGCAGATGATCTGGTGGGCACGGGCTCGGGCCAGCAGAAAGGCTCGGGCGTCAAGCTCAACTACACCATTCGGCTGACCGAGGATGCGGGCGGCCACGCTCTGGACGTGACGGACTGGATGTACCTGATGGACAATGGCGCGATCATCAATCGTAGCCAGTTCAAGAAGTTTGGCCTCCCCGTGGCGGAACTTGTGGCGACCATGCGGCGTAAACCTACTGACGCCTACACGCGGCTCGAAGCAGCTGAGTGAAGGCGCGCGATCTGCAGCCACGGAAAGGAACGTCGTGCGGGACCTGACAGGTAAAAGGTACTGGCTCATCGGGGCCAGCGAAGGGTTGGGCCGTGCGCTCGCCGAACAACTGAGCCGTATGGGGGTCGAGTTGATCCTCTCGGCGCGTTCGGCGGACCGGTTGCAGGCGCTGGCCGACGACCTGCCCGGCAAGGCCAGCGCGGTGGCCGTGGACATCTCGGACACCGCCTCGGTGCGCGCGGCGGCCGAAGAGATCGGTGAGATTGACGGGATGGTCTTTCTGGCCGGGGTCTACTGGCCGCTCAAGGCGACGGAATGGGACCCGGATCAGGTCGAGATGATGTGCGACGTCAACTTCACCGGCGCGGCGCGCTGTGTGGGGGCGGTGCTCCCCGCCATGGTGGCGCGCGATCGCGGACATATCGTGCTGACGGGGTCGCTCTCGGGGTTTCGCGGGCTGCCCGGCGCCTCGGGCTACGCGCCCTCCAAGGCGGGGGTCATGGCCATGGCGGAATCGATGTATGCAGACCTGCGCAAGACAGGCGTCGATGTGCAGGTGGCCAATCCGGGCTTCATCAAGACCCGGCTGACCGAGAAGAACGATTTCGACATGCCTTTCCTGATGGAACCCGAAGAGGCCGCCCGCGAGATGGTCGAGCTGATGATGTCGGACGGGTTCAAGCGCAGTTTCCCGTCGGTCTTTGCCAGCTTCTTCCGCCTCGGCCAGTTCCTGCCCGACTGGGCCTATTACCGGATCTTCGCCCGGGGCTAGACCGGCACTGCGGCTCTGCGCACGCCCGCACATCTTAAGTCTGCAAATATCCTCGCCGAAGGCAGGCCGTCCATCGGCCAGGTTGTGCAAAGCCTTGGACAGCGCGCATTGGCCCACTTGCCAAGGGCGTGTCTGTGCTGGACACTTCTCTCACAAGTTGAAAGGAGGCCGTCATGCTCGACATCAGCACCGCCAAGATCGCGAGGGTCATCTTGCTGTCCCGCGAAGGGAAAATGGCTGCCGCGCAGCTGCACGGCTTTATCGGCAGCCTCAATGAGGATGAACAGGCCTCGCTCGTCGCCGTCATGTGGATCGGGCGTGAGGATTTCGAGCCCGAGGACCTGGTCGAGGCCAAGCGTATGGCCCTGGCCGAGGCCACCGCGCCCACCGAGGAATACCTGTCGAACCAGCCGCTCCTCGCGGATTATCTCGAGAGCGGCCTTGATGCGCTGGGCGTCGATGTGACTGAAGCCGAGGACGATCTGCTGCGGCGCTAGGTAACAAAGCCCGTGTTTTGCGATCGTTGCACATTATATGAACGCTCGTTCAAAAAAAAGAATTGACGGGCCAATACCAAGCGTCACAGTATCCCATGACTCGCCGGGGAGGCGGGTGAGCCGGGTCACCGGTCAGGGAGGAGAATTGGTATGGCACACGCAGCGACCTCGGGTCGGCTGGAGACCTTTCCGCAATTGCTTGCGCGGAACGCCGCGCAGTTCGGCGATAAGCCGGCCTATCGCGAAAAGGAATTCGGCATCTGGCAAAGCTGGACCTGGGCCGAGGCGCGGGACGAGATCGAGGCGCTGGCCTATGGCCTTCTGGAAATGGGATTGGCCGAGGGGGATCATGTCGCCCTGTTGGGGCCGAACCGTCCGCATCTCTACTGGACCATGGTGGCCGTGCAGATGTGCGGGGCCGTCCCGGTGCCGATCTACCATGACAGTGTTGGTGAAGAGATCGCCTATGTGCTCGACCATTGCGGCGCCCGCTATGTCGTCGCCCAGGATCAGGAGCAGGTCGACAAGGTCATCGAGGTCAAGGACCGCCTGCCCACCCTCGAGGAGGTGATCTATCTCGACCCGCGTGGCATGCGGAAATACGACCATACCCATCTGCGCCTTTTCGCGGATGTGCAGACCATGGGCCGCGGGGCCCATGACGCGCTGGAGAAAGAGATGTCCGCGCGGCTGGCCAAGCAGACCGGCGCGACGACCTGCGTGATGCTCTATACGTCGGGCACGACGGGCCGTCCCAAGGGCGTGGTCCTGTCCAATGACAACATCATCCTGACTTCGAAAAATTCCGGCGAGTTCGACCACCTGCGCCAGGAAGACGACATCCTCGCCTATCTGCCCTTGGCCTGGGTCGGCGATTTCATCTTTTCGGTGGGGCAGGCCTATTGGACCGGGTTCTGCGTGAACTGCCCCGAGAGCGCCGAGACCATGATGACGGATCTGCGCGAGATCGGGCCCACCTATTACTTCGCCCCGCCGCGGATCTTCGAGACGCAGCTCACCACGGTGATGATCCGGATGGAGGATGCCGGGCGGTTCAAGAAATGGCTCTTTGACACTTTCATGGCCCATGCCCGTGAAGTGGGGCCGAAGATCCTCGATGGCGAGCCGGTCAGCGCCATGGACAGGGTGAAATACGCGCTGGGCAATATCTTTGTCTATGGTCCACTCAAGAACACGCTGGGTCTCAGCCGCGTGCGCGTGGGCTACACGGCCGGTGAGGCGATCGGGCCGGAGATCTTCGATTTCTACCGCTCGCTGGGGATCAACCTGAAACAGCTCTACGGTCAGACCGAGGCGAGCGTGTTCATCACCCAGCAGAAGGACCATGAGGTGCGCGCCGACACGGTGGGCACCCCGACCCCGGGGGTCGAGCTGCGGATCGCGGAGAATGGCGAGGTGTTCTATCGCTCGCCCGGGGTCTTCGTGCGGTATTACAAGAATGACGAGAGCACGGCCTCGACCAAGGATGCCGAGGGCTGGGTCGCCACGGGGGATGCGGGCTTCATCGAGCCCGATACCGGGCATCTGCGGATCATCGACCGGGCCAAGGATGTGGGCAAGCTCGCCAGCGGGGGGATGTTCGCGCCGAAATATGTCGAGAACAAACTGAAGTTTTTCCCCAATATTCTGGAGGTTGTCGTCTTTGGTGCCGATCGCGAGATGTGCACCGCCTTTGTGAATATCGACCTGACGGCGGTCGGCAACTGGGCCGAGCGGAACAACATCGCCTATGCCTCCTATCAGGAACTGGCGGGGCATCCGCAGGTGCTCGACACCATTCAGGGGCATATCGCCGAGGTGAATGAGAGCGTGGCCCAGGACGAGATGCTGTCCGGGTGTCAGGTCCACCGTTTCCTCGTGCTGCACAAGGAACTGGATGCGGATGACGGCGAGCTGACCCGGACCCGAAAGGTGCGGCGTCGGATCATCGAGGAGAAATACGGGGATCTGGTCACCGCGCTCTACGATGGCTCACCCCAGGTCTCGACCGAGACGGAAGTTACCTATGAAGACGGGCGCAAGGGCTCGATCAAGGCGACGTTGGAGATCCGCGATGTGCGCGTGGTGGAGACCGCGCCACGGGCGGTGGCGGCGGAATGATCGGCAGACGCTCAGCTGACGCTTTCGCCCCTCCCGCCATCCCGCAGGGGGGTGGTGCATGACCCTGATCGGCGTGATCTTTTTCGCCCTCGGTTTTGGCGCCTCCTATGTCATTGGCCGCCGCGTGGGGAAATACGCGGATCTTGCGCAAGGGGCGTCGATCGCGCTGTGCGGGGTCGGCGGGCTGCTCTTCGGGATGCCGGCGATTTTGAATGACGGGCTGTTGCTGACGCTGTTGGTGCTCGGGGCCTACGGGATGATTGGGGCGCTGGTGTTTCGGGCCGGACGGCGCGCGCGGGAGGTAGAGAAATGAACGACATGTCCCCAGAGGGCTATGTGACCGAGGATGGCCGCAAGATCGGCGGGGTTCTGATGGAAATGCAGAACATCACCCTGCGGTTTGGCGGTGTCACGGCGATCAAGGACATCTCCTTTGACATCCGCGAGGGCGAGATCCGCGCGATCATTGGCCCGAACGGGGCCGGTAAGTCCTCGATGTTGAACGTGATTTCCGGCTTCTATGTCCCGCAGGAGGGGCAGGTGATGTTCCGCGGCGCACCGCGCCGGAAGATGAAACCCTATGAGGTGGCCCGGCAGGGGATCGCCCGGACCTTTCAGAACATTGCCCTGTTCGAGGGCATGTCGGTGCTCGACAACATCATGACCGGGCGGCTCAACCACATGAAGGCGACGATGCTGGACCAGGCTTTCTGGTGGGGCAAGGCGCAGCGTGAAGAGAGCGAGAACCGCGAGAAGGTCGAGCGGGTCATCGACTTCCTCGAGATCCAGAACATTCGCAAAACGCCGGTGGGGCGGCTGCCTTACGGCTTGAAAAAGCGGGTGGAACTGGCGCGGGCGCTGGCGGCAGAACCGATGCTGTTGCTGCTGGATGAGCCCATGGCCGGGATGAATGTCGAGGAGAAAGAGGACATGTCTCGCTTCATCCTTGATGTGAATGACGAGTTCGGCACCACCATCGCCCTGATCGAGCACGATATGGGCGTGGTGATGGACCTGAGCGACCGGGTGGTCGTGATGGATTACGGCAAGAAGATCGGCGACGGTTCGCCGGATGAGGTGCGCAACAATCAGGACGTGATCGACGCCTATCTGGGGGTCGCCCATGACTGATCATACAGCGTATTTCCGCGGTCGGCGCGGCGTCGGCCCCCTGTCGGACATGTGTCGGGCATCTGTATGCCTCGTAAAAGACTCGGGAATTGAGACAGGACATGCGCCCTTCGGCGTGGCTGGAGAGGGAGGGCACCATGCCTGATCAACTGCTTTTCGCAATGGAGGTCACGCTCAACGGTCTGATGGCCGGGGTGATGTATGCGCTGGTGGCGCTGGGCTTCGTGCTGATCTTCAAGGCCTCGGGGATCTTCAACTATGCGCAGGGGGTGATGGCCCTGTTCGCGGCAATGACGCTGGTGGGGATCCAGAAAGGGCAGGTGCCCTTTGCCCATCTGATCAACGCGATGTTCGGCACGAATATCCACTATTTCGGCTGGCAGGTGCCCGCGCTGCTGGCGATCCTGCTGACGGTGGTGGTGATGATCGGCTTCGCCTGGGCGGTGAACAAGTTCGTCCTGCGCCATCTGGTCAATCAGGAACCGATCATCCTCTTCATGGCCACCATTGGTCTCGCCTATTTCCTCGAAGGGGTGGCCGACCTGATGTGGGGCGCGGAGATCAAGAAGCTCGATATCGGACTGCCGCAGGGCATCAACGAGACCATCGACACGGTGACCTTCGAGATGTTCGGCTACGGGTTCTTCATCGACAATCTCGACATCGCGGCCACGGTGATCGCCGTCATTCTGGTGACCGGGCTGGTGGTCTTTTCGCAATACACCAAGCAGGGCCGGGCCCTGCGCGCGGTGGCCGATGACCATCAGGCGGCCCTGTCGGTGGGGATCAGCCTGAACTTCATCTGGGTGCTGGTCTGGTCCATTGCGGGTTTCGTCGCACTGGTCGCCGGGATCATGTGGGGCGCGAAATCCGGGGTGCAGTTCTCGCTCTCGCTGATCGCGCTCAAGGCCCTGCCAGTGCTGATGCTGGGCGGGTTCACCTCGATCCCCGGCGCGATTATCGGCGGCTTGATCATCGGGATGGGCGAACAGCTCTTTGAATTTCTGATCGGCCAGCCCTTCCTTGGCGGCGCGACCCAGAACTGGTTTGCCTATGTGCTGGCGCTGTTGTTCCTCGTCTTCCGGCCTCAGGGCCTGTTCGGCGAGAAGATCATCGAGCGGGTGTGACCCGGTGCAGATGTCTCAGAACAGATCCGTGACCCACTCCCAGAGCCAGAGCACTGGCAGGGCGAGTGCGCAGAGGATCATCACCGGCACGGAGACCGTCAGCGGGGCGAGGAGATATGCCCCGGCGGCGATCAGTGCGAGGATCACCACGGTGAGCAGCAGGTTCGAGGCAAGCCCGGCGATCAGAAGCGAGCGTTCGCCCCGCGCCGGCGTGGCCAGCCGTGTCTCGGCCGCGGCCCGCAAGAGCGCATCCTTGGCCATCTCGACATCGGCGTCTGACAGGGTTCCTGCGGCCCGGCGGGCCTCCAGGTCTTCAAGCTCCCGGGCAAGGGTCATGGCAAGGGCCTCCGGCTGGACGGGATCCGGGGTACCCGCGCGCAATGGCGACAAGGCGGTGTTTTCGCGGCAATTTCCGGGCGCCCTGCTGCGTCGCAGAAAAATGCTGCAGCCGCTAAGTAATTGCTGCACTGCATATATTCCCGTTTCGAGATACATATTGACGCAGCCCCCCAAAACAGGGCTTCATGGGCGGCAAATCCGGGGCCGTGGGGCCTCTGCGCCATGTATGGAGACGATTCGGTATGAAAAAATTCTGGGCCATTGCCTGTGTGATTGCGTTTACGGCGTTCTGGACCTTCGGGTTTCTGGCTCTGTCCGGGCTGTTCGGGACCCGTCCCTTCGACTGGGCGAGCGCGCTGATCTCGCTGATCGGGCTGGGTCTCGGGGTCTATGCGCGGATCCAGATCAACGCGATGACCGCCGGCATCACCAAGGGGATGCATGTGCGCCCGACGCAGGGCGAGGACGAGTTCGCGGAGAAAGTGCACGCCTGAGCCGCGCTGCGCGCGCGGTGCCGTGCCGCGAGACAGATGAGATGATGACACCCCGTGCCCTCCGGTCGGAGCGCGCGGGGTTTTTTGTGTCGGCTCCGGGCCGGACAGAGGGAGGACGTGTCGATGTTCTATCGTGAGGCCGGGGACTTCAAAACGTCCTACACCGCGGACAGCCAGACCTTTCCGATCAGCTTTGATCGGTTCCGCTACTACGCGGTGCTGGCCGTGGCGCTGGGGATCATCCCCTTCCTGATCAATGATTACTGGGCCAGCGCTGTTCTGGTGCCTTTCCTGATCTGGGCGATTGCGGCGATTGGGCTGAACATCCTGACCGGCTATTGCGGACAGGTGAGCCTCGGGACCGGCGGGTTCATGGCGGTGGGGGCTTATGCCTGTTACAAGCTGATGACGGCCTTTCCGGATCTGAACATCGCGGCCTGTGTCCTGCTGGGCGGTTTGATCACCGCCGGGGTCGGGGTGTTGTTCGGCCTGCCGAGCCTGCGGATCAAGGGGTTCTATCTGGCCGTGGCGACGCTGGCGGCGCAGTTCTTCCTTGTCTGGCTCTTCAACAAGGTGCCGTGGTTCTACAACTACTCGGCCTCGGGCCAGATCAACGCGCCCGAGCGGACCATGTTCGGCTTCGCAATCACCGGGCCGAATGCGGATGCGGCGCCGAAATACCTGTTCTGTCTGGCGTTCCTCTTCGTGCTGGCCTGGCTCGCGCGGAATCTGACGCGGGGCACGGTGGGGCGGACCTGGATGGCGATCCGGGACATGGATATCGCCGCCGAGATCATCGGGGTGAACCCGCTCAAGGCCAAGCTCACGGCCTTTGCCGTCAGCTCGTTCTTTGTTGGGGTCGCGGGCGCGCTCTTCTTCAGCGTCTACCTGGGCGCGGTCGAGGTGGGCGAGGCCTTTGGCATCAACCAGTCCTTCCTTGTCCTCTTCATGATCATCATCGGCGGGCTCGGCTCGATCTTCGGCTCCATCGTCGGGGCGGCCTTCATCGTGCTGCTGCCGGTTCTGCTCAAGAACATCATGGTTGGCGGGCTCGGCTGGGACACCGCCATCGCGGCGCATTTCGAGTTCGTGATCCTCGGCGGGCTGATCATCTTCTTTCTGATTGTCGAGCCCCACGGGCTCGCCCGGCTCTGGCAGCTGGCCAAGGAGAAACTGCGGCTCTGGCCGTTTCCACATTAACGCGCAGCCCCTCCGCAGAGGGGGGCGCGCAGACACGGACCGGGGCAAGGGGCTTCGGATACCAACACGACGCGAGAACCAATGGGAGGAAATCGCATGAAGATGAAACTCACGAGTATGGCTGTGGCCGCCACAATGGTCGCAGCACCGGTGATGGCCGATCTGGTCTATCCGTCCCTGTCCTATCGGACCGGGCCCTATGCGGCGGGCGGCATTCCCTTTGCCGACGGCTATGCCGATTACTTCACGCTTCTGAACGAGCGCGATGGCGGCATCGGCGGTGTCATGACCCGCGTTCTGGAATGCGAGACCGGCTACAACACCCAGAAGGGCGTGGAATGCTATGAGAGCACCAAGGGCGAAGGCTCGCTCGTGTATCAGCCGCTCTCGACCGGTATCACCTATCAGCTGATCCCCAAGGCCACGGCAGACGGCATCCCGCTCCACACGATGGGTTATGGCCGGACCTCTGCGGCCAATGGCAAGATCTTCAGCCACGTGTTCAACTATCCCGCCAACTACTGGGATGGGGCGTCGATCATCGTGAACCACCTGCTGGCCGAGGATGACGGGCTCGAGGGCAAGAAGGTCGCGCTGCTCTATCACAACTCCGCCTATGGCAAGGAGCCGATCCGCACCCTCGAAGAGCTCAGCGCCAAGCACAATTTCGAGTTCACCACCATCGCCGTGGACCACCCCGGTCAGGAGCAGAAGTCCCAGTGGCTGCAGATCCGCCGCGAGCGTCCCGACTATGTCGTGATGTGGGGCTGGGGCGTGATGAACCAGGTCGCCGTGCAGGAAGCCGCCAATATCCGCTTCCCCATGGAGAACTTCATCGGCAACTGGTGGGCCGGCTCCGAGAATGACGTGATCCCGGCGGGCGATGCGGCCGATGGCTACAAGTCGCTGAACATGCACAACGTGGGCATGGACTTCCCGATCTATGCCGAACTCAAAGAGCATGTGATCGACGCGGGCAAGGCCGCCGGGGCCGGCGATCAGGTCGGCACGGTGCTTTATAACCGCGGGCTCTATGCGGCGATGCTGGCGGCGGAAGCCACCCGCAAGGCGCAGGAGATCCATGGCGAGATGGACATCACCCCGGCTATGATGCGTGACGGTATGGAAGCGCTCGAGATCACCGAGGCCCGGATGGAAGAGCTCGGCATGCCGAATTTCGGCCCGGCCTTCTCGGTGAGCTGCCAGGATCATGGCGGCGCCGGTCAGGGCAAGATCCAGCAGTGGGATGCCTCCGCCAAGACGTGGAATATCGTCACGGACTGGATCGGCTCGGACAACGAGGTGATCGACGCGTTGGTGATGGCCGATAGCGAAGCCTTCGCCGCCGAGAACAGCATCGAAACGCGCTGCGACTAAGCGCATTGGCCCCGGCCGCGCGTCGGCCGGGGTCGTTCACGGGAAGGGAATGACAAATGCGGTTCGGGATCCAGGCAGCGATGTGCAGCGGGCAGCGGCCCGCATCGGCACCGGCCATGGCCCCCGCGGCACAGGGCGGGCCCGGACAGCCCGGCCAGATGCAGAGGCTCCCCCCCGGCACGACCGGCAACACGCCATACGCCGACCGCCGCGGGAAACCCGCCATGCACAGCAAGGGCGTTGGGCCCGCAGATATAGGATCGCGTCACGGGATAACCGGATGCACCCGGTCGGGCCGCAGCGCGCCTGACACGATGTCCAGAGGGGCGCCTTTCTCCGGAACCGGGCGCTCCGGGAATATTTCCAGCCGCAGGACGGGCCCATGCCCCCGCGCGGCAGAGCTTTACACGAGGATGCGCCAGGGGCGCAGCGAAGGGGAGGTGGCGTAGCCATGCTCGATGCAGGTCGGACTGAGGAAACGCTCCTCGAGGTCAACAATATCGAAGTGATCTACAACCATGTGATCCTGGTCCTGAAGGGTGTCAGCCTGACCGTGCCCAAGGGTGGGATCACGGCGCTGCTGGGCGGCAACGGAGCGGGCAAAACCACAACGCTGAAGGCGATCTCGAACCTGCTGCGCTCCGAACGCGGCGAAGTGACCAAGGGTTCGATCCAGTATCGCGGGCAGGAGGTTGAAGATCTCAGCCCGTCGGACATGGTCAAGCGCGGCGTGATCCAGGTGATGGAGGGGCGCCACTGTTTCGAGCACCTCACCGTCGAGGAAAACCTGATGACCGGCGCCTATACCCGGACCGATGGCAGAGGCGCGGTGGCCGATGATCTGGAGCTGGTCTACAAGTATTTCCCGCGCCTGAAGGAACGCCGCAAATCACAGGCGGGCTATACCTCCGGCGGTGAGCAGCAGATGTGCGCCATTGGCCGCGCGCTGATGTCCCGGCCCGAGACGATCCTGCTCGATGAGCCCTCCATGGGGCTGGCCCCCCAGCTCGTCGAAGAGATCTTCGGCATCGTCAAGGATCTGAACGAGCGCGAAGGCGTGTCCTTCCTGCTGGCCGAACAGAACACCAATGTGGCCCTGCGATTTGCCCATCACGGCTATATCCTCGAATCCGGGCGCGTGGTCATGGAAGGCCCCGCCGCCGAGCTGCGCGAGAACCCGGATGTGAAGGAATTCTATCTCGGCATGTCCGATGACGGCCGCAAAAGCTTCCGCGATGTCCGCTCCTACCGCCGCCGCAAACGGTGGCTGAGCTGATTGCGCCTCATTGTTCCGGAAATACTCCGGGGGAGGCGCCTCGCGCCGGGGGCAGAGCCCCCAAACCGCACGCAGTGCGGGATGATGACTTGCGCCGCAGGCGCGCCGCGTGAGTGCCGCGGTTTGGGAAGGACCCCTGCATGACCGATTTCTATGATGACCTCGAAACCCGCAGCGCGGATCAGCGTGCGGCGGATCTCGCAGGGGACCTGCCCGCGCAGGTGGCCCGGGCCCAAGGGCTGCCCGGCTATAGCGCCAGCCTGTCCGGGATCGATGCAGGTGCCGTGACCGATAGGGCGGCACTGGCCACCCTGCCGGTGCTGCGCAAATCCACCCTCACCGAAGCCCAGACCCCGACCGCTCCGCTGGGCGGTTTTGCCGGGTCGGTCACCGGGTTTTCCCATGTCTTTCAATCCCCCGGCCCGATCTACGAGCCGGGCGGCATCGATGGCGACTGGTTTCGGCTGGGCCGTTTCCTCCATGCGGCCGGGATCGGCGCGCAGGATCTGGTGCAGAATTGCTTCGGCTACCACCTGACCCCGGCGGGGATCATGTTCGAAAGCGGCGCGCGCGCGGTGGGGGCCACGGTCCTGCCCGCGGGGACGGGTCAGACCGAGCTGCAGGTGCAGGCGGCGGCCCATCTGGGATCCACCGCCTATGCGGGCACGCCGGATTACCTGAAGGTCATTCTCGACAAGGCCGATGAGATGGGCGTCGCACTGGGCTTTTCCAAGGCAGCGGTCTCGGGGGGCGCGCTCTTCCCGAGCCTGCGGCAGGCCTATGCGGATCGCGGCATCAGCTGTCTGCAATCCTATGCGACGGCAGATCTGGGCAATATCGCCTACGAGTCCCCGGCCATGGAGGGGCTGATCGTCGATGAGGGTGTCATCGTCGAGATTGTCCGGCCCGGCACCGGCGACCCTCTGCCCGAGGGCGAGGTTGGGGAGGTGGTCGTGACCTCCCTCAATCCGGATTACCCGCTGATCCGCTTTGCCACGGGCGATCTGTCGGCGGTTCTGCCGGGGCAGAGCCCCTGCGGACGCACCAATCTGCGGATCAAGGGCTGGATGGGACGCGCGGATCAGACCACCAAGATCAAGGGTATGTTCGTGCGCCCAGAACAAGTGGCCGCCCTGGTCGCCGCCCATCCGGAAGTGAACCGCGCCCGCGTGGTTGCCGGGCGCGATGGCGAGATGGATACGCTCCTCGTGCGGATCGAGAGCCCCGGCGCGGATGCAGAGGCCTATGGCGCCTCCGTCGCCTCTCATCTCAAGCTCAAGGGCCGTATCGAGATTGTCGCCCCCGGAAGCCTACCGAATGACGGGCTCGTGATCGAGGACACGCGCAGCTACGACTGACAGGCCCTGCGCGCCCCGTGACACCGGAAGCGCGATCCGCATGCGGATCGCGGATGACGCGCCCGGGCGTTCCGTTGCGCCCGGCAGAAACGGCCCCGGGGCAGGGCGGGTCCGCGCCGTGCGCATGCG
>NZ_JBNAFR010000010.1:7500-14269 GCF_049800775.1 Dinoroseobacter sp. S375 | reverse complement strand
CCCATCCCGGGCCGGGGGGGGGGGGGGGGCGGGGGGGGGCGCGGGCCCCCGCCGCCCCCCCCCCAATCCGATCTCTGGCGCGACTGACGCTTCCCTAACGTCATCATGACACCGGACCCCCTAGTCAGATCCCGTGGCCCGCCAAATGCGCTGGGTCACCCCGGATTTGATGAGGTGATTATGTCCAACCCGCTCCCCGTCGTCATTCTCGCGACCCAGGCCGATCTCGATGCGGTGGAGGTCGACCTGCGCATGGGTCGCCGCCGCCCGCTCCGAGGGTTCAGTGTGCAGATCACGGGGATCTCGCCGCATCTTGCCCTCACTGCCGAGACGTCGCTCAATGCCGGATACCGCGCGTCGGGCTGGACCGAGGCATTGGCGCTTGCCATTCCCTTCGCCGCGCTGATGGCTGCGATTGCGGCCTCTCTGCCGGGGCTTTCCCTGTCGCCGCCCCTTCTGGCGGCGCTGGCCCTGTCGGCGGGCGCGGCGGGTGCTGGTCTGGGCGCGTATTGTGCCCGCCAGCGGGCCCGGCGACGCATGGCCCGGTCGCTCGCAAAGCTGCGCGCAGCGATGCAGCAGGCGGCGGCTTGCGGACACCCCCGGAGCGGCGGGCGACGCGCCCGCTCCCGGCCTGCCCCGGTGTCGCAGGAGGCCAGCCTGGCCGCGGAAATCCTCGTTCTGGCCGACGAACGGGACCGGGTGAGCCAACCGCTCGTGACAGAGTTGCGTCGCGATGCGGCGGCGGCCCCCTTGGCGGCGTTGCGCTGATCGCGCGGGCCCCGGCGCCCGGGTCTAGGCCTGGGGCGCGCTGCGGGACTGGCTGAGATATTGCCTGAGGCTGGCCTGCTGCTCCGGCAGGACGGTCGTGGCTCGCAGATACACATCGACCCCGATCATCAGGGCGTTCCGCGGCCCGCCATCCCGGGAGAGGACCTCCCATTCCAGCGGGCTGAGCCAGGCGGCAAAGAACCAGGTTGGCGGCAGGTCCGGCGCGGCGGCAGGAGGCGCGCAGAGAATCGGCCAGTTCAGTCGCGTGACCGGCAGCGCAAAGCCCAGCACCTCTTCGGCGAGCAGCAGCGCAGTTTCCGCCGGGCTGCGCCCTTCGACGCGGCCCAGATGCGGCAAGGTCCAGAGCGGCCCATCCGCCCCGGAGCGTTCATCCGCGGGCAAACAGGTAACAGCCACCTTGTCGCGATGCAGGGCTGCCAGGGTCACCCCCTGAAAATCGGTGTGTGTGTTCTGTTGCGGCACAGAGAATCCGTATACTGTCCCGAGCATATCATGCGAAAGTGGGTCTCGGCGCCTAGATGACCAGTCTCTGTCGTGAATGTCAGCAGCAAAACATCGAAAAACCGCGTTGCCCGCGTTGTGGCAGCCCGCGGCTGATCCGTCATGCGGAGCTCGACAGCCTGAGCATTGCCCATATGGACTGCGATGCGTTCTTCGCCTCGGTGGAAAAACGCGACAATCCCGAGCTGGCCCACAAGCCGGTGATCATCGGAGGCGGGCGGCGCGGCGTGGTCTCGACCGCCTGCTATGTGGCGCGGATCAAGGGCGTGCGCTCGGCCATGCCGATGTTCAAGGCGCTGGAACTCTGCCCGGACGCTGTGGTGATCAAGCCGCGCTTTGATGCCTATGTGGAGGCCAGTCGCGCGATCCGCGTGATGATGGATGAGATGACCCCGGATGTGGAACCCCTGTCGCTGGACGAGGCCTTCATGGATCTGGGCGGGACCGCGCG
Source organism: Dinoroseobacter sp. S375 (assembly GCF_049800775.1). Classification (NCBI taxonomy): domain Bacteria; kingdom Pseudomonadati; phylum Pseudomonadota; class Alphaproteobacteria; order Rhodobacterales; family Roseobacteraceae; genus Dinoroseobacter; species Dinoroseobacter sp. S375. Next base: position 12,528 of record NZ_JBNAFR010000010.1, on the reverse strand, counting down.
CCTGCATGGCGCGCCCCCGGCGGTGATGCTGGCGCGGCTGGTCAAGCGGATGGAGGACGAGCTCGGTCTGACCGGCTCCATCGGGCTGTCCCACAACAAGTTCCTCGCGAAGATCGCCTCGGATCTCGACAAACCGCGCGGGTTCGCGGTGATCGGCAAGGCTGAGACGCTGGAGTTTCTGGCCGATAAACCCGTGCGGATGATCTGGGGTGTGGGGGCCGCGGGGCAGGCCGCGCTGGAGGCTGCCGGGATCCGCACCTTCACCGATCTCGCCCGCTGGGAGCAGGCCGATCTGGTGGCGCGGTTCGGGTCCATGGGCCTGCGGCTCTGGCATCTGGCGCGCGGCGAGGATCGTCGCCCGGTCTCGAGCCGGACCCCGGTCAAGGGGATCTCCAACGAGACCACCTTTTCCGAGGATACGGCGGACCCGGATCTGCTGGAGGGGCATGTCTGGCGCATGGCCGAGAAGGTCGCGGGACGGGCCAAGGCCAAGGGGGTGGCGGGCCGGGTGGTGCAGCTCAAGCTGAAGAAATCCGATCACACCCTGATCACGCGGCGCCATGCCCTGCGCGACCCGAGCCAGATCGCCGACCGGATCTTTCGCGAGGCGATGGAGCTGTTCCGCGCGGTGCCCCGTGGGGACAGCTATCGTCTGCTGGGCGTGGGGCTCAGCGATCTGGTGCCGGAGGGGAACGCCGATCTGACGGGAGATCTGCTCGACCCGGGCGCGGCGCAGCGGGCCGCGGCAGAGCGCGCGACCGATGCGATCCGCGCGAAATTCGGTGAGGATGCGATCCTGAAGGGGCGCGCCCTGCGCTAGGCGCGCCGGGCGCTATTCGGCGGCCAGGGGCACCTGGGAGGCGCGGCCGAACCCGGCGATCTCGGCGATCACCTGTTCCATCAGGCGCTGGAAGCCGCGGAATTGCGGGCCACGCTCAATTCTCTCTTCATCCATGTAGAGCGCGCGGTCGATCTCGATCTGTACCACATGCTGGTTGCGCGAGGGGCGGCCGTAATGCTGCGCGATGAAGGCGCCGGCAAAGGGGGCATTGCGGGCCACGCGCAAGCCGGCATTGGTGAAGGCGGCTTCGATATGGTCGACCACATGGGCTGCTGCCGCCGCGCCGAACCGGTCGCCCAGCACCACGTCGGGGCGTTCGTCGGAGTGCTGGTGCAGCGCGTCGATCGCCTCATGGGGCATGGAGTGGCAATCCACGAGAATCGCCTGGCCGAAACTGTTGCGCGTCATGTCGAGCATGCGGCGCAGCTGGTCATGATAGGGGTGCCAATAGGCGTCGAGCCGGGCCTTGGCCTCGTTCAGGTGCAATTTGCCGCGGTAGATCGCGCGGCCATTGGCCACCACCCTGGGGACCACGCCGAGGCCCGAGCTGATCCGCGGGTTATGGGTGACCCGGCGCAAGCCGCTGACCACTGCCGGGTCCAGTTCGTCGGAATTGCGATTGAGGTCGATATAGGCGCGCGGCGCTGTCGCCGCGATGGTCTGGGCCCCGTGGCGCGGGGCGCAGGCGATCAACTCATCCACGAAGGCATCCTCTGAGGAGCGGATCGTATGGGTGTCGAGGATCGTGGCCCGCAGGAAGTCCTGCGAATAGGCGCGCCCGGAATGGGGCGAGGCGAACACGACCGATGTGGTGCAGGGCCGGGGGCGCCCGAGTGTATATGCTGTGTGCATCATTGGAGTTATACTAGACCGAACCGGGGGCAGGCCAAAAGCCCTTGAACACCTTTGCGACTCCTTTTATAGGACGCGAACCGATCGCGAAGGTGGCTCCGCCGAGGAGTGATTTTGGCGATTTCGGTATCTCATCGGGCGGTTAGCTCAGCGGTAGAGCACTTCGTTGACATCGAAGGGGTCACTGGTTCGATCCCAGTACCGCCCACCATCTCGGCCCAGTCCCTCGGGGCGGCCATCCACCTTGGCGCAGTGCGCGCCGCGACAGGAGACAGACCCATGAAGGTCAAGAACTCGCTCCGCTCGCTCAAGCAGCGCCACCGGGATTGCCGGATCGTGCGTCGCAAGGGCCGCGTTTACGTGATCAACAAGACCCAGCGTCGGTTCAAAGCGCGTCAGGGCTGAGCCCGCGCCGCCGGAGCAATCCGGTCGATCACTGAAAAGATGTAAACCGCCGCGGGAAACCCGGCGGTTTTGTCACGTTTTGGCAGGGGGATGCTACGGGTCGCGGGGCAGGCTTCGGGTTGGGGGCGCCATGCACATGTGCATGGCGCGGCCCCGCGCAGGCCGGACGTTCGGACATGGTGGTCGGGCCTATCCCCTCGCGCGTCGCCCGCGATCCGCATGCGGATCGCGCCACCGATCCCTGTCTAGGCGGCGTCGGCTTCGGGCTCCCGCGCGCCGGTCATGAAGGCCACCGCGTCGGACATCTCGTACTCCTTGGGGTTGATCACGCAGAGCCGTTTGCCCAACCGATGGATGTGGATCCGATCCGCAACCTCGAACACATGGGGCATGTTGTGGCTGATCAGGACGATCGGAATTCCCCGCGCCTTCACATCGAGGATCAGTTCCAGCACCCGGCGGCTTTCCTTCACGCCGAGCGCCGCCGTGGGCTCGTCGAGGATGATCACCTTGGACCCGAAGGCCGCCGCCCGCGCCACGGCGACCCCTTGCCGCTGCCCCCCGGACAGTGTCTCCACCGCCTGGTTGATGTTCTGGATCGTCATCAGGCCCAGCTCGCTCAGCTTGTCGCGGGCAAACGCCTCCATGGCGCCCCGATCCAGCTGCCGCAGCCACTTGCCGCGGAACCCGGGTTTGCGCAGCTCGCGCCCCATGAACATGTTGTCGGCAATCGACAGGGCCGGGGACATGGCAAGCTGCTGGTAGACCGTCTCGATCCCCGCATCCCGCGCATCCAGCGGGCTGCTGAAACGCACTTGTTTGCCTTCCAAATAGACCTCGCCCTCATCGGGTATGACCGCCCCGGACACCGCCTTGATCAGCGAGGATTTCCCCGCCCCGTTATCCCCGATCACCGCGAGGATCTCGCCCGGGTAGAGCTCGAAGTCGCAATGATCGAGCGCGGTCACGCGGCCATAGCGTTTGACCAGGTTCTTGCCTGCAAGAATGGGTTCCATCAGACCGACACCTTTCTGATCCATTGATCCACCGCCACAGCGGCAATGATCAGCAGGCCGATGAGGAGGAAGGTCCATTGCGCATCCGCCCCGAGGAGGCGCAGGCCGAGCGTGAACACACCCACGATCAGCGCGCCGAAAAAGGCGCCCAGGATCGAGCCGCGCCCACCGAAGAGCGAGATCCCCCCGATCACCACGGCGGTGATGCTTTCGATATTCGCAAGCTGCCCCGAGGTCGGTGACACCGACCCGATCCGACCGATCAGGGCCCAGCCCGCAAAGGCGCAGATCAGCCCTGACAGCATGTAGACCGAGATCAGCACGCGCGAGACCTGAACACCCGACAGCTCTGCGGCTTCGGGATCATCGCCCACCGCATAAACATGCCGTCCCCAGGCGGTCTGCCTCAGCACATAGGCCAGCACGAAAACGAGCACGACCATGAAGATCACGCCATAGGTCAGGCGCGCGCCGCCAAGTTCCAGCGTGGTCCCGAAGAACTGCAGGAGGGGCGCCTCTTCGCGGATCTCCTGGCTGCGGATGGTCTCGTTCGCGGAATAGAGGAAATTCGTGGCCAGCACGATCTGCCACATGCCCAGCGTCACGATGAAGGGCGGCAGTTTCACCTTGGCCACGAGCCAGCCATTGATGAAGCCCATCGCCGTCCCGCAGATCAGCCCGCAGACGATCGAGATCTCGACCGGGATCCCGTAGCGGAAGGTGAATTGCCCCATCACCACCGAGCTCAGCACCATGATCGCGCCCACGCTCAGGTCGATCCCGGCGGTCAGGATCACAAGGCTCTGCGCCGCGGCGACGATGCCGACGATCTGCACCTGTTGCAGGATGAGCGTCAGGGCGAAGGGAGAGAAGAACTTTGATCCAAGCAGGATCCCGAAGATGGCAATCGCCGCCACCAGCACGATCAACGGCACGAGGGCCGGCGTCTGATGCAGCGCGTGCTGGAATTTGCGGGTGAACCCTTGGGGGCCATGATCGAACTCGGCCACCGAGGTGGCGCTGTCCTTGAGCGCGGCTTCGTAATCCTGCCCTTGCGGGGTGGGGTCGGTCATTGGCGGCTCCGGACGTTACAGGTGAGGACGAATGGGTCGGACAAGGAATGCCGCGCCGATGCGATGCGCGGTCTTGGGGGGTGCGTGACCCCGGCCGTGGTGCAATGCCGGGGTCAGCGCCGGACCAGTGGCGCGCGCGGATCCCGGGTCAGGATCCGAACGACGCCACCGCCCTTCGGTCAGAGGCTGCAGGTCAGCCCCAGCAGAGGTCCATGCCCTCTTTGACCGAGATGCTTTCGACACCATCGACGGGGGAGTCGGTGACAAGCGCCACGCCGGTGTCGAAGAAGTCCTTGCCCGGGGTGGGCGCGGGCTTCTCGCCGCTTTCGGCCCAGGTCTTGATCGCCTCGATCCCGAGCGACGCCATCAAGAGCGGGTATTGCTGCGAGGTGGCACCGATCACGCCGTCGGCGATGTTCTGGACCCCGGGGCAGCCGCCATCGACGGAGACGATCAGCACGTCATTCTCGCGACCGATGGCCTTGAGCGCCTCATAGGCCCCGGCGGCGGCCGGTTCGTTGATCGTGTATACGACGTTGATGAAGGGGTCCTTGGCCAGAAGGTTCTCCATGGCGCGGCGACCGCCTTCCTCGTTCCCGGCGGTCACGTCATTGCCGACGATCCGGGGGTCATCCTCGTCACCCCATTTGTTGGGATCGCCCAGCTCGATGCCGAAGCCCTGCAGGAAGCCCTGATCGCGCAGCACGCCCACGGTGGGCTGCGACACGGCCAGGTCCAGCATGCCGATCTTGGCATTGCCTGCATCATCGCCGAGCGACGCCGCCGCCCAGGCGCCGATCAGCTCGCCGGCCAGGAAGTTGTCCGTGGCAAAGGTCGCATC
>NZ_JBNAFR010000010.1:0-2500 GCF_049800775.1 Dinoroseobacter sp. S375 | reverse complement strand
GCGTCATCCGAATACCCCGGGGGGTAGAGCACTGGATGGGTAATGGGGCCCCACAGGCTTACTGATCCTAACCAAACTCCGAATACCCGGGAGTACTAGATGGCAGACACACTGCGGATGCTAACGTCCGTAGTGGAGAGGGAAACAACCCTGACCTACAGCTAAGGCCCCTAATTCATGGCTAAGTGGGAAAGCAGGTGGGACGACCAAAACAACCAGGAGGTTGGCTTAGAAGCAGCCATCCTTTAAAGATAGCGTAACAGCTCACTGGTCTAATTAAGTTGTCCTGCGGCGAAGATGTAACGGGGCTCAAGCCATGAGCCGAAGCTTAGGATGCACATAGTGCATGGTAGCAGAGCGTGGTGTGAAATAACCCAGTCCTCTACAGCGCCTTCGGGTGTTATGGAGGATCGGGTTTGACTGTGAAGCCGGCGCGTGAGCGATCCGGTGGAGTGATCACCAGTGAGAATGATGACATGAGTAGCGACAAACAGGGTGAGAGACCCTGTCGCCGAAAGTCCAAGGGTTCCTGCTTAAAGTTAATCTGAGCAGGGTAAGCCGACCCCTAAGGCGAGGCCGAAAGGCGTAGTCGATGGGAATCCGGTTAATATTCCGGAGCCAGGAGGATGTGACGGATCGAGACTGTTGTTCGCCCTTATCGGATTGGGCGGGCCGCTGATCGGTTCCTGGAAATAGCCCTCCATGAGATCGTACCCTAAACCGACACAGGTGGACTGGTAGAGAATACCAAGGCGCTTGAGAGAACGATGTTGAAGGAACTCGGCAAAATACCTCCGTAAGTTCGCGAGAAGGAGGCCCCGTTTGTAGGCAACTATAGGCGGGGGGCACAAACCAGGGGGTGGCGACTGTTTACTAAAAACACAGGGCTCTGCGAAGTCGCAAGACGACGTATAGGGTCTGACGCCTGCCCGGTGCTGGAAGGTTAAAAGGAGGAGTGCAAGCTCCGAATTGAAGCCCCAGTAAACGGCGGCCGTAACTATAACGGTCCTAAGGTAGCGAAATTCCTTGTCGGGTAAGTTCCGACCTGCACGAATGGCGTAACGACTTCCCCGCTGTCTCCAACATCGACTCAGCGAAATTGAATTGCCTGTCAAGATGCAGGCTTCCCGCGGTTAGACGGAAAGACCCCGTGCACCTTTACTACAGCTTCACACTGGCATCAGGCCATGCATGTGCAGGATAGGTGGTAGGCTTCGAAGCAGGAACGCCAGTTCTTGTGGAGCCTTCCTTGAGATACCACCCTTGCATTGCTTGATGTCTAACCGCGGTCCGTTATCCGGATCCGGGACCCTGTGTGGCGGGTAGTTTGACTGGGGCGGTCGCCTCCTAAAGCGTAACGGAGGCGCGCGAAGGTTGGCTCAGAGCGGTCGGAAATCGCTCGTTGAGTGCAATGGCAGAAGCCAGCCTGACTGCGAGACTGACAAGTCGAGCAGAGTCGAAAGACGGCCATAGTGATCCGGTGGTCCCGAGTGGAAGGGCCATCGCTCAACGGATAAAAGGTACGCCGGGGATAACAGGCTGATGGTGCCCAAGAGTCCATATCGACGGCACCGTTTGGCACCTCGATGTCGGCTCATCTCATCCTGGGGCTGGAGCAGGTCCCAAGGGTACGGCTGTTCGCCGTTTAAAGAGGTACGTGAGCTGGGTTTAGAACGTCGTGAGACAGTTCGGTCCCTATCTGCCGTGGGTGTAGGATACTTGAGAGGAGTTGCCCCTAGTACGAGAGGACCGGGGTGAACGATCCACTGGTGGACCAGTTGTCGTGCCAACGGCAGTGCTGGGTAGCTATGATCGGACAGGATAACCGCTGAAGGCATCTAAGCGGGAAGCCCCCCTCAAAACAAGGTATCCCTGAGGACCGTGGTAGACCACCACGTCGATAGGCCAGAGGTGTAAGCGCAGCAATGTGCTCAGCTGACTGGTACTAATGGTCCGATAGGCTTGATTTGATCCAGTAGACGGCAAATGCCCCTGCGGATAATCAAAGCATACACAACAGACGTATTTGGCTTGGACGCCGATGTGAAAAAGCGCGCCACACCTGACAGTGTTCAATGTGGTACGCCCAGCAGATCAACGGTGTTGGAACGCGTTGTCGACTTTGTCGAAACGCTGCCTCCAACTAAAAGCCTTTGCTCTGCAAAGGCTTTTTCCTTGGTTTGGTGGTCATAGCGCGAGTGAAACACCCGATCCCATCCCGAACTCGGTCGTTAAGCACCGTAGCGCCGATGGTACTGCGTCTTAAGGCGTGGGAGAGTAGGTCACCGCCAAACCTAGAAAAAAGCCCATAACTCTCAATACGATCTCAACAAAAAGCGCCAGGCAGAAAATGCCAACGCAACTGGCGCGGGATGGAGCAGCCCGGTAGCTCGTCAGGCTCATAACCTGAAGGTCGTAGGTTCAAATCCTACTCCCGCAACCAAAAACACAATATATCTCAAAACCTTAACGCCCCATAGGGAGCTCTTGCGCTCGCGCA
>NZ_JBNAFR010000009.1:86232-180496 GCF_049800775.1 Dinoroseobacter sp. S375 | reverse complement strand
CATCATGGCTAAGGAAAAGTTTGAGCGTTCTAAACCGCATGTTAACATCGGCACGATCGGGCATGTTGACCACGGCAAGACGACGCTGACGGCTGCGATCACCAAGCAGTTTGGCGACTTCAAAGCCTATGACGAGATTGACGGCGCGCCGGAAGAGAAGGCCCGCGGGATCACGATCTCGACCGCGCATGTGGAATACGAGACGGACGCCCGTCACTACGCCCATGTGGACTGCCCGGGTCACGCCGACTACGTCAAGAACATGATCACCGGTGCGGCCCAGATGGACGGCGCGATCCTCGTGGTGAACGCGGCCGACGGCCCGATGCCCCAGACCCGCGAGCACATCCTGCTCGGCCGTCAGGTGGGCATCCCCTACATGGTCGTCTTCATGAACAAGGTGGACCAGGTCGACGACGAAGAGCTCCTGGAGCTGGTCGAGATGGAAATCCGCGAGCTTCTGGACAGCTACGAGTACCCGGGCGACGACATTCCGATCGTTGCGGGCTCCGCTCTGGCGGCCCTCGAGGGCCGTGACGACGCGATCGGCACCGAGAAGATCGCCGAGCTGATGGCGGCTGTGGATGACTACATCCCGACCCCGGCGCGCGCCGTGGACCAGCCCTTCCTGATGCCGATCGAGGACGTGTTCTCGATCTCCGGCCGCGGCACGGTTGTGACCGGTCGTGTGGAGCGTGGCGTGATCAATGTGGGCGACGAGATCGAAATCGTCGGCATCCGCGACACCACCAAGACCACCTGCACCGGTGTGGAAATGTTCCGCAAGCTGCTGGATCGCGGTGAAGCGGGCGACAATATCGGCGCCCTGTTGCGCGGTGTGGACCGTGAAGGTGTCGAGCGTGGTCAGGTTCTCTGCAAGCCGGGCTCCGTGACGCCGCACACCAAGTTCGAAGCCGAAGCCTACATCCTGACCAAGGATGAGGGTGGCCGTCACACGCCGTTCTTCGCGAACTACCGTCCGCAGTTCTACTTCCGGACGACGGATGTGACCGGGACCGTGACGCTGCCGGAAGGCACCGAGATGGTGATGCCGGGCGACAACCTGAAATTCGGTGTCGAGCTGATCGCCCCGATCGCCATGGAAGACGGCCTCCGCTTCGCCATCCGCGAAGGCGGCCGCACCGTCGGCGCTGGCGTCGTCTCCAAAATCATCGAGTAACAGACCAAACGGGCAGGGCCCAAACCCTGCCCAAAAGGTTCGACGAGGGGCGGCGGCAATCGCCGCTCCTCCTCTCAATCTCAAGCCGCGAAAGGCACTGACCAATGGCCATCCAAAGCCAGAACATTCGCATCCGCCTGAAGGCGTTTGACTACCGTGTGCTGGACGCCAGCACGCAGGAAATCGTCAACACCGCCAAGCGCACGGGTGCACAGGTGCGCGGGCCGATCCCGCTGCCGAACAAGATCGAGAAGTTCACGGTTCTTCGTGGTCCCCACGTGGACAAGAAGTCCCGCGACCAGTTCGAGATCCGTACCCATAAGCGTCTGCTCGATATCGTTGACCCGACCCCCCAGACCGTGGACGCGCTGATGAAGCTCGACCTCGCGGCTGGCGTGGACGTGCAGATCTCGGTTTAAGGAGGGCAGAACAGATGCGCTCTGGAGTAATTGCAAAGAAGGTGGGGATGACCCGCCTGTTCATGGAAGACGGCAAGCAGATCCCTGTGACCGTTCTTCAACTGGAAAACCTGCAGGTGGTGGCACAGCGCACCGCCGAGAAGGACGGCTACTCGGCCGTGCAGCTCGGTGCTGGCGCAGCCAAAGCCAAGCGGACCAGCCAGGCGATGCGCGGCCACTACGCCGCCGCGAAAGTGGAGCCCAAGCGCAAGCTTGCGGAGTTCCGCGTGAGCCCGGACAACCTGATCGAAGTCGGTGCGGAAATCTCCGCCGAGCACTTCCTTGAGGGTCAGAAGGTCGACGTTTCCGGCACCTCCATCGGTAAAGGCTTTGCCGGTGCGATGAAGCGGCACAACTTCGGGGGCCTGCGCGCCACCCACGGTGTGTCCATCTCACACCGTTCGCACGGCTCCACCGGTCAGTGTCAGGATCCGGGCCGGGTCTTCAAAGGCAAGAAAATGGCTGGCCACATGGGCGCTGCGCGGGTGACCACGCAGAACCTCGAAGTGGTTCGGACCGATGCCGACCGTGGTCTGATCATGATCAAGGGCGCCGTTCCCGGCTCCAAAGGTGGTTGGGTGACGATCAAGGATGCCGTCAAGAAGAAGGCACCCGAAGGTCTGCCGACCCCTGCTGCGATCAAAGCTGCCGCTGTGACCGAGGCTGCTGCCGAGGCACCTGCAGAAGCCCCCGCTGAGGGAGGGTCTGAAGAATGAAAACCGATGTGATCACTCTGGATGGCGGCACTGCCGGCTCCGTCGAGCTGTCCGAGGACCTGTTTGGCCTCGAACCGCGCGCGGACATCCTGCACCGCGTGGTCCGCTGGCAGCGCAACAAGGCGCAGGCTGGCACCCACAAGGTGAAGACGCGGTCCGAGACCAGCTATTCCACCAAGAAGATCTACCGCCAGAAGGGCACCGGTGGCGCACGCCACGGCGACCGGAACGCGCCGATCTTCCGCAAGGGTGGTATCTACAAGGGTCCGACCCCGCGCAGCCACGCCCATGATCTGCCCAAGAAGTTCCGCAAGCTTGGTCTCAAGCATGCTCTGTCTGCCAAAGCAAAGGCGGGCGAGCTGGTTGTGATCGACACGGCGGCCAATGACGGCAAGACCGCAACCCTGGCCAAGCAGATCAAGGATCTGGGCTGGAAGCGCGCGCTTGTCATCGACGGTGCTGCTGTGGATGCAGGCTTCGCCAAGGCGGCGGCGAATATCGACACGCTCGATATCCTGCCGTCCATGGGCGCAAACGTCTATGACATCCTCAAGCGCGACACGCTCGTGCTGACCAAAGCGGGTGTCGAAGCACTGGAGGCTCGCCTGAAATGAGCACGAAGGCACAGCACTACGACGTGATCCGCAAGCCGATCATCACCGAGAAGGCCACCATGGCGTCCGAGAACGGCGCAGTGGTTTTCGAGGTCGCGATCGACAGCAACAAGCCCCAGATCAAGGAGGCCGTTGAGGCGCTCTTTGGTGTGAAGGTCAAAGCGGTCAACACGACGATCACCAAAGGCAAGACCAAGCGTTTCCGCGGCCAACTCGGCAAGCGGAAGGACGTCAAGAAAGCCTATGTCACCCTCGAAGAGGGCAACACGATCGACGTTTCCACCGGTCTCTGATCGGTCTTCACAGACTTGAGAAAGGCCTCGGCATGCGCCGGGGCCTTTTTGCTTTGCGGTGGCGCGCTGCGGCGGAGTGAACGGGTCTCGCGCATCCATGACCCCGGGAATGGGCTGTTGGGCCCCGGCTCTTTGCGCCCGACGGGGGGGGCCATCCGCAGGCGAGCCATTGGCTATGCCGCTCCAAACATTGAATTTTCGATGAATTGGTTCCGTATGTTCCGCAGCCGTTTCGAATTTTAAGTCAATTAACTGATGCGAAACATGTTTGTTGTTTCGTGCGATGCCTGATCGTAACGTTCAGGTATTCCCGGCGAGACCATCACCAAACCCGGGGCACAGTTTTTTTGAAACCGTAGCGTTCCTTGCGTATCCCGGAGTATCCGACCCATGCTGAAGTCCATTCTGTCCGCCGCCATCCTGTCCCTGTCTTTCGGCGCCAGCGCGGCCACTGCTGCCTCGCTCGACTTCACGACGCTGGGCTCCGGCACTGTGCCGGGCGCAACCGCGATGCTGCCCGAGGCGACACTGACCTCTGGCGCGGATGCCCTCTATGTGGGCGCCAACAGCTCGAATTCGATCTGCGCGCTGAACTCTGTGGCCTATAACTGCTCGAATGACCTCACCGTGGATTTCAGCACGGCTGTCACCAATATCTCGTTCAATGTGGAGGGCTGGGGCGTTGGCGACAGCATTGCCGTGACGCTGTTCGACTCCATGTCCAACGTGCTAGAGACGACCACGATCCTGGCCAACGGCATCTACAGCTTCTCCAGCAACGGTGTGACCAGCATGTTCCTCGATGACAGCTCCACCGCCTATGGTGTGTCCTATGCGGACTGGACCTTTGATGCCGCCACCAGCCCGATCCCGCTGCCGGCTGGACTGCCCCTGCTGCTGACAACGCTGGCGGGCCTGGGCCTCGTGGCACGGCGTCGCCGCAAGGCTTGAGGCGTCTGCCCGCGCACGTTCCGTTTTCCCTGACGCAAGGGTCCGAACGACACTCAGGGCTGGGCCAGGCACCGCGATGCCAAGGCGGCAAACACCGGCCTCTGCCTGATGGCTGCGCCTAGGATCCCCGCGCCGCGGCGGGCACCGGATAGATGGAAAAGGGCGCGGATGATCCGCGCCCTTTCTGCTTGAGCCGTCTGGCCGTTCAGGTCAGAGATCCGACGCCGGGGTGCTCATGATCTCGGTCCAGTTGGTGTCGGCCGTATCGATGGTCTGGCTGGTCTGCTTCAGATAAAGCTTATGCGCGCCCGCAGAGGAGTTCAGGTAGAGCTGACCGTCCACGATGTCGAAGAACTCGGGCTGGGTGGCAATCTTCTTGCCCTTGGAGGCGCCAACGGTGCACCAGCCGCCATAGGCCGGGGCGTACTTCGCCGGATCTGCCTCGAAGGCAGCTTTGTTATCCGCGGAAGAGAACTTGTAGACAGCCCCGTCATACTCCGCCTTGAACTCCGCGACACCTTTGGTGGGGGCACCCTCGGTGTGATAGGCAACCGGATCGTAGCCGTTGATCGCGATGTTCATGTCGGCATCGGTGATGAACACCTCGTCTGCTGCAAACGCGGCGCCGAGCGACATGGCCGTTGCCAGAGACGCGATTGCAATGCCGTTACGGAGAGATTTCAAAGACATGGGATTCTTCCTCGCAGGGTTATCTTTTCAAACGTCAACCGCCTTCGGTCGGATCGACGTCGCACGCTCGCCGTGCAGGCCAAGACATGCCGCGCAGGGCGGAGGAAAGCGAATAAACTTGGATCACCAATCCATCACTGCTGCGGCATGAGCGCGTGATCGGGGGGGCGGGTTAGAAGCACACGCTGACTTTCGTACGAGAGTTCTCAGGGCTGCAGGTCATACTGAAGCGATTACTTGTTACCGTCGCGGACCTTCTTCAGGCCAAGCGCAATGCTTAATTGCGGACGGAGCGGCATTTCTCGCGACGCAAGTGAAGGTCAGCTTTTGCTTTTCCCCCACGGTTCGATACTTCATAGGTCACGGGTGACGTTTTCGGGGCGGCAATGCATGAAAATCGGGTTCTTTTTAGCCTTTTTGGCGTTCCTTTTCGCGGTGTCAGCCAATGCCGCCTGGTATCTCGACAGAGACAATTCCATGAGACCTGTTTCTGCTACGGAGGGGCCTGGGGCTGCGATGGCAACAGTGATGTCGCATCGTGGTTGGTCACAAGCGGTTCAGGTGTGCGACGGCGTCTACCTCGCGAATGTCCACAACCTCGTCGACCGTCCCGGCGGTCCGGAAGGCAACGGACCCTCGTGGCACATTTCAGCGTATCCGATGAGCCAAGAAATGGTCAGGGAGCTTCCCGATCCGTCTACGTTTTTTTCCCCTAGAATGGAAACGTTTGATGCCTGGGGGCAGGCTGAAACAGATTACCTCTTCTTCCGACTAAGCGACCCACCCAACGCTGGGGTTCTGCGTCCCATTGTAATGGCGGATGAGCAACTGGCCGCTCGCTCGGACGTGTACCTCTATCGGCCAATTACGCGTTATCAACAGAATTCCGACGGATCGCCGGACTTTAGCACCACGGCACTTATTGGCGGTAACGAAGGGATGAACCGGCTCCAAGTCCCTTACCGTGTAAACAATGCCTGCGAGATAATTGATCGGCGCGGATCCTCAGTGCGAGATACAACTTGTCCAGTAGAAAACGGCGTCTCGGGCTCACCGTATGTTCTCGAGACGGAGCGGGGGTATTTCTTGGTCGGAATACACACGTATGGCGGTGAGGGTTACGAGACGAGCTATTCTGAACGTGCAACGACCCCTAACGCCTTCATCCAATCCCGTCATTTCTGCGCAGGCTACGAGCGAATGTGCGGCGAGCCCTGCGCTGAGTTGAGCGATGTCGAGGGGCAATAGGTTAGCTCTTTGGCCCACGTGGCCATTCGCGCGAAGTGCGGCATTCCATAAAGTGGGTCCTGAACAGGCATTTCCGGCGCAGCGCAACTAGGATCGCTCTACGGTCGAGACCACCGCTTAAAGTTTAGTACGAGTGTGCCAGCCTGCCTCCCTGATTTCGAAGTTTGTATTGCCATTTCTACGAGTATCGCATCCCTCTCACTTGACCCTCACCCCCCAACCCCCTAAACGACCTCATCCGCAAGGCCCCGGATTCGTCCGGGGCTTCGCTTTTGCTCGTTGGATCTTTGATCCCGGGCGTGACGACGGGGACCTTCGGGGCCCTTCAAACCGAAAAGCCGGGGATACCCGGTACACAGTAACGGAAGACAGAAAGCATGGCACTCAAGTCGTATAAGCCGACGACGCCGGGCCAGCGTGGGCTGGTTCTGATCGACCGTTCTGAGTTGTGGAAAGGCCGTCCGGTCAAATCTCTCACCGAGGGTTTGACCAAGAACGGTGGCCGGAACAACACGGGACGGATCACAATGCGCCGCCGGGGTGGCGGGGCAAAGCGTCTCTACCGCATCGTGGATTTCAAGCGTCGCAAGTTCGACGTGGCCGCCACGGTCGAGCGGATCGAATATGACCCCAACCGCACCGCGTTCATCGCGCTGGTCAAGTATGACGATGGCGAGCAGGCCTATATCCTGGCCCCGCAGCGTCTCGCGGTTGGTGACAAGGTCGTCGCCTCGCAAAAGGCAGACATCAAGCCGGGCAACGCGATGCCGTTCTCGGGGATGCCGATCGGGACGATCATCCACAATATCGAGCTCAAGCCCGGCAAGGGTGGCCAGATCGCACGCGCCGCGGGCACATATGCCCAGTTCGTCGGTCGTGACGGTGGCTATGCCCAGATCCGTCTGAGCTCGGGCGAGCTGCGCCTCGTGCGTCAGGAATGCATGGCCACTGTCGGTGCCGTGTCGAACCCCGACAACTCCAACCAGAACTTTGGTAAAGCGGGCCGCAACCGTCACAAGGGCATCCGCCCGTCTGTGCGTGGTGTTGTGATGAACCCCGTCGATCACCCCCATGGTGGTGGTGAAGGCCGGACCTCTGGTGGTCGTCACCCGGTGACCCCCTGGGGCAAGCCGACCAAGGGCGCACGTACCCGCAACAAGAACAAGGCGTCGAGCAAGCTGATCATCCGCTCGCGGCACGCCAAGAAGAAGGGCCGCTGATAGATGTCGCGTTCTGTTTGGAAGGGCCCCTTTGTCGACGCTTACGTCCTCAAAAAGGCCGAAAAGACCCGCGAGTCGGGCCGCAACGAAGTGATCAAGATCTGGTCGCGTCGCTCCACTATTCTGCCGCAGTTCGTTGGCCTGACCTTCGGGGTCTACAACGGCAAAAAGCACATCCCGGTGAATGTCACCGAGGACATGATCGGCCAGAAATTTGGCGAGTACTCTCCGACCCGGACCTATTACGGTCACGCGGCGGACAAGAAAGCGAAGAGGAAATAAGTCATGGGTAAGGACAAGAATCCCCGCCGCGTGGCTGAGAACGAGGCCATGGCGAAGACGCGCATGCTGCGCACCTCGCCGCAAAAGCTGAACCTCGTCGCCCAGATGATCCGCGGCAAGAAGGTCGACAAGGCGCTCGCCGATCTGACCTTCTCGCACAAGCGCATCGCCGTGGACGTGAAGAAATGCCTTCAGTCCGCGATCGCCAATGCCGAGAACAACCACGGTCTGGACGTGGACGAGCTGATCGTCGCGGAAGCCTGGGTTGGCAAGAACCTGACCATGAAGCGCGGGCGTCCCCGGGCCCGTGGCCGGTTCGGCAAGATCATCAAGCCCTTTGCGGAAATCACCATCAAGGTCCGTCAAGTTGAGGAGCAGGCATAATGGGTAACAAGGTTAATCCCATCGGCATGCGGCTTCAGGTCAACCGGACCTGGGACAGCCGCTGGTATGCAGATACCAAAGACTATGGCGACCTTCTGCTCGAGGATCTGAAGATCCGCGAGTTCATCAAGGAAGAGTGCAAGCAGGCCGGCATCAGCCGTGTGATCATCGAGCGTCCGCACAAGAAGTGCCGCGTCACGATCCACACCGCGCGTCCCGGCGTCATCATCGGCAAGAAAGGTGCAGACATCGAAGGTCTGCGCAAGAAGCTGGCCTCGATGACCGATAGCGAGCTGCACCTGAACATCGTCGAGGTCCGCAAGCCGGAACTGGACGCGGCTCTGGTCGGCGAGTCCATCGCGCAGCAGCTCGAGCGTCGGGTGTCCTTCCGCCGCGCCATGAAGCGCTCGGTTCAGAACGCCATGCGCATGGGTGCGCAAGGTATCCGTGTGAACCTCGCAGGCCGCCTCGGCGGTGCCGAGATCGCCCGGACCGAGTGGTATCGCGAAGGCCGTGTGCCCCTGCACACCCTGCGCGCGGACATTGATTACGCACATTCCGAGGCGATGACCGCCTACGGGATCATCGGGATCAAGGTCTGGATCTTCAAAGGCGAGATCATGGAACACGACCCGCAGGCCCGTGACCGTCGTCACGCGGAACTGCAAGAAGGTGGTGGCCCGCGTCCGCAAGGTGGCGGCCGTCCGCGCCGCGACCGCTGAGGAGTAGAGAAAGATGCTACAGCCAAAGCGTACCAAATTCCGCAAGCAGCATAAGGGCCGCATCCGGGGCGAAGCCAAGGGCGGGTCTGACCTGACCTTCGGCACCTACGGTCTGAAGGCGACCCAGCCCGAGCGCATCACTGCGCGCCAGATCGAAGCCGCCCGTCGGGCCATGACGCGTCACATGAAGCGTCAGGGCCGCGTCTGGATCCGGATTTTCCCGGACTTGCCGGTGACCTCCAAGCCCGTCGAAGTGCGTATGGGTAAAGGTAAGGGCTCCGTCGACTTCTGGGCCTGCAAGGTCAAGCCGGGTCGGATCATGTTCGAGATTGACGGCGTCTCCGAGAGCGTCGCCCGCGAAGCCCTGCGCCTCGCCGCGATGAAGCTGCCGATCAAGACCCGTACGGTCGTTCGCGAAGACTGGTAACCGGGGAACCCCATCTCGGGTTTCCGGGCTGGTCGGGCGAGAGATATCGTCTTTCGCCGGACCGACACCGTTAAAGATCACAAAGCCCCCGCCGATCCGGCGGGGGCTTTTGCGTTGTGCAGAGGGGGCGGTGTCAGGTCCGGTCGGGCTGGCGGTTAGTCCTCGATCCAGTACCACTCGGCGATCCAACGTGTCGCCAGATAGATCAGGCCGAACAGAGCCGGGTCCGAGGCTACGTTGTAGATCGCCCAATGATCCGTCGACAGAACCCGTCTGGCGACTTCATTCGCCCCGGCCGAGAGCAGCGAGAGCGTGATCCAGGCCATGTGCAGCACGGCCCATCCCTGCCGCTCCAGCTGCAGGCGATAGCCCAAGGTCCGCTCCAGCAGGCTGGGCCGGGCCAGCGCGCCGACCGCCAGGATCGCGGCAAAGGCCAGCGCACCCACGGTGGGGCGGATCAGGACAAAGGTCTCGTCCTTCAGGGCCAGGCCGAACGCGGTGAGGATCACGGCTAGCGCCAGTGTTGCGACCGCGAGCCATGGGATTGCGCCGTCCTATCGCCAGCGCAGCGCAACAGCCACGCCCGTCGCCAGAACGGTCACCGCTGCCGCCCAGAGCAACCCGCCATAGGCATACCCCAGCAGGAAGGCCGCGCCGGGCAGAAATTCGAGAAGAAGCCGTCGATCCATGATGCCCGACCCTAGCGAGCGTCAGGGGCGGGGCAAGCGCGGTTTCGGGCTCGATCTTGGGCAACCCGCGCGGGCCGTCAGGCCACCAGCACGACCGCCCAGCCAGCCAGGCCGATCTGGATCAGTTGGATCACGACAGAGGCGCCGTGCAACCGGCCAAAGGCCTTCTTGTCGCCGCGATCCGTGGCGGCGTTGATCTGCGCCATCAGGATCTGACGGGCGTAAACCGTGCTGAGGGCGATGGCCGCGAAAAGGCCCGCCGCCAGAGGGGAAACGAACCAGGCCGCGAGCGCAGTGAGGGCCGAGAGCCCGATCACCGCGAGGTAATAATAGGGAAAGGTCCCGCGCAGCAGGGGGCGGACCCGCTCCATCGGGAGCTGCGCAAAGAGCACCGGCGCGAAGCCGAAGCTGTAGAACACCATGCCGCCCAGCAGGGTGGCCGAAAGCAGGAGCGCGATTTCCGTCATGTCATCCTCCGGTCAGGGGTGCCGGACAGATAGGCGGCGTGCCCCATGCGTCGATCCCCCTGCGCGATTTTGCGCGGTGGCTAGCGCCTTGCGGTGATGGGTGCCTGTTCAGGAGCGGAGCGCGGTTTTCAGGGCCGCGATGTCGCGCCGGGACCGCAGGGTCACCACAGGCAGGTCGGGCCCGTATTGCTCCAACGCGGCGCAGATCCTCGGGGCTTGCTTGGCCTCGAAGGTCCAAATCCAGTCGAGAAAGGCGCGGTCCGGCAGTTGCTCGGGGCAGCCTTGCGCCATGTCGAACCGCACCCGGCCATAGCTCTTGAGGACGCGTCCCATCATCTGCCACAGGGCTTGTGCCCGGGGCACGCGGATCCAGATCCCGAGATCCGCGCGCGGCACACGAATGTCAAAGCTCGAGACGGTCGTGCCATCCATGACCCAGCGCTCCTGCGCCACATAGGTCTCGGTTCGCCGGCGTTGTTCGACCCGGTCGCGCACCTGCCAGCCCGGCAGCCAGCGGATGTCGCGATCCATGGAAATATGGGGCAGCCCGTATGTCTGCTCGATCCAGCGGGAGAGGGCGGATTTGCCCCCGCCCGAGACGCCAAAGACCAGCACCCGGCGCGCGGAGGCGAGCAGTTCGGCCGCCTCGGCGGGAGAAACCTCCCGCCGCATGGTCAGGCCCAGGCGTAGTTGAAGCTGACGGAGATCCGCTCGTCTTCGGCCATGTTCATGGGCACCTCGTGGCGCAGCCAGCTCTCCCATAACAGGACATCGCCGACCTTGGGGGCGACATAGACGAACTGGCGGAGCTCCTCGGGCGCGTCCTTGCGCCGGGCCGGGGCGGCCATCATGCGGGCGGAGCGCGGGTCTTCGAGTTTCAGGGCCGATGTGCCCTCGGGCATGGCCACATAGGTGGTGCCGGAGATCACCGAATGGGGGTGGATGTGGCTCGCATGCATGCCACCCTCGGGCAGGATGTTGATCCAGAGATCGTCGAGTTTCAGCGCGCGACCATCCAGATCAAAGGCCAGATCCTCGGCAAAGGCGGCCACATGGGCGTCGAGCGCCTTGACCAGATCGGCAAAGATCGGGAACCGCCAGGGCAGGTCAGTCAGCGAGGCGTAGGAGGTATAGCCAGGATAGCCGTTTTCTTCGCACCAGTCCTGTCCAGCCTCGTCATCCTCGGCAATCACGAGGCAGGATTGCTCCAGTTCAGTGGCGTCAACAGTTGGTTTGAACTCCCCGAGCGGGGCGCGATAAAGGCGGGTCACAAAGAGCGATGAGAGAGTAGCCATGGCGTTGTCTTAGCGTGGAATGGCGCAGGGGACGAGGGGCCATGTCCGTGAAGCCAGGTGGTCTTTACGTTTGCCGGACGTGGACATCGGCAGAGGTGCGGTCGTGATGTTTGAGGTCAGTTCGGGTGTCGCCCGCCGTTCAATCTGCCCCCGCTTGCTGCGGCGCGATCCTTCTGTTCCCGTAGCATACCAGACGATCGGACCCGCGGCGCCAAAGATAGCGGGCGACCGTCTTTGACGCGACTGGACGTGCATGTTAACCAATTCGAGCAATTCAAGGAGTTTTTACCATGAAGGTTTTGAGAACATTTTTGGCCGTGCTGGCCACCACGGGTGCTGCTCAGGCAGCTCCGATATCCATTAACTTCGACGTGGACCAGGCTGACTACACTGTCCTGGCTCAAGGTGCCGCGCAGGTTGTCGATGACCAGTTCGCATCCCTCGGTCTGTTGATCCGTGATGCGAGCGGATTGGGTGCGGTGGTCGGTGACGTCTCAAATGGAGTCGGCAGCGACCCGGCGCATCTGTATGGCAATTTTGGAGGCGGCATCGTAGACACCACGCCCGATATAAATTTCTTTTTTGTGGACACTGCGGACAAATCCGTCACAGCTGCGACGGATTTTTTCTCGATCCTGGTGACGGATGGCGGGGATGGTCTTGGTACAACGTTGAGCGCCTTTGACGCCGATGACAATCTGGTAGGGTCGGTGTCAACGACCTCCAGCGCTTTTGATCAGACGCTGACACTGACGGGACTTGGGTTCTTCTCCCGGGTCAATATCGTGACCCCGGGTGATGCAACAGGGTACGACGACATCGTCTTTGAGAGTGTGTCGAGCATTGCACCGACCCCAATTCCCTTGCCCGCAAGTGGTCTGTTGCTGCTCGGTGTTCTTGGGGCAACCGCCTGTGTCGGTCGGCGCAAGCGCACAGCCTGAGATCCTGACCTGACCCAGATTGAAGCCCGCTGAATGGCGGGCTTTTTTCTTTGGAGGGCCTTGTTTTGTTTGGGATCGCACGATTCAGACCGATGGTGCGCATAACGGGCTTGCCACAGCACGGCATCAGGCCTATACGGCCCCTTCATCTGACCTCCACTGGAATCAGGGTGACCCAAAAGGGGCCTGCCAGTGACGTTGAAAAAAGGAAAATGGCGATGAACGCCCATGAACTGCGTGACAAGACGCCGGACGAGCTGCGTGACCAGCTTGCCTCTCTGAAAAAAGAAGCCTTCAACCTGCGTTTCCAGCAGGCGACAGGCCAGCTTGAGAACACCGCCCGCATGCGCTCCGTGCGCCGGGATGTGGCCCGCGTGGCCACCGTGCTCAACGAAAAAGCCGCTGCTGCGGCCTCTGCCGAATAAGGACCTCATCACATGCCCAAGCGTATCCTGAATGGCGTTGTGACGAGCGCCGCCAATGCTCAGACCGTGACCGTTTCCGTGGAGCGTCGCTTCACGCATCCGGTTCTGAAGAAGACCATCCGTAAGTCCAAGAAGTACCGGGCTCACGATGCCGAGAACGCTTTCAAAGTCGGTGACAAAGTCCGCATCCAGGAATGCGCACCGATGTCGAAAACGAAACGTTGGGAAGTGGTCGTCGGATAATCGACCCCTTCTCCCAGATTCGAAACCCTGGGGCACCATGCATCGGTGTCCCCAAAGGTCGGGAGACACCACATGATCCAGATGCAAACCAATCTGGATGTCGCTGACAACTCCGGCGCGCGCCGAGTTCAGTGCATCAAGGTTCTGGGTGGGTCCAAGCGTAAATACGCCTCCGTGGGCGACATCATTGTCGTCTCGGTGAAGGAAGCCATCCCACGCGGCCGCGTGAAGAAAGGCGACGTCCGCAAGGCTGTCGTCGTGCGCACCGCCAAAGAGGTCCGTCGTGAAGACGGCACCGCCATTCGTTTCGACCGCAATGCGGCCGTGATCCTCAACAACAACAACGAGCCGGTCGGCACCCGTATCTTCGGGCCGGTTGTGCGCGAGTTGCGCGGCAAGAGCTTCATGAAGATCATCTCGCTGGCGCCGGAGGTGCTCTGAGATGGCTGCGAAACTGAAAAAAGGCGACAAGGTCGTCGTGCTCGCCGGCAAGGACAAGGGCAAAGAGGGTGAGATTTCCTCCGTGTCCCCGAAGACCGGCAAGGCTGTTGTGGACGGGCTGAACATCGCCATCCGCCACGCCAAGCAGTCCCAGAACTCTCAGGGTGGCCGCATCCCGCAAGCGATGCCGATCGACCTGAGCAACCTGGCGCTTCTGGACAGCAACGGCAAACCGACCCGCGTTGGCTTCCGTGAGGAAGACGGCAAGAAGGTTCGCTTCGCCAAGACCACCGGGGAGGCTGTCTGATGCTGGACGCTGCAACCTACACACCGCGCCTGAAGACGGCCTATGCGGACACCATCCGCGCCGCCATGAAGGAAGAGTTCGGTTACAAGAACGACATGATGATCCCGCGCCTTGAGAAGATTGTTCTCAACATTGGCTGCGGTGCCGAAGCTGTCAAAGACAGCAAGAAGGCGAAATCGGCTCAGGAAGACCTGACCGCGATCGCTGGTCAAAAGGCCATGGTCACGAAAGCCAAGAAGTCCATCGCGGGCTTCCGGGTGCGTGAAGACATGCCGCTCGGCGCCAAGGTGACCCTGCGCGGGGACCGGATGTACGAATTCCTCGATCGTCTGATCACGATCGCCATGCCCCGGATCCGCGACTTCCGCGGCGTCAAAGGCACAGCGTTCGATGGCCGTGGCAACTACGCCATGGGCATGAAGGAGCACATCGTTTTCCCCGAGATCAACTTCGACAAGGTTGATGAGGTCTGGGGTCTGGACATCATTATCTGCACCACCGCGGCAAACGACGCGGAAGCGAAAGCGCTGTTGAAGCATTTCAACATGCCCTTCAACTCGTGACGCGCGGGAGAGACTGATATGGCTAAAAAAGCAATGATCGAACGCGAAAAGAAGCGCGAGAAGCTGGTGGCAAAATACGCCGCCAAGCGGGCCGCGCTCAAAGAGATCGCGAATGACGAGAGCAAGCCGATGGAAGAGCGCTTCAAGGCGCGCCTGAAGCTCGCTGAACTGCCGCGCAACAGCTCGGCGACCCGGCTGCACAACCGCTGCCAGCTCACCGGTCGTCCGCACGCTTACTACCGCAAGCTGAAAATCAGCCGGATCGCCCTGCGCGACCTCGGCTCCGCAGGTCAGATCCCTGGCCTCGTGAAGTCCAGCTGGTAAGGAGGGTTAGACCATGATGAACGATCCTCTCGGCGATATGCTGACCCGTATCCGGAATGCGCAGATGCGTGGCAAGTCCACCGTCCGCACGCCGGCCTCCAAGCTGCGCGCCTGGGTGCTCGATGTTCTGACCGACGAAGGCTACATCCGTGGCTATGACAAGGTCGAAGACAGCAAGCACCCGGAGCTGGAAATCAGCCTGAAATACTACGAAGGCGTTCCGGTGATCCGCGAGCTCAAGCGCGTCTCCAAGCCTGGCCGTCGTGTGTATATGGGCTCGAAAGAGATCCCCTCGGTCCGTCAGGGCCTGGGTGTTTCCATCGTTTCCACACCGCGCGGTGTCATGTCGGATGCAAATGCACGCTCTGCCAATGTTGGCGGCGAAGTGCTTTGCACGGTCTTCTAAGGAGGTCCTGCGATGTCCCGTATTGGTAAGAAACCGGTCGAGCTGCCCGCAGGTGTTACCGCCTCCGTGTCCGGCCAGACCATCGAAGTGAAGGGGCCCAAGGCCACCCGCAGCTTCACCGCCACTGACGACGTGACCCTCAAGGTCGAGGACAACGTTGTCACCATCGAGCCGCGCGGCAAGTCCAAGCGCGCCCGCCAGCAGTGGGGCATGTCCCGCACCATGGTCGGCAACCTTGTGACCGGCGTCACGAGCGGCTTCAAGAAAGAGCTGGAAATCCAGGGCGTGGGTTACCGGGCTCAGATGCAGGGCAACACCCTGAAGCTGAACCTCGGCCTCTCCCACGAGGTGAACTACGACGTCCCCGCGGGCGTCACCGTCACCTGCCCGAAGGTCACCGAGATCGTGATCGAGGGCACGGATGAGCAACTCGTCGGTCAGGTCGCGGCCAATATCCGCGACTGGCGCAAGCCCGAGCCCTACAAGGGCAAAGGGATCCGCTATAAGGGCGAGTTCATCTTCCGCAAGGAAGGCAAGAAGAAGTAAGGACGCAGACAATGGCAAACAGCAAACGAGACCTGTTCTTGAAGCGCCGCCTGCGCGTTCGGAACAAACTGAAGAAGATGGCAGATGGGCGTCCGCGCCTGTCCGTGCACCGCTCCGGCAAGAACATCAGCGTTCAGCTGATCGACGATCTGGAAGGGCGCACTCTGGCCTCCGCCTCGACCCTCGAGAAGGATCTGGGCGTCGTCGGCAAGAACAATGTCGAAGCCTCCGCCAAGGTGGGTGCGGCGATTGCCGAGCGGGCCAAGAAGGCCGGTGTCGAAGAGTGCTATTTCGACCGCGGCGGCTTCCTCTTTCACGGCAAGGTGAAGGCTCTGGCCGACGCCGCCCGCGAAGGTGGTCTGAAGTTCTAAGGCCTTCGCGTGGCACCTGCCGCGCGAGGACAAACAACACCGTAGGGCGCTCCGCCGGGGCGCCCTCGATGATCCGGGGCCGGGTCCGGTCACCAGGATTGACCCAAATTAAAACGCAAGGAGCCCGCAATGGCAGAGCGTGATAACCGTCGGGGACGTCGTGACGATCGCGATGAGACCCCTGAATTTGCAGACCGTCTGGTCGCAATCAACCGTGTGTCCAAGACCGTCAAGGGCGGTAAGCGTTTCGGCTTTGCCGCGCTTGTTGTCGTCGGCGATCAGCGGGGCCGTGTGGGCTTCGGCAAGGGCAAGGCCAAAGAGGTGCCCGAGGCGATCCGCAAGGCCACCGAGCAGGCCAAGCGTCAGATGATCCGCGTGCCCCTGCGGGAAGGCCGGACGCTGCACCATGACATGGAAGGCCGCCACGGCGCCGGCAAGGTCATGATGCGCACCGCTCCGCAAGGTACCGGGATCATCGCCGGTGGTCCGATGCGTGCTGTGTTCGAAATGCTGGGCGTTCAGGACGTGGTGGCCAAGTCCATCGGCTCCCAGAACCCCTACAACATGATCCGCGCCACGCTGAACGGCCTGACGAAGGAAACCAGCCCCCGGATGGTCGCGCAGCGTCGCGGCAAGAAGGTGTCTGACATCCTCAAGAAGCCCGAAACCGAGACGGCTGCTGAGCCGGCCGAAGCGTAAGGAGAGCGGACCATGGCAAAAACCATCGTCATCAAGCAGATCGGCTCCCCGATCCGCCGCCCGGAAAAGCAGCGTCAGACGCTGATCGGCCTGGGCCTGAACAAGATGCACCGTGTGCGTGAACTCGAAGACACCCCGGCAGTGCGCGGCATGATCAACAAGATCCCGCACATGGTCGAGATCATCGAGGAAAAAGGGTAAGGCACCCGCCTTCCGATTTCATTTCACGATATTCAAAAGGCCCCGCAAGTTCTGCGGGGCCTTTTTGCGTGTGGGGTTGGGCGAGGGGGATCTCGCCCGGCCCGGCTTGACGGTGCCACCAGCAGTATCGGGGGCGCTCGCGACACGTGGCAAAACACTCAGTGCGCCGGTCCGGACGGAAACCATGTGGGGATCAACCTGAAAGGCAGCGTCGCCTCGATTGCCACCGACCCGCCGGGTTGCAGGACCGAGACCCCGGACGCCCTTTCTGTCTGTGTCGCGTAGGACGCTCGCCCCTCGATATGTTTGCTGCTATCACGGATGTAAGGCTCGCCACGCCTCTCGTCTCCGCCGATCTCACCCTCTTCGACATCGTAGGCTCACAGTCCTACGTCGGCTTCACCGGCTCCACGGGTGGGGCGAGTATCATGCATCAGGTCCGCAGCTTTGACCTCCATGTGCCTCCCATTCCGATCCCTGCGTTCTTCCCCTTGGCGGTGCTCGGTAATGGAGCGCTGGGGCTTCTGAGGCGCCACCAGCGCCGCGCTTAGGTCAGCGCCGGAAGCGACACCCCAAAACGACAACGCCCCGGAGATCCGGGGCGTTTTCCTGTGGGCGGCACGACGCCACCATGATGGGGCAGTTCACCCCTGAATATTATAGACCGCCGACTGGCTGCCATCGCGGCGGTTGAAGACGACGCTCTCGCCATCGATACTCGGGACCGAGCAGAACTCGCGGCCGGTCAGGCGCTCCGGCGCGCTGTAGGTGCTGCAGATCTCTGCGCCGTCCACCGTGTAGGCTCCGACAATCTCTTCGCCGCCCAACATGCCACCGACCGAGCCATCGGACATGAACTTGAAGGTGGTGCCATCGGCGGCAACGAGGCTCTTGCCGATGAACGGGTCGACCGCTGTGGCCATGGACATGTCTTCCGTGGGCGCGCATGCGCTGAGGACACAGGCAGTTGCAATGGTGGCTATGAAATACTTCATTGGCTAATCTCCGTCTTCGATAGGGGGCCAGCGTGGCACGCTATACCCCCTCGCCACAAGGATTTTTCCCGCTGCACTGCCGCATTGCAGATGTGCCGGGAAGCACTCTTGGAGCGAATGCAAGGCGCGGTGGCCCTTGCATTGCGGGCCCGTGGACTGCGCAGGACAGACCCAAAACGTGCCGAGCTTGGTCCGCGCACCGACCCAAGTGGGGGCATCTGCGCGCGCCAGAGCGGGAAGGGCTTGAACCATGGCCCGCGCCCGCGTATACGCCCCCGGTGGTCTCAGGACCCGAGTCTAACAACAAGCAAGAAACGCCGAGGTCGGGGGCTTTCGCTTCGATCCCCGCATCCGGCAAGGAGAAGCGATATGAAACTCAACGAACTGCGCGACAATCCTGGCGCAACCAAACCCCGCAAGCGCGTTGGCCGTGGCCCGGGCTCCGGCATGGGTAAAACCGCCGGTCGCGGGATCAAGGGTCAGAAGTCCCGTTCGGGTGTGGCGATCAAGGGGTACGAGGGTGGCCAGATGCCGCTCTACCAGCGCCTGCCGAAGCGTGGCTTCAACAGCCGTAACAAGAAGAGCTACGCCGTGGTGAACCTGGGCCTGATCCAGAAATTCATCGAAGCGGGCAAGCTCGACGCCTCCGCACCGATCACCGAGGACACGCTGCTGGCCTCCGGCCTGATCCGTCGCAAGCTGGACGGTGTGCGCGTGCTGGCCAAGGGCGAGCTGACCTCCAAGGTCGAGCTGACCGTGACCGGTGCCTCCAAATCCGCCGTGGACGCGGTTGAGAAGGCCGGTGGCTCCCTTTCGGTCACATCTGCGCAGGCGGCTGCGTAACCGGTTGTGAGCGGCCCGAGCGGTCCTTACATCTGATATCAGTTTTCCAACGCCGCCTGACCGGGAAACGGTTTGGCGGCGTTGTTCATTAGACGCCCATCATACGGCCCCGAGGAACGAGATATGGCATCAGCAGCAGAGCAAATGGCCGCCAACATGAGCTGGAGCGCCTTGGGGAAGGCGACCGAGCTCAGACAGCGGATCTTCTTCACCCTGGGTCTTTTGATCGTATACCGGCTGGGAACCTATATCCCGGTGCCGGGGATCGACGGCGCGCAGCTGCGGGAGTTCATGGACCAGGCAGCCGCCGGTCTTGGTGGCGTTCTGAACATGTTCACCGGCGGTGCGATCTCCCGGATGGGGATCTTCGCGCTGGGGATCATGCCCTATATCTCGGCCTCGATCATCGTGCAGCTTCTGACGGCCATGGTGCCGCAGCTTGAGCAGCTCAAGAAAGAGGGCGAGCAGGGCCGCAAGAAGATCAACCAATACACGCGCTACGGCACGGTGTTCCTGGCGACCTTCCAGGCCTATGGGCTGGCGGTGAGCCTTGAATCCGGCGGTCTGGTGACCGATCCGGGCTGGTATTTCCGCGCGGCCTGCGTGATCACCCTTGTGGGCGGCACCATGTTCCTGATGTGGCTGGGCGAGCAGATCACCCAGCGCGGCATCGGCAACGGCATCTCGCTGATCATCTTCGTGGGCATCATCGCCGAACTGCCCGCCGCTCTGGCGCAGTTCTTTGCCTCGGGCCGCTCAGGTGCGCTCTCGACCCCGGTGATCCTGGGCGTGGTGGCCATGCTGCTGGGCACGCTGGTCTTCGTGGTCTTCATGGAGAGGGCGCTGCGCAAGATCCATATCCAGTACCCGCGCCGTCAGGTAGGGATGAAGATGTATGACGGCGGGTCCTCGCACCTGCCGGTGAAGATCAACCCCGCCGGCGTGATCCCCGCGATCTTTGCCAGCTCGCTCCTGCTGCTGCCGACGACGATCAGCACCTTCTCGGGCGGGCAATCGGGACCGATCATGTCGACGATCCTCGCCTATTTCGGGCCAGGGCAGCCGCTCTACCTGCTGTTTTTTGCGGGCATGATCATCTTCTTCACCTATTTCTACACCGCCAATGTCTCGTTCAAGACCGAGGATGTGGCTGACAATCTTAAGAACCAGAACGGCTTCATTCCGGGGATCCGCCCGGGCAAGAAGACCGAGGAATATCTCGATTATGTGGTGAGCCGCATCCTCGTGGTGGGCTCGGGATATCTGGCGCTTGTCTGTCTCATCCCCGAGATGGTGCGGACGGAACTGGCCATCACGGCCTATTTCGGCGGGACCTCGATCCTGATTATCGTGTCGGTGGGGATGGACACTGTCCAACAAATCCAGTCCCATCTGCTGGCGCACCAATACGAAGGGCTTATTGAAAAGTCCCAGCTGCGCGGCAAGAAACGCGGCAAAGGGAAGAGGAGCCCGGCACGTCGATGAACATTATTCTGCTTGGGCCTCCGGGGGCCGGTAAGGGAACACAGGCCGCACGGCTTGTGAGCGAGCGCGGCATGGTCCAGCTCTCCACGGGTGACATGCTCCGGGAGGCGCGCGCCTCCGGCACGGAGATGGGCCAGAAGGTCGCCGCAATCATGGACTCCGGTGGCCTTGTCACCGATGAGATCGTGATCGGCCTGATCGAGGAAAAGCTGCAATCGGCGGAGGGCAACGGTTTCATCTTCGACGGCTTCCCGAGAACGCTGGGTCAGGCGGACGCCCTCGGCGCGCTGCTTGAAAAGATGGGGCAGAGCCTCGACTGCGTGATCGAGCTTGCGGTCCATGACGAGGTCCTCGTCGACCGGATCGTCAACCGGGCCAAGGAAGCCGCCGCCGCCGGCGAGCCGGTGCGGGCCGATGACAACGCGGAAAGCCTCAAGAAACGGCTGATCGAATACTACAAAAAGACCTCGCCGCTGATCGGCTATTACCACGCGCACAAAGCGCTGCGCTCGGTGGATGGACTGGCCGAGATTGATGTGGTTGCGGGCGAGATCAAGAAAACTCTTGACAGCATTTGAATTGGGTTGACCTCCGGTCTGAACGGGCCTAGGTCAACGCATCCCGGGATGGGCGATTCCTCGTCCGGTTGTCCCGGTCCGGGCCCGTGGAGCCTCCACGGGCTTTTGGTTGTGAAAAAAGGTTCTGGAACCACGGAACCGCAACGAAAAGGAAAGACGATTTGGCACGTATCGCTGGCGTGAACCTGCCCACGGGCAAGCGCGCACCCATCGCCCTCACCTACATCACCGGGATCGGCCCCAGCTCCGCGAAAGCGATTTGCGAAGCGGTCGGTATCGAAGAGAGCCGTCGCCTCAACGAGCTGTCGGACGGTGAGATCCTCGCGATCCGCGAGCATATCGACGCGAACTACACGGTCGAAGGTGACCTGCGTCGCGAGACCCAGATGAACATCAAGCGTCTGATGGATCTGGGCTGCTATCGCGGTCTGCGTCATCGCCGCAACCTGCCTGTGCGCGGCCAGCGCACCCACACCAACGCTCGCACCCGCAAAGGCCCCGCAAAGGCC
This sequence comes from Dinoroseobacter sp. S375, assembly GCF_049800775.1. NCBI lineage: Bacteria > Pseudomonadati > Pseudomonadota > Alphaproteobacteria > Rhodobacterales > Roseobacteraceae > Dinoroseobacter > Dinoroseobacter sp. S375. The sequence continues at coordinate 158,983 of NZ_JBNAFR010000009.1, read as the reverse complement.
ATTGCCGGCAAGAAGAAGTAAGGGGAGGGCGCAGATATGGCACGTGACAAGCAGCGCACGAAGAAAAAAGAACGCAAGAACATCGCCGCAGGCGTGGCGCATGTGAACAGCTCGTTCAACAACACCAAGATCCTCATCTCCGATGTGCAGGGCAACGCGATTTCGTGGTCCTCCGCAGGGACGATGGGCTTCAAGGGCTCGCGTAAATCCACCCCCTACGCCGCCCAGATGGCCGCCGAAGACGCGGGCAAGAAAGCACAGGAACACGGCGTGAAGACGCTCGAGGTTCAGGTGCAGGGTCCCGGGTCCGGTCGTGAGAGCGCGCTGCGTGCTCTGGCCGCGGTCGGGTTCAACATCACGGCGATCCGTGACGTGACCCCGATTGCCCATAACGGCTGCCGCCCGCCGAAGCGCCGCCGCGTCTAAGGCACAGACTATCTACCCGAGGGCCGCGGCATGTCCCGTGGCCCTTGGTGTCAATTTTACCTCGGGCGTCTCTGGCAACGGATCACCGCTGGAGACAGGCATGGAGGCGACACCTATGATCCATAAGAACTGGCAAGAACTGATCAAACCGACCCAGCTTGAGGTCAAGCCGGGCAATGAGCCCGCACGGCAGGCCACGGTTGTGGCAGAGCCGCTCGAGCGCGGTTTTGGCCTGACGCTGGGCAACGCCCTGCGCCGGGTTCTGATGTCCTCGCTGCAAGGCGCGGCCATCACCAGCGTGCAGATCGACAACGTTCTGCATGAGTTTTCCAGCGTTGCAGGCGTGCGCGAGGATGTCACGGATATCGTGCTGAACCTCAAGCAGGTCTCCATGCGCATGGAAGTCGAAGGTCCCAAGCGGGTTTCGATCTCGGCCAAAGGGCCGCGGGTTGTGACCGCAGGCGACATTTCCGAGAGCGCGGGCATCGAGGTTCTGAACCGCGAGCACGTGATCTGCCACCTGGATGACGGGGCGGATCTGTTCATGGAACTGATCGTCAACACCGGCAAGGGCTATGTCTCGGCGGACAAGAACCGTCCCGAGGACGCGCCGATCGGCCTGATCCCGATCGATGCGATCTACTCGCCGGTCAAGAAGGTCTCCTATGACGTGCAGCCGACCCGCGAGGGGCAGGTGCTCGACTATGACAAGCTGACCCTCAAGCTCGAAACCGATGGCTCCGTCAGCCCGGACGATGCCGTGGCCTATGCCGCGCGGATCCTTCAGGACCAGCTGTCGGTGTTCGTGAACTTCGACGAGCCCGAAGCGGCGCGCAGCCAGACCGAAGAAGACGATCTGGAATTCAACCCGCTGCTGCTCAAGAAGGTCGACGAGCTCGAGCTGTCGGTGCGGTCTGCGAACTGCCTGAAGAACGACAACATCGTGTATATCGGGGATCTCATCCAGAAAACCGAAGCCGAGATGCTGCGCACGCCGAACTTCGGCCGCAAGTCGCTCAACGAGATCAAGGAAGTGCTCTCGGGCATGGGCCTGCATCTGGGGATGGATATCCTCGACTGGCCGCCTGAGAACATTGAGGATCTGGCGAAGAAATTCGAAGATCAATTCTGATCGGATCGGCGGGGCAACCCGCCGGCCCACCCCCGGGCATCCCGCCCCAAGGAGAGCGGCTGACACGCATCGGCTGCCGGACAAAGCAAAACAAAGCTACGGAGTAAGAAAATGCGTCACGCGAGAGGCTATCGCCGCCTGAACCGCACCCATGAGCACCGCAAGGCCCTGTTCGCTAACATGGCCGGGTCGCTCATCGAACATGAACAGATCAAGACGACTTTGCCGAAAGCAAAGGAACTGCGTCCGATCATCGAGAAAATGATCACGCTGGCCAAGCGTGGGGACCTCCATGCGCGCCGCCAGGCGGCCGCTCAGCTCAAGCAGGACGCCTATGTGGCGAAGCTGTTTGACGTGCTGGGCCCGCGCTATGCCGAGCGTCAGGGCGGCTATGTCCGTATCATGAAGGCTGGCTTCCGCTATGGCGACATGGCTCCGATGGCGATCATCGAGTTTGTCGACCGGGATGTGGACGCAAAAGGCGCGGCTGACAAAGCCCGCGTCGAGGCGGAAGAAAACGCCCTTTAATTCAGCGAGTATAGCTCGAAGATGTAAAAAACCCCGCCAGAAGCGGGGTTTTTTTTGACGTGTGGTCAGATCCGTTAATTCGGCTCTGAGACCTTGGCTTTTCGCTGCTGACGTTCGGCTTCAATACGATCCGAAATGTCATCGATGAGGGCCTCGAGACACGTGTCATCAACAGGCGAACCGCCCATAAACTCTAGCAAATCTTCCCGGGCGGCGTCGGGCAATGCCATGACGCGCGCAAACAGGCCCGGACTTATTTTTGCGGGCATTCGATACCTCGTTACAACCTTCGGTAGAATAGTTTTGAAGCTTGACGTGGATTCTCGCAACTTGTCTAAAAAGACATGTCCACGAAACTCGGCATAGATCTGGAATTGCATCAACTGGGGCTTCTTTCCCCGGCTGGCTACTATATCGGCCTGCATATCCGGTTCGCCGCCCCGCTCATGGACTACCAAACCTATCCCCAGGAATGGAAAGACCGCTACACCGAGCAGGCCTATGCCCTGCGCGACCCCCTTTTGGCGTGGGGCTTCGGGATGACCGGGGCCACTAGGTGGAGCGAGATCGGAATACCCGATCCGTTTGGCATCCTCAAAGATGCTGCTCGGTTCGGGCTGAACTATGGTGTCGCCGTCTCTTGCGGCGAGATCAAATCGCGGACCATCGCCGGAGCTGCCCGGTCGGACCGTGAATTCACGGATGACGAAATCTCGGCCATCCAAGCGATTGTTCTGCGGCTTCACGACACCACGACGCCGCCGGACAGCCTCACCAAGGCACAGATCGAAGCGCTCGGCCATATTGCGGCCGGCGACCGTCACACCGCAGCTGCTGCCAAGCTGGGTATTTCTGAAAGTGCGTTGAAAGCTCGCCTGACTGCGGCGAGACAGAAGCTGATGGCACGTACCACAGCCGAAGCCATTCAGCGGGCAAAGGATTACCGGTTGCTCTGACGGGCGTCGTTTCGGTCGACTGACTATCGACCCACCACAAACTGGAGACTGACCCATGCAAACCACCACTCTTTCGTTCGAAAATCTGCACAACCATGGCGAGTTATTTGCGAATCTTTTTCGCGCTAGACGACAGTCGTTCATCGTCCAGAACAAATGGGACCTGCCGGAGGCCATGGGCATGGAGTATGATCAATACGACACGCCCGCGAGCCGCTGGGTGGCCGTTCACGAATTCGGCGAGGTCTATGCCGGCATCCGGCTGACCCCCACCACGGCGCGCTGCGGGATCTATACCTACATGATCCGGGACGCCCAGATGGGCCTGCTGGATTCCATCCCGCAGGACCTGCTCTATGGTCCCGCGCCGGTGGACGAGAGCATCTGGGAATCGAGCCGGGTGTTCGTTTCGCACACGACTCCGCAGAAGATCCGTCGTCGGGTGCACGCCTTCCTGATCGGCGAGATGACCAAGGCCGCCCGCGACAATGGCGCCTCCAAGGTGATCGGGCTTGTCCCTGCGGTCTGGACCCGCTTTGCCGACCGGCTGGGGCTCGATATCGAACCCGCAGGCCGCATCATGGAGATCGACGGTGTCGACAACCAATGCGTCTCCATCGATCTGACCCGCAAGCTGCACTGATCCCGGCGCTTGGGATGCTTGTGTAAGACCCCCGGAGGGCGCATATCATCGGAGCATGCTGCCACGTTTCTGCTCCTTGCGCCCTCTGGTTTCGCCCTCACCCCGCGCCGTGTCCGAGCGCGTGTCTGCCTCGGCGGGGCGGGGCTGAGATGGCGGACCTCTTTGACACGGATGAGGACGAGGCCGAAGCGGCCCCGCGGCCCCTGGCCGACCGGCTGCGCCCGGCGCAGCTCTCCGAGGTCATCGGACAGGATCACCTTCTGGATGAAGAGGGTCCGCTGGGCGCCATGCTGGCCGGCGGATCGCTCGGCTCGGTGATCTTCTGGGGCCCGCCCGGCGTGGGCAAGACCACCATCGCCCGGCTGCTGGCCCATGAGACCGATCTGGAATTCGTGCAGATCAGTGCGATTTTCACCGGCGTGCCGGAACTGCGCAAAGTCTTCGATGCCGCGCGCCTGCGCCGCCGCTCGGGGCAGGGCACGCTCTTGTTCGTGGATGAGATACATCGCTTCAACAAGGCCCAGCAGGACGGCTTTCTGCCCCATATGGAGGACGGCACGATCCTGCTGGTGGGCGCGACCACCGAGAACCCGTCCTTTGAGCTGAACGCCGCTGTGCTGAGCCGGTCTCAGGTTCTGGTGCTGCACCGGCTGGACCTTGCCGCGCTGGAAAAACTCGCCGCCCGGGCCGAGAGCTTGCTGGGCGCGGCCCTGCCGCTGGATCCGGGGGGGCGGGCGGCCCTGCTGGAGATGGCCGATGGGGACGGGCGCGCGCTTTTAAACCTGATCGAGCAGATTTCCCGCTGGACCCCGGAGGCCCCGCTCGATGCCAAGACGCTGGGGCAGCGTCTCAGCCAGCGCGCGGCGCAATACGACAAGTCCGGGGACGGGCATTACAACCTGATCTCGGCGCTGCACAAATCCGTACGCGGCTCGGACCCGGAGGCCGCGCTTTATTGGCTGGCGCGGATGCTGACGGCAGGCGAGGACCCGCGCTATCTGATGCGGCGGATCACCCGGATGAGTGTCGAGGATATCGGCCTCGCCGATCCCCAGGCCCAGCGGCTCTGTCTGGATGCGTGGCAGACTTATGAGCGGCTGGGCAGCCCCGAGGGGGAACTCGCTATCGCGCAGGCGGTGCTCTATCTCGCGCTGGCGCCGAAATCCAACGCGTCCTACACGGCCTACAAGGCGGCCATGAAGCTTGCGAAATCCAGCGGCTCGGCCCCGCCGCCCAAGCATATCCTGAATGCGCCCACGGCCCTGATGAAGGCCGAAGGCTATGGCGCGGATTACGCCTATGACCATGACGCCGAGGACGGGTTCTCGGGGCAGAACTACTTTCCGGATGACATGCCGCGGCCAAGACTTTTTGCCCCGGTTGAGCGCGGGTTCGAACGGGATCTGGCCAAACGCATGGCCTATTTCAACAAGCTCCGCGCCAAGAGGCAGAGTTGACATCCGCCGCCACAGCGCGGACAGAACGCCCATGATACCAACGCTTGCACAGGTCGCCCTTGGGGGCGCGGTCGGGGCCAGCTGCCGCTGGCTGCTCGGGGTGTGGATCCTGCGGATGACAGGGCCCACGGCCATTCCCGTCGCCGTGATGTCCGCCAATATCGTGGGCTCCTTCATCATGGGGGTGTTCGTGGTGCTGGCGGCCCATAAGGGGCTGACACATCTGTCCCCGCTGGTGATGACCGGGCTTCTGGGCGGGTTCACGACCTTCTCGGCCTTCTCGCTGGAAACGGTGACCCTGATCGAGCGCGGCCAGATGAGCCATGCCGCGATTTATGTTCTGGCTTCGGTCTGCCTCTCGGTGGGCGGGCTCTTTGCGGGGCTGACCGTGGCCCGGGCGGTGCTGACATGAGTGGTGTGCAAACCCTGGTGGTGGAGCCTGATGAGGGCGATCAGCGGCTCGATCGCTGGCTGCGACGGCGGTTTCCCCATGTGGGGCAGGGCCGGATCGAGAAGATGTGCCGCAAGGGCGAGCTGCGCGTGGATGGCGGGCGGGTGAAGCCCGCCACGCGGGTCCAGACCGGCCAGTCCGTGCGCATCCCGCCCTTGCCGGAGCCGGGCGACATCACCGCCCGTCCCGCGCGGCCCAAGGTCTCGGAGGCCGATGTTGAGATGCTGCAAAAGGCCGTCCTGTATCGCGACGACCATATCCTTGCGCTGAACAAGCCCGCCGGGCTGCCCGTTCAGGGTGGTTCAGGGCAGGACCGGCATCTGGACGGCATGTCCGATGCGCTGTGCTTCGGGTTCGAGGATCCGCCGCGCCTGGTGCATCGGCTCGACAAGGACACGTCCGGGGTTCTGCTCATGGCACGGACCCGGCGGAGTGCGGCGGCGCTGACGGCGGCGTTCCGGGCGCGCGAGACGCGCAAGATCTATTGGGCGGCAGTGGCCGGGGTGCCCCATCCGCAGATGGGCACGATCCGTTACGCGCTGGTCAAGGCCCCGGGGCATGGCCGGCATGGCGAGGGCGAGAAGATGCTCTGCATCGACCCTCGCCAGATGGCGGCCCATCCGGACGCCAAGCGCGCCACGACCGATTACGCGGTCCTCTCGGCGCTGGGGCGGCGGGTGTCCTGGTGCGCGCTGGTGCCTGTCACCGGGCGGACCCACCAGCTCAGGGCGCATATGGCCGAGCTGGGGCATCCGATCATCGGCGATGGCAAATATGGCGGTTCCGGGCAGGAAAACCTTGGCGATGGCTGGGGCGCGCAACTGGGCGGCGAGATGTCCAAGAAGCTGCACCTGCATGCCCGGCACCTGAGCCTCACCCATCCGGTGACCGGCGCGCGGCTGTCTCTGACTGCGCCGCTCTCGCCCCATATGACCCGCACGTGGGACGCGCTGGGCTGGGACGCGCGCGACGTGCCGGTGGATCCGTTCGAGGAGCTTGAATGAGCCTGCGGCTGGTGGTGTTCGATGTGGACGGGACGCTGGTGGACAGCCAGGGCCAGATCCATCAGGCCATGCAGGACGCCTTTGCAGCGCTCGGCCTGACCCCGCCCGACCGGGCGGCGGTGCTGGGCATCATTGGCCTGTCCCTGCCCCAGGCCATGGCGGTGCTTGTCCCGGCCGAGCCCGAGGACGTGCAGACCCGGCTCGTTGCCGCCTATAAGGAGGCCTATTTCACCCGCCGCACACAGGGCGGGGCGGAGGTGGCCTCCCCGCTGTATCCCGGGGCGCGCGCGGCGCTGGAGGCGCTGGCGCAGCAGGAGGACGTCCTGCTCGCCGTGGCCACGGGCAAGTCCCGGCGCGGGTTGGAACATCTGCTCGACGCGCATGCCTTGCGCCCCTTTTTCATCTCGACCCAGGTGGCGGATGATCACCCGTCCAAGCCCCATCCCTCGATGCTCTGGCAGGTGCTGTCCGAGACCGGCGTCGCGGCGGAGGCGGGCGTCATGCTGGGCGATACGAGTTTCGACATGGAGATGGGCCGCGCGGCGGGGTTGTCTTCGCTGGGGGTCAGCTGGGGCTACCACCCGGCGGCCACCCTGCGCGACCATGGCGCGGTCGATGTGCTGCCGGAATTCGGCGCGCTGCTGCCTGCGCTTAACACGATCTGGAGGATGACATGAGCAGTTGGGCTCCGAAACGGTTCTGGACCGATGCCGCGGTGCTGGCCTGCGGCGAGGGGTATGAGGTGCAACTGGACGGGCGCAGCGTGAAGACGCCGCTCAAGACCCGGCTCGTCGTGCCGACCGAGGCCTTCGCGCAGAAGATCGCCGCCGAGTGGCAGGCGCAAGACGAGCTGATCGATCCCAAGACCATGCCTTTCACCCGCGCGGCCAATGCGGCGCTCGACAAGGTGACGGTGCAGCGGGTCGAGGTGGCGGACATGCTGGCGGCCTATGGCGGCACCGATCTGCTGTGCTACCGCGCGACCGACCCGGAGGGCTTGCGCACGCGGCAGGCGGCGGGCTGGGACCCGCTTCTGGACTGGGCGTCCGAGACCTATGGCGCGCGCTTGCAGGTGACGGCCGGGATCGTGCCCGTGGACCAGTCGCCGGAGGCTCTCGCCAGGCTCTCTGCGGCGGTGCACAGCTACGCCCCCTTTGCGTTGACGGGGCTCCATGATCTGATCGCGATCTCCGGTTCGCTGGTGCTCGGTCTGGCCGTCGCGCGGGGGCGGCTGACGGCGGAAGAGGGGTTCGATCTGTCGCGAATCGATGAGAATTGGCAGATCGAACAATGGGGCGAGGACGAGGAAGAGGCCGAGCTTGTTTCCCTGAAGCGGACAGACTACCTGCGCGCCAAAGAAATTTTCGACCTGTCGCAACGTCAACCGGACGCCTGACGCCCGTCTCCCCCAGGGCGGGTGCGCAGCACCGATTTCCAAACGGCTTTTGTCGCGCCTAATCCCCACCAAAAAGCTCTGCTTTTACGGATATTTGTCCCCAGTATGCGGCCCTTTTGAGTGCAGCCGCGTAATTTCTGGGCATTTCCCCGGTGCGCAATCGCCCTAGCATAGGCCCCAGGGGAATGTTTCAGCCCACTCTTGACGTTATTTTGGGAAGATGCCCAATTTGTGACGCTGGTGGGAGGGGTGTTCCCTTCCGTAACGTTAAAACTGACCGCAAAGGTCAAAGGCGCTGCCTTGCTCAGCGTCCCATCAGGATGAGGAAAAAATGAAAAAAACCGTACTCTTTAGCGCTTTGGCTGTCGCGGGGCTCGCGGCCAGTGGTGCTGCTGCGGACACGCTGGAAGAGGTCAAGGCGCGTGGCGCCGTCAACTGCGGTATCAGCACCGGTCTGGTTGGCTTTGCGTCTCAGGATGCGAATGGCGACTGGCAGGGTTTTGACGTGGCCGTGTGCCGCGCCGTGGCTGCCGCTGTCTTTGGCGACCCGGCTGCCGTGAATTTCAACCCGGTCACCAACCAGGTGCGGTTCGAGGTTCTGAACTCCGGTGAGATCGACATGTTGGCCCGGAACACCACATGGACCTTCTCCCGTGACGTTGACCTAAAGCTCGAATTCAGCGGCATCAACTACTATGACGGTCAGGGCTTCATGGTGCCCAAGGAGCTGGGCGTGTCCTCGGCGACCGAACTGGACGGCGCGACCGTGTGCATCCAGAAAGGCACCACAACCGAGCTGAACCTCGCGGACTTCTTCCGTGCGAACAACATCTCCTTCGAGCCGGTGCCGATTTCGACCGCCTCCGAAGCACAGCAGCAGTACCTCGCAGGGGCCTGTGACGTCTACACCACGGACGCTTCCGGTCTTGCGGCCACCCGTGCTGCCTTCGAGAACCCGGGCGAGCATGTGGTTCTGCCCGAGATCATCTCGAAAGAGCCGCTCGGTCCGCTCGTGCGTCACGGCGACAATGAGTGGGGCGACATCGTGCGCTGGTCGCTCAACGCGCTGATTGCAGCCGAAGAGCTTGGCGTGACCTCGGCAAATGTCGCCGAACTGTCCGCAGGCACCGACAACCCCGAGATCAACCGTCTGCTGGGCACCGAGGGCAACCTGGGCGAGCAGCTCGGCCTCTCTGCCGACTGGGCCAAGAACGTCATCATGGCCGGTGGCAACTACGGTGAGATCTTCGAGACCCATATCGGTGAGAACACGCCGATCGGTCTGGCCCGCGGGCTGAACGCTCAGTGGACCGAAGGTGGCCTGCTCTACGCACCGCCCTTCCGGTAAACACTCGTAAAGATCGGGCGCAGGGTTTCCTGCGCCCTTTTTATTTTAGGCAATCATAACAGCAAGGCGGCACGCGAAACGACGTGCAAAACAGAACCTTGCGATGCTCCAGGGGCCTCAGATGACGACTTACAGCGATCCGCCACCCAATAGCGGACCCCCCGGCCAATCCTTCCAGCTTGGCATGCTGATCAACGACACCCGATATCGGGGGTACACCTTTCAGTTTCTGGCAACCTGCGCGCTGGTGCTCGGCATCGGCTGGCTGGTGAGCAACGCAATCCAGAACCTTGCCGCCCTGGGTCAGGACATCAATTTCGATTTCCTCGGGCAAGCGGCCAGCTACGAGATCGACCAGAAGCTGATCCCCTATACCTCGACCGACACCCATATGCGGGCGGCCTTTGTTGGCCTGTTCAACACGCTGCTGGTGGCTTTCCTCGGCTGTGTCACCGCGACCATCCTGGGCGTCGTGGTCGGTGTTCTGCGCCTGTCGCAGAACTGGCTCGTGGCGAAGGTGATGTCGTTCTACGTCGAAATCTTCCGCAACATTCCGGTCCTGATCTGGATCGTCATCGTTTCGGCCGTGATGAGCCAGGCCCTGCCGCAACCGCGGGATTTCCGGGGCGAGGACGCCGAGGCCGCGATGATCCTGTGGGACAGCGTCGCCTTCACCAACCGCGGTGTCTATGTGCCCGCGCCGGTCTGGAACCCGGGCTCGGGCATTGTCGTCGCGACCTTCCTCTTGTCGGTCATCGGCGTGTTCCTTTTCCGGCGTTATGCGCGCAACCTGCTCTTCAACACCGGCCAGCTGCTGCCCACCGGGCGCATCTCGCTGGCGATCCTGATCCTGCCGACGCTGCTGATGTTCTTCATCATGGGCCGTCCCATCGGTCTGGACTACCCCGAGCTTGGCGGCTTCAACTTCCGGGGCGGGATCAACATCAAGGGCACGCTGATCGCGCTCTGGTTCGGTCTGGCGCTCTATACGGGGGCCTTCATCGCCGAGAACGTGCGGGCAGGGATCCTCGCGGTCTCGAAGGGGCAGACAGAGGCCGCAGCCGCGCTGGGCATGCGCCCGGGCCGGATCATGAACCTGATCGTGCTGCCGCAGGCGCTGCGGGTGATCATCCCGCCGCTGATCTCGCAGTATCTCAACCTGACCAAGAACTCGTCGCTCGCGGCGGCCATTGGCTACATGGATCTGACCGGGACCCTCGGGGGTGTGACCCTGAACCAGACCGGGCGATCTTTTGAATGCGTGCTGTTGCTCATGCTGTTCTATCTGCTGATCTCTCTGAGCATCTCAGCGCTGATGAACGTCTACAACAACGCCGTGAAGCTGAAGGAGCGTTGAGATGAGCAAAGCAAACTCAAATGTCGCCTTCGTCCGCACGACGCAGATCCAGCCGAGTGCGCCGCCCGCCACGGAAGTGGGGGTGGTCGGTTGGTTGCGCAGCAACCTGTTCTACTCGATCCCGTCCACGATCCTGACGGTGCTGACGATCCTGTTTATCTACTGGCTGTCCTCGATCATCCTGCCATGGCTCTTCAACGGGGTCTGGGATGCCGAGTCCATCCGGGATTGCCGCGAGCAGTTGCAGGGCAAGATCGGGGGCTGCTTTGCGGTCATCACCGAACGCTGGCCGCAGCTGATCTTTGGCAACTACCCGGCGGATGAATACTGGCGCGCGGTTCTGGCCTTTATCGGCCTCTTCATCGCGCTGGCTCCGGTGCTGTTCATCATGCTGCCCCGGAAGCTTCTGTGGTTCACCGGCCTCTTCCCCTTCATCGCCTATTGGCTGATCTGGGGCGGGTCGCTCTGGGTGTCGGTTTTTGCGCTGGTCGGGGTGGTCGTCGGGTACTTCGTGTTCCGGGCTCTGGAAGGGCGCTCCTTTTTCGGTGGGATCGTCGCGTCGCTTGTTGCGACGGTGGTCTTCTGGATCTTCATCGCGCCCCTGCTGAGCGGGGTCTTTGCCTCTATTGTGTCGCTGTCGCTGACACCGGTGGAAAGCCGGTTCATCGGCGGGTTCATGATCAACTTCATCCTCGGAACCTCGGGCATCGTGCTGTCGCTGCCACTGGGGATCGCGCTTGCGCTTGGACGGCAGTCGAACCTGCCGATCATCAAGGGCATCTGCGTGGTCTTCATCGAGTTCATCCGGGGCGTGCCGTTGATCACGCTCTTGTTCGTGGCGTCGGTGATGCTGGCCTACTTCCTGCCTCCGGGCACGAATTTCGATCTGGTGCTGCGGGTGATCATCATGATCACGCTCTTTGCCGCGGCCTATATCGCCGAGGCGATCCGGGGCGGTCTCGCAGCCCTACCGCGGGGACAGTACGAGGCGGGCGACAGCCTTGGCCTCGACTACTGGCAATCCATGCGCCTGATCATCCTGCCGCAAGCGCTGAAGATCTCGATCCCCTCTATCGTGAACATCGCGATTGGCCTGTTCAAGGATACGACCCTCGTTTCGATCATCTCGATGTTCGACATGCTGGGGATGATTCAGGGTCCGATCCTGTCCACAACGGAATGGTTCGGCGTCTACTGGGAGCTTCTGGGCTTTGCCGCCCTGCTGTTCTTCGTCTTCTGCTACGGCATCTCGCAATACTCGCAATGGTTGGAGCGGCAGCTTCAAACCGGACATCGTTAAGGAAAGGGCACGAAAATGGCTATGACTGACCAAGCCCCGACAATGACCATCTCTTCGGAGGTGGCGATTGAAATCGACAAGATGAACAAGTGGTACGGGCAATTCCACGTGCTGCGCGACATCGACCTGACCGTGTACCGGGGCGAGCGGATCGTGATCTGCGGGCCTTCGGGCTCGGGGAAATCGACGCTGATCCGCTGCATCAACGCGCTGGAAGAGCATCAGGCCGGCTCGATCACCGTGGACGGCACCTTGCTGTCCTCGGATCTCAAGAATATCGACACGATCCGGTCGGAGGTGGGCATGTGCTTTCAGCACTTCAACCTCTTTCCGCATCTGACAATCCTCGAGAACTGCACGCTCGCCCCGATCTGGGTGCGCAAGACCCCCAAGAAAGAGGCCGAGGAGACGGCCATGCATTTCCTGGAAAAGGTCAAGATCCCGGATCAGGCGAACAAATATCCCGGCCAGCTGTCCGGTGGTCAGCAGCAGCGTGTGGCGATCGCCCGCTCGCTCTGCATGAAGCCGCGGATCATGCTCTTTGACGAGCCCACCTCGGCCCTCGATCCGGAGATGATCAAGGAGGTGCTCGACACGATGATCGAGCTCGCCGAAGAGGGGATGACCATGCTCTGCGTGACCCACGAGATGGGCTTTGCCCGTCAGGTGGCGAACCGGGTGATCTTCATGGATGCGGGTCAGATCGTGGAACAGAATGAGCCCGAAGAGTTCTTCAACAACCCGCAAAGCGACCGGACCAAGCTGTTCCTCAGCCAGATCCTCGGTCACTGAGCTTCGTTCCATTGCGGCAAGGCCCCGGGGTTCCCCGGGGCTTTGTCATGTCCGGGTCACACCCAGATCCGCCGGGATGACGAAGGCGCGGACTTCTCCGGTGCCGGGGGCCAGCGCGGCCCAGTCATCGATCTCGAACTGCAGGACCGTCAGCGCGCAAGTGGGATATTGGGCAAAGCGGTGGTGATCCGGTGCCACCCGGGCCATCTGGCCGGCGAACTCGGCAATCCCCGGGTTATGGGCGATGACCAGCACCTGCGCGCCTGTGGCCTCCTGCACCGTCTGCATCAGCATGGCAGGGCCCGCGTGGTAGAGCGTCGGGCGCAGCGTTGCCTCGCCGTCCAGCCCCAACCTGCGCCAGGTTTCCTGCGTGCGCGTGGCGTCGGAACAGAGCACTTCATCGGGCGTCAGGCCCTCTTCGGTGATCCAGCGCCCCAGCGCCTCTGCTCCGCGCCGGCCACGCCCGTTCAGGGGGCGGCTATGGTCGTCGCGCCCGGGCTCGGCCCAGCTCGACTTGGCATGACGTAGAAGAAGAAGTGTTTTCATGGGCGTCTGTGAAAGCTGTTCATGTGAAAGGCCGATTGCGCCTCGGCGCGGCCATAGGTCTTGCTGATCGGACAGGCGCGGCGCACCGCGCAGCCCCGTCCATGACAATCCAGACCGGCGGGTGTGTCCAGAAAGGATTTGCACAGCGGCACATCATAGGCCGTGGGCGCGAGCGCGCTGACGGGGCAGGCGCGGCGGCAGGGCTGGTGCGTGCAGCTCTCACAAGGGTTGCGCGGTGGCGGGGGCAGCTCGATCCGCGCGCGCAGGGCCAGCGCACCCCGGTAGCTGATCATCAACCCCGCCGCGTCATGCACCAAGAGCCCCACGGGCGAGACATGGGCGCGCCCGCTCTCCTGTGCCCAGCGGATGAAGGGGCGCCAGGGTGGTCCGCCGAACGGAAAGAGCGCCTTGGTCCGGTTGCCCAGATCGCAGGCCCATTGCCCGATCACCCGCCGCGACCAGCGATCCAGCGGATCGGACGCGCCATCGGCAAACTCGGGCGTGGTCTGCAGATGAGCCCAGAAGCCGGGCTCTCGCGGACCAAGAAGGAGCATGGTTCGGGTGCCATCGGGCACATCCGGATCCCCGTCCGGATGCCATGCACCAAAAATCGCAAGCTGCCGCGCTGCCGCGTCAGCCTCCAGCGCGGCATAGGAGAGCGTGTCAGCCACTTCGGATCATCGAGCCCGCGCCATGCTCGGTAAAGAGCTCCAGCAGGCAAGCATTGGGCGCGCGCCCGTCGAGGATCACCGCTGCGCGGACCCCGCCCTTGACCGCAGCGACGCAGGTCTCGGTCTTGGGGATCATGCCGCCGGCGATCACGCCGCTCTCGGTCATCTCGGCGATATGCTCGACGGTCAGCTCGGTGACGACCTTGCCGTCGGCATCCTTCACACCCGCCACATCGGTCAGCAGCAAGAGTCGGTCCGCCTTAAGCGCGGCGGCAATCGCGCCCGCCGCTGTGTCGCCATTGATGTTATAGGTCTCGCCCTCGCGGCCCGTGCCGATGGGCGCGATGACCGGGATGATCTCGGAGCGGACAAGCTGCAACAGTGTGTCCGGCGTCACCTCGACCGGGTCGCCGACAAAGCCGAGCGCGGGGTCCGCCGGGTCGCAGACGATCAGGTTGGCATCCTTGCCGCTAAGCCCGATGGCGCGGCCACCCTCGCCGTTGATGGCCTGCACCAGCCGCTTGTTCACGAGGCCCGAGAGCACCATCTCGACCACTTCGACCGTGGCCGCATCGGTGACGCGCTTGCCTTTGACGAATTCGGATTTGATGTTGAGCTTGGCCAGCATGTCGTTGATCATCGGACCGCCGCCATGGACGATCACCGGGTTCACCCCGACCTGCCGCATCAGAACGATGTCGCGGGCAAAGCTTGCCAGCGCCTCGGCATCCCCCATGGCATGGCCGCCGAACTTCACCACGACGATCGCGTCGTCATAGCGCCGCAGGAACGGCACGGCTTCGGAGAGGGTGCGCGCGGTGGCGATCCAGTCGCTTTTCATCGATCTCGTTTTCATCTTGGCTCTGTCTTGGTGGTGCTGCCTGTTACCTGTTTCACGCCCGCCTGCCAAGGCGTAGGGTTGGCGGGAAAGGGTCCTCCGCATGAGTCGTCAGCGTACACTTGTTCTGACCGGTGCAAGCCGGGGTATCGGGCACGCCACGGTCAAGGCGTTCTCCGCCGCGGGCTGGCGCGTGCTGACCTGCTCGCGCCAACCCTTCGATGCGCGCTGCCCCTGGCCGGGTGGGGAGGACAACCATATCCAGCTCGATCTGGCGGACCCGAAGAACACCATCGAAGCCATCGAGACGATCCGGGGCAAGCTTGACGGCAAGCTGGATGCGCTGGTGAACAATGCCGGGATCTCGCCCAAGGGGGAGGGCGGCGCGCGGTTGAACACGCTGGAGACGGATCTGCGCACCTGGGGGCAGGTGTTCCACGTGAATTTCTTTGCGTCCGTTGTCCTGGCGCGTGGCTTGCAAACCGAGCTTGCCGCTGCGGGCGGGGCGGTGGTGAATGTCACCTCGATCGCCGGAACGCGGGTGCATCCCTTTGCCGGGGCGGCTTATGCGACTTCGAAGGCCGCATTGGCGGCGCTGACCCGGGAAATGGCTCATGATTTCGGGCCGCTTGGTGTGCGGGTGAACGCCATCGCACCGGGAGAGGTGGAGACCTCAATCCTGTCGCCGGGGACGGAGAAAATCGTCGAAAAACTGCCCTTGCGGCGGTTGGGGCAGCCTTCGGAGGTGGCGGCGGCGATCTATTTCCTCTGCTCGGAACCCGGGAGCTACATCTCGGGGACCGAAATCGAGGTCAATGGCGGGCAGCACGTCTAGCGTCTTTGGGGGCCAGCCCCCAAACCCCCGGGATATTTAGAGACTTAAGTCAGACCAATCCGGCGATCAGCGCGCGCAGTGTCGCGATGCCATCGCCCTTGGCGGAACTGGTGAGCAAGAGCTCCGGAAAGGCGGCCGGGTGTTCGGCGAGGCCCTTGCGAACCTGATCGAGGACGCGGTCCTGTTCGTTCACCTTGATCTTGTCGGCCTTGGTGAGCACGACCTGGAATGTCACGGCGGCGGTATCCAGAAGGGCCATGATCTCGTGGTCGACGGCCTTGATTCCATGGCGCGCATCGACCAGCACGAAGGCACGGCGCAGGGTTTGGCGCCCGGTGAGATAGGCTTTCAGCAGGGCTTGCCATTTCGCGACCACGGCCACCGGGGCCTCGGCGAAGCCATAGCCGGGAACGTCCACGAGGTAGCGGTCCGTGCCGAGGCAGAAATAGTTGATCTCCTGGGTGCGGCCCGGGGTGTTTGAGGTGCGGGCCAGTGCCTTGCGCCCGGTCAGGGCGTTGATCAGGGAGGATTTGCCCACATTGGAGCGCCCGGCAAAGCAGACCTCCAACCGGTCCGCGGGGGGCAGTCCGTTCATCGCCACCACGCCTTTGAGGAAGGTGACGTCGCCGGCAAAGAGCTTGCGGCCCGCCTCGAGGCGCGCTGCATCGGGCTCGGGCGTCAGCGGGAAGGGAAGACTGGTCACGTGATAACCTCGCAGGGCGCGCCGATTGCGATCTCGCCCGGGGTTTTGACGACGCCGTAGACGGCGAAATCCTGATGTCCCCAACCTTCGCGCAGGGCGGCCAGCGTGTCTGCGTCACGCAGCCCGGTCTCGGGATTGGCCATGGTGGCGGTGCACCGTTCGATCCGGTCGATCACTTCAAGCTCGGCGGTGCCGATGCGCAGGGTGCGACCGATCCATTCGAATTCTTCCCAAGGGCCGAGGCCGTCCAGCCAGATGTTCCCCCGCCAACGCAGGGGCGAGATGTCATGGCCCAGTTTCTGGGCAACCGCGCGGTGCGAGGCATAGTTGCAGAGACTGACAGTCGGTTCCGGGGAATCCGTGTATCCACGATCGTCATTGCGGACGAGCCCCACGGGCTGCGCGCGGTTCGCGGGGCACAGCGGTGCGATCCAGTCGAGGAACATCGCCGCGTCCTGATCCGGTTTGAAGGTCAGATCCGGACGCTCCGGGTGGGTGAGCGTGACGGTTTGCCCATCCGTATGGAGCCGCGCCCGCAGGGCTGCGAGTGCGGGAGCCTTGGCCACGCGCAAGAAGTTTGCGCAAGAGGCCCATCCCGGGCCATCGAGCTTCGCAGCTTCGTGCTGGACCGCCCAAAGACGGTCGCCGGGCAGGGTCTTGCCAACCTCCAGCCCGGCTTGTTTCAGCGCCTCAACCCCGTGCGATTTGATCGGGTGGCGCCAGATGTCGGCGATGGTGCCGGTCACTTATCCTCCGTCTGCTTCTTTTTCTTGAAGCTCGCGGTGATGTTGCCAAAGACGTCAGGTTTGTAGCCGTGGCGCCGCATGATGAAATACTGCTGGCTGAAGGTGATCACGTTGTTGGCGATCCAGTAGACGATCAGGCCGCTGGCGAAGGTGCCGAGCATGAACATGAACACCCAAGGCAGCCAGGCAAAGATCATCGCCTGTGTCGGGTCGGTGGGTGCCGGGTTCAGCTTCTGCTGCAGCCACATGGAGATTCCGAGCAGCAGCGGCAGAATGCCGATGAAGATCAGTGCGAGGATCGAGCCGGGCTCGGGCGCTGCGTTCGGCAAGAGGCCGAAGAGGTTCATCAGCGAGGTCGGGTCCGGTGCGGACAAATCCTGGAAGGGGCCGAAGAACGGCGCGTGGCGCAGCTCGATCGTGACGAAGATCACCTTGTAGAGCGAGAAGAAGATCGGGATCTGCAGCAGGATAGGCAGGCAGCCCGCGGCGGGGTTCACCTTTTCCTTCTTGTAGAGTTCCATCATCGCAACCTGGAGCTTCTGACGGTCATCCCCGGCTTTCTCCTTGAGCTTCTCCATTTGCGGCTGAAGCTCTTTCATGCGGGCCATGGAGACATAGGATTTCCAGGCCAGCGGGAGCAGGAGCGCCTTGATCAGCAGAGTCAGCACGATGATCGCGACACCCATATTGCCGATCAGCAGGTTGAGTTCGTGCAGCACGAAGAAGATCGGCTTGGTCAGGAAGTAGAACCAGCCCCAGTCGATGCTGTCGATGAAGCCCTCGATGCCAAGGGTCTTCTCGTAACCCCGGATGGCCTCCCATTCCTTCGCACCTGCGAAGAGATGGGACTCGACCGTGATCGTCTGGCCCGCCGCCACGCTTTGCGTCGCCAGCCGGGTTTCGGTCTGGTAAATGTCCGCGCTGCCCACGTATTTCGCGACCGAGGTGAAGGCTTGCCCCGGTGTCGGGATGAGCGTCGTCATCCAGTTCTTGTCGGTAAAGCCGATCCAGCCGTTTTGCTCGATCTGGGTGACTTCGGCGCGCGCGCCTTCGCGCTCGACGAAATCGTAATCCAGCATGTCGTCATAGTCGGATTCGATCAGGCCGCCATCGGCCATGGCCACGACGCCCTCGTGCAGAACGAAGAAATTCACGGTCTCGGGTTCGCCATGGCGTGCGATGATGCCGTAGGGCTGCATCCGCTGGCTGGTTTCCGTGGGGTTCTCGACGCTTTGCGTGATGGAGAACATGAAGTCCTCATCAATCGCGATGACACGACGGAAAATCAGGCCCGAGGGGCTGTCCCAGCGCAGGGTCACGGGACTGTTGACCGAGAGGGTCTCACCGCTCTCCACCGACCAGACAGTGTTCGCGCCGGGCACGTCGTCAAAGGACAGCGCTCCTGCAGGGGCCCAACCATAGAGCGCATAATAGGCGCCGGGCTGGTCGACGGGCGACAACAGGCGCACGATGGGCGAATCCGGCTCGAGCGTTTCGTTATACCCTTTGAGGCTGAGATCATCGATGCGGCCGCCAAGCAGCGAGATCGACCCTTCGACCGCGGGCGTCTCGATCGGCAGGCGCGGCGCGTCGCTTGTGCTGGCAGTTGCAGCCTGCGGTGCGGCACCCGGGGCCGCCTCGGTGACCGCTGCGGGCGGGGTCAGGGCGACATCCCCGCCAGTGGCCTGTTCGGAAACCTGGGCCGGGGAATTCGGATCGGACACGGGCTCTTCCGGAGGAAAGACGAGGAACCAGACCAGGATCACCAGAAAGCTGAGAGCCGTGGCAAGAATGAGGTTCTTATTCTGATCGTCCATCTGGGACCCACACCTGTTAATCTCGGAATAGGTGGGTTCAACCGAGAAGGCAGTGGAAGGTCAAGTCATTTTCCCGAAACTGGCCTTATCCGTGGCATTGCCACGCAAGGGCGTCGCGCGGGGTATTCAGGGCTCAATGGCCCTGCTGACGCTCGATCCGGGGGGGCGGGGCAAGCTTGGCGTTATGGGACTCGAGCCACGCAAAGGTGTCTTCGAAGGGCATGGGGCGGGCAATGCCGTAGCCCTGCACATGATGACAGCCCAACTGGCCGAGCAAGGAATGTTCGCCAATCGTCTCGACCCCTTCGGCAAGGGCGTCGAGCCCCAGTTGCTGCGCCATGGTGAGGATCGCCGCCACCATGCGCTGTTGCTCGCCATCCTTGTCCACATGGGTCACGAACGAGCGGTCGATCTTGATCCGGTTGATCCGGAACTGCTTGATCGAGCTGATCGAGGCGTGGCCTGTCCCGAAATCATCCAGATCGATGCCACAGCCCAATTCGCCCAAGGCGCTGATATTGCGCAGGATAATGTCGTCTTCGGTTTGCGAGATCACCGATTCCAGAATCTCGACCGCCAGACGATCCGCCGTCAGGCCAAAGCGGTCGAGCTCCCACTTCACCTTGTCGATCAGATGGGGATTCCGCAGCTCCATCCCCGCAAAATTCACCCCGATGTTCGGAATGGCGAAACCGCCCCGCTCCCAAGCCACCAGCGCCTTGAGGCCCTGGTACAGCATAACTTCGCTCAGCCGTTCAGTGCGGCCGGTGGCCTCGATCGCAGGGAGGAATTCCGCCGGGGAGACGGTGCCGCGGGTCGGATGCTCCCACCGGGCCAAGGCCTCGAACCCCGTAACCTGCCCGGTTTCGGTGGAAACCTGCGGTTGGAACCAAGCAACAATCTCGCCATTCTCCAGCGCTTTGGCCACATCCTCGGCCAGTTCGTGGCTCGCGCGAATCTCGGTCTGCATTTCCGAGGAAAAGAGACGCAGCGCCCCTGCGCCATGGGACCTGGCTTCGACCATGGCGCGCTCCGCCGCCACCAGCAGGCTCGCGGCGGTGGGTTCGGGCGATTTGCTGGCCAGCGCAATCCCGACCGAGGCGCTGACATAGGCGGTCGTGCCATGGACCACCACCGGTTCGCTCAATGCGCGCTGGATCCGGTCGCCAATGGACAGAATCGAATCGAGCGTCATGCCTTGGGACGGGGCGAGGAAGAGCGCGTAGGCATCCGCGTCCAGCCGGACAACCATGTCATCCTCGCGCACCGCGCTGCGCAGGCGTTGGGCGGTCTGGCGGAGCACTTCGTCACCCGCATCCCGCCCCCATCTTTCGTTGAAGGAATGAAACTCATCGATGTCGATCACGAGGCAGGCGGCCGTCCGCGTGCTCGCCCCGGGTGTCGCGAAATACCGGTCCACGATATCCAGCAGGGCCGCTCGGCTCGGCAGACCCGTCAGCGCGTCGCGCCCGCCCTTGGGCGAGGTCACGACATCCATCGCGCGAAAGGCCAGAACGACGAACGGAATGAGTGTGCTGGCCCCGACCAGCCAGCGAATATCCCTTGTCGAATAGGAAATCGCCACAAAAAGAGGAATAAACCCAACAAGTAAGGCCGGATCGCGGAGCAGCTGCCGACCAGTGTTCTTCAAAGTGTCCAAAAGACGCGAAACCAAAACACATGCCTCTTCTTGCGCGCACGGCCTTGTGCCGCTCGCTGCGAATGAAGCTATGTTCCGTCCATCGCCAAGCCGTTAAGGCCCGGTTTCCTTCTGTTTCGAATTTTCCGAAAACCCTTCGGCATCCAGAGACAGATTGGCGAAGTCGAAGAGTTTCGGGTCCAACATGTGAGACGGCCGGATATTGGTCAGGGCCTTGAACATGACCTGCCGGCGCCCGGGGCTGTTGGCCTCCCACCCGTCGAGGATTGCCTTGACCTGCTGCCGTTGCAGCCCGTCCTGGCTGCCGCACAAGTCGCAGGGAATAATGGGATAATTCATCGCGCGCGCGAATTTCTCGCAATCGGCTTCGGCCACATGGGCGAGCGGTCGATAGACGAAGAGATCCCCTTCCTCGTTGCGCAGTTTCGGCGGCATCGTGGCCAGACGACCGCCATGAAAAAGATTCATGAAAAATGTCTCGAGAATGTCGTCCCGGTGGTGCCCCAGTACCACGGCCGAACAGCCTTCCTCCCGTGCGATGCGATAGAGGTTCCCGCGGCGCAGCCGTGAGCAGAGCGCGCAATAGGTCCGGCCTTCCGGGACCTTGTCCATCACGATGGAATAAGTGTCCTGGTACTCGATCCGGTGCGGCACGCCCATCTGCTCCAGAAAGGCCGGCAGTACCGTGGCCGGGAAGCCGGGCTGGCCCTGGTCGAGGTTGCAGGCAAGGATGTCCACCGGCAGCAGCCCGCGCCATTGCAACTCGTGGAGCGCGGCCAACAGCGTGTAGCTGTCCTTGCCACCGGACAGGCAGACCAGCCAACGCGGCTTGGCGCCATCCCGTGCGCTGGGCTCGATCATCCCGTATTGCTCGATCGCTTCGCGCGTGTTGCGGATGATCCGCTTGCGCAGCTTCTTGAATTCCGTGCTGCTGGGCGCGCCGTGAAACAGCGGATGGATCTCGGTCTCGTCGAGCATATCGGGCATCCTTCAGGGGTCCCGGAGGGCATAGGCGAGCGCACCCCCCGGCGTCAATCGCTTGCCCGGCGGGGGGAGGGACTTAGCTCTGGCCCAAGGGGGATCACATGCGCGCATTTCTGATCGGAGTGGTTTTACTGTTGGCGGCCTGCACGGGCAAACCAGCGCTCGAGGATCCGGCCCTGAGCGACAGGCAGCTCAATCTCGAAGACTTCTTCTCGGGCGATCTCATCGCCTATGGCCAGTTTCAGGACGTGTTGGGCACGGTTCGACGGCGTTTCGAGGTCGAGATCACGGGCCACTGGGATGGTCAGACCCTGCGCCTGGTCGAGGATTTCGTCTATGAGGATGCCAGCACCGAGCAGCGGATCTGGACCCTGACCAAGACGGGTGCGCAAAGCTGGGAGGGGACGGCCCCCGGCGTGATCGGCACTGCGACGGGGGTGGAGCGGGGGGATACGTTCAATTGGGTGTATACCATCGACCTGCCACTCGGCGATGGCACGACCACGCGATTTGCCTTCGATGACTGGATGTGGCTGCTCTCGGAGGATCGGCTGCTCAACCGCGCTTACATGACCCGAGCAGGGGTCTATGTCGGGGACGTGATCATCACCTTCGAAAAGCTCTGATCATAGGGGGGCGGACACCACCGAGAGGCGGATCACCGCACCGGCGGCAGGCCCGGGACCGGCTCAGTCCGGCACGTCATCCACGCCCATCCCGCCCCAGGGGTGGCATCGCAGGACACGGCGCAGGGCCAGCCAACCTCCCTTCATCCCGCCATGCTTGCGCAGCGCCTCCATGGCATAGGCCGAACAGGTGGGGTCATAGCGGCAATTGTACCCAACCCAGGGGGAAAACACCGCGCGATAGGCGCGCACGGGAAGCGACAGAAGGAACGCCAGCGGGCTCATGCGCGCGGGGCCTTGGACCGCTGGCCACCGGGCCCGCGCGGTTTGCCCGGGGCATGAATGCGCGCGAGTGCCGCGACCAGATCGGCGCGCAGGGCCGCGAAATCACGGGAGGCGGTGGCCTCCTTGCGTCCGATCAAAACATAGTCCCAGCCCGGCTTGCCATGGGTCGGCAGCTCAAGCCGCGCGATCTCGCGCAGGCGGCGTTTGGCGCGATTGCGGGCGACCGCGTTGCCAACCTTCTTGGAACAGGTGAACCCGATGCGGGTCTGCGCCGAGGACATGTCCTCGGCGCGCCGTCGCGCCTGTAGCAGAAAGGCAGGGGCGGCTTGACGCCGGGCCCGGGCGGCGGCGAGAAAATCCGCACGCTTGGTCAAAACGACAAGTGCCGCCTGCGACGTCGCGGGCGGCGGTGCGGGTGCCTGCGCGGCACCGGGCTCGGAGGGCGAGCGCTCTGTCGTCATAGCCCGAAGGCCAGCGGCAGGGCTCAGGCGCTCAGCGACTTGCGGCCGCGAGCACGACGGGCGTTCAGGATCTTGCGGCCGGCCTTGGTGGCCATGCGCGCGCGAAACCCGTGACGACGCTTGCGAACCAGGTTCGACGGTTGGAACGTGCGCTTCATCGCTTTTCTCCTTCGGTTGACCCGCCGCCCGGATGGCGCGCGTGCCAGAAAATCTACAGAGCCCGTCGTTTAGGCGCACGGGCCATTTGAGTCAACGCGTTTCCGGCGTTTTCCCCGCCCCTGCAGGCTGTGTCACACAGCGCCTTGAGGGGGGAGTGGCGGACCGAGGAGGATTCGAACCCCCGACCCCTTGATTCGTAGTCAAGTACTCTATCCAGCTGAGCTATCGGTCCGTGAGGGAGGTCACTAACGCCCGTCCCCGGTCATTGCAAGCGGGTTTTTCGTTATTCTGCAGCCGCGTCAAGAATGGCCGAGCTGCGCGGCAGGCGCAGGGCGAATTCGGTGCCCTCGGCATCGGTCTGCACCAGTTCCAGCGCGCCGCCATGGCCACGCACGAGCTCGGCGGCAATCACGAGACCCAGCCCGGTTCCGCCCTTGCGCACCCCGCCCTGAAACGCCGTGAACAGGTTCTCGCGCGCCCGTGGCGGCAGGCCGGGCCCGGTATCGCGGATGCAGATGATCCATTCGGCGTCTTCCTCGCGGGCGGCCACGCAGATCTGTCCCGGCTGACCGGTCGCCTCGATCGCCTGCCGGGCATTGCGCACCAGATTGGAGATCACCCGATAAAGCTGCTCGCTATCGGCGCGGATCGCCAGCGCAGGCGGTACTTCGGAGACAAGCGTCACCGCGTCGCCGGTACAGGCCAGCGTCTCGCTATCGATGACGTCATCGATCAGCGGACCGAGATTGAACCGCGAGAGCGTCGGAGGCAACTCCTCCGCCTTGCCGAAGGCCAGCGTCCCCTCGCAGAGATTGACCGCGCGGCTGATCGAGCGGACGAGCTTGGGCGCGGCGCGTTGCACGGTCGGGTCCTCCGACCGCTCCATCCGGTCCGCCAGGAGCTGCGCCACCGTCAGGATATTGCGCAGGTCATGACTGATCTTGGCCACCGCCCCGCCAAGCTGAGCCAGACGGTCCTTCTGCTTCAGGGCCGTGGTCAGCTGGGTCTGCAAGGAATTCAGGGCGTCTTCGGCATCGCGCAACTCGGTCACCCCGGCATCGGGCGCGATGATCCGGCGCGCATCCTCGGGTGCTTCTGCATAGGCCGTCATGTGATCGACCACCCGCCGCATGGGTTTCACGAGGAACCGGCGCACCGCCAGGAAAAGCAGTGCGGCCGTGAAGATCGAGATCACCGCCGACAGGATCAGGATCCGGATCCCGTAATCGATGAGGGCCGCCCGCAGGGGGGCCGTGGGCATCGTCACCTCGATCACCTCGCCCGCCCCGCGCACCGGCGTGCCGATCACGCGGATCACCTGATCCTCGGTCATGGTGAGGTTCCACATCGCATCGCGGATCAACTCGAAGGCCGAGGGATCCCGGAGATCGTAGGTGCCATAGATCTCCCCCGGCATCGGAACCGAGAGAATCAGCTGCCGCACCTCATCCCGCCGCAGCACGACGTTGAGAACCTCGGCGTTTTCCAGCAACTCCGCCTCGAGTTCGGGGGCGACCATGTCATCGGGTGTGGCCAAAAGGGCCAGCGAGGCAATCTGCGCCCGCTCCAGCCGGTCCAGCAGATAGTCTTCGCGGAAGCGCGCGACCGAGGGCACGAAGATGAGCACCTCGGCCAGCATCACGAAGATGACGGTCAGGATCAGAAAGCGTCCGGATAGCGAGTTCAAATCAGTCGCTCCTTTCTCGATCCCGACATAAGCCTGTCAGAACTTCTGGACAATGCGCACGATGCGCTTGACGAGATCACTTTCGAACAGGCGGGGGCTGAAATAGGCCCCGGCGGCGCGCTTGTTGATCTCACCCAGCGTCGGATAGGGCGCGATCATGTTCGCGACGGCCCCCATCTTGTGCTTGTTGGCGATGGCATATGCCCAGAGCCCGATCAGCTCGCCTGCCTCGGCGCCGACGATCGACGCTCCGATGGGGCGGCCTTTCACGATCATGACCTTGATCAGGCCGGTGGTCTTGCCCGAGGCAATCGCACGGTCGTTCTCGTCATATTCGAACCGGGCCACTTCCAGCGCATCGCCATGTTTTTCCCGGGCCTGCGCCTCGGTCAGGCCGACCTGCGCGATCTCCGGATCCGTGTAGGTGGCCCAGGGCACATGGTCGTCGCGGGTTTTGGCAGGCAAGCCGAGCGCGATCTGACGGATCAAGATGCCCGCATGGTAACCGGCCACATGGGTGAATTGCAGCGGTCCGGCCACATCGCCCGCGCCATAGACGCGCTTGTTCGTGGTGCGCAGCGAGGCATCGACCTTGAGTCCGCGACGATCATACTCGATCTTCGCCGCTTCGAGGTTCAGCTTGTCGAGGTTGGGCGTCCGGCCCACCGCCATCAGCAGATGGGTGCCGGTCACCGACTGGCCATCGGCGGTCTCGACCGTGATAGCGCCGTCACTGCCCGAGATCTTGGAGGCCTGTGCGCCTTCGATGATCTCGATGCCTTCGCCGCGCAGACGCTCGAGGGCAATGGCGGCCAGCTCCGGGTCGTCCTTGCCGAGCGCCTTGGCGCCTTCGAGCACGGTGACCTTGCAGCCAAGGCGCACATGGGCCTGGGCCATTTCCATCCCGATCGGGCCGCCACCGATGACGATCAAATGGTCCGGCTTCTCGCGCAGATCGAAGATCGTCTCATTGGTGAAATAGGGCACGTCCTCGACACCGGGGATCGGTGGCACGAAGGGACGTGAGCCGGTGGCGATCACGAAGCGGCGCGCTTTGATCACCGTATCGCCCGCCTGCACCTCGGTTTCCGAGATGAACTTGGCGTAGTCGCGGATCACGGTGCAGCCGAGGCCCTCGAACCGCTCCTGGCTGTCCACCGGGGCGATGGTGTCGATCACGCTGCGCACATGGTCCTTGGCGGCGGCATAGTCGATCTCGGGCTCGGCCGGGGCGACGCCAAAGCCGCCCTTGCGCACCAGATGTGCCTGCTTGCCTGCAGCGATCAGCGCTTTGGAGGGGACACAGCCGAAGTTCAGGCAGTCGCCGCCCATCAGGTGGCCTTCGATCAGGACGACCTTTGCGCCCATCTGGACCGCGCCCGCCGCGACGGACAGCCCGCCAGAGCCCGCGCCAATCACGCAGATATCGGTTTCAATACGGTTGGTCATGGATCAGGCGCCTTTGGTCTTGCGGAATTGCTTGAGGATGATGGGGAGAAGGGCGAGCGCCGAGAGGCCGAGAATGGGGCCGAGGATATGGGGCTCGAAGATGATGCCGAGGTTCGGGGTCTCGCCGCGGGCAAAGACCTCGCCCAGACCTGCGCCGACCCAGGTGTAGACGGCGGTGCCGGGGATGATCCCGAAGAAGGTGGTCAGCAGGAAGTTGCGCAGTTTCACGCCCACGAGCGCCGGCAGAAGGTTGGCCACAAAGAACGGGATCGCGGGCACGAGCCGCATCAGGAAGAGCACGCTCAGCTCGTTTTCGGCCAGGCCCTCCTTGATCTTCTTCACGTTGCCCGAGGAGGCGTCCATCTTCGCGGCGAGCTTCTCACCCAGCCCCCAGCGGGCGGCGAGAAAGATGATCGTGGCACCGATCGTGGCCGCGAACACCGTCAGGACCGTCCCCGTGGTCAGCCCGAAGAGGAACCCACCCGCCAGCGTCGCGATGGTCGCGCCGGGCAGCGAGAAGGCCACCACGGCGATGTAGATGGCCATATAGGCCGCGATGGTCAGGACCAGATTGGCGTCGCGAAAGGCGATCAGCGCCTCGCGATTGTCGGCCAGGGCCTGAAAGCTCAGCGTGTCCTTGAGGGTAAAGGCCCCGATCGCGGCGATGGCGGCGATCCCAGCCAGCGGCACCCAGCGGGGCAGAGCGGATTTGCGGTTTTCTTCCATGGTCGACATCCCGGGGTTCCTTTGGCTATGGGGCTGTTGTCCCATGATTTGCGCCTGAATGCGCGGCTGCGTTAGGGCGATCACGCCCGCTTGATCTCGGGTGATCGGCACGGGGGCTTTCGTTGCAAAAGGGCGGGAAACTGTAACAGGCGGCGGGGGGAATATGGGCTTTGTTACAGGATGGACCCCGGTGCTGCGCTGCGGCTAGGGTGGGGCGGAGAGAGATAAGGAGCTTTGGAATGCTGCGCGCTTTTGTGGTCGGGCTTTGGGTGAGTTTGCTGGCACTGGTGCCTCCGGGGAGCGCCGAGGCGCAGTCGGGGCTGCGGGAGGATGTGTTCGACATTCAGACGGCGCTCAATTTCTACGGGTTCGTTCCGGGCCCGGTGGATGGGGTGGTCGGCCCTGCGACCGAACGGGGCCTCGACGCGCTGGGCCGGTACCTCAAGCTCGGACCGGTCAATGCCTCGGCGATGGAAGGTCCCCCCTTGCCGCCCGCCCTGCGCGCCCTGATGGACGCGTTTGAGGCGCGCAACGGCGTCTATGGCGACGAGTTGGAGCCCAAGGACCAGGAGCGTCTGCGCCGGGAGGGGGAGCGGTTCTGGATCCGCAAGGCCCTCCAGCCCGACCCCGAGACCTGGGGCGTGACCACGCCGCGCGATGCCGATACCTGCGGGGCCTGGGACAATGAAGGCCTGATCGGTCAGCCGATTGACCCCAACTCCACTTTGGTGCCGCGTGGGGCAGGAAGCGTGCGGGTGATCTATTTCGGCCCTGTCACCATGGATTTCCGTCCGGACCGGCTGAACATCCGGATCGATCCCTGGAACGACGTGACGAACCTGTCCTGCGGCTGACGGGTGGCTGTGTTGCCGAGCGCTCCCTTCGCGCGGGGCGCTCCAGCGCAGCACAGCTTGGCGGTGCTGCGTGATCCGCGCGGGCGCGCCTCTCAGAAGTCGACCTCGACCCCGGGCAGGTTCAGCGCGGTAATGAGATCCCGCAATTCCTGCCGGGCGGCCACGTTCGACATGTTCAGCTGAGCGATGCCGATATCGCGCAGATCCAACAGGGTCAGGCCCCGGGGAAACAGCTCGCGAAAGATCACGCGCTCGGAAAAGCCCGGCGCGACGCGGCAGCCGATCCGCTTGCTCAGATCCTGCAGGGCATCGCCGATCTTCTTCTTGTTGTGCATGTATTGGGTGCCCAGCCGGTTGCGGAGCACGATCCAGTCAATCGGCGGCAGGCCCGCGCGGGCGCGCAATTGCCGCGCGCTCCAGACCATCTCGGAATAGACCGACGGGCCAAGCACCTTGTTACTCGTCGGATCGATCCGCGCGAGCATGTCGAAATCCACATAGGAATCGTTCAGCGGCGTGATCAGAGTATCGGCCAGCGAATGAGCCACCTGGCTCAGCCGCGTATGGGAGCCGGGACAGTCGATCACGACGAAATCACACTCCTCCTCGAGCGAGGACACCGCAGCACTCAGCCGGTAGTCCCAGATATTCTCGCCCTCGGGCAGGCTGGCCTGATCGATCTGCGGCAGCTCGATCAGGGTCGGAAGCGGCAGAACGATTTCCTCGCGCTCGCAGGTGGCGGCGCGGTTCTCGAGATAACGGCCAAAGCTCCGCTGGCGCAGGTCGAGATCAACCCCGCCCACCCGATGCCCCATACGTGCGAGCGCGGTGGCCACATGCATACAGGTGCTCGATTTGCCCGAGCCGCCCTTTTCGTTGCCGAAGACGATGATATGTGCCACTGCGCGACCCTTCTTCTCGACGTGACCCGTGCCCCGCCGGATTGCGCGCACAGTATTCAGCTGCTTCCCGGTTTGGAATCCCAAAACGGCGACAATCCGCCAAGTGCGGCGTCATTGGCCAAAGTCATGCCATGGCGCGTTTTGCTTTTTGGTTAATGCCCGCCGGTTTGAGTCGAAATTGCGGTTGTCGCAGCTGGCAGGGTCCGCCGTGCCGGTATTGCGCTCAGTCTTTCGCAAGAAAGCCGGCGGGGCCGTTCGGCCCCTCAAGTCCAACAGCCATCCGCGCGGGCCCAACCTTCACCGGGGGCGCCACGCGCATTGCGCGGCCCCGACCGCCAGTGAGCGGGGCGAAGCTGCAAGCCGGGCGACGGACCAGGCGCGGCGCAACAAAAAAGGCGCTCCCGAAGGCGCGCCTTTGGTCTTGTCAAAGAGGCTGGGCTCAGAAGCCGAGGCCTTCGTATTTCTTCTTGAACTTCGACACGCGGCCGCCGGTGTCCAGCAGGCGCGAGCTGCCGCCGGTCCAGGCCGGGTGCACGGAGGGGTCGATGTCCAGCGCCAGCTGGTCGCCCTCGTTGCCCCAGGTGGAGCGCATCTGCACCACGGTGCCGTCGGTCATCTTGACGTCGATGATGTGGTACTCGGGATGGGTATCTTTTTTCATCTCTACGGCCCTCAGTTCGATTTCGGCTTGTAGTTGGTCTGCTCGGCGATACGGGCAGACTTCCCGCGACGGGCGCGCAGGTAGTACAGCTTGGCGCGACGGACCTTACCGCGACGCACCACGGTGATGCTGTCGATATTGGTCGAGTGCAGGGGGAACACACGCTCCACACCTTCGCCGAAGCTGATCTTGCGGACGGTGAAGGACGCTGCGATGCCGTCGCCGCCTTTGCGGGCGATGCAGACGCCTTCGTAGTTCTGAACACGGGAGCGGGTGCCCTCGGTCACTTTGTAGCCGACCCGGAGGGTGTCGCCGGCCTTGAAATCCGGAATGTCTTTGCCGAGCGCTTCGATCTGCTCGGCTTCCAGCTGTGCAATCAGGTTCATGGGCCCTGACTCCTCTATATGCGCGGTTGTTCCGCGACGTGGGGCTGCCCCTAGAGCTCTTGGTCTCCGTCCGGGTCCATATCGTGGGTCTCACAATATGCCCGCCAGAGGTCAGGGCGGCGTTCTTTGGTCAGCCTTTCGGCCATCTCCCGGCGCCAGTCGGTGATTTTCGCGTGATGGCCCGAAAGGAGAATCCCGGGTATCTCGCGTCCCTTCCAGACAGCGGGTCGTGTATAGTGCGGGTGCTCCAGAAGGCCGGTGGAGAAGGACTCCTCCTCCGTGGACGCCTGATTCCCAAGCACGCGCGGTATAAGTCGGACCGTGGCGTCAATCAAGGCTTGTGCTGCAATCTCGCCGCCGGTGAGGACAAAGTCCCCGAGCGAGACCTCTTCTATGCCGAATTCCTCGATCACGCGCTCGTCCACGCCTTCGAACCGTCCGCAGAGCAGGGTGAGGCCCTCGGCCTCGGACCAGGCTTGGGCCCGCGCCTGGGTGAAGGGCGCGCCGCGGGGGCTGAGATAGACCACCGGCCATTTGCGGCGGTCCTCCGGCGTGCCCGTGGCCGCGGTGCCAAGCGCGCGGCCCAGCACATCCGGGCGCAGGACCATACCCGCGCCGCCGCCGGCGGGCGTGTCATCGACATTCCGGTGCTTGCCCACGCCGAAGCTGCGCAGATCCAGGGTGTCGAGCGCCCAGAGCCCGTCGTCCAGCGCCTTGCCGGTCAGGCTTTCGCCGAGCACGCCGGGGAAGGCCTTGGGAAAGAGGGTGATCACCTTGGCGGTCCAGGCGCCGCGTTTGCGCTGGCGCGGGGCCATCAGGTCCTGCGGCTGGGCCGAGAGCGAGATGCTCTTGGTGCCGTGCGAGCGGCTGAGCGAAGGGGCGGGTGGTTTGGTCATGTTCGGGCGGTTTAATCAATGTTTAGCAACCTGCAAGGCATTTTGCGTCCGGGCGCCCCTGTGACCGGCGCCGCGAACCGGAGAGAGGCATGACCCGAGACGACCGCATGATGGCATCGGCCCTGGGCAGCTGGCAGCAGCTGGCACCCTTTGCCGGGCTCGATCCCGCGTCCTTCAGCGGCGAGGAGCTCTGGCGGCGCGAGGATCCCGGGCGGGTGCGGATCGTGATGCGCATGACCGGCCCCGATGGGCGCAACCTGGTGTTTAAGCGCATCTTTGCGCCGGTGGATCAGGCGCGCTGGGCCGAAGGGCTTGCCGGGCAGCGCCGCGCGGTGCGGGCGTTGCGCGGGGACAAGGTTCACGCGCCCGCGGCGATCCTGGCGGAGGATGCGAGCAGCCTGTCGACCATTCAGGATTATGTGGTCGGGCGCACGCTGCAGGATCATCTCCTGCTGAAATATGACAAGCCGGATCAGCGCGGCGCGCTGTTGACGCGGGCGGGGGCCGCGCTGCGGGCCTATCACGACAGCACGGCAGCGGGGGAGAAGCGCTTCAACCCGGCGCGCATGGTCGACTATATGGAGCGGCTCGCACGCAAGGCGCTGGACGGGCAATTGGCGATTGTGGATCCCGATCTCTTTGCGGTGCTTGTAGAGAGCCTCAAGGCCGCGGCAGCGGCGGCCGAAGGCGCGCCGGTTATGCTCGCGGCGCAGCATGGGGATCTGCACGCGCGCAACATGATCCTGTCGGCCAATCGGGCGACGCTGATCGACTTCATGCATGATAAAGAGGCGCCTGCGGTCTATGATCTGGCTCGGCTGCTGGTGGATCTGGGGGCGCGGTTTGCCGGGACGCGGGCTCTGGATCCGCGCTGCGGCTTGCCGCCAGAGGATCTGGCGGCCTTGTCCGAGGGCTATGGCGCGGATATGGGCGCGGATCCCTGTATGGCGTTCCTGTGTCGCTGCCGGGTCCTGCAGGATTGGGCGGCCTTGCCGTCGGTGGGTGGCCAGCGCAGCGCGTTCCAGCAGGAGCGTCTGGTGCAGTTGCAGCGTGCGGCGACGATTCTCGCCGAGACATTAGGGATCGGTGGCGCGGTCCCTGGCAGGACCGCGCGGACCCGCGCCGCGCCGTCCGGGGCGCGCAGGTGGCAGGTCTAAAACAGGCCTTCCGGCGGATCGGCCACGATGCGCCCGGCCCGCAGGTCGACCGTCGGCACGATGGCCAGGGTGAAGGGGATCAGGACCGGGCCCTTGGCCAGCGGGCCCTTGACCTCCAGCAGATCGCCCGCGCCGTGATTATGCACCGCCGTGACCTTGCCCAGATGGGTCCCGCCCGTGTCGTGGACCGCCAGACCGATCAGGTCCGTATGGTAATATTCGTCATCGGGCAGGTGAGGCAGCCGGTCGCGCGGCACGTAGAGCCGGGTGCCTCGCAGGGCATCCGCCGCCTCCTTGTTGCCCACGCCCGAGAGCCGCGCCGAGAGCCCGTTCTTGATCTGGCCGGTCAGCCGCAGGGTGACCTCGGTCCCATCCTCGAAGCTGAGCGGGGTGTACTCGGCGATATCCTCGGGCACGGCACAGAAGCTCTTCAGCCGGACCTCGCCGCGCACCCCGAAGGCCCCGGCGATCGCCCCGACGCAGGTCAGATCCTTGCGCTTGCTCATTGTGCGGGCACTCCTGTGCAGATGCCGCGCGCATCCGGGGTGCCCCCGGCCGCGATACAGCGATCCGAGGCGAGGCGTTGCTCGAACTGCATGCCGATGTAGACGCTGGCGCCGAACACCAGAAGGATCACGGTCTTGGTCACCCCGCCCCCTCAGGCGACCGCGCGCAGGCGGTCGGCGATGCGGAAGAAGTCGGCGGCGCCGATCTCCATCTGGCCGCGATGGAAGGTCCGGCCCCAATGGCGCGGCTGAGCGACGAAGCGCAGCTCCGACAGGAGCGGGCGGACCGAGACCTCGCCCACGGCGTCGTAATCGCAACGCCGGACCCAGGTCAGGCCACTCTGGTGCGCGGCGCCTTGGCTCAGATAGGGTCCGCCGGCGCAGATCTGTGTCCAGTTCTGGGTCCAGGGCGCGTCATCGACCACTTCGCCCACGGCGGTGAAGCATTCCAGCACCGCACCGCCCGCGCTTTCATGGGGCGAGTAGTAGAGAATGCCGTCCCCGGGTTCGAGCTTGCGCACCGGCGAGGCCTTGCCTCCGGAAAAGACACAGACGCCATTTGCCACGGCCGCATGCACGCTGTCGCGTTCGGCCAATCCAATCCAATACCGTGCCACCTCAGCGGACCTCCAAATCCAAAGTGTCGGCGCGTGTTTCCCACCCCGCGCGTTCCAATTCCGGGCTGTCGGCCTCCTGCTCGGGCCAGCCGAGGCAGAAATAGCCGATCAGATCCCATGTCGTTGGGACGTCGAGGTCCCGCGCCAGCCGGTCCGGATCGAGGATCGAGATCCAGCCCAGTCCCAGACCCTCGGCCCGGGCGGTGAGCCACATCATGGTGACCCCCGCCACCACGGAGTACTGGCGCATTTGCGGCATGCTGGCCGCGCCGAGACCCGCCCCCTTGGGCGGATCCGTGTCGCAATAGATGGCAAGCTGCACCGGGGCAGCATCCATCCCCGAGAGTTTGAGCGTCGCGTAGCGCGCCGCCCGGTCCCCGTCCTGACCCGCAAGGGCCGTCGCATTCGCCTCGGCGAAATTCGCGGCGGCCGCTGCGCGCGCCTCGGCACTGTCGACCCGCAGCACGCGCCACGGCTCGGACAGGCCCACCGAGGGGGCCAGCCGCAGCGCATCGAGACACCGGGCCAGCAAATCCTCGGGCACCGGATCGGTGCGAAAGCGGCGCACATCGCGCCGCCAGCGCATCAACTCGGTCAGTTCCGCCCGGAAATCCGGGCTGAAGCTGCGCGCGGTCACGGGCGGGGCCGCGCCGATTATTCGGCCGCGGCTTCTTCTGCCGGTGCCTCTGCGGCTTCGGCGGCCTTGGCGGCTTTCTCTTCGGCGCGCTCTTGGGCTTTCTTGCCCGGGACGGCTTTCTTGGGGTTCGAACGCTCGGCCTTGGGCAGGGTGCCGGCGGCTTCGAGCATACGAGCCACGCGGTCGGTCGGCTTGGCGCCTTCACCCAGCCAGTACTGCACGCGCTCCATGTCCATCTTCACGCGCTCTTCGCTGTCCTTGGGCAGGAGCGGGTTGTAGGTGCCGAGCTTTTCGATGAAGCGGCCATCGCGCGGCATGCGGCTGTCGGTGGCCACGATGCGATAGAAGGGGCGCTTTTTGGAGCCGCCGCGGGCGAGCCGGATTTTCATTGCCATGGTGTTGTTCTCCTAGAGTTTCTTCTGTCTGAACCGGGGTTCAGGATTGGTGTTGTTTGTGGTGTTGGATGACTTCCTGAATGATGAAATTCAGGAATTTCTTGGCGAAGTCGGGGTCGAGATCGGCCATGTGGGCCAGCTCCGACAGGCGTTTGATCTGCGTTTCCTCGCGCGCGGGATCCGAGGGCGGCAGGTCATGCTCGGCCTTCAGCTTGCCCACGGCCTGGGTGTGGGCAAAGCGCTCGGCCAGGGTGAAGACGAGGATCGCATCGAGGCGGTCGATGCTGTCGCGGTGCTCGGCGAGCACGGCTGCGGCGCGGGTCACGGCGTCAGTCAAGCGCGTATCCTTTCGGTTTGAAGAGCGGGTCGGCGTAGTGGCCGATCTCCATTTCGATGCCATGGGCGAGCTGGCTGTCGCGCAGGGCCGCCGGGTCGGGATGGCGATAGACCACGTCATCGCCCGCCACCGTTGCCGCGTCCTTGTCCTTGACCGCGCCGAGGCGCTCGGCCAGCCGGATGCTGTCGAGATCCATCGGGTCGAGATAGCTGACCGCGCCCTCCCAGCCCTGGGCATAGAAATGGGTGCGGCAGGCATGGGTGGCCTCCAGCGCGAAGCCCTTGCCGGATTTCTCGGGCCAGATGATCCAGGCGATCTCGCGCTCGGGCCATTTGGCGGGCTGCCAGCCGCCGGCCATGCCATAGGTCTCGTCGGTGATCTTGTCGTGGATCATCCACATGCCGAAGCCGCGGATTTCCCAATGGCCGATCTCGGCGGCGTAGAGCATCCAGGTCTCGTAGGGGTTCAGCGGCCCGCCCATGAAGCGCGAGCGGTAGGAGGCGAAGGTCGCCTTGAAATTCGGATAATCCTGCGGGTCCGGGCCACGCAGGGAGAGACGCTGGGTTTCCAGAACGGGGATGTCGCGATGGCCCATCAGGCAGTCCCCTTCTTGTCGCCGACCCAATAGACCCGGTCATGACGCCAGACGGTCAGGTCGGGTTTGGCGGCGCGGGCCGTGGGGTCGATCTGCGCACCGAGCCGCTCCGCCAGTGTGACGGAGGGGGTGTTCTCGGGGTGGATATAGCTGACGGCGCTGTCCCAGCCGAGATGTCCGAAGGCGTGGATCAGGCAGGCGCGGGCGGCCTCATCGGCGTGGCCCTGGCCCTCGTGCCCCTCCCAGAGCAGCCAGCCGATCTCGGGTTCGGGCCAGTCGGCAGGATACCAGGGTCCGACGAGGCCGATCGGGGTCTCGGGATCGGTCTGGGCCAGAACGGTGAACATGCCAAAGCCACGCATGGGCCAGTGGGCCATTTCCACGCAGAAGGCGTACCAAGCCTCGGTCTCGGTCAGGGGGCCATGGGCGAACCGCGCGCGGTCGGACATGTAGAAGCTGCGGTAGCCGTCAAAATCCTGTGCCGCGGGGGGGCGCAGGATCAGCCGATCCGTGGTCAACAGGGTCATGCGGTCCCCTCCGCGTCGGAGGGGTGGCGGAAGATCAGGCAGGGATCGTCCGGCTTGGGCTGCGGCGCGGTTTCGTCAAGGCGCGCGCCAAGGCGCTCTGCCAGGGCGATCGAGCGGGTGTTGCGCGCATCGATATAGCTGACGATCTCGGACCAGCCGAGACG
Source organism: Dinoroseobacter sp. S375 (assembly GCF_049800775.1). Lineage (NCBI taxonomy): Bacteria > Pseudomonadati > Pseudomonadota > Alphaproteobacteria > Rhodobacterales > Roseobacteraceae > Dinoroseobacter > Dinoroseobacter sp. S375. The sequence continues at coordinate 123,366 of NZ_JBNAFR010000009.1, read as the reverse complement.
GGAACGGGCATCTGCGCGGGCCGCCAGGGCGGCCTCTTGTGCGATGCCGCGGCCTTCGGCCGCTGCGAACAGCACCCAGCCGAGCTCTGTCTCCGGGCGGCCATCGGGATAGTAGGGGCCGACAAGTCCCAGCGCCGTGTCGTCGCCGGTTTCGGTCACGGCCCAGAGCCCGTAGCCGCGCACCTCCCAATGGCCGAGCATGGCCACGGCGTTGCTCCAGGCCTTGGCATGGGACACATGCCCGCCGGCATATTGCGACCGCTCGGAGCGGTAGAACTCCGTCAGGGCAGGCACATCCGCCGGGCAGGGCGGGCGCAGGGTCAGGCGCTCGGTCGTGAGGGTGTTCATGCGAGCACCTCCGCCCGGGCCGGGTGGCGCCAGACCTGCATCGCCCCGTAATAGGGGCTGTCATAGGTGCCGTCCCGCTGGCAGCCGAGCCGTTCGGCCAGGGCAAAGGACCGGGTGTTGCCGTCGATGATCAGGCTGATCGGGCGATCCCATCCGAGGGTTTCATAGGCCCAGCGGCGCGCCACTGTCACGGCTTCCCGGGCGATGCCGCGGCCTTCGGCGCCGCCGAACACGGTCCAGGCGAGCTCGGGCGCGGGCCACGTCTCGGGGAAGTAGGGCCCGCAGATGCCCAGCGCCGTGTCGGTCTCGCGATCGGCGATGATCCAGCGGCCATAGCCGCGCAGGTGCCAATGGCCCACCGTGCCACACATCCGGTCGAACGCATCGGTCGCCTTGTAAGGCCCGCCCACACCCGCCGCGCGCGGGCTCTCGAGGAAGGCGCCATAAGCGGCGGCATCCTCGGCGCGCGGCGCACGCAAGGTCAGGCGCTCGGTCGTGAGCGTCGGGATATGCAGGGTGGTGCCGGTCATTACTTCTTCTTGCCGAACCCCGACAGGCCGGGGGGCAGACCGCCACCGCCCAGACCGGGCAGGCCGCCGCCGGGCATGTTGCCCATGGCCTTGGCGGCTTTTTCCAGATCGGCAGGGTTCATGCCGGCCAGATCGCCGGGCATCCCTGCGGGCATGCCCCCCTTGCCGCCCAAGAGGCCGCCGAGGTTCTTCATCATGCCTTTCTTGCCCATTTTACCCATCTTCTTCATGGCGTCGGCCATCTGACGGTGCATCTTCAGCAGCTTGTTGAGATCCGAGACCTCCATCCCCGCGCCCTTGGCGATCCGCTTCTTGCGGGAGGCCTGCAGGAGTTGCGGGTTGGCGCGCTCGCGCTTGGTCATGGACTGGATGAGGGCGATCTGGCGGCGGATGACCTTGTCGTCGAACCCGGCCTCGTCGAGCTTGCCCTTCATCTTGTTCATGCCGGGCATCATGCCCATGAGCCCCTCGACGCCGCCCATCTTTTCCATCTGCTCGAGCTGGCCGCGCAGGTCGTTCATGTTGAACTGACCCTTCTGGAAGCGCTTCATCATGCGCTCGGCCTGCTCGGCCTCGATGGTTTCCTGGGCTTTCTCGACCAGGGCCACGATGTCGCCCATGCCGAGGATACGACCGGCAACACGGTCCGGCTCGAAGGTTTCGAGCGCGTCCATCTTCTCGCCGAGGCCGACAAAGCGGATCGGCTTGCCGGTCACCGCGCGCATGGAGAGCGCCGCACCGCCGCGCCCGTCGCCATCCATCCGGGTCAGCACAACGCCGGAGATGCCGATGCGGTCATCGAAATTCTCGGCCGTGTGGACCGCGTCCTGACCGGTCAGGCCATCGACCACCAGCAGGGTCTCGCGCGGGTTGGCCACGTCGCGGACCGCTTCGACCTGGGCCATCAGCTCTTCGTCGATCGACAGGCGCCCGGCGGTGTCGAGCATGTAGACGTCATAGCCGCCGAGGGAGGCCTGGGTCTTGGCGCGCTTGGCGATCGCCACTGGGTCCTCGCCCTTGACGATGGGGAGCGTGTCGACGCCGATCTGGGTGCCGAGAATGGCGAGCTGTTCCATGGCCGCGGGGCGGTTCACGTCGAGCGAGGCCATCAGCACGCGCTTGCCGTCGCGCTCGGACATGCGCTTGGCGAGCTTGGCGGTGGTGGTTGTCTTACCGGAGCCCTGCAGGCCGACCATCAGGATCGGGGCGGGCGGGTTGTCGATTTTCAGCGCGCCGGGGTCCTCGTCCCCCTTGAGCACATGGACCAGCTCGTCATGGACGATCTTGACCACCTGCTGACCCGGTGTGACCGATTTGGTGACGGCCTGGCCAGTGGCTTTCTCTTGGACGGCTTTCACGAAATCTCGGGCGACGGGCAGCGAGACATCGGCCTCGAGCAGGGCCACGCGGACCTCGCGCAGGGCGGTGGAGACGTCGGCTTCGCTGAGCGCACCCTGCTTGGTCAGGCGGTCAAAGACACCAGAGAGGCGATCGGACAGATTTTCAAACATCAGGTCTTCCTTTTGGTCCTCTCGGAGCGCGTCCGCCCCGCCGTCATGTCATCCGCCGCGGGCCGTTCCGCGGCAATCCCGAAGCCCCAAGCGGTAAAGCACCCGTGGGCGCAACGCGCTGACGGGTGGCGATCCCTGCCCAATGGCATAGGGACCGGAGGGCACAGGCTCTCCGGAGGTTGGGGGGCGTATGGACGGTTGCGGTGGGTCTGTCAAGCCACGGTTGGGCCGGGCCCGGCGGTTGTGGCCGATCAAATCGAGCGCCTGCGGCGCATTTTTTATGCAGGCTGCGCCCGGTCCCCCGTGCCGGGGGCGGGCGCAGGGGCCTCCGGCGGGGATATTTCGGGACTTAAGGGAAGAACTGCGCGCGAAGAAGCCCCGCCGCGGGCGGGCGGCAGGGCGGGGTGGTTGGTTGCGGTCAGGGGGAATCTGGGGGATCAGGCGGCGAGGGCTTCGATTGCGGCATCGGCCTTGGCATGGCTTGCCTCGGCATCGACCATCAGGCGGTCGGCGGCGACGATCTCGACCTCATGGATGCCGATGAAGCCGAGCACGTGTTTCATGTACTCCGTGGCGAAGTCGATCTGGCTGCCGACCTCGGTGCCGCCGGAGGCGATGGCGAGGATGGCGCGCTTTCCCTCCAGCAAGCCCTTGGGGCCCTCGGCTGTGTATTGGAAGGTCAGGCCCGCGCGGGCGACGAGGTCAATCCAGGCTTTCAGGCTGGCCGGAATCCCGAAATTCCAGATCGGCAGGGAGATGACGACCACATCCGCCGCCTGCACTTCCGCGACGAGGGTGTCGGAGAGGGCGAGGGTCTCGATCTGGGTCGGGCTGCGCTCGGCCGCCGGGGTGAAGTTTGCACCGATCCAGTCCGCGTCGATGACCGGGAGGCCGGGGCTCACATCGCGGGCGGAGATCTGTGCGGGTGCGAGGCGGTCCACGATCCGGTCGGCGAGGGCGCGGGAGATCGAGGCGTCGCTGCGGGGGGAGCTGTCGATGCGAAGAACGGACGTCATGGGGGTGATCCTGTGCTATCGGAGGCGGCGTGGCCCCGGGGGAGTGCGGGCCCGACCGGAGGGTGGCCGGGCCATGAGCGGGAAGTTGCGTGCGTCGTGTGAGGAGAGATTTAGCCGTTGCGTGGATGAACACAATTCCTCATATTGAACAGGAAATGTGAGTGAGTGCACATTTCTCTGGACGCGACAGTTTAGCGATTGAGACGATATGCCGATTGAGAATTGGGATGAGATCCGCACCGCCTTTCAGGTGGCGCGGCTGGGGACGGTCAGCGGTGCGGCGGAGGTGCTGGGCGTGCACCATGCCACGGTGATCCGACATATTGACAGCCTGGAGGGGCGGCTTGGGGTCAAGCTGTTCCAGCGCCATGCGCGGGGCTATACGGCCACGGATGCGGGCAATGACCTGCTGCAGGTGGCGCAGGTGACAGCCGATCAGTTCGATCAGCTGTCCGGACGGCTCCATGGCCATGGGGCGAAGGTGACGGGCGAGTTGATCATCACCTCGCTGGAGATGTTCTCGCCGCTGATCGCGCCGGTTCTGGCGCAGTTTCAGGCCGATCACGAGGATCTGGGGGTGAAGTTCATCACCGATACGCGGGTGTTCCGGCTGGAATATGGCGAGGCCCATGTGGCGATCCGGGCCGGGCGCAAGCCGGATGATCCCGACAATATCGTGCAGCCGCTCTATACCCAGCGGATGACCTTCTATGGCACGCAGGAGTATCTCGACACCCACGGGCCCATCGTGATGGGCAGCGACTATGCCGGGCACCGGATCGTCGGCAGTGCCATCGAGGAGCCGCGTGCGCCCTTCAACATCTGGATGAAGGACAACATGCCCGCGGATCGCATCATCTACCGGGCCTCGGATATCCGGGCCGGGGGCGACGCGGTCGTTGCCGGGATCGGCGCGGGCTTCCTGCCCATGTGGTGGGCGGCGCAATGCCCCAACCTCGTACCGCTCTGTGATCCCATCGATGCGTGGTCGAGCCGGGTCTGGCTGATCACCCATGTGGATCTGCACCGGACGGCAAAGGTGCAGAGCTTCACCAATTTCCTCAAGGCGGCCGCCAAGGACTGGCCATGATCCCGCAGACCGCGACGAGGACCGGGGCACGTCCATGGCGATGAGCCCGGTCGCGCGGGTGCGCGCGCTGTCGCGCCCGGCTCAGGGGCATCTGGCGATGCTGACCTTTTCCGCGCTGGTCGCGGGCTCTTTCGCGCTCGGAGGTCAGATCGCCAACGAGATCGCGCCCGCTGCCCTGAACGCGGTGCGCTTTGGGATTGCGGGCGGGGTCGTGGGGCTTGCGGCCTGGGCCAGTGGCGGGTTGAGCCGTGACCTGCTCCGCGCGCCTTGGCGGTTCGTGGTTCTGGGCGGGCTCTTCGGGATCTATTTCGTCCTGATGTTCGAAGGGCTGAAGACGGCGGATCCGGTCTCGACCGCTGCGGTCTTCACGCTGACCCCGATCATGTCGGGGGTGTTCGGCTGGATCCTGATGCGGCAGGTCACCACGAAACGCATGGCGCTGGCCCTGGCAGTGGGGGCGACCGGGGCGCTTTGGGTGATCTTCGACGCGTCCTTCGCGGCATTTCTGGCCTTTGATATCGGCCGGGGCGAGGCGATCTTCTTCATCGGCTGCATCTCGCACGCGGCCTATGCCCCCATGGCGCGGCTGCTGAACCGGGGCGAGAGTGCTGCGGGCTTCACCTTCGGGATGCTGATCGCGGGCTGCGCATTGCTGTTCGCCTATGGCTGGCGGGATGTGCAGGCGACCGAGTGGTCCGAGCTGCGCCCGCTGGTCTGGATCACCATGGGGTATCTCTCGGTCGGGGCGAGCGCGGCGACCTTTGTCCTGTTGCAGGCGGCGACCCTGCGGCTGCCCTCGGCCAAGGTGATGGCCTATACCTATCTCACGCCGAGCTGGGTGATCCTGTGGCAGATCGGGTTGGGCCAGCCGGTGCCGAACCCGCTGATCCTGATCGGCGTGGCGCTGACCTGTGTGGCGCTGGTGCTGCTGCTGAAAGAGGAAGTGCCGCAAAGCTGAGCCTGCGAGGCGGGTCTTTGACCGGGCGCAAGGACAGGCGTGGCGCAAGCGGGCAAACAGGTTTCCGAAAGGGGCCGCACATGCCCGCCGCAACCTGCAAGACCGACCTGATCGCCATTTGTGACAAGGAATATGCCAAGCTCGCGCGGCTGATCGCGCCGCTATCCGATGCGACTGCCACCGCGCCTGGTGCGGAGGGTGTGTCGATCAAGGACACGGTGGCCCACCGCGCCCATTGGATCACGCTTTATCTCGGCTGGGTGTCCGATGGGCGCGCAGGGGCCGAGGTGCAGACCCCCGCGCCGGGCTATAAATGGTCCGAGCTCAAAGCCTATAACGCGCAGCTGCGCGCAGCGCAGGCCGGGCTCAGCTGGGCTGAGGCGCAGGCGGATCTGGCCGCGGAACATGCGCGGCTGATGGCGTTCCTGGCCGACGAGAGTGATGAGAGCCTGTATACGCCCCATCTGATGCCGTGGATGAATGACTGGACGCTGGGGCGCTGGGCCGAGGCCTCGGGGGCGAGCCACTACCGCTCGGCGGCGAAATTTATCCGCAAGACCCTTCGGGATCAGGCCTCGGCTGCGGCGGAAGTTCCGTCTCCAGAAACCGCTCGAACGCGTCGAGATTGACCGCCTCGAACTGTCCGAAGCTTTGCATCCAGATCGAGGCGTCGCGCAAGGCGTCCGGCTCGAGCTTGCACCATTTCACCCGCCCGCGTTTCTCCTGGCTGATCAGCCCGGCCCGGGTGAGGATCGTCAGATGCTTGGAGATCGCGGCCAGCGACATCTCGAAGGGCTCGGCCACGTCGGTCACCGCCATGTCATCCTCCAGAAGCATGGTCAGGATCGCCCGGCGGGTGGGATCGGCAAGCGCCGCAAAGACTGTGTCGAGACGTGGGGTCATGGCCGCAGGGCTACCACGCCGCCACGCCAAGGGGTAGGCCCGGGGCGCAGGGCGTGGTCCTGACCCCGTCCCGCAAGGGCGGCGCCGGGACCTGAGCCCGGCGCCGCAGGGGGGCTCAAGTCAGGCTGTGGCGCAGTTTGGGGAGCCGGGACAGGATCAGCGTATCCACCAGCAGCACCGTCAGCAGGGCAAGCCCGGCCATGGGAAAGGCCATGGATACCCCCAGCCCGACGAGGACCGCGCCTTGCCAGAGCGGCAATTCACGCGGCATGGGCGGGGCCGCGAGACGGCCCGCCTTGCTCGGGCGACGCTTCCACCAGAGCACGATCGCGCTGACGCAGAGAAACAGCACCGACAGGCAGATCAGGCTGTTGGCCAGCACGCTCCACAGGCCCAGCGTCCCCATATGCAGGGCGATCCCCACGGCCATCGCCTTGCCGGGCAGCGAATAGTCCGCATAGCGCACATCGGCGAGAACCTTGCCCGTATACTGGTCCACATGCACGGTCCGGTCCGTTGTGGGCGAGTGGCTGTCGGTGCTCATGGAATCCCGGCTCAGGGTCCAGACCCCGGTCGTGCCGCGTGGCAGGTTCAGTTGGTAACGCCCGTCAAACCCGATGGTCCGGGCCAGCGCGTCGACGCTGTCGAGGGTCACCGGGCCCGTGATCCCGGCCAGCCCCGCATCGCTGCCCGAGGCAGGCATCCGGGTCTGCTCCAGCGCCCAGGGCACCTCGCGGCGATCATGGTTCATGCTGGCATGGGTCTCGTCCGAGAGCGGGACATTGTCCCATTTCTCGGCGGGGAAATGGCTCCAGGCCTGTACCATCTTGCCGCCCCAGATCCCGGCCCATGCAAGCCCCGAGATCAGGAAGAACACCAGAAAGAGCGACATCCAGATGCCCACAACCCCGTGCAGGGATTTCCACAGCCCGCGGCCCCGGCCAAGGCTGGGGATCAGGGCGCGGCGCCAGCCGGTCTCGCGCGGCCACCAGAGGTAGAGCCCGGTCGCCACCAGAACGAGGGTGAGCGAGGCGGCAGTCTCCAGCAGGCGGTCGCCGGTCACCCCGAGCATCAGGTCGCTATGGATGTTGTCGAAAAAATCGTACCAGCCACTGCGACGCGGAAAGGTCTCGATCACCTCTGCGGTATAGGGATCGATGGCCACCATGGTCGCGTCGCCGTCAAGATCCACGCGGAAGAGCGCTGCGAGATCATCGCGACGCGGCGCGACATACTGCTTGAGCGTACCACCGGGGATGGCTGCCAGCGCCGCGTCCGACTGGATCGAGACAGCCTGCGCGGTTTCTTGCGGGATCACGGGCGTGCGCTCGCCGTCGCGCCCGTCGATCCAGGCGATCCACAGCATCATCAGCCCGGTCACGGCCAGAATGGCGAGAAAGGGGATCACGAACAGGCCCGCATAGAAATGCCAGCGCCATGCCGCGAAATAGAGTTTGTTTGCGCGCCCGTCGGGCTGCGCAGGTGTATCGGTCATCGTCATGTAAGGACTCCAAGCCTGAGACCCCGGGCCATGCAGGACACGGGGGATATTGAGTTGAAACGGTGAGGTCTCAGGCGCGCGGAGGGGCGCGGGTCAGGCGGACCGGATCGGGGCCACTGGTCTGCCGCAGGCGTTTGGCGACAAAGCCGAAGACAAAGGTCTTGGGCGTTGTGTGGCTCGCCGCCGGGCAGGGGCCACGCAGGGTGGTGAGCGTATCGCTCAACCGGCAGGCTTCGCAGTCCACGCGGGGTGCGGGGCCGTCGCCCTCGGTCGAGCCGCACAGATCAGCGAGCGATCCGCCCGCCGCCACATAGGCGGCCAGTTCCGGTGTCATGTCCGGGCCCTGCGCCCGGTGGCCATAGCCGATCGCCACCAGCGCAAGACACAGCGCGGCGGTCACGGAAAGCCGGAGAAGGCGAAGGGCAATCGACACCATGCTTTCTGCTCTAGCCGGGGCGCGCGAAACTGACCAGCGCGCTCTCGTCGCAGTTGTGCAGAGGCGGGCGCCGAGGGCCGAGGCCGCGTCGCCGGGGCCGGATTCTGTCCTGTCGCAGGCCGGACGCGCCCGAGTGGGGCGGCTCAGTCGGGGGCAGGTTCTTCGCGGCTCTCGCGGTGACAGACCGTGTCGGGGAAGGCTGGCAGCCAATCCTCCCGGCGCAGGGTCCAGAGTTCGTATTCCGGTGCGAACTGGCTCGGGGTCTCGAGGGCCCCGAGGTGAAGCTCCACCTCGCCCGGGCTCTCGGCAAAGACCGAAGAGCCGCAGGTCGGGCAGAAATGCCGCCCCTCATGGGCGCGCGTCTCGCCGGTTAAGGTCACCGCACCCTCCGCATAGATGGCGGCGGCGTAGAACAAAGCCCCGTGATGCTTGCGGCAGTCGAGGCAATGGCAGATCCCCACGCGCAGCGGCGCACCGCGCGCGGCAAAGCGCACCTGACCGCAGAGGCAGCCACCGGTCACCCTATCCATCGCGATCCTCCGTCCCTTGTCCGTCTGGGTCTCAATGGTCTGGTGCGAAACCGCGGGCCGCGCAAGAGGGGCGGGTCCGTCCATATCGACGGTTTGAGCCCTGGCGCAGGGCCCTCTGGCGGGGTTGTCAGAGGGCTAGCGCGCGGCATGGCCAGGTGGCGTCCTTGGCTAAAATCAACCAATCGGTTGAATAAGCGTAGGCCCAGTGATGGCGCTAACGCCGTGGAGGCCAGCTTGTCGCAGTTTTAAAAAATATATCAAATACATGCACTTAAGGCCGTGATGCGCCGCGCCGCAGCGCGTTGACTCTGCCCCACCCTCCGGCCTAGCTTGCGCTCAACAACGCGGAGACGTGTGGCATGACCGATGACCCTCACAAAGAGCGCCTCAAAGCGCTGGAGGCACGGATCGACGCCGCCAAAGAGGCGCAGGCCCCGGCTCCGAAGAAGGATGAGCATTACTCTCTGGCCCAGCATGCCTGGCGGATGGTGGTGGAATTGGTTGCCGGTCTCGGGATCGGTTTTGGCATCGGGTACGGGCTGGACAGCCTGTTCGGCACAACGCCGATCCTCCTGGTGGTATTTACATTGCTGGGCTTTGCGGCGGGGATCCAGACCATGATCCGGTCCTCGCGCGAGATCCAGGCGGAACGACTGAAGGCGGAGCCATCCGCCGAGCGCGAAGGGGACTAGACTGTGGCAAGCGAAGACGGCGGCGGACTCTCATTCCATCCCATGGACCAGTTCATCGTGTCTCCCCTGTTCGGGGACGGACCGGTGCACTTCTACACACCGACCAATGTGACCCTGTGGATGGCGCTGGCCGTGGCCGCGCTGACGCTGCTGCTGGTGACCGGGACGCGCGGGCGCGCCGTGGTGCCGACCAAGGCGCAGTCCATCGCCGAGCTTGCTTATGGCTTTGTCTACAAGATGGTTGAGGATGTGACCGGCAAGGACGGTCTGAAGTACTTCCCCTACATCTTCACGCTTTTCATGTTCATCATCCTGTCGAACTTCCTCGGCCTGATCCCGATGAGCTTCACCACCACTTCGCATATCGCTGTAACGGCGGTTCTGGCCTTCGCGGTGTTCTTCACCGTGACCATCATCGGCTTCGTTAAGAACGGCGCGGGCTTCCTGAGCCTCTTCTGGGTGTCCTCGGCGCCCCTGCCGTTGCGTCCGGTGCTGGCCGTGATCGAGGTGATTTCCTACTTCGTGCGCCCCGTGAGCCATTCCATTCGTCTGGCGGGCAACATGATGGCCGGTCACGCCGTTCTCAAGGTGTTCGCCGGCTTTGCCCAGGTCACCGCCGTGGCGCCCATCGCCATCATCGGCGTGATGGCGATCTACGGGCTCGAGGTTCTGGTGTCGGCCATTCAGGCCTACGTCTTCACCATCCTGACTTGCGTGTATCTCAAGGACGCACTGCACCCGCATCACTAAGACAACCGGCAGGGTCGACCCTGTCTCTGAAACTCAGCAATTCCATCGTAAGGAGACACATCATGGAAGGCGAACTCGCACATATCGGCGCAGGCCTGGCAGCAATCGGTTCCGGCGCAGCCGCAATCGGTGTGGGCCACGTGGCAGGCAACTTCCTGGCAGGCGCTCTGCGGAACCCCTCCGCGGCAGCTGGCCAGACCGCGACCCTCTTCATCGGCATCGCGTTCGCAGAAGCTCTGGGGATCTTCGCATTCCTCGTCGCTCTGCTGCTGATGTTTGCCGTCTAAGCTTTCCAAAGCCATCCTTACGGTCGGGTCAGCCTGAAACGGGCTGATCCGATGTGAAAGAGGGCCAAGGAGGGACGCATGGCAACTGACGCACACGGGGCCGTTGAATCCGCGCCGGGCATGCCCCAGCTGGATTTCTCGACCTTTCCCAACCAGATTTTCTGGCTGATCATCACGCTGGCAGCGATCTATCTGATCCTGACCAAGGTGGCCTTGCCGCGCATCGCGTCGGTTCTGGCCGAACGCAGCGGGACGATCACCAACGATCTGGCCGCCGCCGAAGAGCTCAAGCTCGCGGCAGTGGAGGCTGAGAAAGCCTATAATCAGGCGCTGGCGGATGCCCGTGCCGAAGCACAGAAAATCGTTGCCGAAGCCAAGGCCGAGATCCAGGCGGATCTGGACGTGGCCACTCAGAAGGCCGATGCCGAGATCGCCGCGAAAGCCGCGGAGTCGGAGAAAGCCATTGCCGAGATCCGGGCCAATGCGATGGAGAGCGTGACCGAGGTCGCGACCGAAACCGCAACCGCACTGGTCTCTGCATTGCTGCCGAACGCCACGGATGTGGATGTCTCGTCGGCTGTGTCGCAGCGCGTGAAGGGGTAAGGACATGACAAAACTGATCCTGCCTGCCGCATTCGCTCTGGTGGCGACACCGGCGCTGGCGGCCAAGGGGCCGTTCTTCTCGCTCTCCAACACGGACTTCATCGTGTTGATCTCGTTCCTGTGTTTCATCGGCGTCGTGCTGTACTTCAAGGTGCCGCAGATGCTGAGTGGCATGCTCGACAAGCGGGCTGAGGGCATCAAGGCCGAGCTGGACGAAGCCAAGGCACTGCGCGAAGAAGCGCAGACCATCCTGGCCTCCTACGAGCGCCAGCAGCGCGAGGTTCAGGGCCAGGCGGATGCCATCGTGGCCACGGCCAAGGAAGACGCGGAAGCCGCGGCTGCCCAGGCGAAGATCGACCTGGAAACCTCCATCGCACGGCGTCTGGCTGCCGCGGAAGAGCAGCTCGCATCCGCTCAGGCCTCGGCCGTGAAAGAGGTCAAGGACAAGGCCGTGACAGTGGCTGTCGCAGCGGCGGCCGAGGTGATCGAAGCCAAGCTGGGCAAATCCGAGCTCGAGGCGATGAATGCGGCCGCGATCCAGGAAGTTCAGGCCAAGCTGCACTGATCCCCGATCTCACAACGATTTCGAGAAACCCGGCCTTGTGCCGGGTTTTTTGTTGTGCGGTTGGGGCAAGCGCGGTCCACATGTGGACCGCGCGGTCGCGCTCTGTCCCAACGGACGCGCCATGCGGGGCGCTTGGCCCTCTCGCGGGTCCGCGCCTTCCGCGGGCGGAAGGCGCCACCGATCCTAGCGCTGCTGCTCGTGTTCGAAGCGTTGGCGGGCGATGGCTTCGTTCTTTTCCATCTGCCGCCAATCGGCCAGCGAGCCCTCCACGAAGTCCAGGTGGGTCTGCACCGCCTCTCGCGCGGCCAGCGGATCGCGGGCCTGCACGGCGGCGTTGATCGCCCGGTGCTGCTCCAGCAGCTGGTCCCGCGTGGCGCGCTGCTTGAACATGATCTTGCGGTTGTAGAACACGCCTTCACGCAGCAGGTCGAACATCGACCGCATCATATGCAGCATGATCACGTTGTGGCTGGCTTCGATGATCGCCAGATGAAACTCCGCATCGAGCGCGGATTCCTCGTCCGGATTGCGCTTGGAATGGGCCGCTTCCATCTTGCGAAAGATCGTATCGACCACGCGCAGATCCGTTTCCGAGCCGAGCCGGGCGGCCCGGTCTGCGGCCAGCCCCTCCAGATCCCGGCGAAAGGCGAGGTAATCGAAGACGGCCTCGTCATGCTGGGCAAAGAGCTGGATCAGCGCGTCCGAAAAGGCCGAGCCCAGCACTTCGGCCACATAGACGCCGGCCCCCGCACGGGTTTCCAGTAGCCCGCGTTCCTGCAGCTCGGCCAGCGCTTCGCGCAAAGACGGGCGCGACACGCCCAGCTTCTCGGATAGCTCCCGCTCCGAGGGCAAACGCTCCCCCGGGCGCAGGATCCCGCGCAGGATCAGCTTCTCGATCTGGCGAACCACCGAGTGCGACAGCTTTTCGGACTGAATGCGTTGAAATGGCATGATGCGCCCCCTGAGTGGTCAAAAGATATGACCACAAGGGGCGCGCCGCAACCCGTGAAGGGCGTATCTTTGCGCGGGTACTACCGCGGCGTGATGACGATATCCACGCGACGGTTCAGGGCCCGCCCGGCCGCGTCGAGATTGGATGCCACAGGCTGGTCCTCCCCGCGCCCGAAGGCCACCACCCGAGAGGCCGGAACCCCGTTCTGCAGCAGGATCGACGAGACCGCGTTCGCGCGACGCTGGGACAGGTCCTGATTGTAGGAGGCCGAGCCGGTATTGTCCGTATGTCCGATCACCTGAACCGTGGTCTCCGGGTATTCGAGCAGGTTGCCCGCCAGCGCCACCAGATCCGATTGCAGGGTAGGCTGCACCACGGTGCTATCCACTGCAAAGAGGATGTCCTGAGGCAGGGTCACGATCAGCTCGGAGCCGGTATTGACGATCTGCACCGCATCGTTGTTGAGGTCTTCCTCAAGCGCGCGGGCCTGCCGGTCGAGCGCATCGCCAATGGCCGCACCCACGCCTGCGCCCAGAACCGCGCCCACAAGCGCCTTGTCCCGGCTTTCGCCCGCGCCGATGGCTGCGCCCACAAGCCCGCCAATGGCGGCGCCGGTGGTCATTCTGCGATTGTCTTCGGTCACGGTGCAGGCGGACAGGGCCAGCGCGCCGGTCGTCATCAGGATCAGGGGTGTGCGTAGGGGCATGGGTACTCGTCCTCAGGCGGTTGTTTTCCAGCATATCGGGATACTTGGCCGTGTTATTCAATAGCCAAGCCCCGGAATGCCTGAAATTTGGCGCTCTTTGGCCGACAGAACGGTGCCGCAGCCCGCGCGGTTATCCGGCCTCGGCGAGCTGCGCGGCCTCCTGCGCGAGCATGGCGCGCTTGACCGGCAAGCCCCAGTGATACCCGCCAAGCCCGCCGGATTTGCGCAGCGCCCGGTGGCATGGGATCAACCAGCTGACCGGATTGCGCCCGACGGCAGTGCCCACGGCGCGCACGGCCTTGGGGGATCCAATGGACTGGGCAATCTCGGAATAGGTCGTCACATGGCCCGACGGGATGCGCAGCAACGCCTCCCAGACCTTGATCTGGAACGGGGCCCCGATCAGGTAGAGCGGGGCCTTGGCCAGATCTCCATCCTCGGCCCCAAAGGCCGCCAGAGCCCAGGGCCGCAGCCCCATCGGGTCCTCGACGAAATCCGCATTGGGCCAGCGCGCGACCATATCCTCCATCGCGGCCTCCGTCCCGGTCTCGGAGGCAAAGGCGATCCCGCAGATCCCCTTATCGGTCCCCATCACCAGTGCGAGGCCGAAGGGGCTGTCGAACCAGCCCCAGCGAATGGCGAGCCCGGCCCCCTTGCGGGCAAACTCCCCGGGGCTCATGGCCTCCCATGTCACGAAGAGATCATGGAGCCGCCCGGACCCCGAAAGACCCAGCTCCCCCGCCGCCTCCAGCGTCGTGAAGCGCTCGGCAAGCAGGGCCTTGGCATGGTCGAGGGTCAGGTATTGCTGGTACCGCTTGGGCGAGACCCCGACCCAGGCCGAGAAGGTGCGCTGCAGATGGGCCGGGCTCATCCCGATCCGGGTCGCCAGATCCTCCAGCGGCAGGGGCGCGCCGCCCGCGGCATCGATCTCGTCAATCGCGCGGCGGATCACGCCGTAATGGTAGCGGTCATCGGTCATCGGGTCGGTCATGATCTGGGTCTTGGCGGGGTCGGACATCTCGGGCCTCCTGTTCCTTCCAAGCTAATCCTCCGCGCGCGGCCGAGCGACCCGAATTTTGCGCATTTGCGCCGCTTGCCCCGAGGCCGCGCATTGGGCATATGAGCGCGGATGGCCAAGCAACTCGATTATCACACGATCCGCGAGATCTTCACCCGGTTCCAGACCGCTGAGGCGGAGCCGAAGGGCGAGCTCAACCATGTGAATGCCTACACGCTGGTGGTGGCCGTGGCGCTGAGTGCGCAGGCGACAGATGCCGGGGTGAACAAGGCGACCGAGGCGCTGTTCAAGATCGCCGATACGCCGGAGAAGATGCTGGAGCTGGGCGAAGAGGGCGTGATCGCGCATATCAAGACGATTGGGCTCTACCGCAACAAGGCCAAGAACGTCATCAAGCTCAGCCGGATTCTGGTCGAGGAGTATGGCGGTGAGGTCCCGAACTCGCGCGCAGCACTCGAAAGCCTGCCGGGCGTGGGGCGCAAGACCGCCAATGTGGTGCTGAACATGTGGTGGGGCCACCCGAGCCAGGCCGTGGACACCCATATCTTTCGGATCGGGAACCGGACCGGGATTTGCCCGGGCAAGGATGTGGTCGCCGTGGAACGGGCCATCGAGGATCACATCCCCGTCGATTTCCAGCACCACGCCCATCACTGGCTGATCCTGCATGGCCGCTACATCTGCAAGGCGCGCAAACCTGCCTGCGGCGCCTGCCTGATCCGCGATCTCTGCCCCTTCGAGGACAAGACCGAATGAGCCGGATCAACGTGGCCTCGGGCTCGCCCATGGAGCCGGTGATCGGCTTTTCCCGCGCTGTGCGGATCGGCGAGATCGTGGCCGTGGCGGGCACCGCTCCCATCGCCGAGGCCGGTGGCACGGCCTGCCCGGGTGATGTCTATGGCCAGACCCTGCGCTGTCTCGAGATCGGGCTGGCCGCACTGGCCGAGGCTGGCGCGCGCCCGGAGGATGTGCTGCGCAGCCGGATCCTGCTGACCGATGCCGGGACATGGCAGGAGGCCGCCCGCGCCCATGGCGAGGTGTTCGGCGCGATCCGCCCGGCCTGCACCTTTGTCGAAGTGAGCCGCTTTATCGATCCGACCTGGTTGGTCGAAACCGAACTTGATGCTGTCGTAAAGGACCCTGCCCCATGACCCACCCGTTTCAGGTTGTCGGCATCGGCAACGCGATTGTCGATGTGCTCGCCCAGACCGATGACAGCTTTCTCGACCATATGGGGATCGAGAAGGGGATCATGCAGCTGGTCGAACGCTCCCGCGCCGAGATGCTCTATGCGGCCATGTCCGAACGCGTGCAGGCACCTGGCGGGTCGGTGGCCAATACGCTGGCGGGGCTGGGGGAGCTCGGTCTGCGCTGCGCGTTCATCGGACGGGTCAAGGATGATGCGCTCGGGCGGTTCTATGCCCAGGGCATGGAGGCCGAGGGCACGGCCTTTCCCAACCCGCCGCAGCCGGATGTCGAGGCACCGACCTCGCGCTCGATGATCTTCGTCACGCCGGATGGCGAGCGGTCCATGAACACCTATCTCGGTGCCGGTGCGGATCTGGGGCCCGAAGATGTGTCTGAGACCGTGTTCGATCAGGTGGGGTTGCTGTTCCTCGAGGGGTATCTCTTCGACAAGGTGCCGGGCAAAGCCGCCTTCGAGGCGGCTGCTCGGTTTGCGCGCACGGGCGGCGGGCAGGCCGGGATCACCCTGTCGGACCCGTTCTGCGTCGACCGGCACAGGGCGGATTTCCAACGGCTGGTGGCTGATGAGCTGACCTTCGTGATCGGCAATGAGCATGAGTACAAAGCGCTCTACGAGACCGAGGATCTGGACGCGGCTCTGGCGCAAGCGGCATCGGTTTGCGAGCTCGTGGTCTGCACACGCTCGGGCGATCCGGTCGTCGCCATCCGTGGAGCAGAGCGGGTGCAGGTGCCCGTGACCCGCGTGGTGCCCGTGGATGCCACCGGGGCCGGGGATCAGTTCGCCGCCGGGTTCCTCTATGGTCTGGCGACGGGCCAGACGCTGGAGACCTGCGGGCGCATGGGGGTGATCGCAGCGGCCGAAGTGATCAGCCATTTCGGGGCGCGCCCCAAAACGGATGTCCGCGCTAGATTTGTGGCCGAAGACCTGCTGTGACCGTCAGTCAAACGGAGCGCCTTCGGCGCACATGATTTTTTCCGCCCCTGATCGGGGCGGGGCCTCCTGCGGGGATATTTGACGACTTAAGATGCTGAGCTTTGGGCTTCATTGTTCCCCAAATACTCAAACCCCTAACCGTGGCGCGCCGCCACCGTCTTGAGTTGCGAGAATCCGTACAGCGCCTCGAACCCTTTTTCCCGTCCGTGACCGGATTTACCGAAGCCGCCAAAGGGCAGCTCGACACCCCCGCCCGCGCCATAGGTGTTAAGAAAGACCTGCCCCGCGCGCAGACGTTTGGCGAGGCGCATCTGACGCCCGCCGTCCCGGCTCCAGACCGCTGCAACGAGGCCAAACTCGGTGCCGTTGGCGATGGCTATTGCCTCCTCCTCGGTGTCGAAGGGGAGAAGGATCTGGACGGGGCCAAAGATCTCCTGTTGGGCGAGCGGGTGATCCGGACCCATGCCCGAGAGGAGATGCGGGACCACATAAGCGCCGGTCTCGGGGGCGTCCGGGCTCAGCCGCCCCGTGGCCCGGATATGAGCGGGATCGGCGAGGGCGAGCATCTCGGTCACGCGGGCCTTTTGGCGGGCGGAGATCAGCGGGCCGATCTTGGGGTCACTGCGGGCGGGCCCCACGGTGAGCGTGCCATAGGCTTCGGCCATGCGGTCGGCGACCGTGTCGAAGATCGGGGCTTCGATCAGGATCCGAGACGCGGCCGAGCAGGTCTGCCCGGCATTCTGGACCCCGGCATTGAGGAGAAAGGGCAAGGCGGCATCGAGATCTGCATCGGCGAAGACGAGCTGCGGGGACTTGCCGCCCAGCTCCAGCGTCACGGGTGTGATCTGACCGGCGGCGGCGGCCTGCACCGCACTGCCCACGGGCACGGAGCCTGTGAAGCTCATATGGTCGACCCCGGGATGGGCGCTCAGGGCCGCGCCCGCCTCGGGGCCCAGCCCGGGCACCACATTGAGCGCACCGGGCGGCAGGCCTGCCTCCTCGGCAAGCCGGGCGAAGGCCAGCGCGGTCAGGCAGGCCTCCTCGGCGGGTTTGAGCACGCAGGCATTGCCCATGGCGAGGGCCGCCCCGACGGAGCGTCCGATGATCTGCATCGGGTAGTTCCAGGGGACGATATGACCCGTCACCCCGTGGGGTTCGCGCAAGGTATAGACCGTGTAGCCGTCCATATAGGGGATGGTCTCGCCCATGATCTTGTCGGCGGCCCCGCCATAGAATTCCAGATAGCGGGCCAGGGCGAGCGCGTCGGCGCGGGCCTGTCCCAGGGGCTTGCCCACATCGCGGGCTTCCATGTCTGCCAGCCGGTCCGCCTCGCGCAGGACCAATGCGCCGAGGCGGCTCAGCAACCGGCCCCGCTCGGTCGCGCTGTGGCGTCCCCAGTCGCCGTCCAGGGCGGCCTGCGCCGCTGCGACAGCCCGGTCGATATCGACCGGGCCACCGCGCGCGATCTCGGCCAGAGGACGACCATCGGACGGATCGATCAGGACCACCGTTTCGCCGCTGGCGCAGGGGCCCCAGGCCCCGCCGATCAGGATTTCATGGCTCGGAAAGCCCGGGTCGTAGGTCATGTCAGTGCTCCAGCAGCAGGTCGGCGAGCGTGAGGGCCATGACCTGCGCGCTGTCGATCATGTCGTCGATGCCCACCCATTCATCGGGTTGGTGGGCGAGGTCGAGGATCCCCGGCCCATACGCGATGCAGTTCTTGAGCCGCCCGATCCGGTCAATATGTTTCTGGTCATAGGTGCCGGGGGAGACCACGTAGTCCGGTTGCCGCGCCAGCACCCGCTCGATCGAGGCCGCGACAGACCGCACCACCGGGGCGTCCTTGTCTGCCATGGTGGGCTGCACCTCGAAGAGCTCGCGAATGTCGTACTCGAAACTGGGACGGCTGGCTTTCACCCGCTCCAGCAGCGACGTGATCTCGGCTTTCACCTCCGTGATGTCTTCCTCGATCAGGAAGCGGCGGTCGAGCACAATGCGGCAGCGATCCGCCACGCAGGGGGCCGGCAGGCCGGTATAGTCCGGGTCCTGCTCTGCCTCGCCGCCATGGATCGAGTTGATGTTGAGCGTGGATTGGCGCGCGCCCTCGGGCACCACGGGCATCTCGGTGCGTTTGGTGGCCAGCAGGGGATAGAGCACCGTCTCGATCTCGTGCAGAACAGCCCCCATATGGCGGATCGCGCTGTCGCCGAGAAAGGGCATGGAGCCATGGGCGATCCGACCCTTGGTCTCGATCTCGGCCCACCAGACCCCGCGGTGACCGAGGCAGATCCGGTCCTTGTTCAGGGGTTCGGGGATGATCACATGCTGCACGCGCTCGGGCGAGAACCAGCCGTTCTCCGCCAGATAGGCGACCCCGCCAAAGCCGCCCGATTCCTCATCCGCCGTCGCGCTGATCTCGATCGCGCCCGCAAACTCGGGATGGGTGGCGATGAAGGCTTCGGCTGCGATGATCGAGGCGGCGAGCCCGCCTTTCATGTCACAGGCCCCGCGACCATAGACCCGGCCCTGTTTCACCTCGCCACCGAACGGGTCCGTTGTCCAGCCATGGCCGACTTCGACCACGTCGTGGTGCGAGTTGAAATGCACGCACTCTCCCGGGCGGCCGCCCTCGTAGCGCGCCACGAGGTTCCAGCGCGGAAAGGCCTCGCTATCGGCGGCGGCGCCCTTGGCGCGGACCAGCTCGCAGGTAAAGCCCTGCGGTGCGAGCCGCGCTTCGAGCACCGCGCAGATGTCGTGGTAGTGCCGGCCGGGCGGGTTCAGGGTCGGAATTCGGATCAGGTCCTGGGTCAGCGCGACCAGCGCGTCGCGCCGGGCGGTGATCGCGGTCTTTAGGGGGGTGTCGGTCTGCATGGGGCGAGCCTAGGCCCGCAGCCCGGGCGCGACAAGCGGGCCCGGGCAGCTCGATGCGTTGTGTTTGGCGCGACGCGCCCCATTTCTAGTCAGAGGTGTGCAACGCAGTGAAAAAGGAGCAATGGATGGCGGTTCTGCGGGTAGGTGTTCTGGTTTTTCTGGTGCTGGCAGTGGCGCATATCCTCGCCGCCATGCTACAGCGGTGGCGCAGGTCGGCCGCGCTCGAAGAGCAATGGCTGGCCGAGGGCCGTCCCGGGACGTGGGAGGCCTATGAGAAGGATGGCCTTGCGCCTCTGGAGCGGTCGCTCCGGCAGAGGCTGATCTGGGGTGTATACGCGTTTCCGGCGGCTGTGATCGGGCTGCTGGCGCTTTTGACGAATTGGGATTGAGATGTTTTGGACCTACCTGCGCTGGACGCTGAAACTGATCCTGCTGGTGCTGGTTGGAGGCTTGTTGCATTACGTGCTGCCCCAGCATGACGTGGTGCGGATGGTGGATGCCTCCGAGCGGCGCGTGGATTTTACCGAGAGCAACCGTATCTTCTGGGCCCGGCCGGATAGTGGTGCGCCCATGGCCGACAGCCGGGATGTGAGGTTCATTGACGCCGCGCGGCCCGGGGGCGAGGCGATCGTGTACCGCAACGAGGATACAGGGTGGGGCTGGCCCTTTTACTTCAAGTTTGACTCGAGCGATGTGAACGCGCGGGCCAAGGATCTGGTCTCGGATGCCGAAGACCCCACATGGGTGATCGTGCGGCATTACGGATGGCGTTCGAACCTGTTTTCGATCTTTCCAAATGCGGTCTCCTTGAAGGTGACCGATTCACCGGATCCACAAATCATCCCGTGGTTCAACATCGCTTTCTTTCTTGTGCTGGCGCTGATCGCGCTGCGGATCTGGCGCTGGTGGGCGAATTTCCATGAGGCGCGGATCGAGCCGATCGTGGATGATATGGTGATTGCCATGCACCGGGCCGATGACCGCGCGGATGCCACCAAGGGGCGCTTTCGCCGCTGGTGGGACAAGATGCGCGGCAAGGCCTGAGGCAAAGCGAGAGGCATCGTCGGGCAACCGCCGGACGTGGCGCGGTCGGTATCCCGACCGCGCGGACCCGCGAGACAGGCCAAAGCGTTCAATAGAGCCGACACGATAGAGGCCGGGTGTGTCCGCGCCCTCGCCATGGGCGAGGGCGCCCCGGATCAAGCGCCCTCCGGTCAGGTGCCCGCGTTCAGGCGCCGTAAGGCACCCAGATGGTCTTCGTCTCGGTCGCTTCCGACAGGAAGCTGCGCGCATCGGCTTTGAACCAATCCCGGGCGGCTCCGTGGTTTACCCATGTGCGTTTGAGATTGCCCGCCGCTTCGGCCTCGATCTGCGCCGAGATGTCAGCGCCCGCAAAACTCCAGACCGCATCGACCCCCAGATGACTGGCCAGCGGCTTGGCCAGCGCCTCCGGGTCGCCCGTGACGATATTGACCACGCCTGCGGGCACGTCCGAGGTGTCCAGCACCTGATAGAGATCGGTTGCCGCTAGCGGGAAGGGTTGTGACGGCACCAGCACCAGCCGATTGCCCATGGCCAGCGCGGCCCCGAGGATCGACACCGTCCCCAGCAGCGGGGCCTCATCCGGCGCAAAGGCCCCGATCACCCCGACAGGCTCGGGCATGGCCAGCGCGACACCGCGCAGGGGCACGGGCTTGACCGCCCCGTCATACTTGTCTGCCCAGGCCGCATAGGTGAAGAGCCGCTCGATCGAGGCTGCGACCTCGGCCTTGGCCGCAGGCTCCCGCGCACCGGTCATCGCCTTGAGACGCGCCGCAAATTCCTCGGCACGGGCCGACAGGTTCTCCGCAAGGTAATAGAGGATCTGCGCCCGCAAATGCCCGGTGGTTTTGGCCCAGCCAGAGGCCCCGGTCGCGGCCTCCACCGCGTTACGGATGTCCTTGCGATTGCCCTCGGGCGCATGGCCCAGAAGCGCGCCCTTGGTCGACCAGATGGCCCGGGAGTAGCCGCTATCGGGCCGGGCCTGCTTGCCGCCGATATACATCTTGGCCGTGCGGTCGAGCCCTTCGGCCTTGGGCGTCTGCGGTGCTGGCACCGCCGCGACGGGTTTGAGTGGCTTCGCGGCTCCGACGGGTTTTGTATAGGCGCGCAGACCCTCCCATCCGCCTTCGCGTCCAAATCCGCTCTCGCGGACCCCGCCAAACCCGGCGGCCGCGTCGAAGAGGTTCGTGGCATTCACCCAGACCACACCCGCCGCAAGCTTGGGCGCGATGTCCAGCGCCCGGTTGACATCCTCGGACCAGAGCGTTGCCGCCAGCCCGTAGCGCGTGGCATTGGCCACCTGCACGGCCTCGGACGGGGTGCGAAAGGTCGTCGAAACCAGGACCGGGCCAAAGATCTCGTCCCGCATGAGCGGATCGGCGGGCGAGAGCCCGGTGATCAGGGTCGGCGGATAGAATGCCCCCTCGGCGGGCACCACACCCGGCTGATGTACTGTCCCCCCGCTGCTGGCCACCATCCCGGCGACCTTGGCGCGGTGCGCGGGATCAATCATCGCCCCCACATCAATGCACTTGTCCAACGGATCGCCGATCCGCAGGGTCTCCATCCGGGCGCGCAGCTTGCCGTGGAAGGCTTCTGCGATCCCTTCCTGCACCAAAAGACGCGAGCCCGCACAGCAGACCTGGCCCTGATTGAACCAGATCGCGTCCACCAGACCCTCAACCGCAGAGTCGAGATCCGCGTCTTCGAAGACGATATAAGGTGACTTGCCACCCAGCTCGAGTGTCAGCGCCTTGCCCGACCCCGCCGTCGCCCGGCGGATCTCGCGCCCCACCTCGGTGGAGCCGGTGAAGGCGATCTTGTCCACACCCGGATGCGCTACAAGCGCCGCACCGGTCGCGCCATCCCCGGTGACAATATTCACCACGCCGGAGGGCACCCCGGCCTCGCCGCAGATCTCAGCAAAGAGCAGCGCTGTCAGCGGGGTCCATTCGGCCGGTTTCAGAACCACCGTATTGCCCATGGCCAGTGCTGGCGCGATTTTCCAGGCCAGCATCAGAAGCGGGAAATTCCACGGCACGATCTGACCACAGACGCCCAGCGGTACGCGGTCGGGCAGCTCGTCCTCCATCAGGGCGGCCATGCCCGCATGGTAGTAGAAATGGCGCTGGGCGAGGGGGATGTCGATATCCCGGCTCTCGCGGATGGGCTTGCCATTGTCGAGCGTCTCGAGCACCGCAAAGAGCCGCGCGTGTTTCTGCAACAGCCGCGCCAACCCGTAGATGACCCGCGCCCGCCCCGACCCGCCCAGTTTGGCCCAGCCGGGTTGCGCCTTGCGCGCGGCCGCCACGGCGGCGTCCACATCGCCAGCGGAGCCTTGGGTGACCTGCGCAAGCGCGGTCCCGCGCGCCGGGTTCAATGTGGCAAAGGTCTCGCCGGGGTCCTGAAACCCACCGCCGATAAAGCACCCGAACTGACGTCCATGCTGGTCCAGCCAAGCCTGGGCCGGGCCGTCATCCTCGGGCGCCGGGCCATACTCCATGGTCTCGAAGATCTCCTTGACCGTCATGCTGAACGCCCCTTCATTGTTCCCCAAATACTCATGGTCCCCCCTCAGCCAAGCGCGTGCCGGTGGCCTGCGGAATAGGCCCCGGTGACATGATGCTCGAGTTGCCGTTCGATATCGCCAAGAAGGGACGAGGCGCCGAAGCGGAAGAGGTCCGGTTGCAGCCAACGGTTGCCCAGCTCTTCTTTCAGCAGGCTCAGATAGACCAGCGCATCCTTGGCCTTGGAGATCCCCCCCGCGGGTTTGTAGCCCACCTTGATCCCTGTGGCCGCCTCGTAATCTCGGATCGCGCGGATCATCACAAGGCTCACGGGCAGGGTCGCGTTCACGCTCTCCTTGCCGGTGGAGGTCTTGATGAAATCCGCGCCGGCCATCATGCAGATCAGGCTCGCGCGGGCGACATTGCCCAGATCCCCGAGCTCGCCGGTGGCCAGGATCGCCTTCACATGGGCATCCCCGCACGCCGCGCGAAATGCGCGCATCTCGTCATAGAGCGCTTGCCAATTGCCGGTCAGGACATGGCGGCGGGAGATGACGATATCGATCTCTGCGGCGCCTGCGGCCACGCTCTCCTCGATCTCGGCCACGCGCAGCCGAAAGGGTGAAAGGCCCGCCGGAAACCCCGTCGACACGGCGGCGACAGGGATGCCGGAACCGGCAAGCGCCTCGACGGCCACCTCGACCATGTCGTGATAGACGCAGACCGCCCCGGTGGTGATCGCCCCCATGCCGAGCGCCGTGAGGATCTCGGGATCCACGGGGCGACGCGCCTTGGCGCAGAGCCGCTGGACCCGGCCCGGCGTGTCGTCGCCCGCAAGGGTGGTGAGGTCGATCAGGGTGATCGCCTTCAGCAGCCAGGCCGCCTGAAAGTCTTTCTTGACCGACCGCCGCCCGGGCAGGGTCGCGGCGCGGCGTTCCACGGCCGATGTATTGATCGCGACGGCGCGGACCCAGTCGAGATCGAGCGCCATGCCAGGATTGCGCGGCAAGGTGGTCTCCGGCAAATGTGCCCGGTGCAGGTCAATCTGCTGGCCGGTGGCGGTGCGGCCCGGTGGGGTGCTGGTCACGATGAGGTCTCCTGCTGCGTGATCTGAGGCTGACACGGCCCGCGAAGGGGCGCAAGCGCGCCGCCACGTCCCGACGCCCGCGCGCGGATATGTGGGTGTGCGGATGTGCGGTGGCGCGGTCCGCTGCGCGCCCCGCGCGGACGTGCCCGTGATCGCCTGTCGTCCATCCTTCCCTATGACGGTCCTGCGACGCGGGTCCGCGCGGTCCGCATGCGGACCGCGCCCTCTATCCTCAGCCTCTCCGTTCCCCGGGCTGGACCACGTCTCGGCGATGGGCGCGCCGCCATCTGGCCGGAGGCGCGCCGTGATGGGCTTTGAAGAGGGCTTGGAAATGGCTCGGGGTCTCTATGCCACAGGCCTCTGCCACCCGCGTCAGGCTCAGATCCGTCCCGGTCATCAACCGCGCCGCATGGGCCATTCGCCGCGCATTGATCCAGTCGGTGGGCGTGGCACCGAGATGCGCGCGAAAGCTGCGCGCCAGATAGGCGGGCGACTTGCCCGCGATCTCGGCCAGCGCGCCGGGGCCGCGCGCGAACACTTCCGGGTCCTCGGCCGCGCGTAAGGTGCGCGTCAACCACCCCGGCAATCCGCCGGGCAGCGCCGGAAGGGGCCGCAGGATCCGCGTATGCAGCTCCAGCAGCACCGATTCGATGGCGAGCTGGCTGCGCGGTCCGACCTCCAGCCGCTCCAGCGCCCGTGTCATCGTACTCGCCTGATCCGCATCGAGGCTCAGCGTCACCGGGAGCGCCCCGTCGCTCCAGAAGGTACGTCCGTCCAGCTCCGGGTAACGCGCCAGCAGATGGGTGAGGCTGTCGGGCGCGATGAGCACATTCACAAGCCGCGCGGGCCCGCCCAGACCGTGCCGGTCCTGCGGTCGCATGAAACACAGGCTGCGGGGCGGCAGCGCGATCCGGGTGCCATTGATCCGGTGTTGCACCATGCCGTCGAGCACAAAAAACATCTCGTGGAAATCCTGCCCATGGGGGGCGGGGATCGGCCCGTCCCCGAGGCTCACGCGGGCAAAGTGAAACGCGGTTGGCGGGCGAAGGTAATCCCGGTGGCGCAGGGTCAAAGACATAGATAAGTCAACACAGAGGAGCTTTTGGGAAAAATAGCGCCAGAATTGTTGCGAAACCAGAGAAATGATGGGCGTGAAAGGATCCCCCATGCTTGATACATCCCCCGATCTGTCTTTCGCCCCCGTGCGCAACCCGAACCCGGCCACTCTGACACCCGAGCAGATCGACCGCTATAATCGCGACGGCTACCTGACGGGTCTGCGCGCCTTCCCCCCCAGTCAAGCGGAGGCGAACCGCACGACCTTTGACGGGCTGCTCGCCGGGCTCGGGCGCGACGGCGCCTATGCGATCAACTGCTATCAGGCACGCGCCCAAGCGATCTGGGATCTGTGCACCGCGCCTGCGATCCTCGACGTGGTGGAGGATCTGGTGGGGCCGAACATCGTCTGCTGGGCCTCGCATTTCTTTTGCAAGCTGCCGGGGGACCCGAAGCATGTGCCCTGGCATCAGGACGCCGCCTTCTGGCATCTGGCCCCGGCTCGCACGGTGACCGTCTGGCTGGCCATCGACGACACCGATGCCGAGAACGCGGCGATGCAGTTTATTCCGCGCAGCCACGATAAGGGTGCGCTTGACTGGCGCGCTTCGGAGGGCGGCGTTTTGAACAAGGAACTGGTCGAAACCGCGAGCCTCGGCGCGCCGGTGACCAACGCCCTGCGCGCAGGCGAGATGTCGGTTCATGCGGATATGCTGGCCCATGGGTCGGCCGCCAATCTCAGCACTCGTCGCCGATGCGGGCTGACCATCCGCTATTGCCCGCCCGAGGTGCGGATGACGGACGGTGCCTGGGCGCAGGGGATCGAGGCGATCCTCTGCCGGGGCAATGATCCCTCCGGCCACTGGCGTCACCACGCACGGCCCCGGGGCAATGATGTCTCGCCGGAAAACAGCCCGCGCAACCTTGGCGGAAACTAACCCGCGTGACCTGCCCCTGCGGGTCAGATCCGCGACAGGAGCAGCCCCCCGGCCACCATTACGACGGCGAGGATGCGGGTCGGGCTGATCTCGCGCGCGGCCATCCCGAACGCCCCCAGCGCGTCGAGGATCAGCGCCGCGACCAGCTGGCCAAAGACCAGCGCCGCCACAAGCGAGACGACACCGATGCGATCCGCGCTCCAGGCGGCGGCACAGACATAGATCGCGCCGAGCGCACCGCCGGTCCAGGCCCACCAGGGCAAAGGGGCCAGCGCATCCCAGCTCGGCACCGTGCCCCGAGCCAGGGTGATCGCGCTCAGCACGACGAACCCGACCCCGAAGGAGATCGCCGCCGTCGCCACCGGATCCCCTGCGTTTCGGGCCAGGGTTGCATTGATCGGGGCCTGGGTCGCGATGCCCGCACCGCCAAGGGCCACGGCTCCGAGGGCGAGCCAATAGGTCAAACTCATGTTGGGTGTCCTTTTCTTTGCGCGCAGAGAACCACGTTGCCGCGTCCAGCACTAGGTCCGGCACCCGGTTCGGCCCAAGCTCGGATGAAAGGCTTGCTTTGGGCCGGGGGCTATGGTTCAGTCACCGTGATTGCATACCTATGCAAACACCGCACGCACCGACTTTGGGAGGGGAAGGGCGTCTATGGATATCACATGGTTTGGCCATGCGGCGTTCCGGCTGAGCGATGCCCGGGGCGCGGTCATTACGGACCCTTACACGCCCGAGGGCGTGGGATATGCGCCGATCACCCAGAGCGCGGATCTGGTGGTCATCTCGTCCGATGACGATGATGCCCATTGCCGGGCCGACCTGATCCCGGGGGATCCGGAAGTGTGCAACGCGCTCAACGTGGCGCTGGACCATGGCGGAGCGCAGACCGTGGTCGGGCGCGAGATCCGCGCCGTCGCCGCCGCCGAGTGGGAACATCACCCCAGAGGCGTGCCGGGCCAGAATGGCATGTACCGGTTCGAGATGGACGGGATGCAGATCGCCCATATGGGCGATGTGGGAAACCCGCTCACCGCCGATCAGATCGCGTTCTTCAAGGATGTGGATGTCCTGCTGGCCTTGGCGGGGGGCTACCTGACCATCGAACTGCCGGACCTGATGACAATGATCCGCGCCGTCAGGCCCAAGCTGGTCATCCCCATGCATTTCAGGACCCTCACCTATCGGCCCCGCAACACCATGTGGATCGAAAGCTTCCTCAGCCATTTCGACGAGGCTCAGGTGGATTTCGCCTTTGGCGCCCATGCGCAGATTTTCAAAGGGGACCTGAGCCCGGACACGCGGGTGCTGGTCATGGACTATGTGCGACCGAACGCCTGAACTCGGGGGTTGATCCTCGGCGCGCCTGCGACATTCTGTCAAGCATCCGCCCATTTCAAAACAACCGGCATCCAAGCCGGATCACGACAACAGGAGAACAGATATGACCCTCAGACGCAGCTTGCTTTCGATCTCGATCGCGGCGTTGGCCGCCACCAGCGGGGCCGCCCTGGCTCAGGACGTGGCCCGCGAGGACACGGTGATCTTCGATCTCGACCGGACCATCAAGGATCCGGAGAATTTCAACTGGTTTACCCCGGGCACCAAGCGCATGCATGGCGCGCATCAGGCCATGTGGGAGCCGCTCTTCATCCTGAATTACGGCACGGGCGAGCTCGATCCGTGGCTTGCCAGCGGGTTCGAGGGCAACGACACCAACGATGTCTTCACCATCTCGCTGCGCGAGGGCGTGGAATGGTCCGATGGCGAGGCGTTTAACGCCGATGACGTGGTCTTCACCGTCTCCATGGCCCTCGAGAACAGTGAGATCTCGTCGCGCGAAGCGGCCACGATCCGGGCGCAGGTGGCGTCGGTCGAGAAGGTTGATGACCTGACGGTGCGGTTCACTCTGAACGCGCCCAACCCGCGCTTTCTGGTGGAAAACTTCGGAGTGCGGATTTTTGGGTCCTTCCTGATCATGCCGGAGCATGTCTGGAACGGTCAGGACCCGGCAACCTTTGCCTTCTTCCCGCCCATCGGGACCGGACCCTATACCTATACCTCCAGCGCCACGAACCGGGCGATCTGGGACCGCAATGATGACTGGTGGGGCGCGAAGTCCGGGTTCATGGACCTGCCTGAGCCCCAGCGCCTGATCTGGCTCGAGACCGGCGGCGAAGAGAGCCGTGCGCAGTTGATGGCGACGAACCAACTCGATGCCTCCCAGAACGTGTCTGTGGGCACCTTCGAGGCGATCAGGTTCCAGAACCCGGCGGTGATCGCCTGGTATCCGGACTATCCCTATGCGGCCGCCGATCCCTGCGCGCGCCAGCTGGAGATCAACACGACCATCGCGCCCTGGGACAGCGCCAATATGCGCAAGGCCGTGGCGATGATCATCGATCGCAACCAGATCGTGAATGTGGCCGCCGAGGGGGCGACTGTCGCCTCCGAGACGATGTTCGCGCAATACGGCTCCATGGCGCCCTTTATCGACGCGGTGAAGGCGGCGGGCTTCGGGCTGTCGGATGCGCCGGATCTCGACGCGGCGGCGGCGCTGATCGAGGGCGAGGGCTGGGCCAAGAATGGCGATGGGCTGTATGAAAAGGATGGCGAGGTCCTGAGCGTCGACATCCACGTGAATTCGGCCTCCACCGAGTACACCCGGACCATCGATGTGATCGCCGAGCAGCTGACGCGCGCCGGTATTCAGGCCAAGTCCGTGCCGGTCGAGAACGGCGTGTTCTGGGGCGAGGTTCTGCCCTTTGGCGGCTTCGAGATGTCCTATAGCTGGCTGTCCTGCGGGTCGGTTAACGAGCCATGGGCGTCCATGGGCCGCTATACGGTCAAGGATGTGGTGCCCGTGGGCGAGCGGAGCCCCGGGTTCAACAACACCTCGCGCTGGGACGGGCCGGGGGCCGAGGCCTATAGCGCGCTGGTGGACAAGATCGGTGGGCTGCCCTTGGGCGATCCGGAGGTGCCGACGCTGGTGGCCGAGGCTTATCAGTATCTCGATGCGGAGATGCCGTTCATCCCGCTGGTGCAGTCGGCCAAGCTCTTGCCGATGAACACCACATACTGGACCGGCTGGCCGACCTCCGAGAACTATTACAACCACCCGTTCTTCTGGTGGAACCACACGCATCAGATCATTCACAACCTCGAGAAGGCGAACTGATCTGACCGCTCTTCCCCGGGCCGGATGGTCCGGCCCGGGGCCATGCAAGGGAGAGGACCCATGTCCGAGAGATCTGTTTCCGAGATCGGACGCTTTTTCGAAGAGAACGGCTATTACCACGCGAAGGGCCTTCTGAGCGCAAGCCAGCTGGATCCGTTGGCGCGGGATTTCGACCGCATCGTCGGGCAATTGTTGCGCTCTGGCGAACAGGTGGATGCCACATGGGACGGGGACGAAACGGCCCGTCTGGCGCGGGCCGGGGACCGGATCCTGCACACCCATAATGTGCAGAAGTATTCGCGCGCCTGGCTCAATGCCTTTCTCGATGACGGGTTTCTCGATGTGGCCGAAGAGTTCCTCGGCCCGGATATCGTGCTGCATCATTCCAAGCTTTTTCAGAAACCGGCCGAGGCGGGCGCGCCCTTTCCGATGCATCAGGACTGGCCCTATTTCCCGACCGAGCAGGATCGGATGATCGCGGCCATCGTCCATGTGAGCGATGCCACGAACGAGATGGGCTGCCTGCGGGTCTATCCCGGCTCTCACAAGCTGGGCCGGATCGCGGGGGCCGATGGGCGGCAGGCCAATGCCACGCTTGACCGGTATCCGATCGAGGAGGCCAAAGTGCTGGAGGCAAAGGCCGGGGATGTGGTGTTCTTTCATTACCTGACGCTGCACGGGTCCATGCCGAACCGGTCGGATCGCACCCGCAAGACCGTTCTGGTGCAGATGTATGACGGTCAGGACCGCGTGGTGGAGGGCAACACCCATCCCGACGAGCGCATGGTGCTGCGGGGCTGGAACCACCATGCCAGCCGGGCGAGCGCCGCGGCGGCCTGACGGGCGGCCCTTGAGAGCGCGGGACGCCCCCGGGGCGTTCTGCATCACGCAATGAGGGGGAGAGGGCCGTGTTCGGTATTCCACGCAGCTATCTGATCAACCGTACGATCACCTTCGTGCTGACCGTGTTCATCGCGGCGACGCTGATCTGGTTGATCCCGCGTTTCTCGCCGGTGGACCCGGCAGAGATCATGCTCAGCCGCATGGCCGCCGGCGGCGGAGCCGTGGCCGATAGCGAGGCGATCCTTGCCCAGCTGCGTGCGGATTTCGGGCTGAATGACCCGTTGATCGTCCAATACTTGAAATACATGGGCAATCTGCTGACCTTCAATCTGGGGATCTCGACGGCCTCTTTCCCGACCCCGGTCTCGGTGCTCATCGCGCAGGCGCTGCCCTGGACGCTGGGGCTGATGATCCTGTCGGTGGTGATCACCTTCCTGATCGGCAATGCGCTGGGCGCGTTCATGGTCTGGGAGCGCACCCCGAAAATCTGGAAGGTCGTCATCCCGACCTTCATGATCTTCACCTCGATCCCACCGATCCTGTCGGGGCTGCTCTTGATGTATATCTTCTCGATCACCCTGCGCTGGCTGCCGCTGACGGGCAGTTACGGGCTGACGGTGGAGCCGGGCTGGGACTGGACCTTCGTCGCCAGCGTGATCGAGCATGGCACCCTGCCAGCGCTGTCGATCATCGTCGTGACCTTCGGCTTCTGGACGCTGGGGATGCGCGGGCTGATGATCTCGGTGCAGGGCGAGGATTACGTGAACCTCGCCAAGGCCAAGGGTCTGAAACCGCGCTACGTCCTGTATAAGTACATGGTGCGCAACGCGATCCTGCCGCAGATCACCGCCTTTGCCCTGAAGATCGGCCTGCTCGTCTCGGGTCAGATCCTGGTCGAGCGGATCTTCGGCTACAACGGGATGGGCAAGCTGCTCTATGACGCGATCCTCGATCAGGATTTCGCCGTCATCCAGGGCGTCAGTTACATCATCATCCTGATGACCGCGCTCTCGGTCTTCCTTGTCGATCTGATCTATCCGCTGATCGACCCGCGGATCCGTCTGTCCGAGGAGGCCGCGGCATGACCGATACCTCGCCCCCGCAAACGCCAAACCCGCAAACAGGCGAGGCGAATGCCGCCGAGATCTCGCGGTTCAACCGGTTCGACAATCCGTGGTTCAACCCCAAGCTGATGTGGGGCGTGGGCATCCTGCTGGTCATCATTCTCGGCGGGATCATCGGGCGGATGGTCTGGAATACCGAGCTGGTCTTTACCGGCTCGACGCCCCTGAAGCTCCCACCGCTCGGGTTCGAGAACCTGCGTCGTCAGGAAGGCGTCGCGGAATTCCCGCTGGGCACTGACGGGGCCGGGCGCGACATGCTGGCGATGCTGATCATCGGCACGCCCAACACGCTGATGATCGGGGCGATTGCTTCGATCATCGGGATGAGCCTCGGGATCTTTCTCGGCTTTTCGGCCGGGTTTGTCGGCGGGCGCGTGGATGACACGATCCGCGTGCTGTCGGATGTGATGATCACGATCCCGCCGCTCCTGATCCTTGTGGTGTTCCAATCGGCCTTCGGAGACGTAAGCCTCGTGATGATGGCTTTCCTGATCGCGGGCTTCATGTGGCAATCGCCGACGCGCCTGATCCGGGCGCAGGTGCTGTCCATGAAACGCTCGGGCTATGTGCAGATGGCGCAGCTGAGCGGGGCCTCGACCTTTCACATCATGTTCCGCGAGATGCTGCCGAACCTGATCCCGTATCTCTTCGGGTCGTTCATCGCGAACGTGACCACCGCCATCGTCACCGCCGTGGGGTTGGAGGTGCTGGGCCTCGGACCCCAGCGGATCCCGACCTTGGGCCGGGTGATCTACGACGCGATCAACTCCGGCGCGCTGATCCAGAACCTCTGGTGGTGGTGGGGCCTGCCCACGGCCCTGCTGGCGACGATGTTCATCGCGCTCCTGCTGATCAATCTCGGCCTCGACGAGGTCTCCAACCCGCGCCTGCGCAAGATCTGAGGCCGATCATGACCAAGCATGTCCTCGAACTCACGGATCTCAGCATCGACTTCCCCACGGCGCGGGGGGTGGTCCATGCGGTCACGAAACTCTCGCTGAAGATCCGCCCGGGTATCCGGGTCGGCTTCATCGGCGAAAGCGGCTCGGGCAAGACGACCACCGCGCTCTCGGTGATGCGGATGCTCGGCGGCTCGGGCCGGGTGGCCAGCGGGGCAATCCAGTTGGGCGAGACCGATATGCTGGCGCTCAGCGAGGAGGAGATGCGCCTGACGCGCCTCAGCCGGGTCAGCTACATCCCGCAAGGGGCGATGAATTCGCTGAACCCGATCATGCGGATCGAGAACCAGATCTGGGATGGGATCATCGCCCATGAGGGCAAAACCGATGCCGCCGAATTGAAATCCCGCTCGGATGCTTGTCTGGAAAGCGTCGGCCTGCCCGCGCGCACCGGGCGGCTTTACCCCCATGAGCTGTCGGGCGGCATGAAGCAGCGGGTCTGTATCGCGCTGGGCGTGTCCCTGAACCCCGAGCTGATCATCGCGGATGAACCGACTTCCGCGCTCGACGTGGTGACCCAACGCCATGTGATGCAGACGCTCAAGGACGTGCAGGCGCGGATCGGCTCAGGTCTGATCCTGATCGGGCATGACATGGGGCTGATGGCACAATCCGTGGATGAACTTGCCGTGCTCAAGGACGGTGTGCTGGTCGAGCATGGCTCGGTGCAGCAGATCCTCGAGGCGCCCGAGCATCCCTATACCAAGCAGCTGATCTCGTCCGTGCCGCTGGTGGGGGGTGCGAGTTTCCTCGACGCCGAGGTCGGTGCCGCCCCGGTGAAACGCGGCAAGCCCGGCGTGCCGCTTCTGGAGTTCAAATCCGTCTCGAAAACCTATGGCGATGTCACCGCGCTCCACCCGATGAGCTTTGCGCTCGACGGCGAAAAACCCAAGATCATCTCGATCGTCGGCCAGTCCGGGTCGGGCAAATCGACCATGGGCAGCCTGATGCTGGGCTTCAACCCACCGAGCGCGGGGCAGGTCCTGTTCGAGGGCGCGGATATCGCCAAACACTCCGCCGCCGAGCGGCTCGAGTTCCGCAAATCCGTGCAGGCGGTGTTTCAGGACCCCTATGCCTGCTTCAACCCGTTCTACAGGGTCGATCACGCTCTGAAGTTTCCCTACAAGCGTTTCGGCCTCGGCTCCTCGGATGCGGAGGTCGAGGCCAAGATGCTGGAGGCGTGCGAGGCCGTGGGCCTCGACGGGCAGCTCATTCTGCGCCGCTTTCCGCACGAGTTGTCGGGCGGGCAGCGCCAGCGCCTGATCGTGGCCCGCGCGCTGATGCTGGAGCCAAAGCTGCTGATCGCGGATGAACCGGTTTCGATGGTGGACGCGTCCCTGCGCGCGACAATCCTCAAGAACATCTACGACCTGAAGGACCGCTACGGCATCTCCATTCTCTACATCACCCATGATCTGGCCACCGCCTATCACGTGAGCGACTATGTGATGGTCCTCTATCACGGCCATGTGGTCGAGGCGGGGCCGCCGAAACAGGTGATCGGAGATCCGCAGCACCCCTATACCCAGATGCTGATCGAGGCGATCCCATGGCCCGATCTGACCCGGGATTGGGGCCATGCCGATGAGGCGTCGGATGCAGCCCGGCTGGCCGAGATCGCCCGCTCGACCGAGACGGTGATCCGCGGGGAGGTGCCGGGATTTGCGCTCTCTTAACCCGTGGCGCGCTATGAGCGCAGGGCCTGAGGGGGCCGGGACCGAAAGGCATGACAGGAGCCCATGAAGCACCAGATTTTCTGGACCGAGCAAAAGATCCTCAGCCGTTTGCCGCTGATCACCCCGCTGGTCCATCGCCGCACGTCCCCGATCCCGCCCTTTCGCTATCTGCCGCTGCCCGGCCCTTTGGCCGAGGCCCCGGTGGGTGCGGATGTGGATGCCTCCGGCTGGGACGAGATCCCCTTTGACAGCTATTGGGGCGATTGGAGCCAGGATTTCGTCCTGCGTTCGGTCTTTGCTGTGCCCGAGGGGTTTGGCACCCATGGCCCGGTCGCGTTGCACCTGCCGCTGGGGGTTGCGGGGGATATCTTCTGCCACCCGGAGGGGTTGGCCTATATCGACGGGGTCAGCTGCGCCTCGGCGGACCGGCAGCATCACGAGATCTATCTCAGCCCGGAGCACTGCGATGGTGGGCGTCACAGCCTCGCGCTCCATGGTTGGACGGGGCTGAGCGGCTGGCCCCCGGATCGCAACTCCAAGCAGAAGCTCTTCATGAAGCCCTGCGCGGTGGTCGAGATCGACACGCCCACGCGGGAGCTGGTGGCGTTAGTGACCCGCGCGCTCGACGTGGCGGGGCATATGGAGGAGGGCAACACCGCGCGGGGCCGGATCCTGCGCGCGCTCGATCTGTGCTTCAAGGCGCTGGACACGCGCGACCCGATCCGCGGGGATG
Organism: Dinoroseobacter sp. S375; assembly: GCF_049800775.1. Taxonomy (NCBI): domain Bacteria; kingdom Pseudomonadati; phylum Pseudomonadota; class Alphaproteobacteria; order Rhodobacterales; family Roseobacteraceae; genus Dinoroseobacter; species Dinoroseobacter sp. S375. The sequence continues at coordinate 88,817 of NZ_JBNAFR010000009.1, read as the reverse complement.
CGTTCTACGACAGCGTGCCCGCAGCGCTGGATGTGTTCCGCGAAACGCTCGAAGGGTATCGCGGCGAGATGGAGGTCGACATCCTCGCCATCGGCCACGCCCATATTGATATCGCCTATCTCTGGCAGGTGGATCAGACCCGGCGCAAATGCGGGCGCAGTTTCTCGAACGTGCTGGCATTGATGGAGGAATACCCGGACTACCATTTCAGCCAATCCCAGCCCGTGCTCTACGAGATGACCGCGCAGGATTATCCGCAGGTCTTCGAAGGCATCAAGGCGCGCGTGGCCGAAGGGCGGTGGGAGCCCATGGGCGGCATGTGGGTCGAGCCTGATTGCAACCTTGCGGGCGGTGAGAGCCTTGTGCGGCAGCTCATGTACGGACGGCGCTATTACCGCGACCAGTTTGGCGAGGGGGCCGAGACGCCCGTGCTCTGGCTGCCGGATACGTTCGGCTTCACTGCCGCCCTGCCGCAGCTGATGAAGCAGGCCGGGATGAAATGGTTCGTGGCCAACAAGCTGAACTGGAACCAGTATAACCAGATGCCCAACCAGCTTTTCTGGTGGGAGGGGATCGACGGATCTCGCGTGCTGAGCCATTTCCTGACAACGCCCTCGACGGTGCAATACCTGCCCCATCCCACGACCTACAAGGCCGAGATGACCGCGCGCGAGGTCTTTGGCACATGGGAGAATTTCCGCCAGAAGCACCTGCATCAGGAGCTGATCACCTGTTTCGGCTATGGCGATGGTGGCGGTGGCCCGACGCGGGAGCTGATCGATGCGGCCCGGGCCTATGACGCGCTGCCGGGCACGCCGCGGGTGCGCATGGGCAAGGTGCGCGATTTCTTTGAACGGGTGGAGGCCGAGGTCGCCCATGACCTGCCCACATGGTCCGGGGAGTTCTATCTAGAGCTGCACCGGGGTACTCTGACGAGCCAGGCGCGGATCAAGCGGGCCAATCGCAAGGCGGAGGTCCTGCTCCACGATGTTGAGTTTCTCGCCAGCCTCGCCGGGCTGACCACGGGGGCGGAGTATCCTGCCACCGCGCTGGAGGAGGCGTGGAAGCTGGTCCTTCTGAACCAGTTCCACGACATTCTGCCGGGCACCTCGATCACCGAGGTCTTCGCGGATGCGGAGCGCGACTATGCGAAGGTGATGGAGACGGGCACGGCCCTGCGGGAGACCGCACTGGAGGCGCTTGGCACGCAGATGCCCGCGGAAGCCGAGGTCATGGCCGTGAACCCCACGGGGTTCTCCGTGGACCGGATCGGCTGGATCGGGGCGGCGGTCTCGGGCCTTGCGGATCTGCGCTCGGGCCGGGTCTTGCGGACCCAAGGCGTGGAGGGCGGCACGTTGATCGACCTGCCGGCTCTGCCGGGCTATGCCGCACTCGGGCTTGGCCCGTCCGAGGAGGCGCCGGAGCCGACTGCGCTCCGGATCACCGAGTTCCCCGATGGGGCCGTGATTGAGAATGACCTGATCCGGGTGCACGTGGCGCCGAACGGCCAGCTTGTCTCGGTGTTCGACAAGACCGCCCTGCGCGAGGTGCTGGCCGAGGGTGCGTTCGGCAATCAGCTTCTGGCGTTCGAGGACCGCCCCATGGTCTGGGACGCTTGGGACATCGATATCTTTTACGAGGATCGCTGCGAGGTGATTGATGCGCCCGTGCGGTTCGAGATCACTGAGCGCGGCCCCTTGCGCGCCAGCCTCGAGGTGGAGCATCACTGGCGCGGCTCCACCATCACCCAGCGGATCTGCCTGCATCACAACTCCAAACGAATCGAGTTCAAGACGGATGTGGATTGGCGCGCCTCCCACATCCTGCTGAAATGCGCCTTTCCGGTCGCGATTTTTAGCCCGCGCGCCACCTATGACATCCAGTTCGGCAATACCGAGCGGACCACCCATTCCAACACCAGTTGGGACTGGGCGCGGTTCGAGAGTGTCGGGCATAAATGGGCGGATCTGAGCGAGGGGAATTACGGTGTCGCCCTGCTCAATGACTGCAAATATGGCTATGATATCCGGGACAATGTCATGCGGCTCAGCCTGCTGAAATCCGCGACCATGCCGGATCCGGAGCAGGACCAGGGCCACCATGAGATGACCTATGCGCTCTTGCCCCACGAAGGGAACTGGCGGTCCGATGTGACCGAGAGCGGTTATGTCCTGAACAATCCGGTGCTGTGCCGTCCTGTGTCGGGCGGGCAAGGGGCGGAGCCGCTGGTCCAGATGGTGGGCGTGTCAGGGTTCTCGACCGTGGTCGAGACGGTCAAGCGGGCCGAGGATGGGCGTGGCTACATCGTGCGGATCTTCGAGAATGAGCGCACGCGGGGGCCGGTGGACTTGCGCTTTGGCTTCGATGTCTCGGAGGTGCGGCAGGTCACCATTCTGGAGGAGGATCTGGGGCCGCTCGCGCTGCGGGGCCGGGTGGTGACGGTGGATCTGACACCCTACGAGATCGTGTCGCTGCGGGTCCTGCCGGTTGGTGTTTGAAGGCGGGTGTGGAGGGGGGGGGGGCCCCCCCCCCCCCCCCCCGCCCCCCCCCCCCCCGGATGAGGGACACAAAAAGGGGGGGGCCCG
>NZ_JBNAFR010000009.1:0-86222 GCF_049800775.1 Dinoroseobacter sp. S375 | reverse complement strand
ACCCTCCGTGATCGTGTCGGTGCGGGTCCTGCGGGTGGGTGTTTGATGGGGGGGGGGGGGGGGGCCCGCCCCCCACGGCCCGTGCCGGGCCGCCCCCCGGAGTATTTCAGGAACAATGAAGGGGCGGGCCGATTGATCCCCGCTGCTGCGCGAGCTAAGGAGCGCGCAAAGGAGACCGCCCATGGCTTTTGACCGCTCGATCAAGATCGCCCCGTCCATCCTGGCCGCTGATTTCGCAAATTTTGGCGCGGAATGTGCCGCCGTCGAAGCGCAGGGCGCGGATTGGGTTCATGTGGATGTGATGGATGGGCATTTCGTGCCGAACATCACCTTTGGCCCGGCGACCTGTGCCGCGATCCGGCCGCATATAAAGGGGGTGATGGATGTCCATCTGATGATCGCACCGGTCGATCCCTATATCGAGGCTTTCGCACAATCCGGGGCGGATGTGATCACCGCCCATCTGGAGGCGGGACCCCATATTCACCGCACCCTGCAGGCGATCCGCGGGGCGGGGGCCAAGGCGGGGCTCGCGCTGAACCCGGGGACCGGACTTGGTGATGTGGCCCATCTGCTGGATATGGTGGATCTGGTCTGCGTGATGACCGTCAACCCGGGCTTTGGCGGGCAGAAATTCATCGATCTGAGCGCCAAGATCCGCGACTTGCGCGCGATGATCGGGGACCGTCCGATCCATATCGAAATCGATGGCGGCGTGACCCCAACCACGGCACCTCTGGTGGCCGCGGCCGGGGCGGATGTGCTGGTGGCCGGATCCGCCGTGTTCAAGGGGGGATCGGTGTCTGATCCGGCCCCGTACGGCGCAAATATTGCGGCGATCCGGGCCGCCGCCGAAGCCGCTCAGTCCTGACCGGGCAATTCCGAGAGCCAGAGCGCGCGCAGGGTCTCGCCATCGGGGAGGGGCGCGTTGCGCGCCTCATAGGCAAACAGATCCGCGGCGATCATTGCGGCCAGACGGTAGAGCGCGGGGACCTTGGCGTCGCCGGACATATCCTCCAGCCCGCTGGCGGCCGAGGTGATCGCGAAGACGAGGGCGAGGCCGCTGGCCTCGGGGAACTCCTCGGCCAAGGCGCGGGCCAGCTCATAATCGACGCCCTCGGCGCTGGCCACACGTTCCAACACCGACGCGATCATGCGATCTGTGAAAATCTCTGTCATCCCTGCGTACCTAACAAACTCGTCCTGAAATCCACCCACGGGATGGTCGACGGCGAGCTTTAGCGCAAAAAACAGCTGATCTCAAATCCCGGGGCGGTGGAAAGGCGCGCGTTTATTCGGCGACCTGCTTCAATCCGGCCAGGAGATGATGGAATTTCTCGCCCTGAACGGCCACGTGATCGCGCAGGATGGCCGCCGCGGCATCGCCGTCGGCGACGGTCAGGGCCGCGACGATCTGTTTGTGTTCGGCCATGGATTGGGCCAGACGCCCGCGCAATTGCAACTGCATCCGGCGGAAGGGTTTGAGCCGCTTATGCAGGCGTTCCACGTCGTTTTGCAGATAGGAATTGCCACATTCCGCGTAGATGATCCGGTGAAAGCGCTCGTTCTCGGCATAGTAGCCATCGCTGTCTCCGGCGGCCACGGCCTCGGCGCAGGTGGCGTTCGCGGCCTCCAGCGCAGCCAGAGCGGACTCAGAGATCCGGGGGGCGGCAAGGCGACCGCAGGCGGCCTCAAGCTCGGCCATGTATTCAAAGAGGGCGACCAGTTCCATCGGTCCCGGATGGCGAACAAAGACCCCGCGACGGGGGATTTGTTCAACGAGCCCGGCGGTTCCAAGTTGATGAAATGCTTCGCGAATCGGGGTGCGGGAGACGTTGAAATGGGCCGCGAGCTTGATCTCGTTCAACCTGTCGCCATCGGCGAAGGCGCCGGTGAGGATCATGTTCTCCAGCTCAAGGGCGATGGTATCGGCGCGGCGCGTCTCCATCCGGGGATGATGCCCCGCATGGCGATAGAATGCAATGGCGCAAAAATTGTATACAATATGATTGACAGTTGCCCGTGCCTCCCTAAGCTTAAGGTTAGCGCGCCCGAGCGAGATGCGGCGCGGATAAGGGAGGAAACGACATGAAATCATCTTTGCTGGCCGCCGTTGCGGCAACAGCCCTGGGATTGGCCACCACTGCGGGGGCAACCGAATTGCGCCTGTCGCATCAGTGGTCGAACAAGGATATCCGTCATCAGGTCGCCCAGATCGTGGCCGATGAAGTGGCCGCGGCGGATGTGGATCTCGAGATCAAGATCTTCGGTTCGCAATCGCTCTTCAAGGCCCGGGAGCAGTACAAGCCCCTGTCGCGCGGACAGCTCGACATGACGGTCTTTCCGCTCAGCTATGCAGGCGGACAGCAGCCGGCGTTCAACCTGACCCTGATGCCAGGGCTGGTGAAGAACCATGACCATGCCGCGCGTCTCAATGAGAGTGCTTTCATGGACGCGATCGAGGCCAAGATGGCCGAAGATGACGTGATGGTTCTGGTCCATGGCTATCTGGCTGGCGGTTTTGTCGGCAAGGACAAGTGCATCACGGCGCCGTCCGATGTGCAGGGAATGCAGACCCGCGCGGCGGGCAAGGCGTTCGAGCAGATGCTGGCGGGCGCGGGTGCGTCCATCGCCTCCATGGCCAGCTCCGAGATCTACAATGCGATGCAGACCGGCGTTCTGAACGCGGCGAATACCTCGTCGAGCTCGTTTGTGTCCTACCGGATCTACGAGCAGGTCGCCTGCTACACGCCGGCCTCGGATTTCGCACTGTGGTTCATGTATCAGCCGCTTCTGATGAACAAATCCACCTTTGACGGGCTGAACGAGGCGCAGCAGGCCGCGCTGATGGCCGGGGCCGCCAAGGCCGAGGCGCACTACCTCGAAGAAGCCAAGAAGCAGGACGCCGCCTCGGCGGAAGTCTTTGAAAAGGCCGGGGTCGAGATCGCTGCCATGAGCCAGGAAGACTTCGACGCCTGGCGTTCGCTGGCGCAGGAGACCTCCTACGCCAAGTTCATCGAGGATACGCCGGGCGGCCAGGAACTGCTGGATCTGGCGCTGTCGGTCGAGTGATCGACAGCTGAACCGCTCGGGGCGGCGCCCGCCGCCGCCCCTATTCCCCGGAATTCCAAGAACTGAGGTCAGTCCATGGCAGGGCAAAGCTCTGCTGCCGTGGCCCGGACAGGGGGAAACCCCTTCCTGAAGGCTGTGGCAGCTCTCTCGACACTCGCCGGTTGGCTCTCGGCTTCGATGATTGTCATCGCGGTCGGCCTGACCTGCCAGATGATCTTCATCCGCTTCGTGCTGAACGGCTCGACGGTGTGGCAGACCGAGGCGGTGATCTACCTCGTAGTGGCCGCGACCCTGATCGGGCTGCCTTATGTCCAGCGCCTGCGCGGGCATGTGAATGTGGATCTGATCCCACTGATGATGGGCCCGCGCCTGCGCCGGGGCATGGCGATCTTCACCCTGAGCATGTCGATCCTGATCATCGGGGTCATGCTGTTCTACGGGTTCGAATACTGGCATTTCGCTTGGGATCGGGGCTGGCGCTCGGACACGGTCTGGGGCCCGAAGCTCTGGATTCCCTATCTCGCGATCCCGCTGGGCTTTGGCCTGCTGATGCTGCAGCTCATCGCCGATCTGGTGGCGGTCCTGCTGCGGATCGATACGCCATTCGGACTTGAGGAGGACGCGTAATGGATCCCCTCACGCTGGGCGCGTTGGTCGCCTTTGCCACCATCATTGTCCTGTTCTCCGGCGTTTCCGTGGCCATTGGCCTGCTGATCGTCTCCGCCGGGTTCCTGATCGTCTTCGACGGCATGCGCTCGCTGGAGCTGATGCCCGAGATCTTCTTCGGCAAGCTCGACAATTTCGCGCTGCTGTCGATCCCGATGTTCATCATCATGGGCGCCTCGATTGCCTCCACGCGGGCGGGGGCCGACCTCTATGAGGCGTTGGAGCGCTGGCTGACCCGGGTGCCCGGTGGTCTGGTGATTTCCAACCTCGGGGCCTGCGCGCTGTTTGCGGCCATGTCCGGGTCCAGCCCGGCCACCTGTGCCGCCATCGGCAAGATGGGCATTCCCGAGATGCGCAAGCGCGGCTACCCGGACGGGGTCGCCGCAGGGTCCATCGCGGCGGGGGGCACGCTGGGCATCCTGATCCCGCCCTCGGTCACCATGATCGTCTATGGCATCGCGACCGAAACCTCGATTGGCCGCCTCTTCCTCGCCGGGGTCTTTCCCGGGCTGCTGCTGGTCGGACTTTTCATGGCCTGGTCACTCTATTCCACGTGGAAATCCGGGAACACCGCCGTGATGTCCCGCACGGTCTATACTTGGAAGGAAAAGCTCGAGATCCTGCCCCGCGTCCTGCCCTTTATCGGGATCATCATCGGCGTGCTCTACGCCATGTATGGCGGGATCGCGACACCCTCCGAGACGGCGGCGGTGGGGGCCCTCCTGTGCCTGCTGATCGCGATGATCATCTACAAGCTCTGGGCGCCTTCCGCGCTCTGGACGGTGCTGCGCGACAGTACCAAGGAAAGCGTGATGATCCTCTTCATCATCGCCGCGGCGGGCGTGTTTTCCTACATGCTCTCGAGCCTCTTCATCACCCAGGCCATTGCCGAGTGGATCGGCACGCTGGAGGTCAATCGCTGGGTCCTGATGGCGGCGATCAATGTCTTCCTTCTGGTCGCGGGCTTCTTCCTGCCGCCCGTGGCGGTGATCCTGATGACGGCGCCGGTGCTGTTGCCGATCATCACCACCGCCGGATTCGACCCGATCTGGTTCGCGGTGATCCTGACGATCAACATGGAGATCGGGCTGATCTCGCCGCCCGTGGGTCTGAACCTTTATGTGATCAACGGCATCGCGCCGGACATCAAGCTCAAGACCATCCTGATGGGTTCGCTGCCCTTCGTGGCCTGCATGGTGATCGCGATCCTGATCCTGTGCGTCTTCCCGGGCATCGCCACATGGCTGCCTGACGCGGTGATGGGGCCCAGCTTTTGAGCGTGATGGCGGATCTCCTCGGCACGCTCTTTGAGCGGCGCTACAGGGCCGGTGCGCCCGATGGCCGCTCCCTGCCCGAGCTTAGCCGCGCCCTCGTTGAGACCCGGGCCGAGGGGACGGGCGGCGCGCTGGCCCATGCCCTGCTCGATCGCTACGCGGCGGCGGGGCGGGACGAACGACAGGACTGGTTTCGCTTCCTCGCCGAGGAGATGGATCTCGACCTCGCCGCTCTGGAGGAGGCATTGGCCGCCTTCGGCACGGACCGCGATGCGAGGGCCTATCGCCGGTTCGCGGCCCTGAGTGAGCCGCCCCGGCAAGAGCTGGCCCGGCGTCTGAACCAGGTACAGGGCGCCACGGCACAGCTTGTGGCCATGCGCGCCGATCTGCTGAGCATGCTGGGTGAGGACCCGGCGCTGGCACGCGTCGATCTCGACTTCCGGCATCTCTTCAAAAGCTGGTTCAACCGCGGCTTTCTGGTGCTGCGTCCCATCACCTGGGAAAGCCCGGCCCATATCCTCGAGAAGATCATCGCCTATGAAGCTGTCCACGCCATCGACAGCTGGGACGACCTGCGCCGACGGCTGGAACCTGAGGACCGCCGCTGTTTCGCGTTCTTCCACCCGGCCATGCCCGATGAGCCTCTGATCTTCGTCGAGGTCGCCCTGCTCGACGGGGTGCCCGGCTCGATCCAGGCTCTGCTTGCGGCGGAACGGGTCGAGATGGACCCGGCGCAGGCGACCACGGCGGCGTTCTATTCGATCTCGAATTGTCAGGCGGGGCTCGCCGGGATCTCCTTCGGGAACTTTCTGATCAAGCAGGTGGTGCGCGACCTGCAGCGGGAATTGCCGCAGATCTCGAATTTCGTCACCCTCTCGCCGCTGCCGGGGCTGAAGGGCTGGGTGGCCGAGGCCGGTCTGGACTGGCCCGAAGCCCCCGAGGCGCAGCGCGCCCTGGCCGCCCATTACCTGACCCAGGTCAAGGGGCGCGGGGCGGGTCCGCGCGACCCGGTGGCCCGCTTCCATCTGGGCAACGGCGCGCTGATCCACGCGCTCCATGCGGCGGCGGATCTGTCCGAGAATGGCCGAGCCCAATCCGGTGGGGTGATGGTGAACTACCTTTACGATCTCGACCGGATCACCGACAACCACACCGCCTATGCCAGCGACGCGCGGATCGTCACGACCCGCGATGTGGCCGCCCTTGCCAAGCGCGCGCCCGCCGCCGACCTGAAAGAGAAGACCGAGATATGACCAATCCGCTGTATGACGCCCTGTTCGGTGCCCATGTCGGGAGCGCAGCGCCGTTCCTCCACCTGCCCGATGGCAGCACCCTGAGCCATGGGGATTTCGTGGCCCTGGCCGCCCGGTACGCGGCAACGCTGACGGGGCAGGGGCTCGCCCCCGGAGACCGGCTCGCGGTGCAGGTCGAGAAATCCCCAGAGGCGCTGGCGGTCTATGCGGCCTGTGTGCAGGCGGGGATCGTCTTCCTGCCGCTAAACACCGCCTATACCCCGGCGGAGGTCAGCTACTTCGTCGGCAATTCCGGGGCGAAACTCGTGCTGTGCGACCCCCGGGCCGAGGCCGGGCTTGCCCCCGTCGCCGCCGAGGCGGGCGCAGCCCTTCTGACCCTGGGGGGCGCGGGCGAGGGCAGCTTTGCCGATGCCGCCGCGCAAGCCCCGGCCAGTTTCGAAACCGTGCCCCGCACGCGGGAGGATCTGGCGGCGTTTCTCTACACCTCGGGCACGACGGGCCGGTCCAAGGGCGCGATGCTGAGCCAGGAGAACCTGCTGTCCAATGCCGAGGTGCTGATCGACTACTGGCGCTTCACGGCGGAGGACACGCTGCTCCATGCCCTGCCGATTTTCCATACCCATGGGCTGTTCGTGGCGACGAACATCACGTTGCTGGCGGGCGGATCGATGATCTTCCTGCCGAAATTCGACACGGATGCCATGATCGCCGCCCTGCCGCGCGCCACCTCGATGATGGGGGTGCCGACCTTCTACACGCGGCTTCTGGCCGATGCGCGGTTCAACAAGGATCTGGTCGCTCATATGCGGCTTTTCGTGTCCGGCTCTGCCCCTCTCCTGGCGGAGACCCACCGGGAGTTCGAGGACCGCACCGGGCACCGGATCCTCGAACGCTACGGCATGACCGAGACCAACATGAACACCTCGAACCCCTATGACGGCGCGCGCCGCGCGGGCACGGTTGGCCATCCACTGCCGGGGATCGAGCTCAAGATCACCGATCCCGAGACCGGGGCCGAGCTGGCCCAGGGCGAGATCGGCCAGATCGAAGTGCGCGGGCCCAATGTCTTTCAGGGCTACTGGCAGATGCCGGAGAAGACCGCCGCCGAGCTGCGCGCGGACGGGTTCTTCATCACCGGCGATCTCGGGCTGATCGATGACCAGGGCTATGTGCAGATCGTCGGGCGCGGCAAGGACCTGATCATTTCCGGGGGCTACAACATCTACCCCAAGGAGGTGGAGCTGGCTCTGGATCAAGCGCCGGGCGTTCTGGAATCCGCGGTGATCGGCGTGCCCCATCCGGATTTCGGCGAGAGCGTCGTGGGCGTGCTCGTGCCCCGGGGCGGGGCGGAGATCGATCTGGAAGCCGTGGCCGACCAGATCACGACCGAGCTCGCCCGGTTCAAGCAGCCGCGCAAGCTGGTGGTGATGGACGCGCTGCCGCGCAACACCATGGGCAAGGTCCAGAAGAACGTCCTGCGGGACCAGTTCGCCGACGCGTTCTCTTGAGCGGTGCCTCGGAAAATCCGCAAATTCAACATGAATACGGCGCATTTCGCCGGACGCGCCTAGGCCTTTTGCAAGGCTTTCTGCCTATCCCGAGGGGGCCCGACCAGCCCCGGCGGGCCAGCAGAAGGAGACGGCCCATGCTGTCTGTTCAAGGTGGTGTGCCACCTTCCCCAAGCGCGAGTTTGGGGGCCAAACCCCTGTCCGAGACGCAACAGCAAGGCTTGGACGATCTCTTGTCGAACTACGACGCAGAGACACTGTCCGATGAGGACGCCCGGAGCCTCGTCGAAGGGATCCGGGATCTCGAGATCCAGCGCGGCGCCGCGCTGACCGAGGCACTCGGATCTGCCGGATTCGATGCCCGTGAACTGGCCGCGCAGGCCGGGATTGCGGGCAAGCCCGCCGGCGGCGGCGGTGGACCCGGTGGCGCGGGCGGTCCGCCCCCCGGCGGTGGCGGAGGCGGCGGTCCCGGGGGGGCGCAAGGGTCGAAGGGCCCGGACAGTGCCGCGGTCCAGACCCTGCAATCCATTGTCGAACAGTTGGAGGAAGAGGCCTCCGAGACCGACGCGGATACGGATTTCAGCAGCCTCTTGCAGCAAGCGCTTGAGGATGCGGGGATCGACACCTCGCAGCCCATTCTGGACTTCCGGGCCTAGCCCCGCAGACGTCCTGTCGTCCCGTGGTGGGGGCGCTCGGTCCGGGGCGGGTTACCGTCCCGGATCGTCGCCATCGCTGGCGGGCACGTCCAGCACTTGCGGCCCGCTGGCATCGGGGACCGCATCGGCCACCGGATGGGCCTGCGAAGCTTCGGGGCTGCTTGTCTGCATCATCACATGCACCGGCGGGGCCTTGCCCTTGCGATCCTCGCCGAAATAGATCGTCTGATGCGGGAAGGGGATCTCGATCCCGCGTTCGTCGAAGATCCGCTTGAGGATCAGGTTGTAGGCCCGCCCCACGCCCCATTGCTTGCCCGGCTGGGTCTTGATCCGCGCGCGCAGCACGATCGCGCTGTCACCAAAGGAATTCAGGCCGAACCATTCCAGATCCCCCAGCAGGAAGGCCCCCTGTTCGGGATCTGCGCGCAGCTCTTCGAACGCGTCGAACATCGCCTGTTTCGAGACCTCGATATCCTCGCGATAGGCCACGCCCATATCGCAGACGTAAAACGAGAACTCGCGCATGTAGTTCGAGATCATCGAGGCCGAGGAGAAGGGGATCATATGGACGACCCCTTGCACGTCACGCAGGGTGACCGAGCGCACGGTGAGCTTTTCGACCGCGCCGACCACGCCGCCCACATCCACCACGTCCCCGACATTCATCGCGTTCTCGAACTGGATGAAGACGCCGGTGATGATATCCTCGACGAGCTTCTGCGCGCCGAAGGAGATGGCGAGCCCCAGCACCCCGGCAGAGGCCAGAAGCGGGCCGATATTCAGGCCCAGCTCGGACAAGGTGAACATCGCTCCGAAAATCACCAACACGATGGTCACCGCGTTACGCAGCAGTGTGAGCAGGGTGATCATGCGCGGCGTCGGGGCGGTGCCGACAAACGGGTTGAGCTGGTAATCCACCCAGGACGAAATCGCCAGATAGACCAGCGTCACGAGGATCGTCGCAAAGGCCACACCGAAGAGGGCGCTGATGAAGTTCGCCCCGGCCGCTGAGGCGAGATATCCGCTCAGATCGAAACCACCCAGCACATCGAGCACGCCGAGCACGACCACCGCCACGATACCGATCCGGATCACGATCAACGTGGCAGGCAGCAGCCGGTTGAGCCGCCCCGCCAGAAGGGGCAGGCGGCTGTCGACCATCTGGGGCAGGCGCACACGACGCCGGGTGGCGCGGCGGGCGAGGGCTGTTGCCGTCCCTCCCGCTGCGATGATCGCCAGAACCTTGACCGTATCAATGGCCAGTGGGCCCAGAACATTGCCCGGTCGAGTCAGCACGACGGTCAGCAGATAGCCGAGATAGAGTAGCACCGGCCAATGCCAGCGGATGGCGAAGAAGGCCAACACCTCGTCCAGCGTGGCGTCCTCCTCGGAATTCCGGGTCAACCATTTCGCCACAGCCTTGCGATAGCGCAGCACAACGATAAGCAGATAGAGGATCACCACCGCGCCCAGCAGGGTCGAAACCGCCCGTCCGATGAAGATCGATGTCTCGGCGGTGACCACCGGCACGGCCACCAGCTGCCCGTACCCGGCCAGTCCGATGGCAAAGGCCAGCATGCGCTGCATCCGGCGTGCTGCCTTGTCTCCGACCGCGATCAGGCGAAGGTCTCTGGACCGGGGTGTCAGGACAAAGCGCGACGGGATCTTGAGCGTCTCGACCAGCACAAAGGCCGCGAAAAAGGCGGTCTGCGCGGTGCTGAAGGTCGCGCCGCCTTCGCCGTTTTCCATCAGGAATGTCACCGCGGTGACGCCGATCACCCCGGCAATGGGGATGGCGAGGGTAATGATTGCGGTGCCGACCAGCCGCAGGATGAGCCGGTAGAACCAGTTGGCGCTGATGGCGCGCCGTCCCAGGGCGCGCAGCATGGGCCGCGTTGCCAGGCGCAGCGCGATAAGCGCGGCGTAACTGATGAGCACCGCCTCGGCCAGATCGCGGATCACCGAGAGGATGATCTCGGTTTCGAACCCCCGCAGTGCGAGCATCAGGGTCGTCGGGATCCGGTTCACCCGGGCCACGAAATCACGCACATCCGACGCCACTTCGGTGCGCAGCTGATGCACCAGCCGTGTAGAGAAATTCCCCTCTGGCGCGGTGCTCGTCGTCGTCGGTGGAGCGACCTCGGAGGGGGAAACCGCGCTGCGTGGGCCTGCGCCGCCCTGGGTTTCATCCACAGGCGGGCTTTCGCCTGCCGCCTGTTCCAGCTGGGCGATCAGGGCGGCGCGCGCCGCATCATCCTGCAGGATATCGATCAGGGCCTGAGTGGGGTCCTGCGGCGTCGGCTCCGGCTCTGGCGCGTCACTGGCCGCGGGCTCGCTGGTGCTGCTGCCGCCGATCCCGGGGATCGGGAAGGTCGACTGGGCTGCGGCCTGAACCGCCCAGAGGGCCGCCAAGAGCGCCAGTGCAAAGACCAGAAGAGCCGCTCGGAACGTATCGGTGGGGCGCGCCTGCGGTACAGGGGGGAGGGTCGTCGGCATTGGGGCACTCAAGCGATGAATCAAAAGGATAGATCGACAAGGGCCGATCCCGGATCTGCAACATGAACCATCGGGGCAGGGCCGCCAAGGCCCAAGGCCGCAAAAGCAAACACCCCCGGCAGGGGGCCGGGGGTGCTCGCAGTCTCGCAAAGGCAGGGCCGCTTAGTCGGCGGGCGCTTCCTTCTTGATCTCTTCACCGGTCTCCTGGTCGACGACCTTCATCGACAGGCGCACCTTGCCGCGATCATCAAAGCCCAGAAGCTTGACCTTCACTTCCTGACCTTCCTTCAGAACATCCGACGGATGGTTCAGGCGGCGGTTCTCGATCTGGGACACATGGACCAGACCGTCACGCTTGCCGAAGAAGTTCACGAAGGCGCCGAAATCGACGATCTTCACCACGGTCCCGGTATAGACCTTGCCCTCTTCGGGCTCGGCCACGATCGAGTGGATCATCTCATAGGCCTTCTTGATCGCTTCGCCATTGGCGGAGGCAATCTTGATGATGCCGTCATCGTTGATGTCCACTTTCGCGCCGGAGGTTTCCACGATCTCGCGGATGACCTTGCCGCCGGAGCCGATGACTTCGCGGATCTTGTCGGTCGGGATCTGCATGGTCTCGATGCGGGGCGCGTGCTCGGAGAATTCCGAACGCCCTTCGGAGAGGGCTTGTGCCATCTCGCCGAGGATGTGCAGACGACCGGCTTTCGCTTGGTCGAGGGCCTTTTCCATGATCTCGGGCGTGATGCCTGCAACCTTGATGTCCATCTGCAGCGAGGTGATGCCGTCTTCGGTCCCTGCCACCTTGAAGTCCATGTCGCCGAGGTGATCCTCGTCGCCGAGGATGTCGGTCAGAACCGCGTAGGAGCCATCATCCTCAAGGATCAGGCCCATGGCCACACCGGCGACCGGTGCCTTGAGCGGAACGCCCGCATCCATCATGGACAGGGAGCCACCACAAACCGATGCCATCGAGCTGGAGCCGTTGGATTCGGTGATCTCCGACACGATGCGGATCGTGTAGGGGAAGTCGGTTGCCGCGGGCAGAACCGCCTGCAGCGCGCGCCATGCGAGCTTGCCGTGGCCGATCTCGCGCCGTCCCGGAGGGCCGAAGCGGCCCACTTCGCCGACCGAGTAGGGCGGGAAGTTGTAGTGCAGCAGGAAGTTGGATTTGAAGTTGCCATGCAGCGCGTCGATGAACTGCTCATCGTCGCCCGTACCCAGCGTGGTGACCACGAGGCCCTGGGTCTCGCCGCGCGTGAACAGCGCCGAGCCGTGGGTCCGGGGCAGAAGGCCCGCTTCGGCCACGATCGGCCGCACGGTGTCCAGCGCGCGCCCGTCGATCCGGCGGCCATTCTTGACCACGTCGCCGCGCAGGATGCTGGATTCCAGCTTCTTCATCGCGGAGCCAAGGTTCGCATCGGTCTGCTCGTCATCGCTCAGGGTGCTGAGGATCGCGTCCCGCGCCGCAGAGATCGCGGAGACCCGCTCCTGCTTGTCGGAAATCGCGAAGGCGGCGCGCATCTGCTCTTCGCCCGCCGCTTTGATCTTGCCATAGAGCTCGGAGTAATCCGGCGCCTGGAAATCGAAGGGCTCTTTCGCGGCGTCTTCGGCCAGATCGATGATCAGGTCGATGACCGGCTGCATCTGCTCGTGACCGAATTTCACAGCACCCAGCATCTCGGCTTCGCTGAGCTCATAGGCCTCGGATTCCACCATCATGACGGCGTCCTTGGTGCCTGCCACGACGAGGTCCAGACGCTGATCGGGGTTCGACCGTAGGTCCTGCATGTCGTCCACGACCGGGTTCAGGACGTATTCGCCATCCTCGAAGCCCACGCGTGCACCCGCGATCGGACCCATGAAGGGCACACCGGAAATGGTCAGCGCAGCCGAGGCCGCGATCATCGCAACGATATCCGGGTCGTTTTCCAGATCGTGGGACAGCACGGTGCAGATCACCAGCACTTCGTTCTTGAACCCGTCGACAAAGAGCGGGCGGATCGGACGGTCGATGAGACGGCTGGTCAGCGTCTCTTTCTCGGTCGGGCGCGCCTCGCGCTTGAAGAAACCACCGGGGATCTTACCGGCGGCATAGTATTTCTCGTTGTAGTGAACGGTCAGCGGGAAGAAATCCTGACCCGGCTTCTGGGCCCGGGCGTAGGTGACGGCCGCCATCACGGAGGTCTCGCCATAGGTGGCGATCACGCAGCCATCGGCCTGACGGGCGATCTTGCCCGTCTCGAGGGTCAGCGTATCTTCCCCCCATTCCATTGTCTTTTTGACTTCTTTGAACATCTGTTTTTCCTGTAGGGGAGCACTCCCGGCCTTCCGGGTCTCCCGTTCATGTGGCGGCCCCATTGCCGCCGACCCCTGTCCTTCGCATCACGCCGGGGTCCGAGCGTCACGTCTCAGATGCGCGGCAGATACACGTTTTGTGTCGCCAAGAAAACCGGCAATCTTTGCGCGCTAACAGGATGCGGTATTTTCGCCGTAGGCAGCGGCACAAAAGGGAGCGGCGATGCGGCGGGTTTTGAAAGGGCTGGTCTTTGGGTTGGTGGGATTGGCGCTGGCGGCCTGTGCCCAGGTCTGGCGCCATTCGGGCACGGCGTCCTTGGCCGGGGCTCCGGCCGATGCGCTGCGGCTGGCCAGCTACAACGTGCATTACATCGTTCTGTCGCAGGCCGACGGGCCCTGGTCTCGCGGCGATTGGGAGCGGCGCAAGCGCCCGCTCGATGCGGCCTTCAAGGCTTTGGATGCGGATCTCGTGGCCTTTCAGGAGATGGAGAGCTTTCAGAACGGCTCGGATGGCAGTGTCAATCTGGCCCGCGACTGGCTGCTGGCGGAAAACCCGGGCTATGCGGCGACCCACCATGGCGATTGGCGGCAGGTCCCCCAAACCCAGCCGATCTTTTACCGCGCGGACCGGCTCGTACCGCTGGAGGAGGGCTGGTTCTTCTTCTCGGACACACCGGACGTGATCTATTCGCGGACCTTCAACGGGTCCTGGCCCGCCTTTGCCTCCTGGGCGCGGTTCCGCGATCTGCAAAGCGGCGAAGAGCTGCGCGTGGTCAATGTCCATTTCGAGTTCAAGAGCGGCTCGAACCGGCGGCTCTCGGCAGCGCTGGTGGCCGAACGACTGGCCGCACCGCTCGCGGCGGGGGAGCGGGTGGTGCTGGTCGGGGATCTGAATGCGCGGCTGGGGGCAACCACGGTCGAGATCCTTGAGGCGGCGGGCTGGGATTTCCTGCCGGTCGCGGGCGCGACGTATCATTTCAACCGGGGTCTCAACCTCTTTGGCGCGATCGACCATATCGCGCTGGCCGGTCCGGTGGCGGCGCTTGGCCCGCCGGTGGTCCTGCGCCAGCAATTCGAGGGCGAGTGGCCGACGGATCATTACCCGCTGGTGGCGGATCTGGACCTGAGCGGCCCGCCCTGACGCGCGCGCTGGGCGTTCCCTGCGCAGCTGCCGCATCGGATCTTGCCTGATATCCCGAATTTGGGATAAATCTCGGATATGAGATTCGAGACGTCTTCCGAAACAACCCGGCTGGCCAGCCATCTGCGCGATCTGCGGGACCGCCACGGCCTCACCCTTGCCAGACTTGCCGACCGCAGCGGCGTGAGCCGGGCCAGCCTGTCGCGCATCGAAAACGCCGAAGTGAGCCCAACCGCCGAGACCCTCGGGCGGCTGGCGACGGTCTATGCCCTGCCCATGTCGCATCTGCTCGGGCCCTTGGAACAGGGGTTCCAGCCGGTGATGAGACGCGCGGATCAGGCGGTCTGGCAGGATCCGACGCATGGCTTTGAGCGCCGCAGCGTGTCGCCGCCGAACGGGACGCTGTCCATCGAGTTGATTGAAGGCACATTGGAGGCGGGGCAGCGCATCGCCTATGACGCCCCCGCCATCCCCGGGCAGGAGCATCACGTCTATGTCCTGTCGGGCGAGATGGCGATCACGGTCGAAGGCACGCCCCATCGCCTGCGTTCGGGCGATTGCCTGCGCTACGTCCTGTTCGGCGAGACGGTTTTCGAGACCAGCCATGCCCCCTGCAAATACGTGATCGCGCTGTCATGACCGACCAGACATGTGACATACGCCCGATTTCACCCGCCGATCTGGTTCATCAGTTCGAGGATCTCTGCGGCTTGCTGCGGGACTGTGTGCAGGAGGGCGCGGCGATCGGGTTTCTGGCGGCGATTACCCAGGAGGAGGCGGAGCGCTTCTGGCGGCGCGATATCGGCGCGGCCCTAGCGAGCGGGGAGCGTGTGCTGCTGGGGGCCTACCTCGGCAGACGTCTCGTCGGGACCGTGCAGGTGATCCTGGCCATGCCTCAAAACCAGCCGCACCGCGCGGAGATCGCCAAGATGATGGTCCACCCCGAGAGCCGCCGCCGCCGCGTGGGCCACGCCCTGATGGACAGAGCGCTCGCCGAGGCGCGCAGCGCGGGCAGGACGCTCGTGACGCTGGATACCCGCACGGGCGATGTCTCCGAGCTGTTCTATGGCAGCGTCGGGTTCCAGAAGGCAGGCGTGATCCCGGGCTATGCCTATGATCCGGACGGACAGACCCTGCATGGCACGACGCTGATGTACCGCGCCGTCTGAGCCGACGCCGCGCGGCGCGCGACATGATCCGGGCACAAAAAAGCCCGCTCTTTCGAGCGGGCCTTGGTCGGTTCTGTCGCTGGTGCGCTTAGCGGCGCAGACCCAGGGACGAGATCAGCTTCTGGTAGCGCGCTTCGTCCTTGCCGCGCACATAGTCCAGCAGCTTGCGGCGCTGGGCCACGAGCTTGAGAAGGCCACGACGGGAGTGGTTGTCCTTCTTGTGGGTCTTGAAGTGCTCGGTCAGGGTCGAGATGCGGCTCGACAGGATCGCGATTTGCACCTCGGGAGAGCCGGTGTCGCCCTCCTTGGTCGCGTATTCCTTGATGAGGCGTGTCTTTTCTTCGATCGTGATCGACATCGGGATCTCCTGTTCAGGTTTGTGTGACGGCACAAGCCGGGATGTCGTCCAGCAGGGCCCATATAAGCGTCCCCCTCCCTGCGGGCAGGTCAGGCGGATGCGCGCGTATAGGAAATATCGCGGGCCTTGAAAACCCCTTTTTCGGGCGGCGATCTGTCCTGAGGGCCGCAGGGCGATGGACCCCGGCCCGGGCGGCGGGATAAGCTGTGGCATGTTCAGACCTCTCGCGCTTCTCGTCGCCCTGCTCACCCTGACCTTCGTGCTCTCGCCATTGGCCAGCCCGCCCTTCACTGGCTTTCGCCCGGATCAGCTCCCGGTGCCGCAGGTCGACCCACCTGTGCAGCCCGCGGGCTACGCCTTCGCGATCTGGGGCGTGATCTATCTCTGGCTGGTGGCCTCTGCGGGGTTCGGCCTGTTCCGGCGGGCCCAGGCGCAGGATTGGGATCATGTCCGCTGGCCGCTCATTGTCAGTCTCGCGGCGGGCACGCCTTGGTTGTTTGTGGCGACGCGCTCGGCGCTGGGGGCCTTCGTTCTGATCTTCGTGATGCTGATCCCGGCGATTGTCGCGCTGTTGCGGGCGCCGTCCCGTGACCGGATCTGGCTGCGCACGCCGCTCGCGCTCTATGCCGGATGGCTGACGGCAGCCTCCTGCGTGTCGCTGGCCACGGTGGCTGCGGGATATGGGCTGTGGTTCGGGGATGGGGTCTGGGCGGTGATCGCGCTGGCCCTGGCATTCGCCATCGCGCGCTGGGTGCAGCCCAAACGCCCCGAGACGCCCGAATACTCGGCCACGGTGATCTGGGCGCTGGTTGCGGTGGTCATCGCCAATGGCAGCAGCCAGCCGGGCATCGCGGCCCTGGCCGCGGCGGGCGCGGTCGGGCTCGGCTTGCTCTACTGGACGGATCGGCACCCGCGCGGGGTCTAGGCCTCGGCAAAAAAGGGCAGAAAGGTCTCGAGCACTGCCTCGGGCACCTCTTCCATGGCGAAATGACCCGACTGGCAGGAGGCATCGCGCACATCCTCGGCCCAATCGCGCCAATGCCCCGCCGGATCGCCGGTCTGAGCCGGGAAACCGCCCTCCGCCCAGAGGAACATCAGCGGCGCCGCGATTTTGCGCCCGGCGGCTGCGTCCGCGTCATCCAGCGCCCGGTCATAGGTCGCGCCCGCCCGGTAATCGGCGCACATGGCATGGATCCGCGCCGGATCACGGGCCTGGGCGCGGTAGCCGGCCAGCGCGTCGGGGGTAAAGACCTCCAGCGACTTCGCCTTGGTCCAGGTCTGCAGGGTCCAATCCATATAGGCTTCGGGATCCGCGCCGATCATCCGCTCGGGCAGCGGCGCAGGCTGGGCGAGGAAGGTCCAGTGATAGGCCTTCATGGCGAGCTCTGCGGTCCAACTGGCCCAGAACGGCCCCGTTGGGACGATCTCGATGATGCCGAGGCGGTCCACGCGGTCGGGATGGTCGAGCGCAAGCCGGTAGGTCACCCGCCCGCCCCGGTCATGGCCGAGGATATGGGCGCGGTCGATCCCGAGCTGGTCCAGCAGGCCGATGATATCCAGCGCCATGGTGCGTTTGGCATAGACCGAATGCTCGGCGTCATCCCCGGGCGCGTCGCTGTCGCCATAGCCGCGCAGATCCGGCACGATCACCCGGAAATGCTTGGCCAGTTCCGGCGCGACCTTGGCCCAGCAGGCATGATTCTGCGGATATCCATGGAGCAGGACCAGCGGCGCACCGCCGCCCGCCTCATGCACCGAGAGGCGGAGGCCGTTGGTGTCGACAAAGCGCTGCGTGAAGCCAGGGATCATGCGGGATCCTCCCAGGGTCGGGGATGTTCGGAGTAAGAGATATAGAGAGGGTGTTTCGGATGCCCGGCCTTGCTCAGCCCCAGATGGGTCAGGGGCCGGTCGGTCTGGCGCAACAGCCGCGCGACGGCTGGACCGCGGTCGAGATGGGCGCCATGGGTGCCCCAGGCGCAGAGCACGGTCTCGGCCCATTCTGCCCCCTCAAGAATCGCCGCGTCATTTGCGGGCCCGACCGGATCGGCGGCGGCGCGCATGGCCTTGGGGTCCGTATCGCGCCAGGCAAAGATGTTGCAGACCCGAAACCCGCCATAGCCGAGCGCCCGGGCGCGCCGTTCGCAGCGCTCCACCGTGGGGTCATTCTGCACCTCCGTGGCGGTGGAGGGGTTCAGCATAACGAAGAGAATGCGACCGCCCTCGGGCTCCCAGATGCGGGTGAGGGCGTAGCGGTAGCGCTCGCAATCGGAATAGACCGCGACCGAGGCCGCATCGTCTTTCTGGTGGGTGCGGGTGATCATGGCCCGGTTGTGCCCCGCGCCCCGGATCGGGTCAACGGCAAGTGGCCGGGCCTTGGGCGCTTGGCCCGCTGGTGGTTCGGCGCGCGGGGTGTGTCGGGGGCGGGCGGAGGCGTCTTTGGACGCTTTGCCGGTCGATCCCCGAGCTTTCGCAGTCGTCAAGTGGGGCTTGGAGTTCTACTCTCGGCCGGACATGGGGCCCGTCACAAGGCGGAGTTCAAGGACAGCGGATGAACCTGATCACAAGTCTCGCAGTCGGATACGCGATCGCCTGTCTCGGTGTTATCGGGTTTCAGATCGCCCTGATCGCCGGAGCACCCTGGGGCCGGATCACCCAAGGGGGCAAACATCAGGGTGCCTTGCCGATCTCCGGGCGGGTTGCGGCGTTTGTGTCGATCTTCATCCTCGCGGCCATGGCCTGCGCGATCCTCTCGGCTGTGGGCATCTGGCCCAATTGGCCGCGTTGGACCGGGCGGGTCGCGCTCGGGGTGCAGGCTTTGGTGACGCTGGTAAATTGGATCACGCCGTCAAAACCCGAACGGATGCTCTGGGGGCCAGTGGAATCGGTCTTGCTGGCGATGGCGACTGTGGTGGTTCTGGTGACGTGACCGCGTGTGCCGAACACGCAGGACGATCACGCTGAGCGCATCGACACAGACCACCAGAGGGGGGGATTTGGTGGAGCCTAGCGGGATCGAACCGCTGACCTCCTGCATGCCATGCAGGCGCTCTCCCAGCTGAGCTAAGGCCCCAAACCGAAGCGGTCGCTATCGCGTCCGCTGGCGTTGTTTATGTAAGCCGCGCGAGGAGTGCAAGAGGGATTCTCACGCTCTTTGCGCGCCTTTTTTCAGGAGTCGTCATCCTCGGATGCGACGTCCTTCAGATCGTCGAGCGCGACGGTGTCATCATCATCGTCATCGTCGAGCACGTCATCGGCGAGATCGACATCCGCGTCATCATCCGCGTCGTCGAGCACCACGTCTTCGGCCTCGGTTGCGTCGTCTTTCAGTTCCTCCGGCGCGGCTTTCTTGTCGCGGGTCAGGGACACCGACGACTTGCGACCGGTCTCCAGCACGACTTCCTCGCCGGTATACGGGCTGATGATGGGCGTGCGGTTCAGGTCGTAAAAGCGTTTACCGGTGGTCGGGCACAGGCGTTTTACGCCCCAGTCTTCCTTGGGCATTCGAGTTCCTCTTTGCAGCGGCTGCTGGATCGGATCGGGGTCGGTTGCCACAAGCAGATGGGCGTGTCAAAGCCTTTTGCAAGGTCAGCACCACGGGGAGCCTATGCGCGACGTCGAACTTGAAGGGGAGCCGCCGATCCAGGTCGCCTTGCGCCGGTCCGGTCGGGCCAAGCGCTATGGGCTGCGCGTCTCGCGGCTGGACGGGCGGGTGACGCTGACCGTTCCCACCCGCGGGAGCGAGCGCGAGGCCCTCGCCTTCCTGCGCGAAAAGGAGAGCTGGGTCCGGGCGCAGGTCGCGCAACTGGTGGTCGCACAGAGCGTCGGGATCGGCGATCGCATCCCGGTCGAGGGGCGGCCGGCACGGCTTGTCCGCACCGAAGCCCGGCGCGGCGGACTGGTGGGCGATTTCATCGAGGTGCCCGAGCGGGTTGCCGTGCCGGGGGCCTATGTGGCGGGCCTGTTGAAGGCCGAGGCGCGCGAGCGGCTGACCGAAGCCAGCCTCGACTATGCCGCACAGGTCGGGCGCAAGGTCTCGGGTATCACGCTCAAGGACACCCGCTCGCGCTGGGGCTCCTGCAGCTCCGCGGGGCGGCTGATGTATTCCTGGCGGCTGATCATGGCCCCGCCCGAAGTGCTCGATTATGTCGCGGCCCATGAAGTCGCGCATCTTGTCGAGATGAACCATTCGGCGGCCTATTGGCGCGTGGTGGCGGAGATCTGCCCCGATTACGCCCGCCACCGTGCCTGGCTGCGGCAGGAAGGCGCGGGCCTGCATCGCTACCGGTTCAAGGATTGACGCGGGCCGGGGCCATGGGTCTGATGCGCGCCATGCTATTGACACCGCGCCCGAACGATCCGGCCCCGGCCGCCCCCCATGTGCATGACCGGGTCTACCGGTCCCTGCGCACCCGCATCATGCATGGGGAGCTCGAGCCGGGGACCGCGCTGACCCTGCGCGGGATCGGCAAGGAATACAGCGCCTCCATGACGCCCGCGCGCGAAGCTGTCCGCCGTCTGGCGGCCGAAGGGGCGCTCACCCTGACCGCCTCGGGCCGGGTCTCGACGCCCGAGCTGTCCAACGAGCGGATCGAGGAGCTTGCGGCCCTGCGCTCCCTTCTGGAGCCGGAACTGGCCGCGCGGGCCATGCCCCGGGCCCATATCGCGCTGATCGAACGGCTGGAGATGATCCAGACCAGTATCGCCCAGGCCATCGCCCGCGAGGATGCGGTCGGCTACCTGCGCACCAATCTGGAATTTCACCGCACGCTGTACCTGCGAGCTCAAGCGCCGGCGATCCTCGCCATGGCCGAGACGGTCTGGCTGCAGCTCGGCCCGACCATGCGCAAGCTCTATGGACGGTTGCGGCGCACCGAGGCACCCCATTTCCACAAGCTGATCATTGCCGCGCTGAAGGCCGGGGATGAACCCGGCCTGCGTTTGTCCGTTCGGATGGATGTGACACAGGGCCTGAAACTGCTGGCCCAGTAGGGTGGCGGTCGCGGGTGGGCTTCAGCCCGGCCAGTCGACGGTCTCGAAGTCCCGCAGATAGGTGCTCTGCTCGGCCTGTGCGAGCCCCTTGGCCCGCCAGTCGCGCAAAAGGCCATGGGCCAGATGCGCTGCCACATAGGCCTGGGCCTGCGCCCCGACCGACAGGCCATAGCCCGCGATGCGCATGGCCACGGGCGCAAAGAAGGCATCCGCGAGCGTGTAGTCCCCAAACAGCCACGGCCCCTCGGCGGGGCAGGCCGCCCACAGGGCCTCCAGCCGGTCGAGATCGGCGCGCACCGCCTCGGAGACCGGCACGCCGCGATAGGCCACGCTCAGGTTCATCGGGCAAGCCTCGCGCAGGGCGGTGAAACCGCTATGCATTTCCGACACGAGGCTGCGGGCCAGCGCGCGCGCGACCGGGTCCGCAGGCCACAGCCCGGCCTCCGGGTGGCGCTCGGCGAGGGTCTCGGCGATGGCGAGGCTGTCGCTCAGGATCCCGCCCTCGGGCAGGCGCAGCATCGGGACGGTGCGCGGCGCGGCGGCCCCGGTCAGCCCGGGCGCAAAGGCCGCGAGGTCGTCGCGGAACCCGGCTGTGTACATCCGGGTCTCGGTGAGTGTGTGGGGCAGGTCAAAGGCAGCGAGGCAGAGCCAGCCGCGCAGGGACCAGCTGGAATAGGAGCGGTCGGCGATCAGAAGGTCATAAGTCATGGGCCCCGTTTATCCCGGGGGCATTCATCTGAAAAACGGTATCTCGTGACAAAAATCATCACCAAACGTGATGGATGCTTTGGGCTCAGACCGCGATGATCAGTTTGCCGGTATTTTCGCCGCGATAGAGCATCCCGATCGCGCCGGGGGCGTGCTCGGGCCCGTCCAGAATATGCTCGCGCGTGGTGATCTGCCCGGCGCGCAGCCAGTCCGCCAGGGCGGTGCGGGCCTCGGCCAAACGGTCCTTGTAATCGAAGATCAGAAAGCCCTGCATCCGGGCCCGGGCCACCAGCATCTGGCGGTGCACCCTTGGGCCTGACGGGATCGGATCCCATTCGGTCACGGCGGCGGTGCCACAAATCGTGATCCGTGCGCCCTGGGCGAGATGTCCCATCACCGCGTCGGAAATCGGCCCGCATGTGTTGTCGAAATAGCAATCCACCCCGTCCGGGCAATGGCGCGCGAGGGCCGCGTCCACATCCTCGGCCTTGTAGTCGATGGCTGCGTCATACCGGAAATCCGACAGGCACTGCGCGACCTTCTCCGGCCCGCCTGCGATCCCGACCGTCCGGCAGCCTTTGAGCTTGGCGATCTGTCCGACCGCCGAGCCCACTGCGCCCGCGGCGGTGGAGACGACCACCGTATCGCCCGCCTTGGCCCCGCAGCTCTCCAGCAGGCCGAAATAGGCCGTGGTCCCGTTCAGCCCCAGAATGCCCAGCGCATAGCTCCGGGGCAGGTCCGTTTCGCTGACCTTCCGCGCGAGTATGTCCCCGTCGACCAGCGCATGGGTCTGCCAGCCAAGCAGCCCCTCGACCACATCCCCCTCTGCGTAGTCCGGATGGCGCGAAGCGATCACATCCCCCACGGCAAAGGACCGCATGGGCGTCCCAAGCGCCACGGGCGGAGAATAGTTTGGCACGTCATTGGCCCAGCCCCGCATGGCGGGATCGACGGACCAATGGGTGGTGCGGACAAGGACCTGCCCGGCGGCGATTTCGGGCACCGGGGACTGGATGATCTCGAAATGCGCGGGGCTCGGCACGCCCACGGGGCGGCGCGCCAGAATGACCTGTGTGTTCTGCATGGGCTCTCCTATTGGGCGGAGTGGGCCCGAACTGCGGGGGCGGGGTCAAGGCCGGGTGTTGATGGCCAGCGCCTCCCAGGTCGATCCGGTCTGGCGCAGATGGGTCACCGAGAGGTTGTCGATCTTGTGGGCAAAGGTCTCGCGTGCCGGGATCCGGAGGGCGCGTTGCACCTGCGTGAGGATCACGCCGAAATGCGCCACGGCGATCACCGGGCCGGGCCCGGCATAGGTATCGACCCAGCCATCCACCCGGGTCCGCAAGGCGTTCCAGCTCTCGCCGCCGGGCGGGGCATTGTCGCCGGGCTGATCCCAAAACGCAAAGATCCGCTCGGGATCCTCGGCTTCGATGTCGGCGAAATTGCGCATCTCCCATGCGCCGAAATGCATCTCCCGCAAGGCGGATGTATGGGGCAGGCGGACCCGCCCGGGGGCCACGGCATCGGCGGTCGCGACGGCGCGGCTGAGATCCGAGGACACGCAGGTGGCCTCGCGCGGCAATGCGCGGTCGATCCGCGCGATGGCCGCGGCCTCGCTCAGATCTGCAGGCAGGTCGGTCCAGCCGACCATGCCCTTGGCGTGGGTCGGGCCATGGCGGACCCAGTACCAATCCCGGGTCATGCGCTGCCCTTGAGGAACAGGGGCAGCCCCGCCGTCACCAGCACCACGCATTCGGCCTTCGCGGCCAGACGCTGGTTCAGGCGCCCCTGTGCGTTGCGAAAGGTGCGACCCAGCTTGTGCTCGGGCACCACCCCCATCCCGGTCTCGTTGCTGACCACCACCACCGGGGCGGCGCAATCCTCCAGCGCCTCAAACAGATCCTCGACCGCCAGCGCGACCTCCTCCTCGGCCAGCATGACATTGCTTAGCCACAAGGTCGCGCAATCCAGCAGCACGACCTCCGATGCCTCCACCTGCTCGAACGCCGCCGTCAGATCCCGGGGCGCCTCGATCGTGCGCCAGTCCGGACCGCGGCTTTCGCGATGATCCGCGATTTTTTTTGACATTTCTTCGTCGAATGCCATGGCCGTCGCAATATAGACGCGGGGGCGTCCGGCTTTTGAGACAACCCCTTCTGCGAACACAGATTTTCCGGAAGCTGCCCCGCCGAGGACCAGCGTCAGCCGAGGCAATTCGACGCGCATTTTTCGCTCCTTTCGGAAAATATCGTCATTTCTGGTGATCCAAATAGGACCTCCGCGCGTAACTCATATGCCAAGCGATAAAATGGGACGCAACGTTTCCAGCAGGGGGTTGATATGGCACTAGACGGTTATTCAGGTGAAATGAGCCTGTCACGGCGTGCGATGCAAGCGGAGCTGCTCGACGCGGAAACGGAACTGAAACTGGCCTACGCGTGGCGCGATGAGCGGGACGAGGAGGCGCTGCACCGTCTGATCACCGCCTACATGCGCCTGGCGATCTCCATGGCCGCCAAGTTCAAGCGCTACGGCGCGCCCATGAATGACCTGATCCAGGAAGCCGGGCTGGGCCTCATGAAGGCCGCCGACAAATTCGACCCGGATCGCGGTGTGCGTTTTTCGACCTATGCGGTCTGGTGGATCAAGGCCTCGATCCAGGACTACGTGATGCGCAACTGGTCCATGGTGCGCACGGGCTCGACCTCCTCCCAGAAATCGCTCTTCTTCAACATGCGCCGGGTTCAGGCCCGTCTGGAACGCGAGGCTGCCGCGTCGGGCGATCGTCTCGACAAGCACCAGCTGCGCCAGATGATCGCGACCGAGGTTGGCGTTCCGCTCCACGATGTGGAGATGATGGAAGGCCGTCTTGCAGGCTCCGACTATTCGCTCAATGCCACCCAATCCACCGAGGATGAGGGCCGCGAATGGATCGACACGCTGGAGGATACCAGCGTGCAGGCCGCCGAGACGGTCGAGCAGGATCATGACATCGAGGCCCTGCGCGGCTGGCTGGTCACTGCCATGGAGGCCCTGAACGAGCGCGAGCGCTTCATCGTCCGCGAGCGCAAGCTCCGCGATCAGGCGCGCACGCTGGAAAGCCTCGGGCAGGAGCTTGGCCTGTCGAAAGAGCGCGTGCGTCAGCTTGAGGCCGCCGCCTTTGGCAAGATGCGCAAGAGTCTGATGAACCAAACCTCCGAGGTTCGCCAATTCTTCGCCTGAGCCTTCTTGCTTTCGCTTTGCTCGCCCGCCCGGTTGTGGCGGGCGAAGTCACGTCCGAGGACCTGACCGCGCTGCCCGAGGCCGATGTGGTCATTCTGGGCGAGCTGCATGACAGCCCGGTCCACCACCTGAATCAGGCCGCCGCCGTGGCCGCGCTCGCCCCCAGCGCGCTGGTCTTCGAAATGCTCTCGCCGGGGCAGGTGCAGGGGCTGTCCGAGCTGGAGCGTGAGGATGCCGAGACCCTCGGTGCTGCGCTGAATTGGGCCGAGAGCGGTTGGCCCGATTTCGATTTCTATTGGCCGATCTTCGCTGCGGCCCCCGACGCGCCGCTCTATGGCGCGGCGCTGCCACGTGCGCTGGTCCGCGGCTCGGTGGCGGCGGGCCCCGCGGCGAGCTTTGCCGAGGCGGGCGGGGATCCAGTGCTC
Source organism: Dinoroseobacter sp. S375 (assembly GCF_049800775.1). Lineage (NCBI taxonomy): Bacteria > Pseudomonadati > Pseudomonadota > Alphaproteobacteria > Rhodobacterales > Roseobacteraceae > Dinoroseobacter > Dinoroseobacter sp. S375. The sequence continues at coordinate 60,987 of NZ_JBNAFR010000009.1, read as the reverse complement.
TACGGGCTGGATCAGCCCTTGCCCGAGAGCCAGCAGACCGAGCGCGAAGCGATGCAGATGGCCGCCCATTGCGATGCCCTGCCCGAACATATGCTCGGCGGAATGGTCGGCGCTCAGCGCCTGCGCGATGCAGCCTTTGCCGAGACCGTGCTCGACGCTCTCAGGGTCCATGGCCCGCCGGTCGTCCTGATCACGGGCAATGGCCATGCGCGCACGGATTGGGGCGTGCCCTTCTATCTGGCCCGGGTCGCGCCCGAGGTCTCGGTCTACGCGCTGGGCCAGCTTGAGGAGGCCCCGGAAGAGGCGCCGCCCTTTGACGGCTGGCTCGTCACCGCCCCGACCGAGCGCGACGACCCCTGTGCCGCATTCCGCTAGCCGCTCGGTGGTTGAGTTCCCGGGCGGGGCACCCTACACCTTGGTCAGCGGCGGTAAGGAATTCCCTGGATGCTGGCAGGCAAACGACTTCTCCTGATTATCGGTGGCGGGATCGCGGCGTATAAGGCGCTCGACCTCATCCGGCAGGCGCGCCGCGCGGGCGCGACGGTGACCCCGGCCCTGACCCGGGCGGCGGAGGAGTTCGTCACCCCGCTCAGCGCCTCGGCCCTGGCCGCCGAGAAGGTCTATCGTGACCTCTTTGACCTGACGGACGAAGCCGAGATGGGCCATATCGAGCTCAGCCGCTCAGCGGATCTGGTGGTGGTCGCTCCGGCCACGGCGGATCTGATGGGCAAGATGGCGGCCGGATTGGCGAATGATCTGGCCTCGACCCTCCTGATGGCCACGGACACGCCGGTGATGATCGCGCCGGCCATGAATGTGCGCATGTGGGAACATCCCGCGACCCAGCGCAACCTCGCGATCCTGCGGGGTGACGGCGTGACAGTCATAGGCCCCGACGCGGGCGAGATGGCCTGTGGCGAGTTCGGTCCCGGCCGGCTCAGCGCCCCAGAGGCGATCCTCGCGGCGATTGAGGCGCATTTTGCCGAGGGGCCCCTGACCGGTCGCCACGTGCTGGTGACCTCGGGGCCGACCCATGAACCGATTGATCCGGTCCGTTATATCGCGAACCGCTCATCAGGTGCGCAGGGTACTGCGATTGCCGCGGCGTTGCGGGATCTCGGCGCACGGGTGAGCTTCGTCACCGGCCCGGCGGATGTGGCCCCGCCAAGCGGGGTCAACGTGCACCGGGTCGAGACCGCTGACCAGATGCTGCACGCGGTCGAGGCGGCCCTGCCCGCCGATGCGGCGGTCTTTGCGGCGGCCGTGGCCGATTGGCGGGTGGTCGATGCGGCGCGCTCCAAGATCAAGAAAGACGGGAGCGGTGCCTTGCCCAGCCTCAGTTTTGCCGAGAACCCGGATATCCTCGCCACGGTGTCCCAAGGGACGGCGCGCCCGAGCCTTGTGGTCGGCTTTGCCGCCGAAACCGATGACGTGATCGCCCATGCCACCGCGAAGCGGGCGCGCAAGGGCTGCGACTGGATTCTCGCCAATGATGTGAGCCCGTCCACGGGCATCATGGGCGGATCCGAGAACGCCGTGACCCTGATCTCGGAGGCGGGGGCTGAAGAGTGGCCGCGCATGGGCAAGGAGGCGGTCGCCGCTCGGCTCGCCGCCCGCATCGCCGAGGCCCTCGCATGAGCGTCCAGATCGCGGTGATCCGCGAGGACTGGGCCGATCCTGACGTGCCCCTGCCGCGCTACGAGACCGCCGGGGCCGCCGGTGCGGACCTGCGGGCGAACCTGCCGCCCGAAACCCGCGAGCGCGGTGTCACGATCCAGCCTCTGCACCGCCTGATCGTGCCCACGGGCCTGCGCGTGGCGATCCCCGCAGGCTACGAGATGCAGATCCGGCCCCGCTCGGGGCTTGCCTTGCGGCATGGGCTGAGCCTGCCCAACACGCCGGGCACGATCGACAGCGACTATCGCGGCCCGCTGGGCGTGCTCCTGACGGTGATCGGGACCGAGCCCGTGACGCTGCATCACGGCGAGCGCATCGCCCAGGCGATCATCGCGCCGGTGGTGCAGGCCGCCTATACCCCGGTTGTCAGCCTCGATGAGACCGCGCGCGGCAATGCGGGGTTCGGCTCGACCGGGCGGGAGTAACAGAGTGTTTTTCGTACTTTTCCTTGCCGGAGTGATCTGGCTGGTCGCGCGTCGGGCGGGCCTGCCTTCGCAGGCGCGCTGGCTGCTGGTGGGCTTGCTCTACGTGGCCGTGCTCGGGGTGCAGATCATCCTGCCCGAGGGGACACCGCTGCGCCAGATGACCGGCGGCTCGCCGGCGCTGTGGCTCCTGCTCGGGGCCTTCGCGGCGCTGGTCGTGGCCTATCGCGAGATCCTCAAGCGGGTCCGTGAGCGGGTCCAGGCGCCGCCCCCCGCAACGGGGGAGCAGGTCGGCCCCTTCTCGGACGTGGAGCTTGATCGCTACGCCCGCCATATCGTCATGCGCGAGATTGGCGGCGTCGGGCAGAAACGGCTGAAGGATGCCAAGGTGCTGGTCGTCGGGGCCGGGGGGCTCGGCTCGCCCGCGCTGCTCTATCTCGCCGGGGCCGGGGTTGGCACGATCGGGGTGATCGACCACGACACGGTCAGTCTCAGCAATCTGCAGCGGCAGGTGATCCATACCGATGCCCGCTCGGGCATGCCCAAGGTCTTCTCGGCCGAGGCCGCCATGAAGGCGCTGAACCCCCATGTCACCGTGCGCCCCTATAACCGACGGTTGACGGCGGAGATCGCGGAAGAGCTCTTTGCCGATTACGACCTGATCCTCGATGGCAATGACACGTTTCAGACGCGCGCGCTGGTCAACAAGGCCGCCGTGGCGACGGGCAAGCCGCTGATTTCCGGGGCGATTGCCCAGTGGGAAGGGCAGATCAGTCTGTTCGACCCGGTGCGTGGCGCGCCCTGCTATGCCTGCATCTTTCCGACCGAGCCTGCCGATGGGCTCGCGCCGAGCTGTGCTGAGGCGGGCGTGGCCGGGCCTCTGCCCGGGGTGATCGGGACGATGATGGCGCTGGAGGCGATGAAAGAGATCACCCAGGCGGGCGAGGGGCTCGGGGGGCGCATGATGCTCTATGATGCGCTGAGCGCCGAGACCCGGACCGTCAAGCTCAAGCGGCGGGCGGACTGCCCGGTCTGCGGAGACATCTAGCGCGCGTTTTCAAAGGCGGGCGAAGGCATGGCAGGCGATCGGTGCTGATCGTGATTGCGGCAGGCTTTGCGCGTGCACTGTCCAAAGGGCATGAAGCCTCGACCATCCAAGCAGGCGCGCAACGCAGCGCCGCCGGGACGGAAACCACGTGGCAGAGCCCCGACGCGCGCGCACGTCGCGACCGCATTGCGCGCATCTTAATGGCGATCTGCTCGGGTGGCGGCGGAGGCAGGACTGGACGCAGGGGCCGCACCTGCCGCTGCTGCCGGAGGCGACGGACCAGAAAGCGCTTCCCGGGCGGCCCCTCGCCCGTCACAGAGCGCTGAAACGGGGCCCGGACGGTCAGGCCGCCGTTCTCTGTCCCCATTTGGCGCGCTCCTCCTTCGCGCGGGAGGTCATGCGCGGACCAAGGGCAACTGGGCCAGTCAGGATCTGTCGCATTCGATCCCGGGCTGAAGTGACCCGCCTGTCGCCGGGGCAGGTTCCGCGGGCCGGGTATTTGAGCGCCTTCATGGGGGCGCCGGGCTCTGGGCTGGTTGTTGCGGCCCCTGCCAAGACCTAGGTTGAGGACAAAGGAGATCTGCCCATGACCGACGCTTCCAATCCGCTGCTCGAGACCTGGACCCCGCCCTATGGCCTGCCGCCGTTCGATCGGATCACCGATGCCCATTACGCGCCGGGGCTGGAGGCGGCGCTGACCGAGGCGCGGGCCGAGATCGCGGCGATTGCCAACGCTCAAGAGGCCCCGACCTTCGACAATACGATCCGCCCGCTGGAGACCGGCGCGCGGAAACTCGGGCAGGTTCTGCGCGTCTTCTTCCACGTAGCGGCCACGGACAGCACAGCGGAGCGCGAGGCGCTGCAGAAGGATTTCAGCGGCAAGCTCAGCGCCTATAACTCCGAGGTGATCACCAATGCCGCCCTGTTCCGGCGGATCGCAGCGGTCTGGGCCGCGCGCGCGGATCTCGGCGCCGAGGAGGCCCGGGTCACGGACCTCTATTACAAGGATTTCACCCGGTCGGGGGCCGCGCTCGAAGGGGCGGCCAAGGACCGGATGACCGATATCAAGGCGCGGCTGGCCCTTCTGGGGACCGAGTTCACCCAGAACCTGCTGGCCGATGAGCGGGATTGGGTGATGCCGCTGGCCAATGGCGACCTCGAAGGGTTGCCGGATTTCGTGATCGCGACCGCGAAATCCGCCGCCGAAGAGCGTGGCATGGACGGGCATGTTGTGACCCTGTCGCGGTCCCTGATCGTGCCCTTTCTGCAATTCAGCCCCCGGCGGGATCTGCGCGAACAGGCCTATGAGGCTTGGGTGGCCCGGGGGGAGCATGACGGCCCCACGGACAATCGTGGCATCGCGGCCGAGATCCTCGCCCTGCGGGATGAGCGCGCCAAGCTTCTAGGCTATGGCAGCTTTGCCGATTACAAGCTCGAACCGGAAATGGCCAAGACGCCCGCTGCCGTGCGCGATCTGCTGATGTCGGTCTGGGCCCCGGCCAAGGCCTCGGCCGAGGCGGATGCGGCCGTCCTGACGGGCATGATGCAGGAGGATGGTGTCAACGGCCCTCTGGAGGCCTGGGACTGGCGCTACTACTCCGAGAAGCGGCGGCAGGCCGAGCATGATCTCGATGAGAGCGAGCTCAAGCCCTATCTGCAACTCGACAAGATGATCGATGCGGCGTTCGACTGCGCCGCGCGGCTTTTTGGGCTGAGTTTTGCGCCGATCGATGCGCCGCTGGCCCATCCGGACGCCCGCGCATGGGAGATCCGGCGCGGTGACCGCCTGATGGCGGTGTTTGTTGGCGATTACTTCGCCCGGGCGGGCAAGCGCTCCGGCGCGTGGTGCGGGTCGCTGCGCTCGCAACACAAGCTGGACGGCGACACGCGGGCCATCGTCACCAATGTCTGCAATTTCGCGAAACCGGCGGCGGGGCAACCCGCGCTGCTGAGCTTTGACGATGCGCGCACCCTGTTTCACGAGTTCGGCCACGCCCTGCACCATATCCTGTCGGATGTGTCCTATCCGATGATCTCGGGCACCTCCGTGGCGCGCGACTTTGTCGAACTGCCGAGCCAGCTCTATGAGCACTGGCTGGAAGTGCCCGATGTGCTGCAGCGCTATGCGGTTCATGCAGAGACCGGCGCGCCCATGCCCGATGACCTGCTTGGGCGGATGCTGGCGGCCTCGACCTATGACATGGGGTTCCAGACCGTGGAATACGTGGCCTCGGCGCTGGTCGATCTGGCCTTTCACGAAGGCGCGGCCCCGGCGGACCCCATGGCGCGGCAGGCGGAGATCCTGTCCGATATCGGCATGCCCCACGCGATCCGTATGCGCCACGCGACGCCGCATTTCGCCCATGTCTTCTCCGGGGACGGCTATTCCTCGGGCTATTACAGTTACATGTGGTCCGAAGTGATGGATGCCGACGCCTTCGCCGCTTTCGAAGAGGCGGGCAGCGCCTTTGACGCGGATATGGCCAGCAAGCTTGAGACCCATATCCTCTCGGCGGGCGGATCGGAGGAGGCCGATGCCCTCTATCAGGCCTTCCGCGGGCGGATGCCGGGGGTCGAGGCTCTGCTCAAGGGGCGCGGGCTCGACAAGGCCGCCTGAGCGGCCAGATCCGGTCCCCCGGTCGATGCCGCGCGCGGCCTGCGGCATCGACCTGACCACCGCCCGATCCGGGATGTGAAGAAAAACAGGCGTTTTTGCGGAATTCGTGCTATGGTTGTGTGACCATCACACCATCAGTGAGGGATGCAGATCGTGTTTCAGACTGCCCCGACCGACGCCGAGATAGAAACCGCAGCCCTTGCTGCGGAGCTTGTGGAAGGCCGCACAGAGATGCTGCGGCACCTGTTTGCGGCTGCGAATGCCACGTCGCCCATCGTGATCTGGGATCCCTTTGACCGGGATCTCAAACATCCGGTGGTGCGGGCCTTCGCCACGACACTCAGGCCCATTGCCGACGCGCAAAAACGGGTGACGCAGGCGGCGCTGGACGCTGCCGATCTCTCGGGGTTTTCCGATTGGATGATGCGGCTGGAACCCATCCGGGACGCCGATGGTATCGTCCGGGATTTCCGCTATCTGCACTACGGGTCCGAGATCGCCGCGAGCTATGGGCGTGATATGACCGGCGGTTACACCTCCGAGATCGGCGGCCATATCTCGTCATTCTTTGCCGCGCTCTATCATGCGGTTCTGGGCCGGGGCGAATGGGTCAAGAGCATTCACGAGCCCCCTTCCGAAGTCTTCGCCCGGATCTGGCGGCGGCTGATCGTGCCGGTCTATGACGCTGCAGGCGAGATCGTACAGATCGCGGTGCTGAACGTTGCCGATAATGATCTGCGCGCCGGGCTGGAGGCCGTGCCCGATCCGGTGATGGTCGTGCGCCAGAACGGCAATGTGACCTTTGCCAACGGCGCGGCCCGGGCTCTGTTCGGCGAGCGTCGGTTCCTGAGCGATCCGGTGACGCTGGAGGCTTATTCCGGGATCTTCCTGGATTTGAGCCAGCCGCGCGACTCCGTGCTGGACCGGCGGGTCCATACCGAAGAAACACAGGTCGGCGTCAATAACAGCCTGATCGTGCATTTCCGCGTGACCCGCAGCGTGATCTTCTACCGTGAGCAGCTTTACTATCTGGTGATTGCCAAGCCCGAGTGATCACTCGAGCGGGGCGTGGGACACGCCCCAGAGCTGATCTTCGCTCATCCAGCCGCGCGTGCGGCCCACGCGGACGCGGCACCAGTCCCGTTCACATCCCTCGAGCCGGGCGATCACGCCAAGCTCGGCATGGGCGCGGATCGGGGCATCGGCGGTGGGGTGGCTGAGCACCGGGGCGAGATCCTCTTCGATGATCACCGTGCGTGCGCCGCTCAGCAGCGAGTAATGCATCCAGCCGCCCGCGCCGTCCCGGTCCCGCACCCGGCGCCAATGGCCATACTCCCCGGTGATCTCGAGCGGCATGTTGCGATGCTTGAACACCCAGTCGATCCGATGGGTCAGGCTGGGGCCGCGACGCACATTGCCTTCCTTCGCCTTCATCGACACAAAGCGCGGAATGGGCAGGTTGGTCTCGGGGCCGGTCTGGGGTTTCGGCGCGGCGGCTGTCTCTGCATGCGTCGGGGCGGAAGGGGTCGTTTCGGCCAGTGCGCTCACGGGTCCCAGCAGCAGCGCGGCCAGAACGGCCAGCGACCATCGCGGGGTGCGGATGCCACGGAAGAAACGACCACGGATTGCGCGGTTGATCATAGGTGCCTCGACTGCTCGTCCGGGCTTGGAATTCGGCCCGGTAATTTTATTGCGCTGAGGGGTCTATCTGCTTGCCCCTGTTCCTGACTTATTGCCAGTATGGCGCCGAGTTGAAAAGTGTGGAGGTGGGCCGATGCCCGGTGAACGCCTGAGTGTTGTCGTCACGCGACGGTTGCCCGACGCGGTGGAGACGCGCCTGAAGGAGCTGTTCGACGTAGAGCTCAACGAGAGTGATACGCCGATGTCCCGCGAGGCGTTGCAGGGGGCGATGCGGCGGGCCGATGTGGTTGTCCCCACGGTGACCGATACGATCGACGGGGCAATGCTGGCCAGCGCCGGCGATCGGCTGAAACTGATCGCGAATTACGGGGCGGGGGTGGACCATATCGATGTCGCCACCGCACGTCAGCGCGGCATCCATGTGTCGAACACGCCCGGTGTTCTGACCGATGATACGGCGGATATGACCCTTGCGCTGATCCTTGCGGTGACGCGGCGGATCCCCGAGGGGCTCGCGCTCATGCAGGCCGGGACCTGGACCGGCTGGAGCCCCACGGCCCTGATGGGCGGTCGGGTCGCCGGACGCCGTCTGGGCATTCTCGGCATGGGTCGGATCGGGCAGGCCGTGGCGCGCCGGGCCAAGGCGTTTGGCATGCAGATCCATTATCACAACCGCCGCCGCCTGCATGCGGGGATCGAAGAGGATCTGGAGGCCACCTATTGGGAAAGCCTCGACCAGATGGTCAGCCGGATGGATGTGATCTCGGTGAACTGTCCGCACACGCCTTCGACCTTTCACCTGATGAATGCGCGGCGGCTCAAGCTGATGAAACCGTCTTCGGTGATCGTGAACACCTCGCGCGGAGAGGTGATCGACGAGAACGCCCTGACGCGGATGCTGCGCGCCGGCGAGATCGCCGGGGCCGGGCTCGACGTGTTCGAGCATGGGCACGAGATCAATCCGCGCCTGCGCGAGCTGCCCAATGTGGTGCTTCTGCCCCATATGGGATCGGCGACCGAGGAGGGGCGCTCGGAGATGGGCGAAAAGGTCATCATCAACATCAAGACCTTCGATGACGGGCACCGGCCGCCCGATCTGGTGGTGCCCTCGATGCTCTGACCGCGTCGGTTGATCCGGATCAAAGCCCGGCGTGGGTTTGGCTGTCATGTCTCCCTGTGAAAATATTCACAGAGGAGAATATGATGGAGTGGACCGGCTTCATGTCCGACATGCGCGGCGATCTGAAAACCCTCAACGCGGCCATGCCCGAGACGGCGCGCGCCTTTGGAACGCTGACCAAGGCGGCCAAGGAAAGCGGTGTGCTGGACCTGAAATCGCGCGAGTTCGTGGCCTTGGGCATCGCGGTCTCGCAGCGTTGCGCGCCCTGCATCGGGTTTCACGTGGAAGCGCTCGCCAAGGCCGGAGGTACGCGGCAAGAGCTTGTGGATGTCTTGAGCATGGCGGTCCAGATGGGGGGCGGCCCGTCCTTCATGTATGCCGCCGAAGCGCTCGCGGCCTGGGATACGCTCGTGGCGGAGTGATCGGGCCCTCCGCTGCTGACGGACGCCATTCGTAGGTTTTACCCCGAGGTTCCGCTACTCTACGCCATAGCGCCAAGCCACGCCGGGTTGGCCTTGTTCCGATGCCCAAACCATGGGAGGCCACCGCATGACAGCCCTTTTTTCCGTGATCGCAAGTGCGGCACTGGTCCTGATGCTCTGGCCCCAGACCGTTGCGGCCCAAGACGCTGGGGGACTATGGCGGGATGCTTGCCTTGTCGAGTCGCGCACGCGAGGGGCCGGAACACTCCCGACTGCATGCCCGCGCGGTAAGGTTATGCAGGGGGGCTTGTGCTACGATACCTGCCGCTCTGGCTATGCCGGGGCCGTGACCATGTGCGTGCCCGATTGCCCCTCGGGCTTCCGCGATGACGGGCTCTATTGCGCCAAACCAGCGTCTTACGGGCGCGGGGCGGGCTATGCCTGGCAGCCTGCGGATTGGTTCAGCGATGCGGGCATGTTTGCGCGCTGCGAAGCCGACCATGGGCGCGGGAATTGCGAGAAGTCTGGGCTGATTGTCTATCCGAAATGCAAAAGCGGCTTCGTCGCGGTGGGGGCCAATGTCTGCTCGCCGCAATGCCCGTCCAACACCGTGGATATCGGAGTGTCCTGTCAGAAAAACACCTATGATCGCGGGGTTGGGACGCTCCCGATCTGTGGAAGCGGTCGGGAGAACGACGCAGGGCTCTGCTATCCTTCTTGTCCGGCGGGGCTGCGCGGCGTCGGTCCTGTCTGCTGGCAAAATGGCTGCCCCTCGGAGTTTCCAGTCGCCTGCGCCTCTGTCTGCGCGCGCAGCGCAGAGGCCTGCGAGGCGATCACCGGCTTGTTGATCGTGGCTGTGGAAAACTTGGGGCGCTTGTCCTGGTGCGCTCGTTGAGTTTGAACCTGCCAGAGAGGACAGGGCGCTCTCACACAGAAACGCGCCGCTGGTCCGAGCGCCGCACGAGCCGGTTCGGCGACCCGCTGCAGGAAACTCCGCTTATGGAACGCGCGGTCAGATCTCGTTTTTTGGCGGGGTGCCCGCGGTCCCCAGAGCCTCAGGCGCCTGACCGGGTCGTGTTTTTGCGCCCCGGCATTCGAGGATCACACCACTGACCATGACGCTTTGCGGGCGCTCGAAAACCAGTCGGTACCAGACCAGCGGTGCGTCGAGATCGAAGAGCGTCGCGGCATTCACCCCGTCAAGCTGACCGACCAGATCCTGCGCCTTGAGCCGCAGGGTCGGATGCTCGGAACCGGCATCGATCAGGTGCGCCGGAACCCGCACGGGCTGATCCGGTGCAAGCAGCAGCGCGCGTTGTGGCATCATCGGGCCAAAGGCGCGCGCCGCGATCCGGATGGGCGGGGCAAGGGTGGCATCCACCCGACTGCGCGGTTCGATCACCACGTCCCTGACCGGTTGCAATCCTTCGGTGCGCGTCACCACCAGATCGCCCGGGTTCAGATTCTCGATCCAGCGGTCGCCATAGGGGCTGCGGATGCTGGCCCCGGCGCCGATCCCGCCCGGCCCCCCTTTGGGTTCCTGTGGCGCAAGGGCCGTGTCGTCACGGGACATATGGCTCATGGCAGGCTCCTGATCCGGGCAGCGCGGATCCCGGACGGGGCAGATCGTCCGGGTGTCGGGATCAGCCTAGAGCAGAGGCCTTAACAGCCCGTAAGCCCGCGCAGCGCCGCTCAGCCGTCCTTGCGGATCGCCGCGTTGCTCGGGTCATAGGGGCTGTCCTCGGTGATCTCGGCATCCCAGAGTTCGCCCAGCATCCGCACCTTGAGCTTCGTGCCCGGCACGGCGAGATCTGGGCGGACATAGCCCATGCCGATGCTCTGGCCGAAGGCGACCGAGTAACCGCCGGAGGTCAGACGCCCGACCTTGGTGTCCGGCCCGGCAGGCGCATCCGCCAGATAGAGCGCCTCGCGCCCCCAGGGATCTGCATCCCCGGGCCCATCGATGCGCAGGGTCACGCATTTCGAGCGGATCCCCAGAGCTTCCATCGCCGATTTGCCGTGAAAGTCCTTGGACAGGTCGACAAAGCGGTCGAGCCCGGCCTCCAGCGGGGTGGCATCGCGGCCCAGTTCGGTCCCGAAGGCGCGATAGGATTTCTCCTGCCGCAGCCAGTTCTGCGCCCGCGCGCCCACCGGTGTCAGACCGAGATCGGCGCCCGCCTCCATGAGCTGGTCGAAGAGGTAGTTCTGCATCTCGATCGGGTGGTGCAGCTCCCATCCCAACTCGCCGGTATAGGCCACGCGGATCGCCATCGTGGGGCACATCTTGAGCTCGATATCTTTCGCGCTGAGCCAGGGGAACCGCTTGTTCGACAGGGCCGTGCCCGGCTCGGGGTCGCGGATCAGCTTGGCCAGAATGGCCCGCGCATTGGGACCAGCCAGTGCGAAAACCCCGTATTGCGAGGTCACATCCTGCAAGACCATGGGGCCAAACTCGGGCATCTTGTCGGCGATGGCCTTTTGCAGGAAATCCGCATCATAGGCCTGCCACGCCCCGGCGGAGACGAGGTAATACTGATCCTCCGCCTGGCGAACGATGGTGTATTCGGTCCGGGTGGTCCCGGCGGAGGTCAGGGCGTAGGTCAGGTTGATCCGGCCCACGCGGGGCAGCTTGTTGGTGGTGAACCAGTCGAGGAACCGGGTCGCGCCCGGCCCGGTCAGCACATGCTTGGTGAAGGCGGTGGCGTCGATCAGGCCCGCCGCCTCGCGGATCGCCTTGGCCTCGGTCACGCTATGCTCCCACCAGCCGCCGCGGCGGAAGCTGCGTGCCGCGTGATCGTCGAAGCCTTGCGGGGCGAAGTAGTTCGGACGCTCCCAGCCGTTGACCTGCCCGAACTGCGCGCCGAGCGCCTTCATCCGGTCATAGCAAGGTGCGGTTTTCAGGGGGCGGCAGGCTGCGCGCTCCTCATCCGGGTGGTGCAGGATGAAAACGTGAGAATAGCATTCCTCGTTCTTGCGCATGGCGTATTCGGTGGTCATCCAGCTGCCGTAGCGCTTGGGGTCGAGGCTGGCCATGTCGATCTCGGCCTCGCCTTCGATCATCTGCTGGGCCAGGTAATAGCCCGTGCCGCCTGCCGCCGTGATGCCGAAGCTGAAGCCCTCGGCGAGCCACATGTTGCGCAGCCCCGGCGCGGGGCCGAGCAGGGGGTTGCCGTCGGGCGTATAGCAGATCGGGCCGTTATAGTCGTCCTTGAGGCCCACGGTCTCGGAGCTGGGGATCCGGTGAATCATGGACATGTATTCTTCCTCGATCCGCTCGAGATCCAGCGGGAAGAGGTCGGCGCGGAAGCTGTCGGGCACGGCATACTCGAACCGGGCCGGGGCGTTTTGCTCGTAAGGGCCGAGGATCCAGCCGCCGCGCTCTTCGCGGACATACCATTTGGCATCGGCGTCGCGAAGGACGGGGTGTTCGGGGTTGGAGGCGCGCCACTCCACCAGCGCCGGATCCGGCTCGGTGACGATATACTGGTGCTCCACCGGGATGGCGGGGATCTTGATGCCCAGAAGCTGCGCGGTGCGTTGGGAATGGTTCCCCGTGGCGGTGACCACATGTTCCGCATGGATCGTGATCTGCTCGTCCGAGGGCACAAGATTGCCGCCCTTTTCCACCATCTTGGTGCAGGTGACATCCCAGTGATCCCCGGTCCAGTGATAGGCGTCGACCTGCCAGCGCCGCTCGATCATCACCCCGCGCTGGCGCGCGCCCTTGGCCATGGCCTGCGTGACGTCAGCCGGGTTGATATAGCCGTCGGTGGGATGAAGGATCGCGCCCTTCAAATCCTCGGTCCGCACCAGCGGGTAGAGGTCCTTGATGTCGCTCGGCGAGAGCCATTCATAGGGCACGCCCACGGTCTCAGCCGTGGAGGCATAAAGCATGTACTCATCCATCCGCGCCTGGGTTTGGGCCATGCGCAGGTTGCCCACGACCGCGAAGCCCGGGTTGAGGCCGGTTTCTTCTTCGAGTGTCTTGTAGAACTTGATCGAGTAGTCGTGGATATGGCTCGTGGCGTAGCTCATGTTGAAATAGGGCAGAAGCCCCGCCGCATGCCAGGTTGAGCCAGAGGTCAGCTCGTCCCGCTCCAGCAGCATGACATCAGACCAGCCGCCGCGCGCCAGATGATAGGCAATGGAGGTGCCGACCGCACCACCGCCGACGATCAGAGCTTTGACATGGGTTTTCATCGGGAGCCTCCTTCGCGCAACGGGCTCAGCATAGCAAAGCCGCACGAGCGCGCGCCGTCCTGCCGACCCATGGCGGTGCGAATGCGACCTGTGCCGTGCCCTTTGATCCCGCCGCTGCGCTGGTTGAGAGGGCGGGAGCCTCCGGCGGGGATATTTGGAGACTTAAGGGAGGGGGCGCGGATCCGAGCCCGGTGCGGGGGATCGAGGCTGCGCGTAGATCACTGTTTCCGCGGCAATGGGCGCGTGGGTTTCGAGATGCAGGCTGTGGCCCGGCAGGGTGCGGCGCAGCCAAGGGAGCAGCTCGAAAATTTGCCAGCCATGATAGGTGCAGATCGCCAGTTTCGGCGTGAAACGCTGCAGGGTCTGGAGGCCGCCTTGCAGGGCGCGGAGCTCCATCCCTTCGATATCCATCTTGATCAGATCCACGCGGGGGAGGGACTGGGACGCAACCAGCGCGTCAAGCGTGGTGGTCACGGCCTTGGGGCCACTGGTTTGCCCCTCCGGCGCGATATGAGCCCCCGTGGTGGCGCCTGCCAGATGGATCTCTTCGCCGTCCCGGTCGGAGATCGCTGCGGGCAGAGTTGTGATGCGCTGGGACAGGTCCGGATTGGCGGCGCGGTTCCGGGCTTGCAAAGCCAGTTCCGTCGGGGTCGGCTCGATGGCGAGCACGCGTCCCTTGCGGCCGACCACCGCCGCAAAAGCGAGGCTCGTATCGCCTGCCCCTGCGCCAAAATCGAGGGCGATATCGCCCGGTTCCGGCCCGATCCGCAGCCCGTCGCGATCGAGGAAATACTGACGCTCGAGGAAGGGGCTGATCGCATTGCCATACGGGGCGAGGTAGTGCAGAGGCGTGTCGCCAAAGCTCAGGCTGTGCATCTCGAGCCCGGCCTCATCAGGTTGGCGGCTGATCACGCGGTCATGGGCGGCCACATGGGCCTCCCACCGATCCCGGGCCGTCATGGCAAAGCGCGTCGGACCAAGAAGCTTCGCGGCAAAAAACTCCTCCAACCGCGTGCGGGAGGTTGCGTCGTCGAGCATGCCCTCCAGCGCGTCGATCTCAGCCGCGCGGTCCTCGAGAAACGCTGCCTTTTGGGGCAGGGTGTGGGGCGGCACCCGGTAGCGGGCGAGCAGGGAATTTAGCGGCTCGGCCACGGATGCCAGCGCGGTTTCGCTGTCCTGCGCAAGGGAAGACGCCAGTCGCGCGCGCAGCCGGTCAGAGAGAGAGGGGGCGGTCATTAGCGCTCCATTGCTGGGACCAGTGCTCGCATGCGGCGCGCCTTCTGGCAAGCGCCGGGGGCTGCGCGGATTGGCCCTGTTGAGCGGAGGCAAGGCTTGCCGCACATCTGCGGCAGTTTTGGAGGTGCTCCCATGTCCGCTCAACCCCAGCCCGAGACCCCGTCCGCCCCGATCCGCCGGATCACCGTGCCGCAGATCGCCGCGCGAAAGGGGGGCGAACCGATTGTCGCCCTGACAGCGAGCCATGTGCAATTCGCTCAGATCCTCGACGCCCATTGCGATGTGCTTCTGGTGGGCGACAGCCTTGGGATGGTGACCCATGGCTTTGAGACGACCCTGCCCGTGAGCGTGGAGCTGATGATCGCCCATGGCGCTGCGGTGGTGCGGGGGACGCAACGGGCGCTGGTCGTGGTGGACATGCCCTTCGGATCCTACGAGGAATCCCCGCAGGTGGCGTTCCGCAACGCCGCGCGGATCATGGCCGAGACCGGCTGTCAGGCGGTGAAGCTTGAAGGCGGCGCGCGCATGGCCGAAACGATCGCTTTCCTGACGGCGCGGGGCATTCCGGTCATGGCGCATATCGGCCTGACACCGCAGAGCTCGAACGCCATGGGGGGCTTCAAGACCCAGGGCCGCGACACCGAGAGCTGGCCCTTGCATCACGCGGATGCCCGGGCCGTGGCCGAGGCGGGGGCCTTCTCGGTCGTGCTGGAGGGGATGGTCGAACCCCTCGCGGCCGAGGTCTCGGCAGCCTGCACCATCCCGACCATCGGGATCGGCGCGTCAAAGGTCTGCGACGGTCAGATCCTCGTGATGGAGGACATGCTGGGCCTCGGCGGCTGGGCCCCGAAATTCGTCCGCAAATTCGCGGATCTGCGCGCCGAGGTGGACCGGGCCGCGGGGGCCTATGCCGCCGCCGTCCGGGATCGCAGCTTTCCCGACAAAGATGAGACCTATGGCTAAAGCTGTGTTTGTCGCAGCGCTTTGGTGACTGTGTCACCGACACGACCGGCGGGCACGGGCGATACTGCGGTCAGGATCTGACACGCAAAGGAGTCGCATCATGACCCGCAACGAAGGCACGCTCGACCGCGCATTGCGCATCATCGCAGGGCTTGTCCTGCTCTCGCTGGTATTCATCGGCCCGCAAACCCCCTGGGGCTGGGTCGGCATTGTCCCGCTCCTGACCGGGCTCGTCGGCTACTGCCCGGCTTACTCGATCTTCGGGATCAACACCTGCGGGCTGAAGAAAAGCTGATCGTTTGGCGCGTCCGGGCCTTGGGCGCCTCCGCAATCTTCCCCCGACAAGGCCCGCGTCAGACGTGAAAAAGGGGCAGCGTCGTTCCGCGCTGCCCCTTCCTCTTAAGTCTCTAAATATCCCCGCCGGAGGCCCGCGCCGCAAGGCGCGACCCGCGCGGTGCCGGATCAGTTCGGAATGTCGCCGGTGATCCCCTGGACGTAGAAGTCCATGGTCACGAGCTGCTCATCCGTGGCGACCTCGCCTTCGGCGAGAAAGACGCTGCCATCCTGCTTCATGATCGGCCCGGTAAAGGGATGGTACTCGCCCGCGGTGATCGCGGCGATCATGGCTTCTGCCTCGGCTTTGACCTCTGCGGGCACGGGCGCGGTGATCTCGCCGATCACGACTTCGCCTTCGGCCATACCGCCCCAGCTGTTCACCTGCTCCCATGTGCCATCCATCACGGCCTGCACGCGCTTGATGTAATAGGGGCTCCACTCGTCAATGATCGACGCAATACGCGGCGAGGGCTTGTAGGCGGCCATGTCATTGGCCTGGCCGAAGCCGTAAACGCCCTCGGTCTTGGCCATCTCGGCGAGCGGCGCGGTCGAATCCGTGTGCTGCATGATGATGTCGACACCCTGCTCCAGCAGGGCCTTGGCCGCATCCGCCTCTTTCGCGGGATCATACCACGTATAGGCCCAGACCACGCTGATCTCGACATCGGGGTTCACCTTCTGCGCATGCAGGAAGGCCGAGTTGATGCCCTGGATCACTTCGGGGATGGGGAAGGAGGCGATATAGCCGATCTTGTTGGTCTTGGTCATGCTGCCGGCGATGTGACCCAGCACGGCGCGCCCTTCATAGAACCGGGCGTTGTAGCTCGAGACATTCGGATGCAGCCGCTTGTAGCCCGTGGCATGCTCGAATTTCACATTCGGAAAGCGCGCGGCGATGGTGTTCACCGGGTCCATGTAGCCAAAGGAGGTGGCAAAGATGATATCCGCGCCGGAGAGGGCCATCTGGGTCATGACGCGCTCGGCATCTGCCCCCTCGGGCACGATCTCCTGATACACGGTCTCGACCGCATCGCCGAAATGCTCTTCGACGGCCAGGCGGCCTTCATTGTGCTGGGTGTTCCACCCGCCATCATTGATCGGTCCGACCATGATGAAGCCGACCTTGGTCTTGTCTTCGGCAAACGCGCCGCTGCTGACCCCTGCTGCCAGTGCGGCCGCGAGTGCGGCGCTCTTCAATGCGAAGCGGAATTTCATACGTCTTCTTCCCTGTGAAACCGGTTGTTGTTGAGCCCGTCCGGGAGGGCGTCGCGTGACATTATCCTACAGCGCGCCGCGCCAGCGGCAAGGGCGCGCGGGGCCCGAATGCTCGTGACTTGGGCGCGCGCCGCAAAATTGGGCGCTCTGCGAAACCCATGGTCCCGCGCGGGGGCGGGGCGCGCCTAGCTTGAGGCGTGAAAACTGCGTCCGAGGGCGGCGGGCGCATTCAGGGCCGCGCGGGTCTTGTCCATGGACATCAGCACCAGCACGAGGATCGTGATCAGGTAGGGGCTCATGGACAAAAGCTCCACCGGGACCTTCACGCCCGCGGCCTGCAGGTTGAGTTGCAGCACGGTGATCCCGCCAAAGAGATAGGCCCCCAGCACGATCCGCCAGGGTCTCCAGCTGGCGAAGACGACAATGGCCAGCGCGATCCAGCCTGCCCCTGCGGTCATGCCCTCGGTCCATTGCGGCACCCGGATCAGGCTCAGATAGGCCCCGCCCAGCCCGGCCAGCGCGCCACCAAAGGCAATCGCCATCAGGCGGATCCGCACCACCTTGTAGCCGAGCGCATGGGCTGCATCATGGCTCTCGCCCACGGCGCGCAGGATCAGTCCCGCCCGGGTAAAGCTCAGGACCGCCCAGACCGCCGCCACGAGCGCGATCGAGATATAGACCATCAGGTCATGGGAAAAGAGGATCCGCCCGAGCACCGGGATATCCGATAGAGGCCCGAAATTCAGTGGCTCGGTGACCGGGGCCTTGATCCCCACATAGCCCTGTCCGACCAGTGCCGAGAAGCCGAGGCCGAACAGCGTCAGCGCAAGTCCCGTGGCCACCTGGTTCGACAGCAGGAATTGCGTCAGCAGGCCAAAGATCATCGAGAGCGCCGCGCCCCCCAGCGCCGCGCAGACAAATCCGAGTGCGGGGCTCTCGGTCTCGACCGCGATGGCAAAGCCGCAGATCGCGCCGAAGATCATCATCCCTTCGACCCCGAGATTCAGCACGCCCGCCTTTTCGCAGACCAGCTCGCCGAGCGCGGCCAGCAGGATCGGGGTGGAGGCCACGATCAGCGAGGCGATCAGGATGACAGGGTTGATCGCGTCCATCAGTGGTGCTCCCCGAGGATGGCAAGACAGTAAAGGCACACAGCCCCCCAGCCGAGGGCGAGCCCGAACCCCATGAGCGGCAGATGCGCAGGTTTCGGGTGATGGGCCAGAAAACGCCGCGCCAGCGGGCGCAGTCGGGGCAGGCACAGGCCGAGTGCCATTGCCGCAACAGCGACCCCCAGATGGGCGAGCACGAAGCCGAGGCCGAGCCCCCGGTCGGAATGCAGCAGAGAGGGCAGCATCAGCCCCAGCATCAGGCCCATAGCCACGGGGGGCGATATCAGCTTGTGTCCGGTCATGCGGCAGACCTCCGCCCCAGCCGGATCCGGTAGTTCGACAGCACGTCGACCCCCAGAAGGAAGAACAGGAGCATCCCCTGGAAGGCCTGGATGGCGGCGGAAGGCAGGCCGAGCATGAATTGCGCCAGCTCGCCGCCGATATAGGTCAGCGCCATCAAGAGCCCGGCGAGCAGGATGCCGATCGGGTTCAGACGCCCGAGAAAGGCCACGATGATCGCGGTGAAACCGTAGCCCGAGTTGAAGTCGATGCTGATCTGACCGGCGGGGCCGGTGACCTCGAACAGGCCCGCAAGCCCCGCAAGCCCGCCCGAGACCCCGAGGCAGACCGCCACCAGCAGCGACGGGTTCACCCCGGCAAAGCGCGCCGCGCGCGGGGCCTGACCGGTCAGCTTGATCTGGTAGCCCAGCATGTGCCGGTTCAGCATGACATAAGCCGCGATCACCGCGACGAAGGCGGTCACCACGCCCCAATGCATCCCCGTGCCCGCGATAAGCTCGGGGTTGGACATGGCGTCGATCTGCGACAGGTTGCGTGAGCCCGGAAAGCCGCCGCCCTCGGGGTTGCGCAAGGCTCCGAGCGCCATGGAGGCGAGGATCGCCTCGGCGACATAGACCAGCATGAGCGAGACGAGGATCTCGTTCGTGCCGAACTTGATCTTGAGCAGGGCCGGGATCATCGACCAGGCCCAGCCGCCCAGAGCGCCCGCCAGAACCATGGCCGGAAAGATCAGCGCGCTTTCGGTGGGATAGGCGGCCAGCCCAACCGCGGCGCCGCAGATCGCGCCCATGATGTATTGCCCCTCGGCCCCGATATTCCAGATCCCGGCGCGGAAGCCGAGGCTGAGGCCGATGGCGATCAGGATCAGCGGGCCCGCCTTGATCAGAAGCTGCGGGCGCGAGAAGGCCGCGAATTGCTCGGAGAAGAGCGGGTCCCAGAAGATGGTGCGCAGGGCTTCGAACGGATCCTTGCCGAGGGCGGCAAAGAGGATGCCACCTGCGATCATGGTCAGGATCACCGCGACCACGGGGGTCAGCGCAGTCCAGAGGCGGGACGGGTTGGGGCGTTTTTCGAGACGGATCATGACAGGCGGGGCCTTGCGGGCAGGGAGCGCCCCGCTGCACGCCGTTGGATCGGGCTGCGCGGGCAGGAGCCTCCGGCGGGGATATTTAGGGACTTAAGATAGCAGGGGGTGCGCTCAGCCATGAAGCACCGCCTCGGCATCCTTGGCGGGCGCGTCCATGTCATGGGCCCCGCCCAGCATCAGGCCGATCTGGTCCACGGTCAGCCCGGCGGCGGGGACCTTGGCGCTCAGCCGTCCGCCATTCAGGGCGGCGAAGGTGTCGGAAATCTCCATCAGCTCGTCGAGATCCTGGCTGATCACCACCAGCGCCGTGCCGCCCGCGGCGAGATCCAGCAGCGCTTGCCGGATGGCGGCGGCGGCCGAGGCATCGACGCCCCAAGTCGGCTGGTTCACCACGAGCACCTCGGGGCGTTGCAACACCTCGCGTCCGATGACGAATTTCTGCAGGTTGCCGCCCGAAAGCGCGCGGGCCGCAGCCCCCGGCCCAGGGGTGCGGACATCGAACTCTGCGATGATCCGCTCGGCAAAGGCCCGGGTCTTGCCCCAGTCGAGAAAGCCCTTGCGAGTCAGGTTCTCGCGCACGGATCCCGTGAGCAGGGCGTTCTCCGTCAGGCTCATATCCGGGGCAGCGGCATGGCCGAGCCGTTCCTCCGGACCGCTGAGCACGCCGAGATGGCGGCGCGCCGTGGGGCCCGCCGCGCTGATCGGCTTGCCATGGAGGAAAATCGCATCCTCGGCCCGCCGTTCGCCCGAGATGGCCGCCAGCAGTTCATCCTGACCATTGCCCGCGACACCGCCGATGCCCAGCACCTCGCCCGCGCGCACGCTCAGATTGATGTCGCGCAAGGGTGTGCCGAATTGCGTGGCGGCGGGCAGGGACAGGTTGCGCAGTTCCAGCACCGGCTCCCCATGGGCGTTGCCTGCCGATTTCGTCTGCTGCAGGGTCTTGCCCACCATCATCTCGGCCAGCTCGCGTGCCGAGCTCTCGCGCGGGTCGCAAGTGCCCACCACCTTGCCCAGCCGCAGGATCGTCGCGCTGTCGCAGAGGCTGCGGATCTCTTCGAGCTTGTGCGAGATATAGAGGATCGCCGTGCCCTCATCGCGCAGCTTGTTCAGAGTGGCGAAGAGGATCTCGACCTCCTGCGGGGTCAGGACCGAGGTCGGCTCATCCATGATCAGCAGCTTCGGATCCTGCAGCAGGCAGCGGATGATTTCTACCCTCTGGCGCTCGCCCGCGCTGAGCGTGCCGACAAGGCGCGCCGGATCGAGGGGCAGGCCGTAGGCGTGGCTGACTTCCGTGATCCGGGCGGCCAGATCGCGCATCCGGGGCGGATCCTCCATCCCCAGCGCAATGTTCTCGGCGACGGTCAGTGCTTCGAACAGGCTGAAGTGCTGGAACACCATGGCCACGCCCGAGGCGCGCGCAATCCGGGGTTCAGGCGGGGCAAAGGCAGCGCCGCGCAGGGTCATGGCGCCGCTATCCGGACGCACGAGCCCGTAGATCATCTTGACGAGCGTGGATTTGCCCGCGCCATTCTCGCCCAGCAGGGCATGGACCTCGCCCTGGGCAATCTCGAAAGAGACGTCATCATTGGCGACCACGCCCGGATAGGCTTTGGTCAAGTGCTCAACGGTCAGCAGCGAGGTCACGCGCGGGCCTCGCGGGGCGGTGTCTGTGCGGGTCTTTTCATCATCTGCTCGGAAAGTAGGCTGGCGGCGACACCCACGGCAATGGCCTGCGGGTGTTTGCCGAGGCTCGGATCGCCGATTGGACAGGTGATGCGCGAAATTTGGGCAGGCCCATGGCCCAGTTGCGCCAGCCGGGACCGGAAGCGGGCCCATTTCGTCTGCGATCCGATCAGCCCGATCCCGGCGCAGGGCTGCTGCAGCAGGGCGTGACACAGCTCGAGGTCGATTGTGTGGGAATAGGTCAGGATGAGATGGGCCGCCTCCGGTGGGGCCAGACGCGCCGCCGCGGCCGGGTCCGGGGCCGGCAGGCAAGAGACGCAAGCGGGCACGGCTTCCGGGAAGCGATCCTGCCCGGTATCCACCCAGGTGATCGCCAGATCCGGCAGCGGGGCGAGCGTATGGACCAGCGCGCGCCCCACATGCCCGGCCCCATAGATCCAGAGGGGCCGCTGCGGGGGCGCCACGGCCTCCGCCACCCAGCCATCGCGCAACAGCAGTGTGGGAACCTGTCCCTGTCCGCGGGCGTCTGCCAACACCCGCCGCAGGGCCAGCGGCGCGTCTCCGGTGGTGCCGGGCAGGGGGCGCATGGACAGAGGCGCGTCGAGCTCGGCCACGCGCTGCGCGTCGTAGATCTCGGTCAACAAGGTCACCGCCCCGCCACAGCACTGGCCCAGTCCGGGCCCGAGCGGGATCGGGTCGAGCCGGTCGGTCCAGCTCTCCCGCGCCCGTGCGGCGGCTTCGAATTCCAACGCGCCGCCTCCGATGGTCCCCGACTGGCCGCCTTCCCAAACGAGCATGGCCGCCCCGACCTCGCGCGGCACCGAGCCCCGGATCTCGGCCACCACGACCCGGGCCACCGGCCCATGGGCGGCGATCGCCGCGCGCAAGGCGTCCGGATCGAGGCTCATGCCGCGCCCCGCACGCGCTCAATCGCCCAGAGCACCCGCTCCGGCGTCGCCGGCGCGTCAAGCGCGGGGTAAAGCGCCCCGTCGCCGCAGGCCGCCACCGCATCCGAGAGCGCCATCAGCGCCGAAATCCCCAGCATCAGCGGTGGCTCCCCCACCGCCTTGGAGCGATAGACCGTCTCCTCGTGGTTCGAACCTTCCCAGAGCGCGACATTGAACACAGGCGGCGTATCCCCGACCGCCGGGATCTTGTAGGTGGAGGGCGCATGGGTCCTGAGCCGTCCGGCCTTGTCCCAGACCAGCTCTTCCATGGTGAGCCAGCCCGCACCCTGCACATACCCGCCCTCGATCTGGCCAACATCCAGGGCGGGGTTCAGGGACGCCCCGGCATCATGGAGGATATCCGTGCGCAAAATCCGGTACTCGCCGGTCAGCGTGTCTACCGCGACCTCGGTCAGGGCGGACCCATAGGCGAAATAGTAGAATGGCCGACCTTCCCCCTTGATCCGGTCCCAGACGATCTTGGGCGTCTTGTAGAACCCCGTCGCCGAGAGGCTGACTCGGGACATGTAGGCCTTCTGCACCGCCTCCGGGAAGGAGATCTCGGCCCCACCCGCGCGCAGCATGCCGCCCTCGAACACAATGTCTTCGGGTCGCGCCTGCAGATCCGGGGCGATGCACTCCGCGATCCTGTCACGAATGGTGTCGCAGGCCGCCTGCACCGCCATCCCGTTCAAATCCGAGCCCGAGGAGGCCGCCGTGGCCGAGGTGTTGGGCACCTTGCCCGTGTCCGTTGCGGTGATCTTGACCGCGCCGACATCGACCCCGAACCGCGCTGCGGCGACCTGCGCGACCTTCTGGAACAGGCCCTGTCCCATCTCGGTACCGCCATGGTTCATGTGGATCGAGCCATCCTGGTAAACATGCACCAGCGCGCCCGCCTGGTTGAGATGGGTCAGCGTGAAGGAGATCCCGAATTTTACCGGGGTCAGGGCGAGACCCCGCTTGATCAGGGGGCTCGTCTCGTTCCAAGCCCGGATCTGCGCCCGCCGCACGCCGTACTCGGCCTGCTGCGCCAGCTGATCCGTCAATCCATGCAGGACGAAGTCCTCCACAGGCATGTGATAGGGCGTGGTCTGAACCGCGCCCGCCTGCTTAAGTCCGGAAATATCCTCGGGGGGGCTGCCAGCGGCAGCGGGGGGCAGACAGCCCCCCTCCGCATAGTAATTCAGGCGCCGCACGTCGAGCGGGTCGCGGCCGACGGCAAAGGCAATATGATCCAGCACGCGCTCGATCCCGACCATGCCCTGGGGGCCGCCAAACCCGCGAAAGGCGGTGTTGGATTGAGTGTTCGTCCGCAGCCGATGCGAGCGGATCGAGACATGCTCCAGATGATAGGCGTTGTCCGCATGGAGCATCGCCCGGTCCGCCACCGGCAGGCTCAGATCCATGGACCAGCCACAGCGGCAATACTGCTCAAAGGCGAGGCCGAGAATGCGCCCCGCGTCGTCGATCCCGACCTGGTAGTCGATGCGGAAATCATGGCGCTTGCCGGTGATGACCATGTCGTCATCCCGGTCATAGCGCATCTTGGCCGGCCGCCCGGTCAGGGCCGCGACCACCGCGCAGGAGCAGGCCAGCGCGTTGCCCTGGCTCTCCTTGCCGCCGAACCCGCCGCCCATCCGCCGGATCTCGACCCGGACCGCGTGCATCGGGACCCCAAGGGTCTCGGCGACCTTGTGCTGGATCTCGGTCGGATGCTGGGTCGAGGAATGGACGACCATGTCGCCCCCTTCCTGGGGCAGGGCCAGCGCCGCCTGACCCTCAAGGTAGAAATGCTCCTGCCCGCCGATATCGATGCTGCCCTCGATCAGCTTGGGGGCCGTGGCCAGCGCGGCCTCGGCATCGCCCTTGGTGTAGTGCCGGGGGGCGTCCTCGAAGATCGCATTCGCCGCAATGGCATCCTCGATACTCAGGAGCGCGGGCTTCTCCGCATAGGTGATCCGGGCCAGACGCACGGCCTTGCGCGCGGCCAGATGGCTCTCGGCGGCCACGACAAAAATGGGCTGGCCAACATAATGCACCCTGCCGGTGGCGAGCATGGGCTCGGGCGCCGGGGAGGGCGAGACGTCATTGTGATGGGGCAGGTCATCTGCCGTGAGAACACAGGCCACGCCGGGGGCCGTCCGCACGGCCTCCAGATCAAGGCCGGTGATCTCGCCATGGGCGATCTCGCTCAACCCGAAGGCCAGATGCAGGGCATTGGCCGGTGTGGGGATGTCATCCACATAACGCGCCGCGCCTGTCACATGGAGCTTGGCGGCGTCATGGGGGAGGGGTTTGGCGACGCTCATGGGCGCACCTGCGCGAGCGAGGTCGCCGCCCCGTCGAGATCTGCCATGTAGCGATGCAGCATGTTCTGCGCTGTGCGCAAACGGTACGGGGCAGATGCCCGCATGTCGCTCAGAGGGGTGAAATCCTCCGACAGGGCTGTTGCCGCGGCCTCGAAAGAGGCGGCGGTCCAGGGCGCGCCGGTCAGAGCCTGTTCTGCCGCGGAGGCCCGCTTCGGGATCCCGGCCATGCCGCCGAACACGATGCGCGTCCGCGCGATGGTGTCGCCATCGCGCTCCAGATTGAGGGCCCCGCAAACCGCCGAGATGTCCTGATCGAACCGTTTCGAGAGCTTGTAGACCCGCAAGCCCGTCTGGCCCCGGGGAATGGTGATCGCCTCGACGAATTCGCCTTGGGCGCGGTCCTGTTTGCCGTAATCGAGAAAGAAGGCCTCCAGCGGTATCTGGCGGCGCTTATCCCGGTGCCGCAGATGGAGCGTGGCACCCAGCGCGATCAGGGGCGGGGGGCTGTCCCCGATCGGGGATCCGTTGGCGATGTTGCCGCCCAGCGTCGCCGCATTGCGGACCTGGACCGAGCCGTAACGGCGGAGCATCTCGGCAAGGCTCGGATAGTCGTCGCAGACCAGCTCCAGAAGCTCTGAAATCGTCACCATGGCACCGACCTGCCAGTGGTCCTTTGTGGTGTGAACTGTCTTGAGATCCTCGCAACCCGACAGATAGGCGACGGGGGCCAGCGCGCGCAGCTGCTTGGTCACCCAGAGCCCGACATCCGTTGCCCCGGCGATCAGGGTCGCCTTGGGATTGTCCGCGTACCATGTGGCGAGCGCGTCGGAGGAGCGTGGCTGCACCACGCCCGCCTCCGCGCCCGCTGTCGTGGCCTCCCGCGCCTCGGACACCGGTCCGGGCAGAGGCGGCTCGATCATCCAGTCCGGCACTGGCGCATCAGAGGCGGCTTCGGCGGCGCGCAGGATCGGGGCATATCCGGTGCAACGGCAGAGATTGCCGGCGAGCTGGGTGGCGTAGTCGGTCTTGCCCGCGCTATGGGCGCAGGCGAGGGTGGCGATGATCCCGGGCGTGCAGAACCCGCATTGGCTGCCATGATGGGTCACCATCGCCTCCTGCATCGGGTGCAGGCCGCCATCGGGTCCGGCGATCCCTTCGACGGTGCGCACGGCCTTGCCCGCGAGCTGCGGCAGAAAGAGAATGCAGGCATTCAGGGTCCTGGGACCGTCCGCATCGGTCACGATCACCGTGCACGCGCCGCAATCGCCTTCGTTGCAGCCCTCTTTCGTGCCGGTCAGCCCGCGCCGCTCACGCAGCCAATCCAACAGGGTCCGCGTTGCCGGTTCATCCGCAACGCGCACGGTCTCTCCATTCAGAAGAAACGTCGTCTCCATAAATATGTGCCCGCCGCGTTACTGAAGAGGGAGGGTTCTGCGGCCTTCGATGCGGCGTAGAAGGCAGCCCCTCATGCTTGGATCAACCCAGAACAGGAAACCGGGGATCACAGCGCTTTGCAAGAGATTTGGCGCGGGACTGTCATGGTTTTGCGCAGATGCCTAATCCTTTGGCATCTCCCCCGGGGCGCGGGGCGTCCGGTCAAACCCCGAGACCGGAGCGCAAGATCGAGCGGGATGTCTCACCAAACCCTTTCAAAACTGGTTGGGGTTTGATCGATGCTTGAGTCGAATTTTAGGGATCAGGCAAACCCAAAGGTGCGCTGCGCTGCCTTGGGTTCAAAGGCGGACAGGGCGTCCATGAAGCGCGCGCGGGCGACGGCTGCGGCGCTGATCTCTGCACCGGTGCGGGCCTTGGCGCGGGCGGCGGCCTCGCCCTTGGCACGTGCGGCGGCTTCGGCTTGGGCGCGGGCGGCAGCCTCGGCCTTGGCGCGAGCCGCGGCGTCTGCCTTGGCCTTGGCGCGGGCGGCGGCCTCGGCTTGGGCGCGGGCGGCTGCCTCAGCCTTGGCACGAGCCGCGGCGTCTGCCTTGGCGCGGGCAGCGGCTTCGGCCTTGGCGCGGGCAGCGGCTTCGGCCTTGGCACGCGCCGCGGCGTCTGCCTTGGCGCGAGCGGCCGCTTCGGCCTGGGCGTCGGCGCGATTGGTCTGAGCGGCACGCGGGCCCTGCTCGGCCCAGACCCAGACGAGGTCAAACGCGGCATTGATCTCGGCCAGACGGGCATTGGCCGTTTCCTTGCAGCCCTCGGCCTGATCCGGGTGATGGATGCGCACCAGCTTGCGCCATGCCTTCCGGATCACGGCGACATCGGTGGTCGGTGCGAGGCCGAGAAGAGCGAAGGCGGTCTTGGTAGCTGCGTCGATCATGTCGTATCCATCCAGGTCTTTGCGTTTGTTCGAAGCTTTGAAGCAAGTTCGGGTCAAAAGCGTCTAAAATGCACACTAAATGCAACGGGCCTCCGCGGGCAGTGATTTCTTGCCCGACAGTTAATGCCCGGCTCGCGCGTTAACACTTGATTATCCACAAAATAGAGTGGTCTGACGCTTTCCGCCCGCAATCTCTTGCGCTAACTTCCTGTTATGCTTGATCCCCGATTCATCCATTTGCGCGTGCACACCGAATACTCCCTCCTCGAGGGGGCGATGCGGCTCAAGAAGCTGCCGGATCTGACGGCCAAGGCGGGCATGCCCGCGATCGCCCTGACCGACACGAACAACATGTTCGCGGCTCTGGAGTTCTCGGAGGCGATGTCCAAGGCGGGCATCCAGCCGATCATCGGCTGTCAGGTGGATCTGGAGTTCGACCCCGCCGCCCCCGGGGAGCGTCCGCGCGCGCCGGCGCCGCTTGTCCTGCTGGCGCAGACCGAGCGGGGATACGAGAACCTGATGAAGCTCAATTCCTGTCTCTATGTGGACAAGGGCGGGCAGTTGCCTCAGGTCACTCTGGAAGAGCTCGAAAGCCTGAGCAGCGATCTCATCTGCCTGACGGGCGGACCGCGCGGCCCGGTCGGGCGCCTGCTGTCAGCCGGGCAGAAACCCAAGGCCGAGGCGCTGATGGCGCGGCTCAAGGCGGCGTTCGACACGCGGCTCTATGTGGAATTGCAGCGCCACCCGGGCGATCCGGTCTGTGCCGAGACCGAGCCGGGCATGGTCGGGTTGGCCTATGCCATGGACCTGCCGCTGGTGGCGACCAATGACGCCTACTTCCCGAACGAGTCCATGTACGAGGCCCATGATGCGCTGATCTGCATCGCCGAAGGGGCGTATGTGGACCAGCAGGCTGATCGCCGTCGCCTGACGGACCAGCACTATTTCAAGACCCAGACCGAGATGGCGACGCTCTTTGCGGATCTGCCCGAGGCCATCGAGAACACGGTGGAAATCGCTCGCCGCTGCGCCTTCAAGGCCTACAAACGCGACCCGATCCTGCCGAAATTTGCCGATGACGAGGTGGCCGAGCTGCGTCGGATGGCCAAGGAGGGGCTGGCCAAACGTCTGGCGGTCATCCCTCATGCGACCTCGGTGGAGGAATACGAGAAGCGGCTCGATTTCGAGCTCGGGATCATCGAGGGGATGGGCTTTCCGGGCTATTTCCTGATCGTGGCGGATTTCATCCAGTGGTCCAAGGATCACAACATCCCGGTGGGGCCGGGGCGGGGCTCGGGCGCGGGCTCGCTCGTGGCCTATGCGCTGACCATCACCGATCTCGACCCGCTGCGCTATTCGCTTCTGTTCGAGCGCTTCCTGAACCCCGAACGGATCTCGATGCCGGATTTCGACATCGACTTCTGCATGGATCGCCGTGAAGAGGTGATCCGCTACGTGCAAGAGAAATACGGGCGCGACAAGGTGGGCCAGATCATCACCTTCGGCGCGCTCCTGTCCAAGGCGGCGGTGCGCGATGTGGGCCGGGTGCTGCAGATGCCCTATGGGCAGGTGGACCGGCTGAGCAAGATGATCCCGGTGGAAGGGGTCAAACCCGTGTCCATCGAAAAGGCGCTGGCCGATGAGCCGCGCCTGCGCGAAGAGGCCAAGGCCGAGGAGGTCGTGGACCGGCTCCTGAAATACGGGATGCAGGTCGAGGGGCTGCTGCGGAACGCCTCGACCCACGCCGCCGGCGTGGTGATCGGGGATCGTCCGCTCGATGCGCTGGTGCCGCTCTATCAGGATCCGCGCTCGGACATGCCGGCAACCCAGTTCAACATGAAATGGGTGGAGCAGGCCGGGCTGGTGAAGTTCGACTTCCTCGGGCTGAAAACCCTGACGGTGATCCAGAACGCGGTGGACCTGATCCTCGCCAGTGGGCGGGACCTGCATATCGCCGCCGATGGCACCGAGCTCTATACGCCCAAACCCGGCACCGAGAACGACATCAATGCGATCCCGCTGGATGACGAGGCGTCCTACAAGCTCTATGCCGCCGCCAAGACCGTCGCCGTGTTCCAGGTGGAAAGTACGGGCATGATGGATGCGCTGCGGCGCATGAAGCCCGACTGTATCGAGGACATCATCGCGCTCGTGGCGCTCTACCGCCCCGGCCCGATGGAGAACATCCCGAAATTCTGCGAGGTGAAGAACAAGCTCAGTGAGCGGGAATTGCTGCATCCGACGGTGGATCACATCCTCGACGAGACCCAGGGCATCATCGTCTATCAGGAACAGGTGATGCAGATCGCCCAGGAGATGGCGGGCTACACGCTCGGCGGGGCCGACATGCTGCGCCGCGCCATGGGCAAGAAGATCCAGGAGGCGATGGACGCCGAGCGCCCGAAATTCCTCGCAGGCGCCAAGGAGAACGGCGTCGACAAGGACAAGGCGCTGGAGGTCTGGAACCTTCTCGACAAGTTCGCCAATTACGGCTTCAACAAATCCCACGCAGCGGCCTATGCGGTGGTGAGCTACCAGACCGCGTGGCTCAAGGCGAACCACCCGGTGGAGTTCATGGCCGGGGTCATGAATTGCGATATCCACCTGACCGACAAGCTCGCGGTCTACGCCGAGGAAGTGCGGCGCGGGCTCGATCTGGAGATTGTGCCGCCTTGCGTGAACCGCTCGCTCGCGACCTTCTCGGTGACCGAGGGCAAGCTGGTCTATGGCCTCGGCGCGCTCAAGAATGTCGGCGCCGACGCGATGGAGCTGGTGGTGGCGGGGCGCGGCGACAAGCCCTTCGTGACGCTCTTTGACCTCGCGCGGCGCGTGGATCTGAAACGGGTCGGCAAGCGCCCGCTGGAGATGCTCGCCCGGGCCGGGGCTTTTGATCAGCTCGACGGCAACCGGCGGCGGGTTTTCCAGAGCCTCGACGGCCTCGTGGCCTATTCCGCCGCGATCTTCGAGCAACGTGCCTCAGCGCAGGTCTCGCTCTTTGGCGAAGCGGGCGAGGACCTGCCGGAGCCGCGGATCCTGCCTTGCGACGACTGGCTGCCTGCCGAACGGCTCGCGGAGGAGCATAAGGCCGTGGGCTTCTACCTCTCGGGGCATCCGCTCGATGACTATATGGGGGCGCTGAAGCGGAAAGGCGTCGTGACGCTCGAGGCCCTGACCCAGCAGATGGATCGCGGTGCGGCCGTGGCCAAGATCGCGGGCACTGTGGCCGGGCGGCAGGAGCGTAAATCCGCGCGCGGCAATCGCTTTGCCTTCGTGCAGGCCTCGGACCCGACAGGGCTCTACGAGGTGACGGTCTTCTCCGATACGCTGGAGACGGCGCGACCCCATCTGGAAACCGGCAAGAATGTGGTGCTGACGGTGGAGGCGACCCTGGAGGCGGATCAGCTCAAGCTGCTCTGCAGATCCGCCGCCCCCATTGATGACGCAGTTTCCGATGCCAAGGGTATGATGGGATTGCGTATCTTCGTGGACAATGACGAGGCGGTCCCCAACATCGCGGGTCTGCTCGGGCGCATGGCCGAAGATCCGAGTATCCGGACCCGCGGCCCGATCACCCTGGCCTTGGTCGATCCCGACCTGCCCGGAGAGGTCGATGTCCTTCTGGGCGAGACCCTGCCGGTCAATCCGCAGATCAAGGGCGCACTCAAAAGCCTGTCCGGCGTGGCCATGGTCGAAGAACTCTGAGCCTTGCGGCAAGCTTAAGTCCGGAAATATCCCCGCCGGAGGCCCAAAATCCGCCCGAGCTTTGCTCGGGCCAACTGGCCTGCGGCCAGTGCCTCCGGCGGGGATATTTTAAGACTTAAGAAACCAGAATCGCGGCAATTTCAGTGCACGGTACAGGCGGGGACGCCGATGACCGTGACTTAAGGGATACCTCGCCGCGCAGGCGGGGTATTCTTGTATCCGGGCTCAGTAATGGGGCGGGCGCTCGTCGCCGAGGATGACGCCGCCGGTGCCTTCGGCCTCGCGGGTGGCTTCGCGTTCCATCAGACGGCGCAGACGGGCCTCGATCAGGTCGATCTGGCGGGCCTGCGTGGCGATGACCTCGGACAGCTCGTCGATGGTCTTTTCCTGATAGGCCAGTTTCTCCTCCAGCCGGTCGATTGCTGCCTGAGACATCTTTCCGCTTCCCCTTCTTGGCGGGCGCCCTTGTCTTGCTCCTGTGCCTTTGCTCCGCTAAACGCGGGCGCACCAGACCCAATGGAGCCATTCGATGGCCAAGCCCAAGAAAACACCGCGCCCCAAGGCACAGACGCCGAAGGGCTTTCGCGACTATTTCGGCGCTGACGTGACCGAACGCAAGGCCATGCTCGACCGCATTGCCGAGGTGTATCATTTGTATGGCTTCGATCCGCTGGAAACCTCGGCGGTGGAAACGGTCGAAGCGCTGGGCAAGTTCCTGCCAGATGTGGACCGCCCCAATGAGGGCGTCTTTGCGTGGCAGGAGGAGGAAAGCGACTGGCTCGCGTTGCGCTATGACCTGACCGCGCCGCTGGCCCGGGTCGCCGCGCAGTATCGCAACGATCTGCCCAGCCCCTATCGCCGCTATGCGATGGGACCGGTCTGGCGCAACGAAAAGCCGGGGCCGGGGCGGTTCCGCCAGTTCTACCAATGTGATGCGGATACGGTCGGCGCGCCCAGCGTCGCCGCCGATGCCGAGGTCTGCGCCATGCTGTCGACCGCGCTCGAGGCGGTCGGGATCGAGCGCGGCGATTACATCGTGCGGGTCAACAATCGCAAGGTGCTCAACGGCGTGATGGAGGCGGCAGGGGTTCTCGACCCGTCCGATCCGGAGAAATTCGCCGCCGAACGCGGCATCGTTCTGCGCGCCATCGACAAGCTCGACCGGCTGGGCACCGAGGGCGTGCGCGCGCTGCTCGGGGCCGGGCGCAAGGATGAGAGCGGTGATTTCACCGACGGGGCCGGGCTCAGCGATGCGCAGGCCGAGCGCGTCATGGCCTTCATGGCCGCCAAGCGTGCCACCGCGGCAGAGACCTGTGCGGCGCTGGCCGATCTGGTTGGCGGGTCCAAGGCCGGGGCCGAGGGCGTGACCGAGCTCGAGACAATCGCGACGCTGATGGAGGCGCAAGGCTACGGCGCGGACCGGATCGAAATCGACCCGAGCGTGGTGCGCGGTCTTGGCTACTATACAGGTCCCGTCTTCGAGGCCGAGCTGACCTTCGATGTCCAGAACGACAAGGGCCAGACTGTGCAGTTCGGCTCTGTTGCCGGGGGCGGGCGCTATGATGATCTGGTAAAGCGCTTCACCGGGCAGGCCGTGCCTGCGACCGGGGTGTCCATCGGGGTAGACCGGCTGCTCGCAGCGTTGCGGGCCAAGGGCAAGGCGCAGGCCGCAGCCCCGGGGCCCGTGATTGTCACGGTGATGGATCGTGACCGCATCGCCGACTACCAGACCATGGTCGGCACCCTGCGCGAGGCGGGCATCCGGGCAGAGCTCTATCTCGGAAACCCCAAGAACTTTGGCAACCAGCTCAAATACGCGGATAAGCGCGGCGCGCCCATGGCGGTGATCCAGGGCTCGGACGAGGCCGCACGCGGCGTGGTCCAGATCAAGGATCTGGTGCTCGGGGCTCAGATCGCCGCGAGCGCGAGCCTCGACGAGTGGAAATCCCAGCCCGCGCAGCGGGAGGTGGCGGTCTCGGACCTGGTGGCCGAGGTGCAGGCGATCCTCGGTCGCGGAGCCTGATGCCATGACCATTTCCCAAGCGGATCGTGCGGTCGGCGCGCGGCTCTTCTCGGCATTCCAAGCGGCGGGGGCGGCTCCGGTGGATGCGGATATCCTGCAGCCTG
Organism: Dinoroseobacter sp. S375; assembly: GCF_049800775.1. Lineage (NCBI taxonomy): Bacteria > Pseudomonadati > Pseudomonadota > Alphaproteobacteria > Rhodobacterales > Roseobacteraceae > Dinoroseobacter > Dinoroseobacter sp. S375. The sequence continues at coordinate 28,503 of NZ_JBNAFR010000009.1, read as the reverse complement.
CCGAAACGCTCCTCGATCTTTATGGCGAGACGATCCGGCACCGGGCCTATGTTACCGCCGATGCGGTGCGGGGCGAGCAGATGCTGCGCCCGGATTTCACGGTGCCCGTCGTGCAAATGCACATGAGCGAGGGGGCCGAGCCCGCGCGCTACGCCTATATGGGCGAGGTCTTTCGCAAACAGGCCGCAGGTGTCGAGCGCCCGCGCGAGTTCCTGCAGGCGGGCTACGAGGTGTTTGACGGCCATGACCCAGCCGCCGCAGATGCCGAGGTCTTTGCCCTGTTGCGCGTGCAGCTGGCGCATCTGCCAACCCGGGCGGTGATCGGCGATATCGGCATTCTGCGCGCGGCCATTGTCGGGTTGACCACCACGCCCGAGCGTCGGGCGGCCCTGCTGCGCCATATTTGGCGCCCGCGCCGGTTCCGCGCGCTGCTGAGCCGGTTTGGCGGGCAGTTGCCCGAACCCGAGGGCCGCGCCGCGCTGGTCACGGAGGTGGCCGAGAAGGGCGTCGCCGCTGTGCTTGCCGCCAATGGCCCGGATATGGGCCGGCGCAGCCCCGAGGAGATCACCGCCCGTATCGACCGGTTGCGCGCGGATCAGGACACGGCGCCGATCCCGGCGGCGGAGGTCTCGGTGCTTGAGGATATCTCGCGCCTGCGCGAGAGCGCCCCGAACGCGCTGGAGCGGTTGCGGGATCTCGCGGTGGATCTTCCGACGCTGACCCCGGCGCTCGACCAGATGGAGGCCCGGCTGGAGGCCTTGTCGGCCCGGGGCGAGGATCCGGCGGCGCTGGAATTCGATGGCACCTATGGGCGCGCTTCGCTGGAATATTATGACGGGTTCGTCTTTGGCATCTTTTCGCGCGCACGGCCCCATATGGCGCCGGTGGCCTCGGGCGGGCGCTATGATGCGCTGACCTCGGTTCTGGGCCAGGGCCGGGCGATCCCGGCGGTGGGCGGGGTGATCCGCCCCGGTCTCGTCGCCGCGCTTGAGGAGGCTCTGCGATGACCCTGAAGCTCGGCGTGCCGTCCAAGGGGCGGCTGATGGAAAAGACCTTCGACTGGTTCGGCAAGCATGGCGTGACCCTGCGCCGGACCGGGTCGGATCGGGAATATGCGGGGGCGGTGGACGGGCTCGACAACGTTTCGCTCGTGCTGCTCTCGGCGGGGGAGATCCCGCGCGAGCTGGCCGCCGGGCGCATTCATCTGGGCGTGACCGGCACGGATCTCGTGCAGGAGAAGCTGCCCGACTGGATGCGGCAGGTCCGCAGCCTCGAGGCGCTGGGCTTTGGCCATGCGGATCTGATCCTCGCGGTGCCGCGCTGCTGGGTCGATGTGGAAACGCTCGACGATCTCGACGCGGTGGCCGCGCAGTTCCGTGCCAATCACGGGTTCCGGCTGCGCATCGCCACGAAGTATCACCGTCTCGTCCATGCCCATCTGAGCGGGCATGGCGTCGCCGATTACCAGCTTGTCGACAGCCAGGGCGCGACCGAGGGCACGGTGGCGAACCTGACCGCCGAGGCGATTGCCGACATTACCTCGACCGGCGAGACTTTGCGCGCCAATCACCTTAAGATCCTCAAGGGTGAGCCGGTGCTGCGCTCGCAGGCGACCCTGTTCGCGTCGCGCATGGCGCCTTGGGACGCTACGGCGCGAGCGGCGCTACAGGCGCTGGGCACGGCACTGGGGCGCGACGACGTGACGGATGGAGTGTTCCATGACTGACGTGATCCGGGATGTGGCCTCCCTGCGGATGTTGCAGGGTATGTGGCGGCGCGCGGGCCAGAGCGTGGGGCTGGTGCCGACCATGGGCGCGCTCCATGCGGGGCATATGGCGCTGGTGGCGGCGGCGCGCGAGGAATGCGCCAAGGTCGTGGTGACGATCTTCGTGAACCCGACGCAGTTCGGCGCGAACGAGGATCTGGACGCCTATCCCGACACGTTCGACGCGGATCTGCAAATGCTGCGCGAGGCCGGGGTGGACGTGGTCTTCTCGCCGACGCGCGAGATCATGTATCCCGATGGCTTCAGCACCACGGTCAAGGTCGGCGGGCTGACGGATATGCTCTGCGGACAGACGCGCCCGGGGCATTTCGACGGGGTCACACAAGTGGTCACCAAACTGTTCAATCTGGGTCAGGCGGATCGCGCCTATTTCGGGCAAAAAGACTGGCAGCAGCTCGCCGTCGTCCGGCAGATGGCGCGCGACTTGAACTTCCCCACCGAGGTGATCGGCATTCCCACGGTGCGGGCCGAGGACGGGCTCGCGCTCAGCTCGCGCAACGCGTACCTGACCGAGGAAGAACGCGCCATCGCGCCGGGGATGCACAAGATCCTGCGCAACGCGGCGGCGCGGATCGCCCATGGGCACGGCGCTTCGGGGGTCTGCTATACGGCGGCCAAGGATGTGCTGGGCCTCGGGTTCAAGACGGTGGATTACCTCGAATGCCGGGACGCCACGACGCTGCAGATCGTCGAGGCGCCCAAGCCGGGCACGGCGCGTGTCTTCGTGGCCGCTAAGCTCGGGGGCGCGCGACTGATCGACAATGTGGCGGTGAGATAGGTCATGAGCGCCTGGGTGCATGAGGCCGTCCGCAAGATCGAGGCGGATTTCCAACGCTCCGCCGATACCCATCTGTTCAAGCTCGAGCTGCCCGCCCTGTACGATGTGGACATCTACCTCAAGGATGAGAGCACCCACCCGACGGGCAGCCTGAAACACCGGCTGGCGCGGTCGCTGTTCCTCTATGCCCTGTGCAATGGCAAGCTCGCGCCCGAACGCCCGGTGATCGAGGCGTCTTCCGGCAGCACCGCCGTCTCGGAGGCCTATTTCGCCAAGATGCTGGGCCTGCCCTTCGTCGCGGTGATGCCGCGCAAGACCGCGCCCAGCAAGATCGCCGAGATCACCCGCTATGGCGGGCAGTGCCATTTCGTGGAGAGCGCGCCCGAGATGCATGACGCGGCCACCACGCTCGCCGCCGAGAGCGGCGGGTACTTCATGGACCAGTTCCTCTATGCGGAGCGGGCCACGGATTGGCGCGGCAATAACAACATCGCCGAGAGCATTTTCCGCCAGATGGCGCGGGAGCGTTTTCCGGTGCCTTCGGTGCTGGTGATGAGCGCCGGGACTGGCGGCACCTCCGCCACCCTGGGACGCTATATCCGCTATTGCGGGCACGCGACGCGGCTGGTGGTGGTCGATCCCGAGAATTCGGTGTTTTTCGACAGCTATACCCAGCGCGACGCGACGCTGACCCGGGCCTGTTCCAGCCGGATCGAGGGGATTGGGCGGCCCAAGGTCGAGAAATCTTTCCAGCCCGATGTGATCGACGCCATGCGACAGGTGCCCGATGCGGCCTCGGTTGCCACGACCCTGTGGCTGTCCGAACAGATCGGGCGCAAGGTCGGCGGTTCCACGGGGACAAACCTTTGGGGCGCGCTCGAGATCGCGGGCGAGATGCAGGCGGCGGGCAAGCGTGGGTCCATCGTGACGGTGATGTGCGACGGGGGGGAGCGGTATCTGAACACGTACCACAACCCGGACTGGGTCGCGGCGGAGTTTGGCGATCTTTCGGGCCCGTTGGGTGAACTGGATCGCTGGTCCTGACGCAGGCCGCACACACCGCAGAGGAGGTATCATGGACGAGCTCAGAAAGACACTTCTGCTGCGCGAGGTGATACGGACCGACCCCATGGGAACGCCGTGTTCTCCTGTGGTGCGCGTGGCGGCGCTGGCAGTGCTTCGAAATCCGCTGGCGGGGCAGGTGTTTGAAGATCTGACGCCGCTTTTTGCTTTGGGCGCCGACGCGGGCGCGCTTCTCGCCGCCGAGGCAGTCGCCGCGCTGGGCGCGCCCGCCGTGAGCTATGGAAAGGCAGCCCTCGTTGGTGTCGCCGGCGATATGGAGCATGGCGGCGCGGTTGTGCATCCCCGGCTCGGAGCGCCAATGCGGGCGGCGTCGGAAGGTGGGGCTGCGGTGATCCCGTCGAATGTGAAGCTGGCGGCGATGGGCACCGCCATCGACCTGCCGCTCGGTCACAAGGACGATGCCTGGTCTTTCGACCATTTCGACACGATGACTGTATCTGTCCCCGACGGTCCGCGCCCGGACGAGATCGTCCTGGCCTTGGCATATGCAACAGCCGGTCGTCCGAAACCGCGCTGCCCGAAGGGCGGCTGAACGGTCTCAGCGTACCCCTATCTCAGCCAGCGCCATCTCGAGCTTGGGGGGCAGGGTTTCTTCGCGGCGCTTGGCGCTGCTGAGATCGGCCGGGGCGTCCTGCGGGGTGAGGTAGCGCCAGCCCTGGAAGGGGCGTTTCGGGGCGGCCTCGGTCCGGTGGACCTCCGGATCCAATACGATCCCGCAGCGGATGATGCCATCGGCGCCCACCACTTCGTCCAGTCGCAGGATCCGTTGCCGGGCCAGAACGATGCCCTTGAACACCCAGTAGATCGAGCCGCCATTGAGAATCTCGTCGCTGCGTTTGGGCCACATGCGGGTCACATGGCGCGGCAGGCCGTCGGGCCCCTTGGCCCGTGCGGAGGCCTGCCAATTGGTCAGATCCTCGACTTTCTCGGCGCCCACGCAGAGTTTGATGAGATGGACAGTCTTTTCCACAGGCTTATCCCCAGATTCGTCCCCAGAACGGGTCGCGACACACCGTATATCGTAGAGCAGACAGACCGCGCTGCAACCTGTTGTGTCTCCTGCGGATGTTGCGGTATATTACGAGGCTGCTGCACATAGGGAATCGCTGCCATGACTCGTTTTTCCGCGCCTATCTCCGAAACGATCTGGGACATGAAATACCGCTTCAAGGAGGCGGACGGCACGCCGCTCGACACCACGGTCGAGGATAGCTGGCGCCGGATCGCGCGGTCACTGGCCGAGGTCGAGGCGGAGCCAGGGGCCTGGGAGCCGAAATTCTATGCCGCGCTTGAGGATTTCAAGTTCCTGCCCGCCGGGCGGATCACGGCAGGGGCCGGGACCGAGCGGTCCGTGACCCTTTTCAACTGCTTTGTGATGGGCACCGTTCCCGACGATATGGGCGGGATTTTCGAGGGGCTCAAAGAGGCCGCGCTGACCATGCAGCAGGGCGGCGGGATCGGCTATGATTTCTCGACCATCCGGCCCAAGGGGGCCGTGGTCAAGGGCGTCGCGGCGGATGCCTCGGGGCCGCTGTCATTCATGGATGTCTGGGATGCCATGTGCCGCACGATCATGTCCGCAGGCTCGCGACGCGGGGCGATGATGGCGACCATGCGGTGTGATCATCCGGATGTGGAAGAGTTCATCGCAGCCAAGTCCGATCCGGCGCGGTTGCGGATGTTCAACGTCTCGGTTCTGGTAACGGACCCTTTCATGGAGGCGGTGAAGTCCGATGGGTCCTGGGATCTGGTCTTTGACGGCAAGGTCTACAAGACCGTGCAGGCGCGGGATCTGTGGAACCGGATCATGCAGGCGACTTATGATTATGCCGAGCCCGGGGTGATTTTCATCGACCGGATCAATGCGGCGAACAACCTGAGCTATTGCGAGACGATTGCCGCGACGAATCCTTGTGGGGAGCAGCCCTTGCCGCCCTATGGCGCCTGTCTGTTGGGATCGATCAACCTCGCGCGGCTGGTCTCGGAGCCCTTTACGGGGGCGGCCGAGCTGAACGGGGCGGAGCTCGACGGGTTGGTCGCCACCGCTGTGCGGATGATGGACAATGTGGTCGATGCTTCGCGTTTCCCGCTGGAGGCACAGGCGGCCGAGGCGCGCGCCAAGCGCCGGATCGGGCTCGGGGTGACGGGCCTCGCGGATGCGCTGCTGATGCTCGGGCTGCGCTATGGTTCCGAGGAGGCGGCGCGTCAGACCGAGCACTGGTTGCACGCGATCGCCCGCGCCGCGTACCGGGCGTCGGTGCAATTGGCACGCGAAAAGGGCGCCTTTCCGCTCTTTGATGCGGAGGCCTATCTGCTGTCAGGCACGATGCAGGCCATGGATGAGGACGTGCGTGCCGAGATTGCCGAACACGGGATCCGCAACGCTCTGCTGACCTCGATCGCGCCGACCGGGACGATCAGCCTTTATGCCGGGAATGTCAGCTCCGGCATCGAGCCGGTCTTTGCCTATTCCTACACGCGCAAGGTCCTGCAGAAGGATGGCTCGCGCACCGAGGAGGAAGTGGTCGATTACGCGGTGCAGATGTGGCGCGACCTGAAAGGGGATGCGCCGCTGCCGGACTACTTCGTCAACGCCCAGACGCTTGCCCCGCAGGACCATGTCCGCATGCAGGCCGCCGCCCAGAAATGGGTCGACTCGTCGATCTCGAAAACCATCAACTGCCCCGAGGATATCAGCTTTGATGCTTTCAAGGACGTCTATATGGCGGCCTGGGATCAGGGCTGCAAAGGCTGCACCACCTACCGCCCGAACGCGGTGACGGGCTCGGTTCTGAGTGTGTCGGAAAGCCCGGCGACGGCGGAGGACAGCGGCGAGGTCAAACCTGTCTCGGAGGCGCGGCTCGATGGTGATGTGGTCTATATCTCGGACCCGCTGGACCGTCCGCAGGCGCTGGAGGGGCAGACCTACAAGGTGAAATGGCCGCTGACCGATCACGCGATCTACATCACGATCAACGATGTGGTGATCAATGGGCATCGGCGGCCTTTTGAGGTCTTCATCAACTCCAAGAACATGGAGCATTTCGCCTGGACCGTGGCCCTCACCCGCATGGTGTCGGCGGTGTTCCGGCGCGGGGGGGATGTGTCCTTCGTCGTCGAAGAGCTCAAGGCCGTGTTCGATCCCCGGGGCGGTGCCTGGATGGATGGCAAATATGTCCCGTCGATCCTCGCGGCCATCGGCAGCGTGATCGAGCGCCACATGATCGCCACCGGCTTCATCGAGGGCGAAGGGATGGGGTTGAAAACCGATCCCCATGCCGAGGTCGTCGCCGTGGGCGAAGCCCCGCGCGGCCCGTCCTGCCCCAATTGCGGATCCTTCGCGCTGCGCATGGTCGAGGGGTGCAACACCTGCGCCGATTGCGGCTTCTCGAAATGCGGCTGACGGTGCTGCGCAGGACCTAGGCAGCCCCGCGGGTCTTCGCAGTGCCGCGCGCGTTAAACCGCGCCGCGGTCGCGGTCAGCTCGGGCGCGGTCTCGACCTCTGCGACATCCACCGGCAGGCGGCGGCGCCAGTTGGGATGGGCATCGATCGTCCCGGGGAGGTTTTGCGCCTCCTGCACGTCAAAGACATCATCGAGCTGCACCGCGACCATGGCCGAGCGCGCCCCGGCGAGCTCTCGGTTGATCCCGTCCCGAACCTGATCGAACCGGGCGGAGGGGGCCAGCCCGCAAGCCTCGCGCAGCCCGGCGCGCTGATGGGCGCGGGCGCTGTGGCGCTCCGCCCGCTCGGGCGCGCGCATCCAGCCGACCCGGTGCCACCATTCGATATCCACCCCGTGCCAGAAGCCGGAGATCGTCGGGGTGTCATGGGTGCCGAAGCAGGCCATGCTCTGTTCGGGCAGGGAGGACGTATCGCGCACGCGGCCATCATCCTCGGTCTCGAACTGCCAGACCGCATAGCTGTAGAGCCCCGCCGCCTGCATCTTGTCGCGGAAGCCGTCCGGCACGAGGCCGAGATCCTCGCCGATCACGACGCAGCCCGTGCGCGCGGCCTCGATGCTGATCACCGCGAGCAGGGCCTCATAGGGCTGGGTGATATAGCCCCCAGGGCTGCCATCCTCGGGGAGCCAGAAGCTCCGCATCAGGCCGAGCGCGTGGTCGATCCGCAAGAGGCCGCAGGTGGACATCAGGTTCCAAAGGATCTTGCGCAGGGGCAAGTACATGGCGGAGGCCAGCGCCGTGGGCGCATGGGCCGCAAGCGCCCAGGACTGACCCTCGGGGCTGAGATGGTCGGGCGGCGCGCCGATCGTCACGCCCGTGGCAATGGTGTCCGCGTTGAGCCAGACCTCGGCCCCGTCCGGGCGCGGCCCCACGGCCAGATCGAGATAGAGGCCCAGCCCCATGCCCGCCCCCTTGGCCCGGCCTTGCGCCGCGTGGATCTGGGTCTCGGCCTTGTATTGCAGCCAGAGGTGGAAGTCCGCGCGCGCGCCGGCATGGCGTGCGGCCCCTTGGCCCGGTTTGCGGGCGGCGGCGGGCCAGCGATGGGTCTCGGCCCCATGCCGTTCGCTCAGGGCTTCGAACTGCGCGAAGGCCTCGGTGTCCGGATCGGCAGCGGCCCTCCAGGCCAGAAAGGCCGGGTCGTCCTTGCCGGCCTCGTATGCGGGCTCCAGCGCGGCGCGGTGCGCGTGACGAAACGCGGGGTAGTCGATCAGGGCGGCCTCGGGCGTGGGACCCAGCCCGCCCTCCAGCGCAATGTGATCGCAGTTGAGAAATCCGCGATGGGAGGGGGAATAGGGGCTGATGATCTCGGTTTCTGCCCAGCCCAGGGCATGGACCGGGTTGATCCCGAGAAACTGCGCACCGTGCCGTGCCAGGCCTTCGGCGAGGGTGCCGAGATCGGCATAGCTGCCCAGTCCGCCATTCTGCGCGCTGCGCACTCCGTAGAGCGCGCCGGTCACGCCCCAGCACTGCGTCAGACCCGTGGCCTCCGCGTGGCCGGGGGCCCGGTCGGGGCGGACGAGAACGCGGATTTCCTTGCGCCATTCGGCGGCCGTCAGGGCCAGGGTGTAGTACCCGATCTCCAGCCTCGGCAGGCTGAGGGTATCCGTCCCGCGCCCCTCGGCTGCCAGCGCCCCGTGTTCGTCGATCAGCGCCCAGGCGCAGGGGGCGGGCAAGGCAAGGGTCTCGGGCGTGTCGGCAAGCAGGATCCGTTCATCGGGCAATTGCCCGGCAAGGCCCGGCGCGCTCAGAACCGCGAGGCTGTCGCGCAGGTCCGACGGGCTCCGGGCCGGGACACCCAGTGCGGATAGAAGCGCGCGTAGGGTGTCGGGGGCGGCGGTCTGTTCGTGGCCCTGCAGGTCGTGAAACCGCGTATAGACCCCGTGCGCCTCGGCCAGACGGCGCAGATCGGCATCCGGATCGCTCATGGGGCGGGCTGGGGCGCGCTGGCAAAGGCCGACAGGCTCTGCGCTGGCACCTCGACCTGATCCCCGGTGATCATCAGCGGCGCTTGCGCCATCACCGAGGTCTCGATCACCCGTGTCCAGACGCCCTGCGGCAGGTGCAACGCGAGCGGCGCATCGGTGCGGTTGAAAGCCAGCAGCACCTCGTCCCGGATTTCAGCCCCGGCCACGCTTTCGGCACTGCCCCGAAGGAGCAGGCAGAGGCTCGCAAGCCCCGGATCCCGCCAGTCCAGCGGTGCGCCATCAAAGCTGCGCCATTCCACATCCGGCTTGCCATCGCCCGGGCGCGCCTCCCCGTGGAGGAAATCGAGCTGCCGCACCGCCGGGTGCGCCTTGCGGACCTGCGATACTGCGGCCGTGAAGTCGATCAGCTCGGGATCCAGCGCGGCCCATTCCACCCAGCTTGTGGGGTTGTCCTGGCAATAGCTGTTATTGTTGCCCTGTTGGGTATGGCCCCCCTCATCCCCGCAGAGCAGCATCGGCGTGCCCTGGGACAGGAACACGGCGGCCAGCAGGTTGCGCTGCCGCTGAGCGCGCTTGGCGCGGATCTCGGGGTCGGAACTGGGGCCCTCAACGCCGAAATTTTCGCTGAAATTCGCGTGATGACCGTCGCGGTTCTCTTCGCCATTGGCGTGGTTGTGCCGCTCAGCATATCGGGTGGTATCGGCCAGGGTGAACCCGTCATGGGAGGCCGCGTAATTGACCGAGGCCCAGACCCGCCGCCCTTTGGTGTCGAAGATATCCGCCGAGCCCAGCAGGGCGGAGCCGAGATCCTGCGCGCTGTGCCGATCGCCGCGCCAGAACCGCCGGATCGTGTCGCGGTAGCGGTCGTTCCACTCGGCAAATTCTGGAGAGAAGCTGCCGAGCTGATAGCCGCCCGGGCCCACATCCCACGGCTCCGCGATCAGTTTCACGCCGCTGAGCACCGGGTCCTGCCGCAGCGCGTCGAGGATCCCGCCGCGCGGATCGAACCCCTGCGCCTCGCGCCCCAGCGTGGTGGCCAGATCGAAGCGGAACCCGTCCACCCCCATCACCGTCACCCAGAAGCGCAGGCTGTCGAGGATCATGCGCATCACGAAGGGGTGGCTCACATTCAGCGTGTTGCCGCAGCCCGTGTCGTTCACATAGTAGCGCGGCTGCCCGTCGATCAGCCGGTAATAGGCGGCATTGTCGAGCCCGCGGAAGGACAGGGTCGGGCCCAGATGGTCGCCTTCGCCGGAATGGTTGTAGACCACGTCGAGGATCACCTCGATCCCGGCCGCGTGGAACCGGTCCACCATGGCTCGGAAGCCCTGCACACCGCTTGGCCCGAAATAGCGCGGCTCGGGGGCAAAAAAGCCCAGGGTGTTGTAGCCCCAGTAATTCACCAGCCCGCGCCGGCCGAGCGCCTCTTCGGACTTGATTGCCTGCACAGGCAGAAGCTCCACCGCCGTGACGCCGAGCCGGGTCAGGTGGTCGAGCATCGGGGGCGTGGCCAGCCCGTCATAGGTGCCGCGCACGGGCGGGGCGATTTCCGGCGCGCGCATGGTGGCGCCTTTGACATGGGCCTCGTAGATCACCGCGCCGCGCCAGTCCCGCCCGAGCGGGGTAGCATCCGGGGCAAAGAGTGCCGGGTCCGAGACCACCGATTTCGGCACGAAGGGCGCGCTGTCCGTGGTGTCGAAGGCCAGATCCCGGGCCGGGTTCGCCACCGGGTAACCGAGGGTCGCCGTGTGATCCGTGAACCCGCCCTGCAGCTCGCGGGTATAGGGGTCCAGCAATAGCTTGTGGATGTTGAACCGGTGCCCCTGTTCGGGGGCGAAGGGCCCCGCCACCCGGTAGCCGTAAAGCGCGCCGGGCCGCAGCCCGGGCAGGTAGCCGTGCCAGATATCGCCCGTGCGTTCGGGCAGGGGCAGGCGCAGCTCCTCGCGCTGGCCATCGGCGCTGTAGAGGCAGAGAAACACCGCTTGCCCATGTTCTGAGAACACGGCGAAATTCGTGCCCTCGCCATCGAAATGGGCCCCCAGACGGTGGGGGCTGCCCGGCTCGAACCGGGCCGACACATCGGCGTGGTAGGTCATGGCGTCAGCGCCGCATAGAGATCGGCATAGCCCTGGGCCGAGCTTTCCCAGCCCACCGGGTGGCGCATGGCGGCGCGCTGCAGCTTCTGCCAGAGGCGCGGCGTCCCATAGAGGTCCACGACCCGGTCGATGGCGCGGGCGATGCCCTCGGCGCTGACCTCGTCAAAGACAAAGCCGGTGGCGACCTCGGCCGCCAGAGCGGCGACATTGGCGTCGATCACCGTATCGGCCAGACCGCCAGTGCGCGCCACCACGGGCAGGGTCCCGTAACGCAGCCCGTAAAGCTGGGTGAGGCCACAGGGCTCGAACCGCGAGGGGATCAGGATCGCGTCGCTCCCGCCCTGCAAGAGATGCGAAAGCGCCTCGTCATAGCCGATGAAACAGCCGACCCGCCCGGGATGGGCCTCGGCGGCCTGTCGGAACCCCTGTTCCAGCGCAGGCTCGCCACTGCCGAGAACCGCGAGCTGCGCGCCGCGCCCGACCAGATGGGGCACTGCGCCCAGCAGGGCGTCGAGCCCCTTCTGGCTGGTCAACCGGCTGACCACGCAAAAGAGCGGCCCCTCATCTTCCGGGTCCAGCCCTAGTCGCGCGCAGATCTCGGCCCGGTTCTCGGCCCGGCGTTTCAGGCTGCGCGCGTCATAGGCGCGGGGCAGGGCGGCATCCGCCGCCGGATCCCAGACCGCCATGTCGATCCCGTTCAAAAGCCCGCTCAGCACGCTGCTGCGCGCCCGCAACAGCCCCTCGAGCCCCATGCCGAATGCCGGCGTCAGGATCTCCTGGGCATAGGTCGGGCTGACCGTGGTGATCCGGTCGCAAAAGGCGAGCCCGGCTTTCAGGAAGCTGAGATCGCCGTGATATTCGAGCCCCTCGGGATGGAACCAGTCGGGATTGAGCCCGAGCGGGCCCAGCGTGTCCGGGTTGTAGCGGCCCTGAAACGCGATGTTGTGGATGGTGAGGGCCGAGCGCGGGTGATCGCGCCCGGCCATCTTGAGATAGACCGGGGCCAAGGCCGCCTGCCAGTCATGGGCATGGAGAACATCCGGCTGATAGCCGTCGATCTCGCCCATGCAGATCCGGGCCGCGGCCTGAGACAGCGCGCCGAAGCGCAGATGGTTGTCGGTGAAGTCCTGACCCTGCTCATCCTGATAGAGCGTGCCGGGCCGGTCAAAGAGCTGCGGCATGTCCAGAAGCAGCAGGTCGATCCCCTCGGCCTGGGCCGCGACGATGCGCCCCTCGCCCCCGGGCAGCCCGCCCATCCGGGTCAGCTCCGTGCCGCCGGGCAGCAGTGGGAAGAGCCCGGGATACGCCGGCAAGAGCACCCGCGCCCGCAGGCCCAGCGGCGCCAATGCGGCGGGCAAGGCCCCGACCACGTCGCCCAGCCCGCCGGTCTTGGCGAAGGGCGCGCATTCGGAGGCCACCATCAGAATGTCCATCTCAGCCATCTTGGGTCGTCAGCTTTCCAGTTTGTCGATCATGTCCTGGGTGATCAGGCAGATCCCGTTTTCCGAGCGGCGGAACCGCTTGGCGTCGAGCTCGGGGTCCTCGCCGACGATCAGCCCGGCGGGGATTTCCACGCCCCGGTCGAGGATCACGTTCTTGAGGTAGGCGCGGCGTCCGACCTTTGCATAGGGCAGGGCGACCACGCCTTCGAGCTGCGCATAGGAATGGGTTTTCACCCCGGTGAAAAGCAGGCAGCGGAACAGGGACGAGCCCGAGATGATGCAGCCCCCCGACACCATGGACGAGACCGCCTGTCCGCGACGGCCTTCCTCGTTATGGATGAACTTGGCCGGGGCCGTCAGTTCGGAATAGGTCCAGATCGGCCAGTCCGTGGCATAGATATCGAGCTCGGGCTTGAAATCCGTCAGGTCGATATTGGCCTGCCAATAGGCGTCGATCGTCCCCACATCGCGCCAATAGGGCTCGGTCTCGAGCCCGGACATCACGCAGGAGCGGCTGAAGGGATGCGCCCGCGCGCCGCCTGCGGCCACGATCTTGGGGATGATATCGGTGCCGAAATCATTGCTGGAGTCGGGGTTCTTTGCGTCCTCGCCCAACACCTCATAGAGGTACTCGGCCTCGAAGACATAGATCCCCATGCTGGCCAGCGCTTTGGTCGGATCGCCGGGCATGGGCGGGGGATCGGCGGGCTTCTCGACGAATTCGAGGATCTTGTCGGTCTCGTCCACGGCCATGACGCCAAAGCCCCTGGCCTCTTCGCGGGGCACGGCGATACACCCTACGGTGACCTGCGCGCCGGAGCGCACATGCTCCTCGATCATGAAGGAATAGTCCTGCTTGTAGATATGGTCCCCGGCGAGGATCAGGACGTATTTCGGGTCATAGCCGTTGATGATCTTGATATTCTGGGTGACCGCATCGGCGGTGCCCTTGTACCAGTTGTCCTCGTCCAGCTGCTGCGAAGCGGGCAGGATATCGAGGCTCTCGTTGCGCTCGGCGCGGAAAAAGCTCCAGCCGCGCTGCATGTGCCGGATCAGGCTATGGGCCTTGTACTGGGTCGCGACACCGATGCGCCGGATGCCGGAATTGACCGCGTTCGAAAGCGCGAAGTCGATGATCCGCGTCTTGCCCCCGAAATACACGGCCGGTTTGGCCCGTATATCGGTCATTTCCTTCAGCCGGCTGCCCCGTCCCCCGGCCAACACATAGGCCATTGTCTGTTGTGCCAGGCGAAATCTGTCCTGTTCCATCGCGTCCTCCCCTAATGCCGCGTCAGCGCGTTGCCGCGCCGGTCCATTCGTAAAACACCGTTGCCAGTGGTGGTATTGTGATCTCGATCGAGTGGTCGCAGCCATGGGCCGGGACCGGGTCTGCGGTGGCGCCCCCGGGGGTGCCCATGCCGCTGCCGCCATACTCTGCCGCGTCCGAGTTCAGCCGCTCGGCCCAGTGCCCGGCCTCGGGCACGCCGATGCGGAAGCCCGTGCGCGGGACCGGTGTGAAATTGCTCAGCACGAGCACCGGGGCCGTGCCCGCATTGCCCATGCGGACCCAGGAAAAGATCGAATCCGCCGCGTTGCCGCCATCGATCCACTGGAACCCCTCGGGGCTGCTATCCTTCTGGAACAGCGCGGGCATCGCCGCATAGACCCGGTTGAGGTCCCGCAGCCAGGCCTGCATCCCGGCATGGAGCGGATCCTCCAGCAGGTGCCAGTCGAGGCTGGTCTCGTTGTTCCATTCCTTGGCCTGACCGAACTCGCCGCCCATGAAGATCAGCTTCTTGCCCGGATGGCCGTACATGAAGCCGAAATAGGTCCGCAGATTGGCGAAACGCTGCCAGTCATCGCCGGGCATCCGGCCCAGCAGAGAGCCCTTGCCATGGACCACTTCGTCATGGCTGAGCGGCAGGATGAAGTTCTCGGTGAAGGCGTAATGCAGCCCGAAGGTCATCTTGTCGTGGTGGTATTTGCGGTTGATCGGGTCTTCGCCCATGTAGCGCAGGGTGTCGTTCATCCACCCCATGTTCCACTTGAACCCGAAGCCCAGACCGCCCGTATCCGTCGGCGCGCTCACGCCCGGAAAGGCGGTGCTTTCCTCGGCGGCGGTCAGGATACTGTCATCGGCGGCATAGACCACCTCGTTCATCCGCTGCAGAAAGGCGATCGCCTCGAGGTTCTCGCGCCCGCCATCCTTGTTGGGGACCCATTCGCCCTCCTTGCGGGAATAGTCGCGATAGAGCATCGAGGCGACGGCATCGACCCGCAGCCCGTCGATATGGAACTCTTCGAACCAGTAGCGGGCATTGGCGATCAGGAAGTTCTGCACCTCGGTGCGACCGTAATTGTAGACCAGCGTGTTCCAGTCCGGGTGATACCCTTCCTTGGGATCCGCATGCTCATAGAGAGGGGTGCCATCGAACTGACCGAGCCCGTGAGCATCGGTCGGAAAGTGCCCGGGCACCCAGTCGATGAGAACGCCGAGATCGGCCGCATGGCAGGCCTCGACAAAGGCACGGAAGTCATCGGGCGTGCCGAACCGCGAGGTCGGCGCGAAGAGACCCACGGGCTGATAGCCCCAGGAGCCGCCAAACGGGTATTCCGAGATCGGGGTCAGCTCGAGATGGGTGAAGCCCATCTCCTGCGCATAGGTCACAAGCTGATCGGCCAGTTCGCGATAGGTCAGGGGGCGGTTGCCCTCCTCGGGCACGCGGCGCCAGCTTTCCAGATGCACCTCGTAGATCGAGATCGGCTGGTCGATCTTCTGACGCGCGCCACGGCGCTGCATCCAGCCGCCATCGGACCAGTCATAGCTGTTCAGGTCGCGCACGACCGAGGCGGTCTTCGGCGGCAGTTCGGCCCCGAACCCGACCGGGTCCGCCTTGAGCGGCAGCAGGTTGCCGTGCTGATCCAGCACCTCGTATTTATAGACCGCGCCATCGCCGAGATCGGGCACAAAGATTTCATGCACGCCGGTGGCCCCGCGACGGCGCATCACATGGCGCCGCCCGTCCCAGCCGTTGAAATCCCCGACCACCGAGACGCGCGACGCGTTCGGGGCCCAGACGGCAAAATGGGTGCCGGGCACGCCCTCATGGGGGCCGACATGGGCGCCAAGCGCTTTCCACAGGGCGTTATGGGTGCCTTCGCCCAGCAGGTATTCGTCCATCTCGCCCAGTCGCGGGCCATGGGCATAGGCGTCCCGCTCTTCCCAGGTATCCGCGCCCCGGGTCATGCGCAGCCGGTAGGCGAACCGCTTCTTGCGGCGCGGGATCACCCCCTCGAACAGCCCCGGCGCGCCGGTTACCGGGCTCAGCCCGGCAAGGCGTCGCCCGGTCTTGGCGTCGAGTACTTCGACCCCGTCCGCCTCGGGGCGCAGGGCGCGCAGCACGAGTTTTCCATCCAGATCATGCAGGCCCAGCACGGCGAAGGGATCGCCATGACGGCCCGCCACCAGAGCCTCCGCCGCGGCGGGAGGGGTCAGAGCAGTCGTGGAGGTCATGCGGATTTCTCAAGCGCCGAGCGCGGCGGTGCGGCTTTCCAGATGTCGCGCGCATAGCCCTGGATGGTTCGGTCGGACGAGAACCAGCCCATGCTTGCGGTATTGGTCACGGCCATGGCGGACCAGGCCTGCGGGGTGCGGTAGACCACATCCACGCGGCGCTGGGTGTCGTAGTAATCGTCGAAATCGCAGGTCACGAGGAAATGGTCGTGGTCATAGAGCATGCCGACCAGCCCGTGATAACGGTGCGGCTCGTCCGGCGAGAACACCCCCTCGTAGATCTGACCCAGCACCCGTTGCAGGCGCGGGCTCGCCTCGATCGCTGCGCGCGAGAAGCCCGGCTGCTGGCGGCGCGCCACGACCTCGCTCGCGGTCAGGCCAAAGAGGAAGAAGTTCTCCGATCCCACATGCTCGCGGATCTCCACATTCGCGCCATCCAGCGTGCCGATGGTCAGCGCGCCGTTCAGGGCGAACTTCATGTTGCCCGTGCCCGAGGCCTCCTTGCCCGCAGTCGAGATCTGCTCGGACAGGTCCGCCGCCGGGATCAGGCGCTCGGCCATGGTGACGTTGTAGTTCGGCGGATAAACCAGCTTGAGCATGTCGCCGGTCACCGGGTCGGCATTTACCACCGCGCCCACATCGTTGATCAGGCGGATGATCTCCTTGGCCATGGCATAGCCCGGGGCCGCCTTGCCGCCAAAGATCTTGACCCGTGGGGTCCAGCCCGCATTGGGATCGTCGCGCATCTCGGACCAGAGCGCGACCGTCTCCAGAAGGTTCATGAGCTGCCGCTTGTACTCGTGGATCCGCTTGATCTGCACGTCGAACAGGGCGTCCGGGTTCACATCGATCCCGCAGGTCTCGGCGATCCAGTTCGACAACTGCACCTTGTTCGCGCGCTTGGCGGCCATGAAGGCGCTGACGAAGGCCGGGTCGGACCGCTTGTCCTTGAGGCTGCTGAGCTGTTCGAGATCGGCGACCCAACCGGTGCCAAGCTCCTCAGTGATCAGGTCGCGCAGGCCGGGATTGCAGCCATGGAGCCAGCGGCGCGGGGTGATCCCGTTGGTCTGGTTGATGATCCGCGTCGGGTGGATCCGGTGCAGATCCGCAAAGACGGTCTCTTTCACCAGCTCCGTATGGAGGGCCGAGACCCCGTTGACCTTGTGCGCCATGATGAAGGCCAGCTCGCCCATGCGCACATCCCCATGCTCGAGGATGCGGGGGCTGCCGGGGTTCTCGGCCTGCTGGGTGTCCTCGATCACGCGGATGATCTCGAGATGCCGGGGCAGGGTGCGCCCGAGCAGGTCCTCGCTCCAGCGCTCCAGCGCTTCGGGCAGAAGGGTGTGGTTGGTATAGGCGAGACAGCGGCGCGCCAGTGCAATGCCCTCGGCCATGGGCAGGCCATGGACATCCACCAGCATCCGCACAAGCTCGGGCCCGGCAATGGCCGGGTGGGTGTCGTTGAGCTGGATCGCCACATGGTCGGGCAGGGCGCGCAGGTCGTCATGGTCGCTCAGGTAGCGGCGCAGCAGGTCCATGATCGAGGCGGCGGTGAAGAAATACTCCTGCTTGAGGCGCAATTCCTTGCCATTGTCGGTCGTGTCATCGGGGTAGAGCACCCGCGAGATCGTCCGCGCCAGCGCCTCGGACCGGTTCGCGGCGAGGTAGTCGCCCCGGTTGAAACTGTCGAGATCGAACTCCCCGGCGGAGGTGGCCGACCACAGGCGCAGCGTGTTGCCCCAAGCCCCCTGCCAGCCAATGATCGGCGTATCATAGGCGGTGGCCAGCACGACCTCGCCCGGATGCCAATGGGCCTGCCCGGCGTCATGGGTCACATGGCCGCCAAAGCAGATCTTGTGGGTCACCTCCGGGCGCTCGAATTCCCAGGCGTGGCGCTGGCTCAGCCAGGTCTCGGGCTTCTCGGCCTGTTCGCCGCCGACAAAGCTCTGCTCGAAAAGGCCATGCTCATAGCGGATGCCATAGCCATAGGCCGGCAGGCCGAGGGTCGCGAGCGAATCCATGAAACAGGCCGCGAGCCGTCCCAGACCGCCATTGCCGAGCGCCGCATCGGGCTCGTCATGGACGATCGCGTCGTAATCCTGACCCAGATCCTCCATCGCGCGGCGGGCCGCGTCCTCAAGCCCGAGATTGGAGATCATATCCTCGATCAGCCGTCCGATCAGGAACTCCATCGACAGGTAATAGACCCGTTTCGTGCCAAGGGCATAGGTCTCTTGTGTGCTGTCGATCCAAGTGTCCACCAAGCGGTTGCGCAGCACCAGCGACAGGGCCATGCGCCAATCATAGGGCGAGGCATGCGCGGCGTCCTTGCCCAGGGCATAGCGCAGCTCTTTGAGGATATCGTCTTTCATGGGAGTGTCATCGCCTTGTTGCTCACGGGGCAGGTGCGTCGCTGAATGCGTTAGCGCTAGCAGTTCCCCTATACCTGACCTTCGAGCGCGCGCCTAGAACCCTTGTCGCCCTCGGCAGGGGCGGGCCGGACCCGTTGGAATGGGGCGCGCGCGCTATGTGTGGCCCAGTCTTTGGCCCTGTCTGTGGCCCGTGATTGTGACATGTTCGCGGGATGCTTGCGGCACCCCGCGCACGTTTTCGGGGCGGGCCTGGGACCGGCCCAAGGCCAGCCCCCACGGCACCGCCGATCTCGCCTAGCCGCCGCCCTGCGCGGCCCGTTGATCGGGGCCGACATAGCGGGTCAGCGCGGCGGTGGTCCCTTCGGTCCAGAGCGCCTGCAGCCAGCCCGCAAAGGCCTCGGCAAAGGCGGGTTGGTCCTTCAGATCCCCATAGAGCCGGGCCTGTTCGAGCCAGGCCATGGGCCGGTCGCGCGCCGCCAAGGCGGCTGCGTTGAGCTCGTCCCAGGCGGGATCATTGGCGGCGATCTCGCTGCCATCCTCCCGGTGCCCCGCGCACATCCGCGCCCAGAGCGCCTCGACCAGGGCAAGCCCGGTGACCGAGCCCCCGCGCGCCAGTTGATCGCGCAGGATCGGCAGCACGAACCCCGTGTGCCGCGCCGAGCCGTCAAAGGCCACGCGCCGGGTCGTGTCGACGATCCGTGGATTGGCGAAGCGCGCGGTGATCAGCTCGGCATAGGCCTGGGGCGTGGTGCCGGGCACGGGATGGACCGTGGGAGTGATCTCCTCGGCCTGAACCCGGGCAAAGAGCCCCCGGACCAGCGGATCGGCCATGCAGTCCGCGATGGTCTCCAGCCCCAGAAGCTCTCCGGCATTTGCGAGCACCTGATGACCGGCATTGAGGATGCGGATCTTCATGGTCTCATAGGCGTGGACATCATCCGAGAAGGTGGCCCCGACCTTGTCCCAATCGGGCCGCCCGGCGCAGAAGTCATCCTCGATCACCCATTGACGAAAGGTCTCGTGGGTGACCGGGGCGGCATCGGCGATCCCGAGATCGGCACAAAGCGCGCGTTCGGTCGGGCCCGTGGCCGGTGCGATGCAATCGACCATGGAGTTCGGAAAGCTCCCCATGGCATCGATCCACTCCGCCAGCTCCAGATCCGAAAGCCGCGCCAGCGAGACCACCGTCTGGCGCAGGATCGCGCCATTGCCCTGCAGGTTGTCGCAACTCAGCCCGGTGAAGGGACCAATCCCCGCCGCACGGCGGAGCCTGAGCGCCTTGACCATGGCCCCGAAGGCCGTGCGCGGCGCGTCCGGATGGGCCGCATCGTGCTGGATCTCGGGATTGGCCTCGTCGAACCCCTTGGTGACGGGATCGACGAAATACCCGCTCTCGGTCACGGTCAGGGCGACGATCCGGGTGGCGGGGTCCGCCATGGCCGCGATCAGCGCGCCGTGATCCTCCTCGATGGGAAGGTAGTCGATCATCGGACCGATCACCTCGGCCGAGACGCTGCCGGGATCGAGCGCGATCAGCGTCGTCAGGCAGTCCTGCGCCAGCAGACGCTCGCGCATGGCCGCATCATAGGGCCGCACACCCGCGCCGAGGATCGCCCAGTCATGGGCGCGCCCCTGTTCCATCAGCCGGTGCAGATACCAGGCCTGATGGGCGCGGTGGAAATTGCCGACACCGATATGCACGATGCCGGGGGTCAGCTGGCTGCGATCATAGGTCGGGTGCGGGATCGGGATCCGGTCCAGCGTCTTGTTGGACAGGGGGATCAGGTCAGTCATCCGAGATCCTCCTGGCGTGTTCAGAGGGTCCGACCCGGCCCGCGCGGCGCGCAAGAGAGGGGCGGAGGTCAAGACCACGCGCGCGCAGGGCGGGCGTGGTCGCGGCGTTGACGGGCTTGGCGGCGGTCAACGGGACGGCGATGGCCCGGACGCTAGGCGCCCGGGCGGTCTGCGCGATCGCTGCGGTCTCGGCGAGACCCCGGAGGGTCCTGTCACGCAGGGATGTCGCGCCAAAGGCCCGCCCGGAAATCCGGGCGGAGCCTGTGGTCATCGCCGATGTTCCGGCGAGGGCGGTCATGCGATCCTCAGGCCCTGCGCATCGAAACGGTGGAGCTTGTCCATCTGCGGCGACAGGAAGATCTTGTCGCCATGCTTGACCTGGATATCGCCGGTGATCCGCACGGTCACCATATCCGCGAGCCCGGTATCATGGACGTGGATGAAGGTGTCCGATCCCAGATGCTCGGCCACGCCCACGCGGCCTTCCCACAAGCCTTCGGTCGTGCTGACATCCGTATGCTCGGGGCGGATGCCGATGCTCGTGGCGTCGTGCTTCTGGGCCTCGGGACCGTCGATGATGTTCATCTTCGGGGACCCGATGAAGCCGGCCACGAACTTGTTGCGCGGGCTGTGATAGAGCTCCAGCGGGGAGCCCACCTGCTCGATATGGCCGGCGCGCAGCACGACGATCTTGTCGGCCATGGTCATCGCCTCGACCTGATCGTGGGTCACGTAGATCATCGTGGTCTTCAGACGCTCGTGAAGCTCCGAGATCTCCAGCCGCATCCCCACCCGCAGGGCCGCGTCGAGGTTCGACAGCGGTTCGTCGAAGAGGAAGGCGGCCGGTTCGCGGACGATGGCCCGGCCAATGGCGACCCGCTGGCGCTGACCCCCGGAGAGCTGCCCGGGGCGACGCTCCAGGTAGTCCGTGAGGTTCAGGGCCTTGGCCGCGGACGAGATCCGGCGCTCCTGCTCGGCCTCGTCGATCCCGGCCATCTTCATCGGGAAGGCGATGTTCTTGCGCACCGACATATGCGGGTAGAGCGCATAGGACTGGAACACCATGGCCAGGCCACGTTTCGCCGGGGGCACATCCGTGGCGTCATTGCCATCGATGGCGATATGCCCGGTGGTGATGTCCTCGAGTCCCGCGATCAGACGCAGAAGGGTGGATTTCCCGCAGCCCGAGGGCCCGACGAAGACCGTGAACTCGCCGTCTTCGATGGTGAGGTCCAGAGGCGGAATGACCTGAACGTCACCGAAGCTTTTGGTCACTTGGTTAAGCTGAATTTGTCCCATAGGTCAGGTTCCTTATTTCACAGCGCCGAAGGTCAGGCCGCTGACGAGTTGTTTCTGGCTGAACCAGCCGAGGATGAGGATCGGCGCGATAGCCATGGTCGAGGCCGCGCTGAGTTTGGCGAAGAACAGGCCTTCGGGGCTGGAATAGCTCGCAATGAAGGCTGTCAGAGGCGCCGCATTGGCCGCCGTGAGGTTGAGGGTCCAGAACGCTTCGTTCCAGGCCAGGATGAAGTTCAACAGAAGCGTTGACGCAATCCCGGGAATGGCCATGGGGGTGAGAACGTAGAGGATTTCCTCCTTCAGCGACGCGCCGTCCATGCGGGCGGCCTCGAGGATCTCGCCGGGGATCTCCTTGAAGTAGGTATAGAGCATCCACACGATGATCGGCAGGTTCATCAGCATCAGGATGACGACCAGCGCCACACGGCTGTCCAGAAGTCCCAGATTGATGCAGATCAGGTAGATCGGGTAGAGCACACCCACCGCCGGCAACATCTTGGTCGAGAGCATCCAGAGCAGGATGTCCTTGGTCCGCTTGGACGGCACGAAGGCCATGGACCATGCGGCCGGAACCGCGACGATGATGCCAAGGATGGTCGATCCCCCAGCGATGATGATCGAGTTCCACAGGAACTTGGCGTAATTCGACCGTTCGAGAACCGCCGTGTAGTTCTCCATTGTCCAGTCAAAGGCCAGGAACACGGGGGGATCCGCAATCGCGGTCGCCTCGGTCTTGAAGCTGGTGAGGATGGTCCAGAGGATGGGAAAGAAGATCAGCAGGCCAATGCCCCAGGCAAAGGCGGTGTTGATCATCTTGCGTTGTTGAGTAACTGCGCGGGCCATGATGTCCTCCTCACGCGTCCAGGTTCTTGCCGACGATGCGCATCAGGAAGATGGCAACGATATTGGCGAGAATGATTGCGTATACGCCACCGGCTGAGCCCAATCCGACATTCTGACTTTCAAGCACACGCTGGAAGATCAGGTAGGTGAGCGTCCGGGTTCCGAAGGCACCGCCCGTGGTCACGAAGATCTCGGCAAAGACAGCCAGCAGGAAGATCGTCTGGATCAGCAGAACAATCGTGATGGCGCGGCTGAGATGCGGCAACGTGATGAAGGCGAAGCGCTTGAGCGGCGGGGCGCCGTCCATTTCCGCGGCCTCGAGTTGCTCGCTGTCCAGGGACTGGATCGCCGTGAGCAGGATGAGCGTCGCGAAAGGCAGCCACTGCCAGGAGACGATCATGATGATCGAGGTCATCGAGGCTTCGGATAGCCATGAGACCGGCTCGGCTCCGAAAAATCGCCAGAGATGGGCAAACAGGCCGTTGGTCGGGTCCATGAACATGTTCTTCCAGACCAGCGCCGAGACGGTGGGCATCACGAAGAACGGTGCGATCACGAGGATCCGGACCACACCCTGGCCCCACATGGGCTGGTTGAGCAGGATGGCCAGAAGAATACCGAAAACAATCGTTATCAACAAAACGCCGCCCACGATCGTCAATGTGGCGATCACCGAGGGCCAGAAGGCGCTTGAGCTTACAAATCGGACATAGTTGTCAAATCCGACCCAGCCCAGATCGCCGCCCCGCAGCGGCAAGTACTGTTTGAAGGAAAACATCAGGGTCATGATCAGGGGCACGAGCATCCAGCCAAGGAGCAGGACGACCGCAGGCATCATCATAAGACGCGCCGCTGACCGGGAGTGTTGGGTTGCCATTGGGCATACCTCCTCTGTTGATCGCCGTGAGGCTATCTATACAGGATCCGGAATTTTGAGAGAAAAGAAGGGGCCCGGGGGGCAGCGCACGCAGTTGGCGTGCCCCCCGGGCGGGGGAGGAGCGCTTAGCGGTAGCCCGCGGCTTCCATCGCGTCGTTGGTGATGGCCTGAGCCTTCTCAAGGGCCTCTTCGACGGTCTGCTGACCGGCATAGACGGCGGAGAATTCCTGGCTCACTTCGGTGGCAATCCCGGCAAATTCGGGGATCGCGGCGAACTGGACACCAACATAAGGAACCGGATCAACGGTCGGGTTGTTGGGGTCGGCTGCCAGGATGGACTCCAGGGTCTTCTGAGCGAAGGGGATGTCCTTGTAGTTCGGGTTCTCATAGAGAGAGGTCCGCGCACCCGGAGGCACGTTGGCCCAGCCTTCGTTTTCGGCCACGAGCTCGATATAGTCTTTCGAGGTCGCCCACTCGATGAACTCCTTCGCAGCACCCTCTTTCTGGGTGCCTGCCGGAACCGCCAGGGCCCAGGCCCAGAGCCAATTCGACCGCTTGCCGAGGCCGGTATCGGGGGCCAGGGTGAAGCCGACCTTATCCGCAACTTCGGAGTCGTTGGGGTTGGTCACGAAGGACGCCGCCACAGTGGCGTCGATCCACATGCCGCACTTGCCCTGCTGGAACAGCGAGAGGTTCTCGTTGAAGCCGTTGGTGGCATAACCTGCCGGGCCGGATTCGGACATCATGTCGACGAAGAACGTGAGGGCTTCGTTCCACTGGGGCGTGTCGAACTGGGCGTTCCAGTCCTCATCGAACCAGCGGGCGCCAAAGGCGTTCGCCGTCACGGTGATGAAGGCCCCGCCTTCGCCCCAACCGGCCTTGCCGCGCAGGCAGATGCCGTTGATGTCGTTTTCGCGGTCGGTCATGGCGGCCGCCGCTTCGCGGATGAACGCCCATGTCGGCGCGTCCGGCATTTCCAGACCCGCTTTTTCCATCAGGTCCGTGCGATACATGACCATGGAGCTTTCGCCATAGAACGGTGCCGCATAGAGCGTGCCGTCATAGCTCAGACCCTGGCGCATGGCCGGCAGGATGTCGTCCACATCATATTCTGCGGACAGGTCATCCATGGGCACAAGCCAGCCATTGGCGGCCCAGATCGGGGCTTCGTACATGCCGATGGTCATGATGTCGAAGGATCCGCCTTTTGCGGCGATATCCGTGGTCACGCGCTGACGCAGCACGTTCTCTTCGAGGGTCACCCATTCCACCGTGTGCCCGGTCTTGGCGGTGAAATCGTCGGTCAGACCCTGCATACGGATCATGTCGCCGTTATTCACCGTGGCAATGGTCAGGGTTTCGGCGGCATACGCGCCGGTCGCCGTGACAAGCGCAAGTGCCGTCGCAGCATACATCGTGGTTTTAAGAGACATCCGGTTCCTCCCTACAGTCTGGATGATGCAACCAGTGGTAGCGGGAGTGGACGCGCTGCGTCAATAAAAATTTACGCGCGTTAAAAAATAAAAATACGCGGGACGCTGGATCTCAGGCGGAGTCGCGCATCACGAGCCGTCCGTCAAAGAAAGTTTCCGAACGATCCGAGGGGGTTGTGCCGGTCTCGATGCGCTCGAACAGGGTGCGCGCAGCGGCATTTGCGATGGCCTCGTAATCCTGCGCAATCGTGGTCATGGGCGGGCAGGTGAAGCGTGAAAACGGGTGGTCGTCATGTCCCGCCACGCGAATCTCGCAGGTTTCGCTGTGTCCCACGGGTATGTTCAGGCGATAGGCCGCGGCGAGCATCCCGATGGCGAGGCGGTCATTGCTGCACAGGATCGTGTTGGTGTTGAACGCCTTCTCGGCCAGCAACCTGCCGCCCTCGCTGCAGCCGATCTCCTCGAAGTTCCAGCCTCCGCCCTCGGCCTGAAAGACATGGGGCGTCTGGCCGTGCTGCTCCATGCTCTCGATATAGGCGCGCCGGTGGACAAAGGCGTTGGGGTGTGTCGGGTTCTTCATCTCGAACAGGCAAGGCGGCTCGCCGCTGCGGCAGAGATACTCCACCATCAGGTCGATGCTCTGGGTGTGGTTCGTGCCCACAAAGGCCTCGCCGGTTTCCTGCATATTCGCATCAAACAGAACGAGCGGGATATCCCCGCCAAACGCCTGCACCGCCGCCTTGTCCGACAGCCGCCGTCCGAACGGCGCCAGCAAGACCCCGGCCGGCTTGAGCGAGCGGAGGGATTCGAGATTGTCCCGCTCCATCTCCGGGCGCCCATGGGAGCTCAGCAAGATCGGGCTGTAGCCGGCCTCCAGACAGGCCAGCTCGACCCGACGGGCAATCTCGGAAAAGAACGGGTCCGCGAGGTTCGGCACGACCACGCCGATATTCTTGGTGGTGCGACGGTTCTGGTTCACCGCAAAGACATTGGGGCGGTAGTCATGCTGCTCGAGCGCGGTCTCGATCTTCACCCGGGTCGAGGCCCGGACGCTTTCCGGATCGTTGAAGTATTTCGACAGGGTGGGACGCGAGATACCGGAGACGCGGGCGAACTCCTCCATGTTCCGGATTTTCTTTTGCGTCATCTTGCAGCCTGTCTTGCGCCAAAGGTAGCGCGCGTAAAGTCTAAGCTTTACACTATTAACGTCCGGGCGCGTCGGTCAAGGCACAGGTTTTACCCCGGTTGCGGCGGATGCGCAGGCTCGATCATTGATTTGCGCAGCGCGGGGTGTTAGCGCCAGCCCATGAAAAAGCAGTTCATGTGCATCAACTGGGGCCCGAAATACGGCGCGGTCTATATCAACCGTCTCTACGAGATGGTGGCCCGCAACACGACGCCGCCTTTCCGCTTTGTGTGTTTCACCGATACGCGCGAGGGCGTGCGCCCCGAGGTGGATTGCTTCGATCTGCCGGAAATGCCCGGCTTCATGCCGAAGAACACGATCGGGCAATGGCCGAAATCCCGCCTCTGGGCCCCAACCCTGGGGGATTTGGAGGGACCGGTCCTGTTCCTCGATCTCGACAGCGCGATCATCGGCTCGCTCGATCCGTTCTTCGAGTTTGGCGATCCCGAGGATGTGGTGCTGGCGCGCAACCCGGCCAAGCCGCTGCACAGGCTCGGGCAGACCTCGATCTACCGGATGCCCGTGGGCGCTCTGGCCCCCTTGCAAGCCATGTTTGCCGCCGATCCGCAGGCGGTGGCCGATGAATACCGGTTCGAGCAGCATTTCGTGACTAAGAATGCCCCGGGCGGGGTGAAGTTCTGGCCGCGCGGCCTGGTCGCGCATTTCCGGATCCATTGCATCCCGCGCTTTCCCCTGAACTTCTTCCTGCCGCCCAAGCCGCCGAAGAATGCCCGGGTTGTGATCTTTGCCGGGGCCCTGAACCCGCCCGATGCCATTGCGGGCCGCTATGTGGAACGGTTGCCCCATCTGCCACGGCTCGCGCATCTCAAACGCGCCCTCGGTCAAAAGAAAAAGCTCAAGGCCATGCGCCAGTTTCTCTATCCCGCGCCGTGGGTCGCCGAGGCCTGGGAAGGCAAGAGCCCGGGTAATCCGGACTAGGCGCGTCGCCTCTGGCGCGGATTTTGCCTGACCTTGCCGGGATCAGGGCTATGATTTGCGGCATGGACAGGACCTGCCTCGCCTTTCTGCGCATCCTCTGGCTCGCCTGCGCGCTGACCCTTGCCACGCTGCCCCTGCGGGCGGCGGATGTCACGTTTATCGTCAATGAAAACCGGATGGCGACCACGGTCTATCTTCGGATCAACGCGGTCTTGCTGGAGCCTGTCTTTGGCATGCCGCCCGACCATCTGTGGTCCGAGACGGAGGCATTGGACTACGCAGCGCTCAAGGCGCGGCTCGATGCGCGCGCGCCGGAGCTTTGGCCGCAACTGGGGATCGAGACGGGGCAGGGCGCTGTCCCGGCGACCCCCATGGGTATGGTCATGCACCCGCGCGCCCGCCCGGTGCCCTTCGACACACCCCTTGCAGCTTCGATCGCGGCAGCGGTCTGCGTCACCCCGACCGAGCCCGTGGCGGCGCGGCCCGCGCTTGATCTCTATGCCGGGTTCGTCCTGCGCGGCGAGGGGGTGAGCGACCTGCACTGGGCCCTGGATGCCGAGGCTCCCGCGCCGGTGACCGTCCGAATCGACCGCTTCGACGCGGGCAAACCCCTCGGCGCGCAAGAGCTGGTGCTGGCCCCGGGTCAGCAGGTCGCGCTCACCGAGGCCGCGCCTGAGGATCCTCCGCTCTGGCCTTGGGGCCTTGGCGCGGGCGCGCTCGCGTTGTCGCTGGGCTGGTGGATCCGTCGCAGCCCGGCATTGCGGATCTCGCGCCCCTAGGCCGAGGGCGTCGTGGTCGCCACAACATCGTCCTGTACGGAGACGAGATCGGCGAAATCTCCGAGCCCGCCCAACACGTCCGAGAGATCCGCCCCTCCGGCATCTGCATCCGGGGCATCGGCGCCGGTATCCCCCGCATCCGATGACGTCTGATCCGCGTCCGGGTCATCCGGAAAGGCTGCATCGAGCAAGGCGTCAATGGCATCATCCGTCCCATCCGGGTCCTGCAGCAGGTCAGGCAGGTCCGGGTCCTGCTGTTGCGCGGGCACCTGATCCACCGCCGCCAAGTTCAGTGCCGCCGGGGCCGGCGCGTTGGAAATGACCAGAGAGGTTGCGACCTGAACGGTGACCGTCTCGACGCGGCTCCCGCCATCCGGGTCCGACACCGTGACCTTGAAACTATCCGTCCCCACGAACCCCGCGCCGGGCAGGTAGAGATAATCGCCATTGCTCGAAACCACCACATCCGCATTGGTCGAGGGCGTATCAAGCGCAAAGGTCACCGCACTGCCCTCTGGATCCGTGGCGGTCAGCGTGCCGAAATTGATGGTTCCCGCCGTGGCCGTGATGGTCGGCAGGTCGAGGCTTGGCGCGTCATTCGTGCCGGTGATGGTGACGCTCAGGGTCTGGGTCGCGGTCCCGCCGAGCCCGTCGGAGACGGTGACCTCCGTGGTCTCGGTGACCTCCTGGCCCGCGGCGAGGGACTGGGCGGCATCGGGGTCGAGCGTATAGCTCCAGGCCCCGTCCGGGGTGATCGCGAAGGCGCCAAGCGCGGTGGCGGCACCCCCCGACCAGCTGAGCACGGCGCCGGTATCGGGATCGCTCGCGGCGAGCTGGCCGCCGGTGACATCCGCCGGCCCGTCCTCGGTCAGCGCCCCGGCGGCATCGCCCGCCC
>NZ_JBNAFR010000008.1:0-183150 GCF_049800775.1 Dinoroseobacter sp. S375 | reverse complement strand
CGCCCTTGGCGGCCAACCGCCAGCCATGGTCTATTGGCTGAGAAAAGACGAAACCCAACCCGATCAGCAGGAGCAGAGAGTAGCTTAGATCACGCCGGAAACTGTCCAAACATTGGGGAGTAGCTCAGGACTCTTCGTTGCGAGCGGCAGGAAAGTATCCTCCACGCCTTGGTAGTTTAATCAGCAACGGCGCAATCGTTCTATTGAAATATAGCGTCATTGCTTGATCCATTACGTTGGAGCACTTCTCTACAATTTCGTGGGTAATGTTCAATGCTTCAACGCTAACGATTTGGGCTTGGAGATCGCGTTCATAGACGGCCTTCAAATCAGTGACCAGCACTTCCGCGCGCGCAATCATAGCTGTGAGGTTGCTCAAATCCGTATCTGTCATACCATCTAACTACTGGAGGTCAGCCAATAAAACACACCAAAGAGAATGTAGCATACTTGCTTCCGAGACTATGTGAATCCAAAACTGCTCCAGCTTGCATGCCAATAGAACTCAAAAAGACTGAGCTAGTCTCTCACCCTCATTCTCACTAGATAATTTGTTGAACGGTCTCGTCAAAGTCAACCTTGACGCGGCATTAGCGATGGTCGACTCTGCCCCCTGCGCCTAACCTTCGAGCGTCCGAATTGGATTTCTGACCAGGTGCGATGAAAACTTGATGCGACAACAATGGCCGGTTGCAAGGTCAGCTTCGGTTCGTGATCCAGCGGCATTGGTAGGGGGCGAGTGGGATTTCGGTGCCATCGGAGCGGATGCGTTCTCCGCTGAGCAGGTCGGTCCAGTCTGCACCTTCAATCAGGTTGATGGCCCCGGGCGAAATGAAGACGGTCTCGTCGCTCACATTGTGCAGGGCAAAGACCGACTGGTCGCGGTCGAGGCTCTGGCGCCAGACCCCGAAGATCCGCGGGTCAAGCTGCAGGGTGAATTGCGTGGCATTGGGGTGGAACGCGCTCTGCCCCGAGCGCAGGCGCAACCGGTCCGAGAGCGCCCCCAGCACCTGGGCATGGACACTATCGGGGTTCGACAGCTCGTCCTTGAGACGCGGGTATTCCCAATTGTGCCGGTTGATCGCGCGGTTCATGCCGCGGCGCTCCACCTGCTCATGATCGTTCGGCGTGGCCAGCATCGAATGGATGTAGAAGGCCGGGATCCCCTCCAGCGACATCACGATGGTCTGCGAGCAGAGGAACCGGGCGATGTGATAGTCGTCGCGGCCCTTGAAGGTGCCCCCCATGGCCTCGAAGAAGGTGATGTTGAGCTCATAGGGGCTCTCGCCCCCGCCCGGCAACGCACGCATGGAGACGAGCCCGCCGAGATCGCGCACCGTGTCGATGACCTTGGCCTTCTCCTCCTCCGGAAGCACGCCTTCGGCCGGGCGCATCCCGATCCCGTCATGGGAGGCGGTGAAGTTAAGATAGGCACAGCCCAACTGCGCGGGCGGCATGCCCACCTGCCAGCGATTGAGATACTCCGCGCTGCCCGACATCATCGCATGGAGCACCAGAGGCGGCAGGGTGAAGTTATAGACCGCATGGGCCTCGTTGCGGTTGCCGAAATAGCTCAGGTTCTCGGCATTGGGCACATTGGTCTCGGTGAGCAGGATCACCGGCTCCTGCGCGAAATCACACAAGAGCCGCATCAGCCGCACGATGGCGTGGGTCTCTGGCAGGTGGATCGACTTGGTGCCGATCACCTTCCAGATGAAGGCCACCGCATCGAGCCGGATGATCCGCACACCATTGTTGATATGCAGCCGCATGATCCGCAGAAACTCCAGCAGGACCTCGGGATTGCGGAAGTCCAGATCGATCTGGTCATGGCTGAAGGTACACCACACATGGCGCGGCCCGGCGGAGGTCTCGACCTCCTGCAAGAGCGGGGTCGTGCGCGGGCGGACCACCTCCGAGACGTCATCCTCGGGCGAGGCCTCGAAGAAGAACCGGTCATAGGGGGCGTGGCCCTGCCGATAGGCATTGAACCAAGCGCCCTGGCTCGAGACATGGTTGAGCACCAGATCCGACATCAGCAGGAACTCGTCCGCGATCCGGTTGATATCCGGCCAATCGCCCAGCGACGGGTTCACCGCCCGGTAATCGGTGACCGCGAAGCCATCATCGGAGGTAAACGGAAAAAACGGCAGGATATGCACGCCGTTGACCACCCCCTTGAGGTATTCCAGCAGGAAATCATTGAGCAGATCCAGCGGCTTGTGCGTTCCATCCACCAGCGAGTTGCCATAGGTGATCAGCACCGCATCGTTCTCGGACCACAGGTTGTTGCCGGGCGTGCGCGCCCGCTTGCGGCGCGGTGTCTCGTCCGGGAAAAACGCCTCGAGCACCTGCGTGCTCAGGATGTCGGCGCTCAGATCCGGATAGATCTGGGACAACAGCTCTGCAAGGCGCAGGCTCAGGGTCTGGGTCGGCTTGGACATGGGGTGCGGCTGGGTCTTGGAAATGCGGGCAAACTTCCCTCGGCATACGGGCACAAAAGGGCTTTGGGAAGCAGACAATACGCCCATTTCATGAATTTCCCGGCCCGGTTGTATGACCGGCGCGCAACTGCCCGGATTGCAGGCAAGACCGGTTCTGCCCCCGCCTCGATAGCACCGCGCGCCGCTCGCCCGCAGACGCCGCCTGTGCGCGCGCTGTTGACAGAAGACACCGATGTCACGAAGGTCGACATCCGCGCAGCGCAAATCCGCCAGCGCGAGATGGGTTGCCAAAACACAATGCGCCGAGCCGTCCCAATCATGCGGCGTCTGCCCGTCAGGCCTTTTAATTGAAAGTATATCGCATGTTGAAATCCTTGTTGGCCGCGCTGGTGCTCGGTCTTGGTGCAGCCCCTGCCATGGCCGCGACCCTCACGATCACCGCTTCGGGCGTTGTGGACAGTGCCGCACCAGGGGTCGGCGCCGAAGTGGGCGATAATTTCACCCTGACCGCCACGGTGGCGGAGCCTGCATTCTTCGAGTTTGACGACCCTCCGTTTCTTTCGCAGACTGACTACAGGCTTGAGACGTTGACCGCCCAAATCGGCCCCGCGACCCTGTCCCTGATCGCGCCGACCAATGCCGCGTCTCTGCGAATCTCAGTCATTGACTCCTTTTCGACGGTGCGCGTGTTCCTGAACCCCGGCACATTCACCAGCTCCGCGAACGCCTTCTTCGGCAATTTTGTGGCCCGTTGGACGTTCGACGAAGCGGTCGGCAGCAGTTTCGCGGATCTCGACGCGCTGGACTTTGCCTCGGCGACCCAGAGCGCTTTCAGTGCGGCGGATTCCCGGACGCAAGGCTCCGGCGTGGCTGGCACCATCACGGCGGAGTCTTTCACGCTGCCTGCGCCCATTCCCCTGCCCGCCGCGGGATGGCTCTTGCTGGCGGGCTTGGGCGGTCTGGGGCTCGCCCGGCGTCGTCGGCACGCCTGAGCACGGGGCAAACTCCACCGGAACGGGCTTGGGACCGATCGCATCTGAGCAGGGTCGCCGCCGCGCATCACCTAATCTCTGCAGCCCCGCGAGGATCAGGCGGGTCGCGTTATGCCCGTTCTGCGCGGTTTGCCACCCTGCTGTGAAAGCAGCGCCGAGGGGCCCCTTGCCAGCGGCCAAGACACAGCGGGATCAGATTGAGCCCTCAGACATGCAGGCTTACCCGGCGTGTGCCCAATTCCGGCCCTCGGAGATCTCCTTGCAGCGACCGGATGGGCCTGCGGCTTGACAGACAGACCCGCCCCGTCAACGCTGCACCGGCGGGAGCTGGTGTCGCACTTGCCAGCCGCGCGCGCCCATTTACGCCAAGCGTTATTTCATCCCCGGAATTCCCCCCGCTGAAAGGCCACCCTTCATGATCAAGTCTCTCGCATTTGCGCTTCTGCTCATCTTTGGGGCGACCCAGTCCATCGCCGCCACCCTTACGGTTCATGGCACGATCACGTCCTCCGACCTCGGAGGCGGCATTCGTACCGGTGACAGTTTTCTGATCACGGCCGAGCTGTCGGAGCCGCCTGTTTTCCAGAGCCCGACCATGACCTCCTACGCGATCGACACGCTGACAGCGGCGGTCGGGTTTGAGACGATTTCCCTGATCACCCCAAGCAAGAGCGCATTCCTGGATGTCACGACGAAGACCAACGGCGACACCGATATCTTGCTGTTCATCGGCGCTGACGAGACCAGCATCAGCTCCGGTGAGGATATCGGCAACGTCATCGTCGAATGGACGTTTGACGGCCTCGTCGGATCCAGTTTCGCCGACCTCGCCGCGCTCGATTTTTCGTCTGCAAATGGGAGCTTTTTCGAGGTTTACGGGGACACTATCGTGGATGTGCTCTTGGAGGGTGAGATCGAGAAAACCGACTTTGACGTGCCCGCCCCGATCCCCCTGCCCGCCGCCGGATGGCTCTTGCTGGCGGGCCTGGGCGGTCTGGGGCTCGCCCGGCGGAGGTCGCGCGTCTGAACTGCGCAGGCCCGGCGCGAGGTCAGCGGCAGGCGCAGACCGCAGGGGCCGCGATGTGCCTTTCAGCGCAACGTCGGAACGCCGGGCGACCTCGCCCCTTGCGCCCTCTGGCTGAGAGCGCCGCTGACGCAGGCCCCAGACCGCGGGACACAAGACAGCGCCCCGCGCCTAAGGCGGTCGCGTTTCGGGGGGCTGCCACCGGTCAGCTTGGCCCGTGCATCTCTTCCGCGTCCGCCGGGGAGACAAAGCGGTCCAGAGGGATTTCGGCGATCCCCGTGATTTCGATCAGCAATCTGGGATCATAGAGCGCAGCCACCTCCAGCGTGGTCGTCACCGGGTACGGCGCTGCGAAAAATCCCGCCCGGATCTCGCCGCAGCCCATGAAGGCCTGAATGTCGGTCGTGAACTGTTGCAGCGAGACGATATCGCTCATCCGTCCGCCCATGGAGGCGAGGATCTCCGAGATATTGGTCAGCACCTGCGTCACCTGCGCGGCCATATCGCCCTCGCCGATGATCTCGTTCTCGGCGGACAGGGCCACCTGCCCCTTGAGGTAGACCGTCCGCCCCGCGCCCGCGATCACAGTCTGAGAGAAGGCGCCGAACGGGCGCCAGACGGTTGGAGGGTTATAGCTCTTGGCCATGGGGCGTCCTTCCCGGTTTGGGCGCTCCCGCGCCGCTGGGGCCAGTCGATCCCTCCTGCGGCGCGGGGTCAAGGGTCGGCAAACCGGTCCCGGCAAACCCACGCGCAGTGGTTCACCCAAGGCCTGCCCCGGCCTGCCCCCAACCTGCCCCTCTTGCGCGCCGGGGATGACCCGCCGCAGGACAGGCTTGCGATTGCCCGATCCCTGCGGCATCCCGGTCCCAAGGCATGGGGAAGATCAGATGAGCAAAAGTTTGAAACGGGTTGTGGCGGCGTTGCAGGCCGCCGGGATGGAGGGCGCTGTGCTCGAGATGGGCACCGAGACCCGCACCGCGCAACAGGCGGCGGAGGCGGCGGGCTGCGTGCTGGACCAGATCGCCAAGTCGATCATCTTTCGCGACGAGACCGCCGGGGACGCGGTGCTGTTTCTGACGGCGGGCGGCAATCAGGTGGATGCCGCCAAGGCGAGCGCAGTGGCCGGCGCGCCACTGGGCAAGGCCGATGCCGGGTTGATCCGGGCCCAGACCGGCTTTGCCATTGGCGGGGTCTCGCCCGTGGGTCATCTCAACCCGATCCGCGCCTGGTGCGACCCGCGCCTGATGGACTTCGATCTGGTCTATGGCGCGGCGGGCACCCCGCGCCATATCTTCCCGATTGCCCCTGCCGATCTGCTGCGGCTGTCCGGTGCAGAGCTGGCGGATTTTACCGCCTAGCGGAGCGTAATCTGCTATTTCCTTGAGAAAACGGGCGGAAACCACGCCGCGCCGCGAAAAGTAAACTTTTTTAACATTGACCCTTGTCACGGCCCTGTGAGGCTCCCATCTGATGTGATGTGAAACGAATTCACATAGACACACACAACATGGAGCACACACAAATGAGTACCGTTGCAACCTGGCCCTCTCAAGCTGAGACGTGGCTTGACAGTAAAGGGAAGCCCGCCTGGATCGCAGCAATGGTCCTCGGCTTCATCTTCTTCTGGCCCATCGGCCTCGCGCTTCTCTTCTACATGATCTGGGGAAAGAAAATGTTCAAATCGTCCTGCAAACACCGGTCCCGTCACATGAGCCACGGCTTTAAATCCTCGGGCAACACCGCCTTTGACGCCTACAAGGCCGAGACGCTGCAACGCCTGAAGGATGAACAGGACGCCTTCGAGGCCTTCCTCGAGCGTCTGCGCTCCGCCAAGGACAAATCCGAGTTCGACCAGTTCATGGACGAGCGCGCCCGGAACGCCAAGACGCGCTCTGACGTGTCCGAGGCCCCGACAGAGGCCTGAGCCCTGTCCGCGACGCATAAAGGCCCTGCCCGGCTTGTCCGGGCGGGGTCGCATCCCGATATACCCAAGACCGCCCAGAAAAGGACCCGACCCCGATGACCACCGCCCTGCCCGATCCCTATGCAGACGCCGAGATGTATGCGGATGTGCCCACCAAGCGCCTGATCGCCTGGGGGGTGGATTTTCTGGTCATCGCCGGGATCACGGTGGTCTTGGTGCCGATCACCCTGTTCACCGCGCTCTTTTACCTGCCCTTCCTGTGGCTGATGGCGAGCTTTCTCTATCGCTGGGTCACCCTGAGCGGGAATGGCGCGACCTGGGGAATGCGGTTTGCCAGCATCGAGATCCGCGAGGGCAATGGCCAGCGGCTCGACATGATGAGCGCGTTTTTCCACACGCTGGGTTATCACGTGTCGATCGCGATCTTCCCGCTGCAGCTTGTCTCGATCGCGCTGATGCTGATGAGCGAGCGCAAGCAGGGTCTGACCGACCACATTCTTGGCACCGTTGCCCTGAACCGCAGCGCCCGGATGGGCTAGGGCACGGGCGGTCGGGCTCAGAAGGATATACTGAGCCCGAAGCCGTAGCCGCGATACTTCTCGCCGAAATAGTAGCGCGCCATCAGGCGCGCGCGCTGCGTGAAGATCAGCTTGGTCTTCGAGACGTCAAGCTCCAGCCCGGCGCCGATCCCCGCAAGCCAGTCGATGCCCGGAAACTCGTTCGGCCCGCCCTCGTAGATCCCAAGCGACCCGTCCACGACCCAGCGCACCGGCTGGTCAAAGGCGCGCCACCCGTCGATGGGCTGGCGGTACCGAGTCCAGAAGCTGGCGACGGACACGTCCGAGGACGCGTCCACGTCGGATGAGCTGGCAAGCGTCCTGAGCTCCATATGCGACAGGCGAGCGCTGAATTCGAACTCGTAATCCTCGCGCAGCAGCTCATAGACCCCGCTGAGCGACGCACCATAGCCCCCGGCGGTCAGGGAGCCGTCGATCAGGAAATCGAGATCCTTGTCGACCTGGTTGCCGATGAACTTCGCGCCCAGTTCCAGGTCACTCACCACGGTGCCCAGGGTCAGATGGACCATGGGGCGGATGACGAAGCGTTCGTTGACGTCGAACTCCCAGCCGACGCCGCCGGTCAGGGCTGCGGCGTTCCAGCGGGCGAAGGTCTCGGAGCTGTCCGCGCCGTTGGACAGCACAAAGCGCGGGTCGTAGCGCTGGAACCCCGCGAAGCCCTCGAGATAGAGCGGAAACTCCTCAGACACCCGGAACCCGCCCCCGGTCTGAATGCTCAGCAGGTCCGTGGCCCCTCCGGTCCCGTCCAGCGAGATGGTCGAGGCGGCGTCATTGGGCACCGCGATCAGGCCGAAGATCGCCAGAGCTTCGGCGGCCTGCTCTTCGACCGCGCGGCCCAGCACGCCGACAATTGGCAGATCCTGCGCCATGACAGGGCCGCCCAGTGTCAGGAGGCCCGCGCATACTCCCGGAACGAATCGCAACAAAGGGGTCGGAATCTCGGGATTATTCACAGTCTTAGCCCCCCGGGCGCGGTCTTTTCGTCTCAGCCAAGGGGACGATCCGCTTATACGACTAAGGGGTCAAGCATCTGTGGCCCCGGCGCGGCCAAAAGTATCTTGGCGGGACGGGCGGAGCTTGCTACCGTTTTGTCAGACGTCACTCACATCGGTACCCATGCGCCATACGCTTCCCCTAGCGCCGCAGTTCTATGTCACAGCGCCGCAGCCATGCCCCTATATCGAGGGCCGCATGGAGCGAAAGCTGTTCACGGCCCTGCAAGGCGACTATGCCGAGACGCTGAATGATGCGCTCTCCAAGCAGGGCTTCCGGCGCTCGCAGAATGTGCTTTATCGGCCGAGCTGTGCGGAATGCACCGCGTGCCTGTCGGCACGGATCGATGTGTCGGCTTTTGCGCCTTCGCGCAGCCAGCGCAAGACCATCGCCCGCAATCGCAGCCTGCAACGCGAAGCCACCTCGCCTTGGGCGACGGAGGATCAATACGCGCTGTTCCGAAAGTATCTCGATGCGCGCCATGCCGAGGGCGGGATGGCGGATATGGATATCTTCGAATTCGCCGCGATGATCGAG
The DNA here is from genome assembly GCF_049800775.1 of Dinoroseobacter sp. S375. NCBI lineage: Bacteria > Pseudomonadati > Pseudomonadota > Alphaproteobacteria > Rhodobacterales > Roseobacteraceae > Dinoroseobacter > Dinoroseobacter sp. S375. The sequence continues at coordinate 174,658 of NZ_JBNAFR010000008.1, read as the reverse complement.
GAAACGCCTGTACGCTCACGCGTGGTGGAGTATCGCCATACGGATGGCGAGGATGACCTGCGCAGCCGGGCACAACGGCGGCTGGCCGGGGTGTGCCTGACGGATGTGCTCGATGACGGGCTGTCCATGGTGTACTCGTTCTACGATCCGGTGCTGAGCCGGAACTCTATGGGGACCTTCATGGTCATGGACCATGTAGAGATCGCGCGCGAGGCCGGGCTGCCATATGTCTATCTGGGCTACTGGGTGCCGGGCAGTCCCAAGATGGGCTACAAGGCCGGGTTCTCGGGGCTGGAGATTTACAAGAACGGCGATTGGCAACCGATCGGGGATCCGGAAAGCCACAGTCAGGACACGCACCCGCTGAACGTGGATCCGATTGCCGAGCAGGTGGCGAAGATCAACCTGCCCGATACGCTGCCCACAGATCGCCGGGGCGGCTAGGCAGGTTTATCCCTGTCATCCCGGAGGTTCGGTGGCCGATCGCGCCTGCGCGATCGGCGGACCCGCATCGACCCACCGTCAGACCGGTCTCGAACCGGGTGGTTCTGGCGCGTCCGCGCCGACCGCATGCGGTCGGCGCCCAGGCCTATCCCCTAACGCCGGCACCATCCCCTAAAGGTAGTTCGCCCGCGCGAGCCCGTATTTCGCCATCTTCTCATTGAGCGTCCGGCGCGGCAGGCAGAGCTCGTCCATGACCGCCGCCACGGACCCCTTGTGACGGCGCATGGTGTTGTCGATCAGCATCCGCTCGAACGCTTCGACATACTCCTTGAGCGGCTTGCCCTCGGTGGTGATCGCCGGTCCCATCTCGGCATTATCCGCCATCAGCAGCGAGGCGATCGAGCCCGAGCCACGCCGGTTCTGCAGCACCGCCCGCTCGGCCACATGGATGAGCTGGCGCACATTCCCGGGCCATGGCGCCTGCAAGAGTTGCGCGGCCTCCTGGGCGGCGATCTGCGGCGCGTCGCAGCCATATTCCTCGCAATAGAGATCCGCGTAATGCGAGAACAGCGTCAGGATATCCTCGCCCCGCTGGCGCAGGGGCGGCAGGGTGATCCGCATCGCTGCCAGCCGGTAAAACAGGTCCGGCCGCAAGGTATCCTCGACCGTCTTGCCGTCCTCGGCGAGGTTGCAGATCGCGATGATCCGCGTCTCGATCCCGGCGGCACTGTCATTGAGTTGCCCCAGCAGACGCGTCTGAACCTCGGGCGAGAGCGCCTCGATATCCTCCAGGCACAGGGTCCCGCCGCGCGCCTGCTCCACCAGCGGGAGGGGCATCCCCTCCTCCACCGGACCAAAGAGTTTGCGGGCCAAATCCTCGTCCGCAGCACAGCTCTGGATCAGAAACGGCTTGCCCGCCCGCGGCCCCACCGCGTGGAGCGCATGGGCCACCAGTGTCTTGCCCGTCCCGGTCTCGCCATCGATGAGCACATGGCCGTCGGCCTGGCCGAGATCCAGAATATCCTCGCGCAGCCGCTCCATCGCCGGGGACGCCCCGATCAGCTTGCGCATCAACACCGTGCCATCGCCCAGCTCGCGGCGCAGGGCGCGGTTCTCCAGCGTCAGGCGCCGAGCATCCGTGGCACGCTTTGCGAGCTCGGTCATGCGATCCGGGTTGAACGGCTTTTCGAGAAAATCGAACGCCCCCAGACGCATGGCCTCGACCGCCATGGGCACATCCCCGTGCCCGGTGATCATGATCACCGGCAAGGCGCTGTCGACGCTCATCAACCGCTTGAGAAAGGCCATTCCGTCCATGCCCGGCATCTTGATGTCCGAGACCACAATCCCGGGATAGCCGGTCTCGATCCCCTTGAGCGCATCCGCGGCGCTGGGGAAGGTTTCCGTGTCGTAGCCAGACAGGGCCAACCACTGGCTGATGGACTGGCGCATATCCTGTTCGTCATCGACGATGGCGATCTTCATGGCCTTTGGCATGGGACTCTCCTTGGTTGCGGCGCCTATTCTGCCGCTTGGCTGCCCGCCGTCCAGAGCGGCAGACGCATCTCGAACACGGCCCCGTTACCGGTCCGGTTCCGGGCCATCAACCGTCCGCCGTGATCGGACACAATCCCCGACGAGATCGCGAGGCCGAGACCGACCCCGTCGCCGGGCTGCTTGGTGGTGTAGAAGGGCTCGAAGAGTTGGTCGAAATCCGTGATCCCCGGCCCGTTGTCGCGCACCGAAAGCCGCGCGGTCTCGCCCGCGCTCAGATCGAGCTCGATCACCGGTGCGCTCTCGCCCGAGGTGGCATCCATCGCGTTGCGCAGAAGATTGACGATCACCTGCTCCAGCCGGATCCGGTCCCCCATCACGAGAATGGGCTGTTTCGGCATGGTTCTTTCAATCTTTACAAGACCTTGCTTGAGCTGCGGTTCCATGATGGCCAGCGCCGAGGACAGGGCCTCGCGCAGATCCACGGGCTGGAACGCGTCTTCGCCCTTGCGGGCGAAGGACTTGAGCTGCCGGGTGATCTTGCCCATCCGGTCGATCAGGTCATCGATCCGCGCGAACGAGCTCAGGGACTCGTCCATCCGCTTGCGTTGCAGCAGCAGACGCGCCCCCGCCAGATAGGTCTTCATCGCCGCCAGCGGCTGGTTCAGCTCATGGCTGACAGCGGCCGACATCTCGCCCAGGGCGGCCAGTTTCTGGCTCTGGGCGAGGGTCTGCTCGGCCTGTTCGAGCGTCTTTTCGACCCGTTCCCGTTCGGCGATTTCCTGCTGCAGCCGGTCATTCAACTGGCGGAGTTCTGCCGACTCTCTCTGGAAGAAAACCGAGGTCGACACGGCCCTCCGACTGAGGAGGTAAAACACCACCGCGATGAGAATCGCGAAGGTCATGATCTCGAGTGCGAGGACCGAGTTCACCCGCTCGCGCACCGACGAATAGGTCACGAAAGAGGTCAGCCGCCAGCCCCGGAACGGCACCAGCATGTCGAGTTTCAGAACCGCCTCGCCGCTCAGATAAGTCTCGGGAAAGCGCCCGGTCCACTCGCCGGTCTTCTGGATCGCCCGGGCAATTGCCGAAGGGGCCGATTGCACGCCGAGCGCCTCATCCACGGAGAGGCCCCGCCAACGCGGCTCGGTCGCGACGATGACCTGACCCTGACTGTCGGTGACCAGAATGGCGTCCGAGCCTCCGGACCAGCGTTCCTCCAGCTTGCGCAGATCGACCTCGACCACCATCACGCCGAGCACCCGCTGGTCGAATTCGATCAGCCGGGAATAGGCGAAGTCAAAGCGTCCGCTTTCGGTCGGGGTGATCGTGAAGACCGTCCCGCTGGAGCGCAGGGCCTCGACAAAATAGGGCGCATTGCGGTGCTGGGTGCCCAGCTGCGTGCGGTCCGTCGCCGCCACGGTACGCCCGGATTCGTTGAGCAATTCGAGCGAGGCCGCGCCGATCTCTTCGCGCAGGCTGATCAGCCGCTGGGAAGTCGCCAGATGGTCATCCCGCGTCAGCGCGCTGATGATCACCGGGTCGCGCGACAACAAAAGCGGCACGACCGAGTTCCGCTGCACCTCGGAGACGATGGCGTTGGAATAGAGCGACAGGCGCAGCTCGGCCCGATCCCGCGTGGTCTCGGTGAAGCGATCCGTCAGCCAGATATTCGTGATCCAGACCACGGCCACAGCCACCGCTGCCAGCAGCAGGGCCACAACCCGCGCCGCACTGGAGGCGCGACTGAGGGAGCTGGAGGGATCGTCCGGCGTAACCGTCATACCTTAGGGATACGCGGGTTCCGGACATGCCACAAGCGGGCTGCGGGCGCCGGTGGCAAGGGCTCGCCGCCCTGCCCGATCAGAGGTGAATGGGGGCGCCCCGTCAGGCCGGGCTCAGCGCGTCCAGAAGCCCGGAAAAGAGCCGTGCACCATCGGTGCCGCCATGGAGCGGCTCGAAGGCGCGCTCCGGGTGGGGCATCATGCCGAGCACGCGGCGATTGGCCGAGAGGATCCCGGCGATATCGCGGTCCGAGCCATTGGGATTGTCGGTATAGCGGAACGCCACGCGGCCATCGCCTTCGAGCCGGTCCAGCGTCTCGGCATCGGCGCGGTAATTGCCGTCATGGTGCGCGATGGGCACCGTGATCTCTTCGCCATCCGCATAGGCGTTGGTATAGGGGGTCTGGCTGCTCTCAACCCGCAGGCCCACGGGCTTGCAGATGTATTTCAGCGACGCATTCCGCATCAGCACCCCGGGCAGCAGACCCGTCTCACACAGCACCTGAAACCCGTTGCAGATCCCCAGCACGGGACCGCCCTTTTCGGCAAAGCCCTTCACCGACTGCGCGATCGGCGATTGCGCTGCAATCGCACCGCAGCGCAGGTAGTCGCCAAAGGAAAACCCGCCCGGCACACCGATGATGTCCACCCCGGTGGGCAGCGCGGTGTCCTTGTGCCAGACCATGACCGGTTCGACGCCGGTGGTCTTGCGGAACGCTTCGGCCAGATCGCGGTCGCAATTGGATCCGGGAAAGACGATGATGGCTGCTTTCATGGGGATCGGTCCTTCAGCTCAGGAAATCGGTGATGACGGCCACGCCCGGCGGGGTCGGCCCGTTGAAGGCGCGCAGCTCTTCCGAGGTGCCCGACAGCCCAATCTCGCGGGCGATCAGCGGGGACATGTCCACGCGCCCGGTTTCGATCAGGCTCAGCAGGCTCGGGTAGCGCCAGGAGGGCATACCCCGTGTGCCATAGACCGCGAGATTGCCCTGATAGATCGCCGACATGTTCACATCCATGCGCGCGGTGTGGCCCGTGGGCAGACCGACCTGCACATGACGGCCCAGCGGGCGCAGGCATTCCAGCGAGGCGTTCACCGTGTCCTGAATCCCCAGCGCCTCGATCGAGACATGGGCACCGCCGCCTGTGATCTCCTTGATCCGGACGGCCACATCGCCCTCGCGGGCATTCAGGGTTACCTCGGCCCCGTGCTGAGCCGCATGGGTCAGTTTCTCTTCGACCACATCCACTGCGATCACCCGCGCGCCGAGCGCGTTGGCGAGGATCACCGAGGACAAGCCAATGCCGCCCGTTCCGTGGACCGCGACCCATTCTGACCCTTGCAGGGCCGCGCGCCCGGTCAGCGCGTGCCAGGCGGTCGTGACGCGGCATCCGAGTCCCGCCGCCACCGTGGGCGAGAGCGTCTCGGGCAGCAGCGAGAGGTTATGATCGAAGGGCACCGCGACGTATTCCGCAAAGGCGCCCGGCTCCACAAAGCCCGGCAGGCGCTGGTTCGGACAGGTGTTCTGTGCGCCCGACTGGCAGGACAGGCATGTCCCGCAGGCCAGGATAAAGGGCGCCACGACCTTGTCCCCCACCTCGTGGGTGGCCCGCGGACCCGCCTCGATCACTTCACCGCAATACTCATGACCGCCGATCTGGCCCGGCAGCACCCGGGGATGCTCGCCCACCCAGCCATGCCAGTCCGAGCGGCACACACCGCAGGCCAACACCTTGAGCACGACCCCGTCCTCCGGGCAGGTCGGATCGGCCACGTCCTCGAGCACGAGATCTTCGTTATAGGCCCGCAGAACCGCCGCCCGCATCAGGCCATCTCCACCCGGTAGCTTTCGATCACCGTGTTCGCGAGCAGCTTCTCGCACATCTCGGTCACTTGCGCTTCGGTGGTGCCCTCGGCGAGATCGAGCTCGATCACCTTGCCCTGACGGACGCCCTCGACCCCGTCGAACCCCAGGGATCCCAGCGCGTGGCGCACGGCCTCACCCTGAGGGTCAAGCACGCCGGTTTTCAGCATCACATGGACGGTGGCTTTCACGGGCTGGCTCCTTCTTGAATGACACCGCCCGGTTAGCGCATTGGCCCGTTGGGCTCAACCCTTCTGGGGGCACGGCCATCCGGCCCCTGCCCCGTCCGCGCATGAAAAAGCCCGCTGCGGGACAGCCGGCCCTCGGGTCGGATCATGGCGCCAGGGACGCCGAGACGCGATCAGTTGATCAGGGTGGGCTTGGTCATGGGCGTGGCGTTCTTGGGCAGCACCCCGAGACGCTGGGCCACTTCCGTATAGGCATCGGCCAGATTGCCCAGATCGCGGCGGAAGACGTCCTTGTCGAGCTTCTGGCCCGTCTCGATATCCCACAACCGGCAGCTGTCCGGGCTGATCTCGTCGGCCACGATCAGACGCTGGTAATCGCCCTCGAAGACCCGGCCGACCTCGATCTTGAAATCGACCAGCTTGATCCCGACGCTCAGCATGCAGCCGGACATGAAGTCATTCACCCGCAGGGCGAGCGCCACCATGTCATCGAGGTCTTGCTGGGTCGCCCATTGGAACGCGATGATATGCTCTTCGCTGACGATCGGGTCGCCCAGATCGTCGTCCTTGTAGTAGAATTCCACGATGGGACGCGGCAGCGGCGTGCCTTCGGCGATCCCCAGACGCTTGGAGATCGAACCTGCGGCGACATTGCGCACCACCACTTCGAGCGGAATAATTTCCACGGATCGCACGAGTTGTTCGCGCATGTTCAGCCGCTTTAGGAAGTGAGTCGGCACCCCGATCCCGTTCAGACCGGTCATGAAAAACTCGCTCAGACGGTTGTTCAGCACACCTTTGCCGTCGATGGTCGCCTTCTTTTCCGCATTGAAGGCGGTCGCATCGTCTTTGAAGTATTGAACAATCGTGCCCGGCTCCGGACCTTCATAGAGAATCTTGGCCTTGCCTTCGTAGATCTTCTTGCGGCGTGCCATGAACTGTCTCCGGGATAGAAATCGGGGCCCGGTCGTCCAAGCGCTGCGACAGGGTGCGCCCGCTATAGGGCAAGCCTCCCCATGCTGCAAGGCACTGCAATCTCGCGCAAGGGTCTTGCAGCCGCATCAGCAGACCGCCATATCTTTTAAGGCAATGTTTTCAGCGCCAGAGGACCTGAGATGACCACATTCGACGACCGCGAGAACGCATTCGAGGCAAAATACGCCCATGATGCGGAGATGCAGTTCAAAGCCGATGCCCGGCGCAACAAGCTGCTCGGCCTCTGGGCGGCGGAGCTTCTGGGCAAGACCGGCGAGGACGCCACCGCCTATGCCCGCGAGGTGATCAAGTCGGATTTCGAGGAAGCCGGCCATGAGGATGTGTTCCGCAAGGTATCCGGCGATCTCGGCAGCAAGGCCGATGAGGCGACCATCCGCGCCAAGATGGCGGAATTGCTGGTCGAAGCACAGAACCAGGTGATGAACGAAGCCTGATGCGGTCCCGGGGCGACATCGCCCCTGACCCTTGATCCGGGATCTGACGAACGGCCCGCCGCCGCGCGGGCCGGGCCGGTGCAGATCGCGCAGAGCTTAACCGGATCCTAAACCCTCTCCTGCTAGCCCTTCGGGTCTGGAGGCGAGGGAAAAACATGTCCAGACAACCTGTATCGGGGGTGCGGCGGTGGGTGCCGGGCCCAACGCTCAGACACGGCCTGCCTGTCCTTCTGGGCGGGATATGCCTCTATCTGGTGTGGCTGCGCTGTGCGGCCGTGTCGCTTGCCGATCTGCGCATCGCGATTGCGGATTTGCCGGGCATGGCCTGGGTCACGGCCCTGCTTGCCACGCTGGGCAGTTTCTGGGCCGTGGGGCGCTATGACGTGGTGTTACATCGGCATCTGCGCACCGGTCAGGACCCGCAGGAAGCCGCCCATGCCGGGCGCGCGGCCATCGCCATCGGACAAACCATCGGATTCGGCCTGATCACCGGGGCGCTCGTGCGGTGGAAATGGTTTGAGCCGCGCATGTCACTGCTGCGCGCGGGGCAGTTGACGCTGACCGTGACGGTGCTGTTTCTGGCCTGTTGGGGGATCGTCACCCTCTGCGCGCTGGCCATCTCTCCCGTCTTGCCCGGTGCGCCCGGGCTGTGGGGCGCGGCAGCCGCATTGGCGCTGATCGCGTTGCTGGGGGTCAGCCTGTTTCAGCCGGGGATCCGCCGGCTTCCCCTGCGCTGGCCATCGATCCGGGCCATGCTGCGGCTGCTGAGCCTGACGGCGGTGGATACGCTCCTCGCGGCGATCGCACTCTGGGTACTTCTGCCCGAGGGGGCGGGGATCGGCTTTGTGGCCCTCCTGCCGGTCTATCTGCTGGCGCTCGGCGCGGCGCTTCTGTCCGGCACACCCGGCGGGGTCGGACCCTTCGAGGTCACACTGCTCGCCCTGCTGCCCGCCTCGGCGGAGGTCGATCTGCTCGCCGCCTGCATCACCTTTCGCCTCGTGTACTACGCCCTGCCCGCCAGTCTCGCCGGGGTCGCGCTGATCTGGCGCCATGCCACGCCGCTGGCCCCCGAACGGTTCCAGTTCGGCCCCTGCCCCGGACAGCATGCCGCCGCGCAGATCCCCCATGCGGAGGTCCAGCTGCATTCGCAGATCGACAAGACCCTGCTCTGGGTCCCCGAGACGCAAACGGGCTGGATGGTGGCACCGACGCCGCAAGCGCTCGTCGCGCTGTTCGATCCGCTCTGCGCCCGGGCCCGTCCCGAGGCCGCCCTTGACGCGCTCGAGGCTGAGGCCCACCGCGATGGCACGGTGCCGGTCCTCTATAAATGCGACGGTCGGCTGGCCAGCGCGGCCCGGGCCCGGGGATATACCGTGCGTGCCTTGGCGGAGGACGCGGTGATCGACCCGGCGCGGTTCGACCTGAACGCGCGCGGATGTCGGCAATTGCGGCGCAAACTGCGCAAGGTCGCGCAGTCGGATCTCGTCTTTGCCGAAGTGCAGGGCGCGCCCCCCTATGGGGAAATGGCTGCGCTTTCAGCGGATTGGGCCGCGCGCAATGGCGGTGAGCGGGGCTTTTCCATGAGCCGCTTCGAGGACGCGCCGCTCTCGGCGCAGCGGATCTTCACCGCACGCCGGGCGGGCACCCTTCTTGCCTTTGTCACCTTCAACACGACGCGCAAGGGCTGGGCGCTCGATCTGGTGCGCTCGGCCGCCGAGGTGCCGGACGGAACCACCCATCGCCTCGTGCTGGCCGCCATCGAGACGGCGCGCGCGGAAGGCTGCGAGCGGTTCTCGCTCGCCGCGGTCCCGCTCAATGCGCCCCCCAAGGCCCCGACGGAGCTGCTGGCACGGTGGGCGAGCGGCCTTCTCAAACGCGCCAATGCGCCCGGTCTGCGCCAGTTCAAATCCGCCTTCGCCCCCCGCTGGGAGACCCGCTATGTCGCCGCCCCCAGTGTCGCGGGACTGACACTGGCGATGTTCGATGTGGTCCGGCGGATCCGACCCGGTGCGGCGGTCCGCTGCGCCCGGGATGCCGCCGCTCCCGATGTCCCGGCCCCGGTGGGACTTGCGCGGAATTGAACACCATTATGAGAATTATGAAATTGCTTCATAACAAGGGACATGCGAGACACCGGCGTCCCGGGGGCTCCCCCGGTTGCCATCCTCCTCGTTCTGCCTGAAAGGCCCTGTGCCCATGACCACCGATCCGCTGTCCCGATTGATTGCCGAGCGCGGGGTGCTCCTGACCGATGGCGCGACGGGCACGACCCTGTTCAACATGGGCCTGTCCTCTGGCGATGCGCCCGAGCTGTGGAATGTGGACGCGCCCGAGAAGATCACCGCGCTCTATCAGGGGGCCGTGGATGCAGGCAGCGATCTGTTTCTCACCAACAGCTTTGGCGGCAATGCCGCGCGGCTGAAACTCCATGACGCCCAAAGCCGGGTGGCCGAGCTGAACCGGCGGGCCGCCGAGATCGCGCGCGCCGTGGCCGACAAGGCGGATCGAGAGGTGCTGGTCGCAGGCTCCATGGGCCCCACCGGCGAGATCATGGCGCCCATGGGCCCGCTCACCCACGAGCTTGCGGTCGAGATGTTCCATGAGCAGGCCGAGGGGCTGAAGGCCGGTGGCGCGGATATCCTCTGGGTCGAGACGATCTCGGCCCCCGAGGAATACAAGGCCGCCTCCGAAGCCGCCCTTCTGGCGGGCATGCCCTGGTGTGGCACCATGAGCTTCGACACGGCGGGCCGGACCATGATGGGCACGACCTCGGCGGCGATGGCCAAGATGGTCGAGACCCTGGATCACCCGCCCGTGGCCTATGGCGCCAATTGCGGCGTGGGGGCGTCGGATCTGCTGCGCACGGTGCTGGGGTTCAGCGCCGCGGGCAGCGAACGCCCCCTGATCGCCAAGGGCAATGCGGGCATTCCGAAATATGTCGATGGCCATATCCACTATGACGGCACGCCGGAGCTGATGGGCGAATACGCCAAGCTCGCGCGCGCCTCGGGGGCAACGGTCATCGGCGGCTGCTGTGGCACGACCTTCGAACATCTGCGCCATATGCGTGCCGCGCTCGACGAGAGCGGCCCCAACCTGCCGCGTCCTTCGCTCGACGAGATCGCCGAGACCCTGGGCGGTTTCTCATCGGCGGTGGACGGCACCGAGGAAGGCGCCCCCAAACGCCCCGAGCGGGCCCGCCGCCGGCGCCGCGCCTGATCACCTTGCCTTGATTGCGTCGTTGCGCGCGCGCGCGATGTCGCAATTCAAATAGCCTGCCCCGCCGGATCGGGACAGGATTTCTCATCACTTTCTGGCCACCGAGGATCCCATGGCAGACGAAGACGACGACATCATCCTCTCCGAGCTCAACGACGAAGACCTCGTGCTCCAGATGTTTGACGACCTCTATGATGGCCTCAAGGAGGAGATCGAAGAGGGTGTGAACATCCTGCTGGAGCGGGGTTGGGAACCTTACCGCGTGCTGACCGAGGCGCTCGTGGCGGGCATGACCATCGTGGGCAACGATTTCCGCGATGGGATCCTTTTCGTGCCCGAGGTTCTTCTGGCGGCCAATGCCATGAAGGGCGGGATGTCCATCCTCAAGCCGCTTCTGGCCGAGACCGGCGCGCCGCGCATGGGCAAGATGGTGATCGGCACGGTGAAGGGCGATATCCACGATATCGGCAAGAACCTCGTGTCGATGATGATGGAAGGGGCTGGTTTCGAAGTGGTCGATCTGGGCATCAACAACCCGGTCGAGAACTATCTCGAAGCGGCCGAGCGCGAGGAGGCCGATATCGTCGGCATGTCCGCCCTGCTCACCACCACCATGCCCTATATGAAGGTCGTGATCGACGCGATGGTCGAGAAGGGCATCCGCGACGAGTATATCGTGCTCGTGGGCGGTGCGCCCCTGAACGAAGAGTTCGGCAAGGCGATCGGCGCGGATGCCTATTGCCGGGATGCCGCGGTCGCCGTGGAAACCGCCAAGGAGTTCATCGCGCGCAAGCATAACCAGCTTGCGGCGAGCTGAGCCCTTCTTTCCGGGCTGCGCCATCGCCATATCAAAGGGGACAGAACGGACAGGAGGTCCCAATGCCCCTTGATAAATTCGTGCTCCTCATCGTGGTGGTCATGGCCGCAGCAGGGGCCACGATCTTTGTGGCCAGTCTAGGGCTTGCGACGGTCGCAGCCCCCGGGCTCGGTCTCGCCAGCCTTATCCCCATCGGCCTGATCGCATTCGTGATCTGGCGGGTGATCGCCCAGCGGCTCGGCAATGCGGAGGATGACAAATATGATCACCTCGAAAAGTGAGATCCTCGTGGTCACCACCGATGGCCTGCCCGGACGCGAGATCGAGGCGGCCCTGGGTCTCGTGCGTGGCTCCACCGTACGGGCCAAACATATCGGGTCGGACATCGTGGCTGGCCTGCGCAATCTCGTCGGCGGCGAGGTCAAGGAATATGCGAGCCTTTTGGCTGGCGCGCGCGAGCAGGCCTATGACCGGATGATCGAACAGGCCTACGAGCTGGGCGCCGATGCCATCGTCGCCACCCGGATGGAAACCTCGACCATCCAGCAGGCCGCCTCCGAGGTCGTGTTCTACGGCACGGCGGTGCGCCTGAAATGATCCCCGATGACGCGACCCTGACCGAACACGGGATCGCGCCTGCGGGCCCGGGTCAGGTGTTGCTCATCGCCTGTGGCGCGCTGGCCCATGAGATCCTCGCGCTCAAGCGCGCCAATGGCTGGGATCACATGACGCTGAGCTGCCTGCCCGCCAAGCTTCACCTCCATCCCGAGCGGATCCCCGACGCGGTGGAGGATGCGGTCACCGCTGCCCGGGGCGCCTATGACCGGATCTTCGTGGTCTATGCCGATTGCGGCACGGGCGGGCTGTTGCAGGCGCGCTGCGCGCAGCTCGGGGTCGAGATGGTCGCGGGCCCCCATTGCTACAGCTTCTTCGAGGGCAATGACCGCTTCGCCGCTCTGACAGATCAGGACTTCACCGCCTTCTTCCTCACCGATTTCCTCGTGCGCCAGTTCGATGCGTTTGTCTGGCGTCCCATGGGGCTCGACCGGCACCCGGAACTGCGCGACATGTATTTCGGGAACTACACCAAGCTGGTCTATCAGGCCCAGACCGAGGACCCGGCCCTCACCGCCAAAGCCCGCGCCTGCGCCGCGCGGCTCGACCTGCCCTTCGAGCGGCGCTTCACCGGCTATGGCGATCTCGCGCCCGCCCTGGCCCGTGCCTGAGCGCAGCCGCACTTAAGTCCGGAAATATCCCCGCCGGAGGCCTAGATTCCCGCCGATCCGCAGGATCAGGCGGCTTGCGCCTCGGCGGCCAGCTTGCGGATCCGCTCGACCATGGCGCGCACCCCGTTGGAGCGCTGCGCCGAAAGGTGATCATGCAGGCCCAGCCGGGCCAGCTCGGCCGGCGCGTCCACGGCCAGCACCTCGCCCACGGGCAACCCGGAATACAGCGCATGGAGCACCGCGATCAGCCCCCGCACGATCATCGCATCACTCTCGCCCTGAAAGTCGAACACGGCGCCGGACCCGGCCCCCTCGATCTGCGGCAGGAGCCAGACTTGGCTCGCACAGCCATCCACCTTGGTCGCGGGCACCCGAAACGCCTCATCCAGCGGGGGCATCGCCTTGCCCATGTCGATCACATGGCGATAGCGATCTTCCCAATCCTCGAGAAACTCGAAGGTTTCGGCGATGTCTTCAAAAGCTTCGGTGGCCATGGAATCCTCGTCAGTCGCGTGTGGTCTTCACCTAGGAGCCCGCGCTCAGCCCGTCCAGCGAAAATGCCCCGGTTCCGGCAGGGGGACAGGGTTTTCAACGCGCTGTCGATCCGATAGGCAGAGAGGATCGGATCAAGGGAAGGACACTCCACGTGCGGTCGATTGTTTTGTTGGGGGGCATGGCGCTTGCGCTGTCCGGGTGTGCCGAGCTGTTTTCCAACGAGCCCGAGATCGAGCGGCTGGAGCCCGCGCCCGAAGTCTTTGTCGTCGACCAGCGCCAATCCGTGCGCACCGTGACCTCGGTGCGCCGCGACCGCCTGCCCGGCGGGATCGTGGTGACGGCGGTGGGACGGCCGGATGTGCAGGGCTACTGGGATGCCGAGCTTGTGCCCCTGACCGAGGATGGCCCGGTCAATGGCGAGCTGAGCTTTGAATTCCGCGTGGCCGAGCCGGTCCTGCCGACCCCGCCCGGCAGCGAGCGCTCGCGCGAGATCGTGGCCGCCCGCTTCATCAGCGATATCCAGCTGCAGGGTGTAAACCGGGTCGTGGTGAACGCCAATTCGAACTCGCGCAGCGTCCGCCCCTGAGCCAGCCCCGCGCAGACGCCCTCCGCCCCTGAGACCCGCCGCGCGGGATCACCCCGACCCCTCTGAAACGCAAAACGCCCCGGTCCGACCGGGGCGCTGCAGGATCGTTTTTCGGTCGAGGCTCAGAGGCGCGACGCGACGTTTTCCCAGTTCACCAGGCTGTCGAGGAAGTTCGACAGGTAGGCCGGACGCTTGTTGCGGAAGTCGATATAGTAGGAATGCTCCCACACATCGCAGCCCAGCAGCGCGGTCTGACCAAAGCAGAGCGGGTTCACGCCATTCTCGGTCTTGGTCACGGCCAGCGAGCCGTCGGCATTCTTCACGAGCCAAGCCCAGCCGGAACCGAACTGGCCCGCGCCCGCAGCGGAGAACTGCGACTTGAACTCATCGACCGAGCCAAAGCTCTCGGTGATCGCCTTTTCCAGCTCGCCGGGCATGCCCGCATCGCCCGGGCCCATCATTTCCCAGAACTGGTTGTGGTTCCACAACTGGCTGATGTTGTTGAAGATCCCGTTCTGCGCCACGGCGTCCTTGGCATAGGTGCCGGTGATGATCTCTTCGAGGGTCTTGCCCTCCCACTCGGTGCCGGCGATCAGCTTGTTGCCGTTATCCACATAGGCCTTGTGGTGCAGGTCATGGTGGTATTCGAGCGTCTCAGCGGACATGCCTTTGGACGCGAGCGCGTCATGAGCATAGGGAAGATCGGGAAGTTCAAAAGCCATGGCGGCCCCTCTCGCACGTTGGGTCAGTGTAGGAGGTATAAGAGGCCTTCGCTCCGCAAGGTCAAGGGCTCGAAGCGGATCGAGGGGGGATTTACGCCCCCCGCCCCGTCCCGTCTCTGTCCCTGTCCGGGCTGCCTCGCGCGGTTACTCCGCAAAGAGCCGCAGCGCTCCTCCCGGTGCGGCCGAGACCGCCAGCAGATCCTCGACATATTGCGCAACCGAGCGAAAGCAGATCAGCCGCACCCGGTCCGGTGCCGGCATCCAGAGGGCCGTGGCCACCTGGGCGAGCCGTGTGCGGCGCATCTCGCCCATCCCGAACCGCTCGGGCGCCATGGGGGCCGGGGTGAGCTTGGCCAGGCATTCGCGCGCCCCGGGCCCCGAGACCTCGTAGACCCGGCGCGCATCCGAGACATCGACACAGGTGGCAAAGGCATCCCCGAAGCCCTCCGTCAGCGCCGTGACCCGCGCCCCAACCTCGGCGCGCGGACAAAAGAGCATCGCCTCATCCGGCGACATCCAGGCAAGGGCAAGCTCGGCGGCCTGAGTGATCTGGCGCGGTGCCGGGGCGGCGAGCCCAAGAGCATGCTCGAAGACGGCGGTGGTCTCCGCCGCGCCCAGATCCGCGCGGATGGTGATCATCCCCAGCCCGGTGACCTCGGCGATCTGCGGTGCGTATGGCTCAGACATTCTGCTTCTCCCCCGCCTTGTCATAAAAGACCGGATCGACGATCCGTGCCTTGACCTGCCGCTGCCCAAGCAGCCCGACCTCGACAATCTCGCCCATCCGGTCCGGCCCGTGCAGGACCAGCCCCATGGCGATGCCCCGTTTCAGGGTGGGCGAGCGATAGGTCGAGGTGATCCGCCCGATCGTCACCCGCTGGCCATTGGCGTTGTCCCCCTCGCCCAACACATAGGCCCCGTCCGGCAGCACCGAGGCATCGAGCGTCTCGAGCCCCACGAGCTTCCACCGGTTCGGATCGGCCATGTGACTGCGGCTCTGGGCGCGCTTGCCGAGGAAGTCGTCCTTCTTTTTCGAGATCGCCCAGTCGAGGCCCAGATCCTGCGGGATCACGGTGCCATCGGTCTCGTCCCCGATGATGATGAAGCCCTTCTCGGCGCGCAGCACATGCAGCGCCTCGGTCCCGTAGGGTGTCATGCCCATGGGCGCGCCGATGTCGAGGATCTTGTCCCAGAGCGTCCGGCCCTGATCGGCGGGCACGGCAATTTCGTAGCTGAGCTCCCCCGAGAAGCTGATCCGGTAGACCCGCACCGGATGCCCGGCCAGGGTGCCATCGGCCCAACTCATGAAGGGCAGCGTCTCGGCCGAGACATCCATGCCGCCGAGCGCCGTCAGGACTTGCCGTGCTTGCGGGCCGACAACGGCGATCTGGGCGAATTGCTCGGTCAGATTGACCACATGGACCCTGAGGCCCCACCACTCGGTCTGCAGCCATTCCTCCATGTGCTGGTGGATATGATCGGCCCCGCCCGTGGTGGTGTGGCAGAGGAAGCTCTGGTCGTCTAACCGGGCCACGACGCCGTCATCCATCAGGAAGCCGTTATCGTTGCACATCAGCCCGTAGCGGCAGCGCCCGGGTTTCAGGCTGCTCATCATATTGGTGTATAGCCGGTCGAGAAAGACCCCGGCATCGGGCCCGCGCACCAGCAGCTTGCCCAGCGTCGAGGCGTCGAGCAGCCCGACCCCGTTGCGCGTGGCCAACACCTCACGGGCGACGGCGTCTTGCGTGGTTTCACTGGGCTGGAGATAGCAATAGGGCCGCCGCCACTGGCCCACAGGCTCCCACTCCGCGCCGTTGGCATCGTGCCAGGCATGCATGGGTGTGCGGCGCAGGGGCTGGAACAGCTCGGCCCGCGCCTCGCCCGCGATCGCCCCCATGGAGAGCGGGGTATAGGGCGGGCGGAAGGTCGTGGTGCCGACTTGCGGGATCTCGGCATCGAGCGCCCCGGCGAGCACGGCGAGGCCGTTGATATTGCTGAGCTTGCCCTGATCCGTGGCCATGCCGAGCGTGGTGTAGCGTTTGGTATGTTCAACGCTTTCGAAACCTTCGCGGGCGGCGAGTTGCACATCCGAGACCTTCACATCGTTCTGGTAGTCGAGCCACATCTTGCCGCGTTTCTCGATGCTCGCCCCCTGGGGCATGAGCCAGACCGGGGCGATGGCCTGTTCCTTGGGGGCGCTGACCTCGGGCACCGGGTGCGGGCGCGCGGAGGACATGTCCTCCGCGCCGACGCGCCGGGCGGCCAGAGCGCCGGCCTCGGTGGCGTCGGTCAGGACTGCGGCCAGATGGCTGATGCCCGACGCCGCCCCTGCAGGGAGCACGAAAGGCAGACCATCGGCGCCCGTGGGCGCCTTGGCCGGGTCGGGCTTGAAGCAGAGCCGCTCCGTGTCCCAGGTGAGCTTGCCGCCGCAATGGGACCAGAGATGCACCACCGGCGACCAGCCACCGGACATGGCCACGCAGTCGCAGGGGATGGTGTCGAGCGCTGCGCCCTCGCCCGCCTGCAAGCAGGTCGTCACCCCGGTGACCCGGGCCTTTCCTAGCGTCGCGGCGATCCCGGTGCCGCAATGGATCGCAACCCCGCGGGCGCGCACGGCCTCCGGCAAGGGGCCCGTCGCGGTCTCGCGCGCGTCGAGCACAGCCGGCACCGAGAGCCCGGCATCGAGCAGGGTCAGCGCCGTGCGGTACGCGTCGTCATTATTGGTGACGATCACCGTGCGGTCCCCGGGGCTCACCCCCTGATTGACGGCGTAGTCGCGCACAGCCGAGGCCAGCATGACACCGGGCAAGTCATTGCCTGCAAAGGACAAGGGCCGCTCGATCGCACCGGTTGCGGTGATGATCTGCCGGGCCCGGATCCGCCAGAGCCGGTGGCGCGGGGCCTCCGGATCCGGGGCGTGATCGGTGATCCGCTCATAGGCCAGCACGTAGCCGTGATCGTAGACCCCGGCCCCCATGCAGCGATTGCGCAGGGTGACATTCGGGGCCTGACGCAGGGTCTCCAGCGCCTTGGCGACCCAGGCCTCGGGCGTCTCGCCCGCCAGCGTTCCGCCATCCACGGGCGCGCGCCCGCCCCAATGGGCATTCTGTTCGATCAGCGTCACCTGCGCCCCGGTAGCAGCGGCGTTGAGCGCGGCCTGCAGCCCCGCGACCCCGCCGCCGATGATCAGGATATCCGTGTGCCAGTAGAGATGTTCATAGCGATCCGCGTCGCGCTCTGTCGGGGCGGGACCGAGGCCTGCGGACTTGCGGATCACCGGTTCGAAGAGATGTTTCCAGAGGGGCCGGGGGTGGATGAAGGTCTTGTAGTAGAACCCGGCGGGCAGGTAGCGCGACAGCTTGCTGTTGATCGCGCCCACATCGAATTCAAGGCTGGGCCAATGGTTCTGGCTGCGGGCCTCCAGCCCGGCGAAAAGCTCGGTCGTGGTTGCGCGCTGATTGGGCTCAAGCGAAGCGCTTTTTCCCAATGTCATCAGGGCGTTGGGCTCTTCAGCTCCGGAGGCGACGACGCCGCGGGGGCGGTGGTATTTGAACGAGCGCCCCATGAGCATCTGGCCGGCCCCGAGCAGGGCGGAGGCCAGCGTGTCACCGGCATAGCCGCGCAGGCGCTTGCCGTTGAAGGAAAATTCCAGCGGGGTGCTGCGGTCGATCAGGCGACCGCCCTTGGCGAGACGGGTGCTCATGATGCGGATCCTGCGCCGGTTGGGAGGGGCGGGTTTTGAGTATTTTTGGAACAATGAAGACGGGGAGTGGTCACGAATTCGGGCTCCAGTCGGGGCGGCGGGCGCGGATGGCGTCGAGGATTTCCTGTGGTGGTTCAAAGACTTGCGCGGAATAGGTGCCGAACACCTCGAGGGTCACGGTGCAGCGGGCCGCGTGGAACCACTTGCCGCAGCCATAGGCGTGACGCCAGCGTTCGAAATGCACGCCCTTGGGGTTCTTGCGGTGAAAGAGATAGGCCTCCACCGCGGCGTCATCAGCCTCGGGTCCGGCGCGGGAGATATGCGCCTGCCCGCCCGGGGAAAGCTCGGTTTCCTCGACAGTCAGGCCGCAATTGGGGCAGGTCAGAAGGAGCATGGAACCTCCGGAAAACGGGTCGGACAGGGCGTCGGCACAGTGTCGGCCCCCTGTCGGACAAGTGTCGGGCAAGTGTCGGGCACCGGCGCGCGCTGGGGTAAGGGTCTGTTCACGGTCGGCGGCGGGCTCAGGCGGGGCATGGCGCGTCCTTTCGGGCGGAAGGCGGCAGGGCGAGGCAGGCGGCAAGGCGGCCCGGATGGCGCGCCGGCCTGGGCCCGTTCGGGTCGCAGACACAGGGCGCTGCCCTCTCGGCGCGGCTGTCCTGCCAGATGCGCGCGCCGGAGGCGCGGATGCGGGATGCCATAGCGTCGAACTCCTCGGCGGCACTGCCGAAAGCGAAATGGGGCGCGTCGCGGCATGGGACGGCCGCAGAATCGCGGGAGCGGCGGAGCCAGCGCGTGCCTGCGCTGAAACAGGTCCCGCCCGGCCAGAGACGATCTCGCTGCAGGTCCAGCCGATCGCGGGAAAGCGCGACCGCGTCGTCGCGCCCTGCCCTGGCCAGCATGATATGGGCCCCCTCCCGAAGGCTCATGACATCGCCTCGATCGCCAGATCGCCAAAACCCCATTGCAGGGTCGCCACGGACAGGAGCGCGGTGTTGCCGGAGTTGATCGCTTCGGCCTTGCGGCGCAGCCGGGTGAAGGCGGATTCCTCATCGAGAAAATCGAGCGTGTAGCCCTCATTCGGCAGGTCTTCGGGACGGGTGCCCGAGGCGATGGCCTCGAAGCGCAATCCGTATTCATGGAGCATGGCCTCGACCGCGCGCTGGCGGGTCAGCTCAATCTGGGTCAGGCGGTCGGTGAAAAAGAGGATGGCGGCGGCAACGCCGAGCGCGCCGAAGCGCTGGAAGATCTCGGGGTGCCCGGAGGCGAGGCTGATCGTAGTGCCAAGGATATAGAGCGCGAGGCCGATCACGGCGACGGCGCGTGGCAGGCGCGTGCGCAGATGGGCGATCATGGCCGCCCCCCTGCGTGCTGGCGGGGTCTGGCGGCGAGCGGCGCATCCCCGAAGGAATGCGCCGCCTGTGATGGTGCGTGTGACGGTCGGTTACTGCGGTGCGACGGGCGATTGTCCCGGCATGTCGGGCGCAATCGGGGCATCCGGCACAGCGGCGGGCGCAGGCGTGCCATCGGGTCCGATGGCCGGGCCCGGCTCGCTGCCTGCGAAGAAGAGGATGCTGAAGATGAGCAGCAAGACGATGCCCAGCACCCAGAATATGGCCTTGCTGCCGCCGCCGGGCGCGCGCCCGACCGCGTGACGTGCAGATGTGGTTCGGTTTTCGTAGTCTGACATGAACTGTCCTCCACTATGAGGGGACAGATCTGGGGGACCCGGCGCGCCCAGACAACCGAGGTGGCAAAGGCCGCCCGGTTTGAGCCAATGCTCGCGGAATGGGCGGATAGGGATCGGCCATGCTTCGCCAATGGCGCGACATTTGCGGGCACCGCCGGGATGTTTCGCGCAAGTCGGTGGCGCGATGCATGGCCCGCAGCGCGCCGGGCCCTGCCAGACAGGCCACCACGCGACGCTGGCTGGTCAGCCTGCGCCCGCCGCAAAGGGCGCGGGATCAGAGGCCGGGTCGCGATCACGATGCCTCCGCGCCCAGCAGCGCCAGCGCCTTGCCATACTTGATCTTGAGGCGTGCCTGCATGTCGGGCGGGAGCTTTTCCATCCGGGATGGCGCGGAGTTGTCGGTGATATCCGCGATCTTCACCCGACGCGCCAAGGGGTTCCTGGCGACCCGGGCGATGTAATCCTCGAGCGGTTCATTGGCGCGCTTTGTCAGGGCCATGACGGCGTCGGCAATCTCGGGCGGGAAGTCGGACCGGATGTCTGCCTCGGTCAGGTCCGTATCCTCCACCGTATCATGGAGGAGCGCCACGGCGCGGGCCGCGTCACCCTCAACCATCGCCGCGACCCGCACCAGATGGGTGGCGTAGACCTCGCCGGATTTGTCCACATGGCCCTCATGGGCGCGAAAGGCGGTTGCGAAGGCGTTGCCGAGAAGATCGCTCATCAATGTGCCACCCCTGCTGCGACGCTCTCGTCGATGAAGCGGCCCTCGGCGAAGCGGTTGAGGCCGAACTCGGCGGCGAGGGGTCCGGGCTCTCCGTGCGCGATCATCTCGGCGGTGGCCCAGCCGGAGCCGGGGATCGCCTTGAACCCGCCAGTGCCCCAGCCGCAATTGATGAAGCACCCGCCGAGCGGCGTTTTCGAGATGATCGGGGAGCGGTCGCCGGTCATGTCCACGATCCCGCCCCATTGGCGCAGCATTTTCAGCCGCGAGAGCATGGGGAAGGTTTCGATCAGGGCGCGGACGGTTTCCTCGATATGCTGGAAGGAGCCGCGCTGGGTGTAGTTGTTATACCCGTCCGCGCCGCCGCCGATCACCATCTCGCCCTTGTCGGACTGGCTCATATAGCCGTGGACGGTGTTGGCCATGACGACCACATCCATGCAGGGTTTGATCGGCTCGGAGACGAGCGCCTGCAGGGCGACGGATTCCACCGGCAGGCGGAAGCCGCCCATCTCGGCCAGCACGCCGGAATGGCCCGCCACGACGATGCCGAGCTTGGAACAGCCGATCTCGCCGCGCGAGGTTTCGACCCCGGTGACCCGCCCGCCCTCGGAGCGGATGGCGGTGACCTCGGTCTGTTGCAGGATATGCATGCCCATATCCGAGCAGGCCCGGGCATAGCCCCAGGCCACCGCGTCATGGCGCGCCGTGCCGCCCCGGGGCTGCCAGAGGGCCCCCAGCACCGGGTAGCGCGGGCCGGTGATGTCGATGATCGGGCAGAGCTTTTTCACCCGCTCGGGGCCGACGAACTCGGTGGCGACCCCTTGCAGTTCGTTGGCCTGGGCGGTGCGCAGGTAGCCGCGGACCTCGTGATGGGTCTGGGCGAGCATGAGCACGCCGCGGGGGGAGAACATGACGTTGTAGTTGAGGTCCTGGGAGAGGGTCTCGTAGAGGCTGCGGGCCTTTTCGTAGATCGCGGCCGAGGGGTCCTGCAGGTAGTTCGAGCGGATGATGGTGGTGTTCCGGCCCGTGTTCCCGCCCCCGAGCCAGCCCTTCTCGATCACGGCGACATTGGTGATGCCGTGGTTTTTGCCCAGATGGTAGGCGGTGGCCAGCCCGTGCCCCCCTGCCCCGACGATCACCGCGTCATAGCGCGCGCGCGGCTCGGGAGAGGCCCAGGCGCGCTCCCACCCCTGGTGATACCGGGCGGCTTCGCGGGCGATGGCAAAGGCGGAATAGCGTTTCATGCGGGCTCCTTGGTCGTGCCATTAGTGGCAAGTGTTGCCCGGTTTGCCAAAACCAAATCCGCCGTATTGCGTCGGTTTGCGACATCGCTGCGGGTCCGGTCGGGATTGGGGTCGCGCTGCGGGGGGTCGGGCGGGGGTCGCGGGACCGACCGGTTGGCGGCAATCCGGCTCGCTAGCGCGCCGGATGACGGAGCGGGGGCGCCGATGTGGAAGCGCTTTTCTCTTTGTCCTTGGCGGAGATGGCGCTGGCCGACGATTTTATCCGCTCTGCGGGGACCACCGCGCCGGGACCTGTGAGGGTGCTGAAACTGGGACGTCTCGCGGGGGCGTCAGCGCAGAGCTCGGCGCAGGAGCGTCCCCAGTGTTCCATCGCGGTTCAGCGTCACGACCGGGCAACGCCCTTGATTGCTCTGTCGCGTTTACCGGGCTTCGGACGGTCGGGATGTACCGTCCATTGGCCCCGACCGGGGTTCAGGGCTTTCGTTTGGCGGGCCCTCGGGATAAGGGGCGGTATGAGCGATCTGATCTTCGATGATTTGGCGGCGTTTCGGGCCGTGCTGCCCAAGGGGCGGCCCCTTCTGGGGCTCGATCTCGGGACGGTCACGATTGGCGTGGCGCTGTCGGACCGGCTGTGGTCCGTGGCGACCCCGGTCGAGACGATCAAGCGCAAGAAATTCGGGCTCGATGCGGACAAGCTTGAGGCCATCATCGCCGACCGCGAGGTGGGCGGCCTCGTGCTCGGCCTGCCGCGCAACATGGATGGCACCGAGGGCCCGCGCGCCCAGTCCACCCGCGCCTTCGCCCGCAATTTCGCGGCGCGCTGCGCCCTGCCCATCGGGTTCTGGGACGAGCGGCTGTCCACCGTGGCCGCCGAGCGCGCCCTGCTGGAGGCGGACACCTCGCGGGCCAAGCGCGCGGATGTGATCGACCACGTGGCCGCGAGCTTTATCTTGCAAGGGGTGCTCGACCGGTTCGGGCACATGACCAATGAGGACGCCCATGAGTGACGAGGTCTGGAAACGCGCCGAGATCGAAAGCCCCTGTGTGAAGATCTGCGTCATTCATCCCGAGAGCCGCCTGTGCACGGGCTGTCTGCGCACGATCGACGAGATCGGGGGCTGGTCACGGATGAGCCGTGCGGAACGGCGCGCCATCATGGACACGCTCGAAGACCGCCGCCCCCAGCTCGCCAAGCGCCGCGGCGGACGCGCGGCCCGTCTGGCACCAAAGCTCTAGCCCCCGCCCATGTGAGCGCGCGCGCCCGGACAATCCGGGCCAGGGCCCGGGATTGTGCCTGCGTCACCGCGCCAGAGTGCCCGTCCCTGCGACAGATCGCGAAATCTGATCGATCTCAACATCTTGGCGGAGGCGCCGTGCTAGGCTTGGGGGACGACTCGCGCCTTCGTCGCGCCCCTGCAACGCCTCACGCCCGAAAGGACGCCCGAGGCCATCCAGCTTCCTCCGCAGCGCAGCCCTGTGCTGTTTCCTCAGCTCACTCGCCGCCTACAGTAGCAGCTGGGGATCAGGCTTCACCTCCTTCGAGGACCTTCCGGAGAATGGCAGCGTCGAGATCGACGGACAGGAGGTTACCGCGCGGTTCCTTACAGCCGATGGCGATGACTTTTCATTCGAGATCACTGAAGTTTCGGGCACACAGCCAAGCAAGCTGACCGTGACCACCGAGGACGGAGAGATCGTTGAACTGGGATTGGCCGTGATCGATGGGAATGCCGTCTTCATTCCGTTTGACCCATCCGAGTTTGTGCAGCCTCGACCCGACATCATCCAAGCATTCCGTGCCCTCGAAGGAGATGAACTGCAGGGTGCCTTGGCGCTCGTCATCGAAGCCGATCGGCCCTTTGAGCACCAGGCATTCGGAGTTTGGGGTGTTGGTGTATTCGACGATGCGGGTGCCTTCAGCGCCGGATCCTTTGGCGCCAAAACGCGAGCAGCCAGGCTGCCCTCTGGTTTAACAGCACGGTACGCCGATCGCACCCTCAGTTTCGTGGTTCTTGCCAATGGCAGTTTGCTCTCGCTGGAGTCAGACCTTGGACTGGAAACCGATTTCTCGACGGTAACCCTCGAAAGCTCCGGCACCCGCGATTATACAGGCGAGCCCAGTATCCCCTCCGAGCCAAGGGCGCAGTATGACTTTTCCGGAACCGGGACCGTGTCGGGGTCGGGGTTTACAGCGGATGTGGCCGGCGACGTGTTGTCGGGTCAGGCCAGCGCGTTCCACGGCCCGAACGCAGAGGAGATTGGCGGCACCTATCGGCTGACCGGACCGACCGGGTCGACCTTAATCGGGGCATTCGGCGCGCTTGGCGACGGGCCCTGATCGGCGAGACCGCGTCGAGATGTTTGACGGCAGTCCGGATGGGGTCGTGACATCTCTGTTTCCCGGGGTTTTGCGCCCGCATTTTTTCTTCGCCGTTTGGAAAAGGCGGTGCTGCGACAATTCGCAAAACCTCCGCAATATCAATTGCGGCAGCGGATCGTTAAACTACGCGTGGGGTAAATGCGGACTGGCCAAATGCGGCAATGAGCTGAGTCGGGGCCGCGGTACAAGGTGTTAGAGATAGAGAAATGGTTCAGGAAATAACGCGAATTGCAGCACTCTGCGCCTTGGGCGTCTCTTTGTCTGCCTGCGGTGGTGGCGGCGGCGGTGGCGGGAGCCCTGCCACGCCCTTCACGTCGATCTCCGACCTGCCCGAGACCGGCACGGTGGAGGCACAAGGGATCGCAACCACCGCAACCATCCGATTGAACCCCAACACAGGGGATTTCGCGATGTCCAACATCTCGGGCACCGAGGCCAGCACCCTGCGGTTGCGGCGCGAAAACGGCGAGGTGGTCGGGCTTGTCCTGACAGCACCCGAATCGAGTGCCGCCATCGATGTGCGGGACGGCGGCGACATCACCCGCAGTGGCGCGGTGGTCTTTTTTGACTCCGATGCCCGGCTCGAGGACGCCATTCTCGTGCTCGAAACCGGACAGGCATTCGAGCATCAGACCCTGGGCGTTTGGCTGTCTAGCCCCGAGTTGAACATCGGCACGATCGGGGCCGGTGCCTATGGCGCGCAGACACCGGCAGCCGGGATTCCTCGCAATCAAACAGCGACTTACGCAGGCGAATCCCTGGGCCGTGCCGTTGACGCCGATGGTCTTTTGTACCTGACGACCTCAGGGATCGAGATCCGGACGGACTTCCAGACGACCTCCCTCTCCAGCACGGGCACGATCGGCTTCGAAGACGGATCCGGAGCGCTGAACGACCTGCCGGAGTTTGATTTCAGTGGCGGCGGGCCCGTCACCGGATCGGGGTTCACCGCCGTGGTGTCCGGTCCGGCGACCCTCGGCGTGGCGGATGGCCGCTTTCATGGGCCGAACGCCGAGGAAGTCGGCGGAACCTACAGCCTGACTGGCGCGAATGGCGTCAGCCATATCGGTGCCTTCGGCGCGAATTGACCGGATCGCGCCGCCGCCCGGTGACCGGCGTTTGCCTTTGGCGCGCGCAAGTCGCCACCCTGCTGCGGCGACCGGGAGGAGCCTTGTGATCGCGCGTCTTTTGCGCCCTGTAGACACGCGTTTCTTCGTCTGTCGGGATCTCTTCCCGAGTGGCATGGCTGCCTACTCATAAAAATGACCTCGAAAAGGATCCATCCAGATTGACAATTAAGCCGGTTGAAACACCCCCGCCTGCAAACTGGTAAAACTGAAGTCGATTGGTTTCAAAAAATGGACAGGCCTTTGAACGCTGCAGGTGAGCAGACCAAATGACCAAATGGACCAGGGCGGACAGAGAACCGGCACGGCCCCTCTTGTCGCGACCGGGGGCAAGCGCCGCCCCTGCGACACGGCCCGGGAAGGCTGCTTTACCCAGAGTTGTCCGGGCCGCACGGAGCGGGATATGGGCCTTGCTCCGCCCCCGAACCTGGCCTTCGGCTGGCGCAGCAGACGGATCCCGACACGGGCAGGACCGGCTTGGACCAGACTACCCGCGTGGGCGTCTAAACGGGCATCAGCCTCCGGGTGCGGGATGTCAGCCCGCGGTGGCGCAGCCGTGAGGGGTTGGCAGCCCCCTCCCCCGGCCACGCAAGCTGGGCTCCGCGGATGGCGGGTCTCGATCTGGCGGCGCCTGCGGGCCGCTCTGCGCGGAACCGGGCCCGCCGCGATGCTAATCCTCCTGCTATGCGGAATCGCCCCGATGCAACTGGCGGCCCAGTCGCCGCAGACCAGCCCCTCCCAAGCCACGGCCCACACGATGGAGGCCCAGTTTCTGCGCGGTCTCGCGGCGCTCAATGCCGGGCGTCCGAGCGAGGCGATCCCGATCTTTCTGTCCCTGCTCGCGGCGGATCCGGGCCTCGTGCGGGTCCGGCTGGAACTGGCGCGCGCCTATTACGACGCCGAGTTGTGGAGCCGCGCCAGACAGGAATTCTTCACGGTGCTCTCCGGGGACCTGCCCGAGATCGTCCGGTTTCGGGTCCTGTCCTTCATCCGCGCAATCGATGCGCGGCGGGGCTTTGACTGGGATCTCTCCATCGCCTTGACTACGGTCGGAGAGACGCGGAATTTCGACACCGATGTGGTTGATGCGACACTGGGTTTCGGTGTGATCCCGGTGACCCTCGACCGCGACACCGAAAGCGATCTGGGCCTGCGGGTCACCGGATCGATGGCCTATCGGCAGGCGCTGGACAGCACGCTGATCCCCGGGACCGAAACCGTGGCCTTCGTTGGGGGCAATCTCGACCTCAAGGACGGACCCGCGGCGCGGTTCGATGACACGATCCTTGGTGTCGATGCCGGGCTGAGGTTTCTTGGGGCGCAGACATCGGTTGCCCTTAGCGCCTTCGGGAGCACCCGCTATTTTGCCCATGAGAAGGTCGAGGATCGCTATGGTGCGCGGCTCGTCTTCGAGCGGCGCAGCCTACTGGGCGGATCGGTCTTCGGCTCGGCTTCGCTGGCGCAGCTCGAAAGCGCGCGCTCCGCCGATCTCAGCGGGATGGTCCTGACGAGCGAGCTCGGTTTTCGCCGCGCGCTTGGCGGGCGCGCCAGCATCGGGGCCGCCATCCGCTACGAGGACAATCGCGTCAGGAACAACAACGGCGATTACGCGGACAGCCAGATCCGCCTCTTCGGCAGTCTGGACGCGGATTTCGGCCTCACCCTGAGCCCGACGCTCTATGCCCGGGTCCGCAATTTCCACAATCAGGCGCCGGGCTTCCTGCAGGATCGCGACGAGCGGGCGATCGGGGTCGTGTTGACCGTGCAGAAGAGCGATATCTTCTTCGGTGACGGGTTTTCGCCGTTCGCGCGGGTCAGCTATGAGCGCGGGACATCGGATATCGACGCGTTCAGCTATACCGAGACGGAGTTTCTGCTGGGACTGGAGCGACGCTTCTAGCGCGAAGCCGCCCTAGGGATCCGCTAACCAGGCTTCGGCCCCGCCGGGCAGATCCGGGCGGAAATAGGCGATGGCGCGGCCCGCCGGGTCCGCCTGCGCCCCGTCTTGCCAGGGGGCGACACCATGCAGGGTCAGCCGGTGCAGCAGGATCGCAGAGCCCGGCGGCGCGTGCACCGGCACGCGCCTGCAGCGCGCAAAGACCTCGCGGCGGGCCGCTGCGTAGACCTCAGTCACATCGCGGGTCCGCCACTCTGCCGGAGGCAGGGTGGCCATGGCGCGCCGCAGCGCGGGGCGCAACACATGGTGGCTCCCCTCCCAGACCACCAGCGGGCTGGCGCCGGGATCAGCCTCGGTCAAGGGATAGCCGAGCACGAAAGCCGCCGGTTCCGCGGAGAAGCGCCGCCGCTCCGGCCCCACGGGCAAGAGCCCGTCCAGATGGGCCGCGTCCCGGCGCAGGCGGAACCCATGCGCGGCCTCGCTCTCTGCCGGGTCGCGCCCGGGATAGCCCGGATAGGTCACCGAGATCTGGGCCC
This sequence comes from Dinoroseobacter sp. S375, assembly GCF_049800775.1. NCBI lineage: Bacteria > Pseudomonadati > Pseudomonadota > Alphaproteobacteria > Rhodobacterales > Roseobacteraceae > Dinoroseobacter > Dinoroseobacter sp. S375. The sequence continues at coordinate 147,087 of NZ_JBNAFR010000008.1, read as the reverse complement.
GATCGAGCGGCAGCGCCCCCGCGAGGCGCTGCGCGACGTCCAGCGCCCGCCCGGCAAGGGGCGGCCCGTCACCCAGCCGCCCCGCCCCGTCATTGGGCAGAAGGTTCACCCCGGCAAACCAGGTCCCGCCATGGCGCAACCACGCCGCGCGCAGCGCCGGATCCGCGGCGAGGGACAGAGCCCGGGGCCGGATATGCGCCAACCAGTCGGCGACCGCCGGCTCCGGCGGAAACACCTGCCACCCGCGGGCGGCCAAGACCGCCCCATCCCTATCCTCGTCTGCCATCCCCGCTCCTGCCTTCGCGGTTGCGCGGGACCCTTCCCGCCTCTAACACGGGCCCATGTCCGCAGAGCCCCCAGAAGCGCCGATCCCCGTCTCGCTGTTTTGGTATCAGACCGATATCCCACCGCAAGTGCAGCGCTGCATCGCCAGTTGGGACGCCTATCCGGGACTGGCCGCGCGCCCATATACACTGGCAGAGGCGCGCACCTTTCTCGATCAGGAAAGCGGGCCGGAAACACGGCAACATTTCGAGAGCTGCGCCACCTTCGCCATGGCCTCGGATGTTTTGCGGATGCATCTGCTCCGGGTCCATGGCGGGCTTTACATGGATGCCAACTGGGCGCAGATCGCGCCAGTGCGACCGATGCTCGACGCGGTGCGAGCCAAGGGACAAACCGGGTTGATCGCGGATATCACTGCCCTGAGCGCGACGTTCAACGATCCGTTCACCGATGCCGCGCTCGAGATGGGCTGCGAGATGCTGCTGAACGGCTTCATCTACATGGCCACGCCGGACGACCCCTTCCTCACGATCTGCGCCGAGATAAACGGCCGCAATATCGCGGCGCGACAGTGTGAACAGATCGCCTTCGCCGCCGGCAGCGGGGTGATGAGCATGGTCCTCATGCTGCGGAATTTCGACAGCCGGGCCGCCTATCTCGACGCGCTGGCCGCCCTCGGGCGACACCGGTACTTCGACAAGGACATCCGGTCTTCGCTGGAGGCCGTGGCCGAGGCCACCGAGGCCCATGATCACACAGAGCTTCGGGCGCGGTTTGCGCGGATTGCCACCACGCCCGGGCCGGAGCTGAAGGCCTATATCTCGCGCGATGGGCTCGGTCAGACCCACAAGGACCATTGGACCCGGCACAAGGGCAGTTTCTATCGCAACTAGCCGGCCTTGCGATGCGGGTCCGCGATCTGGGCAAGGGCCGCGTCGAGCACCTCGAGCCCTGCGCCGCTGCGATGCCCCTGCTCGGACAGGATCCGTCGCCAGCCCCGCGCCCCGGGACGCCCGGCAAACGCGCCGAGCATGTGCCGGGTGACCTGCGCAAGCTTCCCCCCCGCCGCCAGATGGGCGGCGATATAGGGGCGCATGGCCGCGACGGCCGCCTCGGCGCTGACATCCGGGCCCGGGCGCCCAAAGATCCGACGATCAGCCCCGCCGAGGATCCGCGCCGGTTCGTGATAGGCCGCCCGCCCGATCATCACCCCGTCCAGCCCATCGGCCAGATGCGCCTCGGCCTGATCCAGATCGGTGACCCCGCCATTGATCGACAGGTGCATCCCGGGAAACGCCGCCTTCATGGCATGAACGAGCGGGTAGTTCAGGGGCGGAATATCGCGGTTCTCCTTGGGACTGAGCCCCTGCAGCCAGGCCTTGCGCGCATGGATCGTAACCCGCGACACACCCGCGGCCGAGATCCGCGTCAGGAAGTCCGGCAGCACGGTCTCGGGATCCTGATCATCCACGCCGATCCGGCATTTCACCGTGATCTCGGGCCCGTCGCTGGCCGCGATCATCGCCGCCACACACTCGGCCACCAGCGCCGGACGCTCCATCAGGATTGCGCCAAAGCAGCCCGACTGCACACGGTCCGACGGGCAGCCCACATTGAGGTTGATCTCCGCATAGCCGAACCCGCATGCGATCCGCACCGCCTCGGCCAGCTCGGCCGGATCCGAGCCGCCCAGCTGCAGGGCCAGAGGATGCTCGGCGGCGGTATACTCCAGCAGATGCGTCGCATCCCCCCGCACCAGTGCAGGCGCGGTCACCATCTCGGTATAGAGCAGCACCTCGCGCGAGAACTGCCGGTGAAACATCCGGCAGTGGCGGTCGGTCCAGTCCATCATGGGGGCGCAAGACATACGCCAAGGTACGATATTCTGCGATTTTCTTTCCATTGCTGCCGTTTAGCGCAGAGCGGACGATCGCGCCAGAGCATCATTCCAGTCCGTTTCCGGCTCATCTGCACCTGTTTTTGGTCAAATTACAACAAATGTTGCGCCTGAATCGCGATGTTGTAGCGCGGCCCACCCCTCTCTGTTCTTCTATCGGTGTTAAGTTCGAATCCGTGTGCGCTCGATTGCCACTTTTCGCTGCGCCACTCGTGCACTCACAAAATGCGGGCAAAGTGCAAACTCGCTGCGGACTGCACGAAGATCACGTTCAGATAGGCATCTATTTCGGCCTCCACCAAAAAGGCTGACCTTCAAGCTTTTGAACTTGGTTTTGTGTTCGAATACCCGAGGCCTTCGATGACCTAAGCTCAATGGAAAAGCTTCTTCGATGTTACGTATTGCGCCGTAGCAAGATGCTGCTAGCGTCGAGTGGAGCCAGTTGGGGAACAGTCATGCGGTGGCTTTTTGTAATTTTGATTGCCTGTTCGTTCGGCGAGCAGGCTGCAGCGCAAGCGGTGGATCGGTGGTCCTACAGGGATGGCATTGCAACAATCTGCGGTAGTGGCGGTGCGCCGTGCCTCGAATTCATATGCACTGACGCTGGCGGTCTGCAGATGGAGACACAGCACCAAGCGTGGCGATCGATGCCTGCTGCGTTGCAAATGACCATGGGGCGCAGCGGAAGCTTCACTCTGACCCGATCCTCCGCATCCGATGCTTTGATCGTGGGACTGAACGACCCCGTCGGACGCGAGATCGTGTCGGCCATGCGTCAAGGCAGCGAGATGATGATCGGGGACGGCCGCCGCGGCTATCTCTTCAGTCTTCGCGGTAGTTCGGATGCATTGTCACAGTTGGATGGCCATTGCCGGATGCAAGCGTTTCGCACAGCAGGCGGCACCGCTTCCCCGGGCTCGGCTTCACTGCCGCCCGACCCCTTCAACGGGCGTTACCAGCGCTTCACGGACGAGGCGACGATGACGTTCCCCGATCCGGGCGATCCGTTCGACGTATTCCGACGTTACAACGACACCGATGTCCCCGGGTTCGACCTGCGATCGGGTCTCACCGATCCGTTGCTCGCGGGGATCTCGGAGCGGCAATGTGCGGCCCTGTGCCAGCTGACCGAGGATTGCACAATTTACACCTGGAACGGCCGCGACGGGAACATCTGCTTTTTGAAGTCGGGTGCCAACGGCGCCACCCGGTACCGTGGTGCCGTGTCCGGAGAACTGACGGAGGCGGTCAGACGCTTGCCTCCCCCACCGACGCGCGGCCCAGGTCCCATGGTGGACGAGTCCGTTGCCTGGCGGCCTGATGATACGCCCGAAACGCACGCTGCCCGCGTTCGTGCCGCCGCCGCGCCTCTGGGCCGGACCTGCGAGGCGGAGCGCGCAGATCTGCAACAGCTGGCTGAAAGGATCACCCTGGATGCCGGGACCGGTCTTGGCCGTGTCGGCCAGCCCATCGTTTTCAGTTACCGGGGCAATGATCTGATCGAACGTATCCCGGTCTGGGTGATGGCCGAGACGCCCGCCCCGGTCCGGTTCAAAGGTGAAGGCTTCTTCGCACTTGGCCCCGAGGCTCCCACCCCATTCGGGATCAAGGCCGGGCGGGGACAGAGCCGTGCGATGGTAGCGCTGTGGGCCCGCGGTGCCGGACATGCAGGCAAGATCGACATGATGCCTCTTCTGGCCGGTCCGACCCCGGTACGCCTATCCGTCGTCGCCTATCTGCGCGCCTGTCAGGAGGAGGTAGTGCTCAAGCAGGTGGACCGCGTGGTCGAGGTCACACCCGCTCCGCCCCGCTTGGTCGTCGGCACTCCCGCCAGCCGGGCGGACTTCACCCACACCATCAATGTCCCCAAGTTCGACCGTAGGATCGAGCTCAACGAGACGCGGTTCCGGATCACCGCAAGGGACGGGACGGAGATAGTCGAACGGGCTGGGGAGGACCTTGACCTCTCCTCAACGCTACGCTTTGTCGCCGTGAACCATGATGGTGAGCGTGAGGTGGTGGATATCGTCGACGGCCAAACGGTCGCACGCGCCCCTGCTTGGCAGACGGCTTGGGCGCCTGGCGATAGCTGGTTTCTCACGACGACCTCGCCTTATGGCGGAATGCATGTTCGAAGCCCGTTCGATAACAAGGTCGCCTTGGACGTCGGGATGACCGGCCCATCGTGCTGCGGCGCATTTGATGTATCGGACTTGCCTGATCGCACTGTCTTTGGGGACATCCGTATCGACCTCGAAAACGCTGTCCTGTCTATTGTCGGCCACGAAGTCGGAAGATCATTCCCAATGCAGGCCCCAAATTACCAAGGAGATGCTACCACCGAGAGTGGTTTAGGTCCGATGCAGCGAGGGGGACGCCGTGACTCCACGGCCATGCTCGACTTCATTACATTGAGCTCGATTGGGACAATATCTTCTATTTCTCCGTCCCGACGTCATCCGCTTAGAAACATCGAACGCGGCATTCAGTCTGGCGACCGATTTATTGGCGAGGGTGAAGAAAGACGTACCGCTACAATCTCGGACGTATTGGCAATTCGGTCCGGGGGTCGATTTGAATGGTCAAAGGTCGTCGCAAATCACGCGCAAAGCAAACAAATCCTGAGTACAGAACACTTTGGCAGGTTAGGGATGGCGTTTTCCGAGCAAACCGCGCCGTTGTTGAACTTGGATAACGAAACTTCCAGTTACCTATCAGCAGCTGTGCCGATTGAGAGGTCGTCAGCCATACGTTCTGCATTGGCAGTTGACTTTCGAAAATTTGGTATTCCGCTCATATGGGATATGGCAGAAGAAGAGTATGCAACCGAAAGTTGTTCTCATGTTGATTTTAGCGAGTTTTATGTCAATCAGAGGCAAAGCAATCGGGGCATTGTCTTGCCTGCGGCAATCTCAGGCGCTCAGAAATTCGAACGCGAAAATGAGGCACCGGTTTGGATTATTAGCTATACGTGCGAGTTTGGCGGGACATTTGGAGGGCTCGGCATGGTCGGCACGCTCCTGTTAATTGATTTGAGAAAAGCTCATCCGGCCAATGTTCTTGACATGATTGTTTATAGTAGCGAGCAAATTGCTGGGACATATTTGAATGACTGGCAATTTCATTCAACACCGTTCCGTGGTTATCTATCTGGAAACTACCTTACGCTTTTCTCAAGCCGTGTAGCTGGGATCATTGTGATCAACTTGGATGACAAGAGACCAGCCTTCGAGAAACGCAACCTTCCCTCCGGTGGACTTCTGCAAGACGCGTACCTGACCGAGGATTACCGCCACGTCGTGCAGGTCAACTCTGACGGCGGGCTGCACGTGCACCGTATTTCAGATGGCGAGACGGTGCTGCACGGCCGGATCGTGGAGGACGAGATCGCGGTCTGGACCGACGACTTCCATTTCGACGTCACCGCCGAGGCGGCGGCCGCCATTGACCTGCGCTTTCCCGGCCTGGACGGACAGTTCAGCCTGGATCGATTTGCCACCACCCGCCGTGTCCCGGGTTTGGCCTCTATGGCGCTGGCGGGCGAGGTGCCGCGCGCCCCTGCCCCACCAGTTCCCCCGATGCTCGAGGCAAAGATCGAGGCCGCGGGTGACAAGGTGCGGATATCCACGGCCTTGGACCCCAGGTATCCGGCAGAGGTAATCGAGGTCTATCAGGATGGTGTGCTGACCGACACAATCCCGGCCTCGGAGGCTGACCATCTCCTGTCCATCCCCCGGCTCCAGGGGGCACGGTGGGCGGCCGTCGTGGCGCGTGCTGCAGACGGGACCGCATCACGAGAGGTAACGGCCGATCTGGGCCCAGACGCGCGCGGCCGGGGACGGACAGCGGCACTATTGGTGGGCGTCGACGTTTACGAAGACCCCCGCCTTACAGACCTGAACTACGCAAAGGTCGATGTCGGCACTCTGATGCAGACGATGATGGCACCCCAAGTGGGGGCGGACGTGCCTGAATTGCTCGTGGATGCCGGTGCAACACCTGCGGCAATCCTATCGAAGCTCCAGGATACTGTCTCCGGACTAGGCCCCCAGGATCACGGCGTGCTGTTCTTCGCGGGCCATGGGCTGACAGGGCCGGACGGGGCGTTCTACTTCGCCACAGCCGGTACGGACCCGGACGATCCCGCTGGCACCGCGCTGGTTTGGTCCGAGGTCGCCGAGATCCTGGCAGATACGCAGGCGCGGATCACCATCCTATTGGACGCCTGCCATGCGGGGGCGGCTAACAGCGGAGTCTTCGCCTCCAACGACGATGCGGTCGCGGGGCTGTCTGCGATCCCGGCCAACGTCACCATCCTGGCCGCATCGAAGGGTCGCGAGGTCAGCACGGAGTCCGATGCGGTGGGCGGCGGCCTGTTTACCGCTGCCCTGTCCGAGGTGCTGGTTACCGAACGAGCTACGCACGACACGAATGGCAATGGACGGATTGAGACCACGGAGTTGTGGCGCGGCGTGCGCGATAGGGTGCGCGCGCTGTCGAATGGCGAACAGACGCCGTGGCTGACACGGACGCGAATGGTGGGGGATTATGCGCTCTTCTAAATTGATGCTCTCTTTGGCCTTGGCAGCAGTCACCGGTCCCGCTGAGGCGCAATGCGTTCTATGCGATACGGTGGTCGAAATGACCGAAGCGCATGCCGCCTGCTACCGGGCGAACTTCGACGACTTGATGGTCGCTTTGGAAAAGTCCCCGACCGGGTTCCACACAGTCAACTTGGCCGGGTGTGACGGAATGAGTAACGACGGAACGCGGGATTTTTCAGGGATGGGAACGATCGACGCGCCGGGCTCATCCGCGTCCCGGGTGAAGTCAGTCTACATTCTCGACCGATCCTCGGCCCGCTGCCTGCGGGACCTGATCGAAGCGCATGACGGCCCGTTCGATCCCAGAACGGTCTTTCGCCTGTCGGAGGCTTGCCCGGGTGGATGACGAGCCGCGCTTCTTGCGGATCAGCGTCGTCGCGTGGGACGGCATAGCTGGTCTTTGTGCCGTGATCGGTGTGACAGCATTGATCATCACGGGGTGGTTGGGTTTCCGCGAGTTGGACGCTCGGGCAGAGGCGGCTCGCGCGCAGGCGACGCTTGGCCTGCTCGACGTGTGGGAGACGCGGGGCTTCCGCCAGGCCCATGACGAATTGGCTGCCACCGTCGCCGCCGAGATTGCCGGGATGCCCGAGGACGCGCGCATCGCCGCGCGCACGGGCGGCGCTTATGCCGAGCGCTTTTACGAAATCGTTGCGACCGCGGTGCTGGAAGACCCGCGCGCCCGCAAACAATTCAACGATACTGTCTACTTCTTTGAACGCGCTCATCTCTGCGTTGAAGCCGACCTATGCGCCCGCGAGGAAACCGCTGCCTTTTTCGACAGCCTCAAAGAGGGTTTCGCCAAGACGTTCGCGGCGGAACTTGCACGACGGCGTGAGACCGATCCGGATTATGCGGAGGCATTGCAGGACTTTGCCATGTGAGAATAGAACGTTTCTGGTCGCGTAAGCTCGGCGCAGACGGTGCGTTCTCCCAGATCAGCCCGGTGGAACGGTCCGACCGTTGCGACGGAGGCCCACTGGTGTATTGGAACGCATCAGACGGCGAGTCACGGACTACAGAGGAAACCGTGCCGAAACCGACGCCATTACGGAGCCCGTCATTCATGCGCGGTGACCTGCTCCCCTTGGAGTCCGCTAATTTAGGTTAGCTCTGTTCAGTGTTTGGTCCTCTTCTGACCGTTTGTGATACTCCCGCGGGGTGAGGCCGTCGAGGATCGAGGGATACGGTGGCGAAAGAGTTCGCATGCCTGAGTAGTGTAGCGGGCCGGCAAACCGGCGTGGAGATTTACAACATTTTTTACAACATGCACCACAAGGCCCTGGCAAAGCCTTCAGAACAAGAAAGAAAATTTCGAACTACCTGTTCCATCCATCATGGGGGCGACGGAAAGACGCGCGTGGTGGTCGAGCTTGCTAGCCATGGCCCGCCTTACCAAGTCTGGGCGAACAGGTCGATACATGCGCTGCCATGGAATGACCTCTTTGAGCCCAAACTGTTTAGTGCTGCAACCGGTTCTAAGGGAGGTGATGCGCAGAAAGGGGGTTTTTGCAAGTTTGCAAAGTCGTTTCAGCCTTCGGAGTGTGCATGGCCAATGTAGAGCACTCTCTGGAAGATCGGTTTCAAACCCAAATCCAGAATTGACTCGTTTCGCACGAATGCTCCGGCGCTCCTTTCGCGTACTTCGATTTCTCTCGGATCGTTAACGGTAACACTTGAGCACGAGGATTGTTCAGCGTCTCGCTGTCCGGAGGGCCCGTTCCACATACACTTGGCGCTTAACACCCCAAAATTCCTATGCTTTTGACGCAAGTTGCCTTTTAGTGAGACAAGGGGATTGATCCTTGATAGCGTTACCGTGTGTCAACGGACGCGTTACTAAACCTAAATGTGCGAAATTCCGAACAATAGCTGTTAGTCTCGATTGTGTGCGGGACGTGAAGGAACTCTCAATATGTCCAAAAATGTTACGTTCATTGCCGCGTTGACCCTCGCTGCGTTCACATCCGCGCCTTTGGCGGCGGCTACCCTTACCGGAGAGACCGTCGGGATTGACTATATATTCGGTGCCGATGAGAACGCTGTTCTTGGTACTGCTGGCAATGGTGAATTTGTCGTCGGAACGGGTCAAGAGACAAACTTCTTTAGCTTAACCAATGTTGACGTAGGTGCAAATCAAGTAACGATCAGTCACCCGATTGGTGTATTCTGGGTTGATAGCGAACCCTTTAACGGCATACGCATCTCAGATGCACTTGGCGCTTTTGGCGACTTTCTGTCAGTTTCTCTAGCTTCGTCCGACTATGCTGCGCCAGTTCTCAGTTTTGATGCAGACAATTTGTATTTGAATTTTGCCGGTAGCGGAGCCGGCGTTGCAGGCGATCAGGTTGTTATTGACTTCACCGTAAGTGACGTGACCCCTGTTCCATTGCCAGCAGGTGGCCTTCTCCTTTTGTCGGGCCTCGGAGCCATAGCGGTCTTCAAGCGCCGGAAGAAAAGCGCCGCATAGGGCTGGGCCCTAAAGACCACCCCGGAACCAGACGTTCCAGCGCGTACGTTACTGCCCAAGGGGTGTCGGTAGGTTCCGATGCCCCTTTTGTTCGGAAGGTAAACCAATTGAAGTAGACATTGCCCCAGGAGTGGAGAAGCTCCGCGATGTCCGCGCTACAGTTCTTAAGCAGCGCGTGCCTTAGGTCCGCTACGGGATGGCTGCGGTCTTTGACCTGAAACAGGCGAAACTCCGCAAAGCTGCTGCTCTCTGAAAAATCAATTTCCTTTTCAAAGACTTGCCTGACCAAACAGACCTCTCTGATATAGCAAGTTACTCACACTGGGAAAATTCGCTCACTGATCCTGTCCATCCTCGGTGCCGCCGAGCGGACGCGCGCGGGAGGCACGCCGCGCAAGCTCTCTCGAGGGCGCTCCAACGCATGCACCTGCCTCGTCCGCTAGTTGGCCCTACGAGCGCGACGTAGGCCGTGGGCCGGCCTAGCGGGCAAGCGCGTCTTTCAGGGCTGGATAGAGCGCGTGGTAGCGGTCGTAGATCTCGTCATAGGCCGCAACCGCCTGGGGGTTCGGCTCGATCACGCGGCCCGGTTTGACCATGGCCGCGATCCCCTCATCGATGCTCGCGAAATAACCCGCCCCGTGGGCCGCGAGGATCGCTGAGCCGAGCGTCGGCCCGTCGGTGGAGGCCGGGATGCGCACGGGGATCCCGGCGGTATCCGCGTGGATCTGCATGAAGAGCTCGGAGTTTGTCGCCCCGCCCCCGGCCACCATCTCGCTGCCCTGATAGCCGCCCTTGGCAAAGGCTTCGAGGATCGCGCGGGTGCCCATGGAGATGCCCTCCATGATCGCGCGGAACACATGGTGGGGTTCATGGGCCAGGGTCAGCCCGGTGATCGCCCCGCGCGAGAGCGCATCCGTATAGGGCGTGCGGTTGCCCTGGAAGTGGTCCTGCACCACCAGACCCTCGGCCCCGGGCGGCAGGGCGGCGGCCTTGCGGTTCATCTCGTCGAAATCAAACTCACCGCCGACGAAGCGGCGCAGCCAGTTGATCACCGAGCCGGTAGAGGTCTGCCCCCCTTCGATGATGTAGCGGTCCGGATAGACAATATCCGCGTAAGCCCCCCACATGCCCGGCGCGTGAAACGGGGTCTCGGTGACGCCGAATTGCAGATGCGAGGAGCCGGTGATCAGGCAGAGTTGCCCGGGCTGTGCCACGCCGAGGCCGATCATCCCGATCAGCGCATCCGCGCCGCCCTGCACCAGTTTGGTCCGGGTGGTGAGCCCCAGCGCCTCGGCGGCGGCGGGGGTCAGCGGGCCCACGACCTCGCCCGGGGCGGCCACGCGCTCGGGCCATTTCTCGACCAGATCATCCATGCCGAGCGCGCTCACGAGGCTCGATGCCCAGCCGCCCTCGCGATTGGCATAGTGCCAGCGCAGGCCGACATTGTTCAGCGAGGCGCAGCGCTGCCCGGTCAGGCGCAGGGTGAGGTAGTCCTGATACTCGCAGATGGTCGCGGCGGCGTCATAGATCTCGGGCTCGTTGCGCTTGAGCCAGAGCGCCTTGGGGATCATCCATTCCGCCGAGACCGGCCCGGCCCCGTCCGAGTTCAGGCGCAGGCGCGGATCGCCGGTGGCGAGCACCGCCTCGGCCTCCTTGTCGGCGCGCACGTCCATCCACATGAGCGCAGGCCGCAGGGGCGCACCGGAGGCATCCAGCGCCACCACCGTGCAGCAGGTGGTCGCATAGGCCATCGCCTCGACCTGATCGCCGGAGATCCCGGCCTCGGCCAGGCTGGCGCGGGTGGCCACGCAGAGACTGGTCCACCAGTCCTCGGGGTTCTGCTCGGCCCGGGCGCCGGGTGAAAAGGTCGTCTCATAGGGCTCCGCATGGGAGCCGACGCAGGTGCCGTTCAGGTCATAGATGCGGACGCGCAGGCTTTCGGTGCCGCCATCGGCGGTCAAGACATAGGCCATACTCCCCTCCTCCCTTGGGTCGTCACTGGTGTCTCAGGATGCCGCGAGTATGGCGGCGACATCTGCGGTCGCGTCCCAATGCGGCATGTGCCCGGTCTCTACCATGTGGCAGGCGACATGGGGCGGCAAGTGAAAGGCGTGCGCGCGCGGGATGATGCGGTCGGCGAGCCCGAAGATCGCGGTGACGGGCATCTGCCCGGCCAGCGCGCGCAAGGGGCCCAGCGTGTCGATCCGCTGCGTATCGCCGCGCGCCATGGAGGTGGCGAGCCCGGACAGGCGCTGCCCGCGCAACTCCTGCGCCATGGCCGTCAGCGCGGCACTGTCCAGGGCGGCGGCCTTGGGACCGAGGAGCCGCATGAGATGGGCCAACTCGCCGGGACCGGGGGCCGCGGCCATGCTGGTCAGGAACCCGCCATGGATCTCCAACCCGCAGCCCGCCGGGGCCAGCAGGGTCAGTCGGGCCACCTGTCCGGGCTGGCGGCGGGCGGCTTCGGCAACCACATAGGCCCCCAGCGAATGGCCCAGCAGATGCACGGGTGCAGGCTGGCGGGCGAGGTCATCGGCCAGCCAGTCCACGAGATCTGCGACCGCCCCTGCCTCGACCGGGTTGCGGCCATGGCCCGGCAGGTCCGGCGCCGAGGAGCTGAGGCCGGCGCGCTGCAACTCTGCCCGCAGGGCCGCCCAGTTGGCCCCAAGCCCTGCATAACCATGAACGCAATAGACCGGTGCGGTTGCCCCGGCCTGCCGCGCGACGCGTTGGGCGGCGGGAGCGCCCGCGCCCGGGATCAGGGCGCGCACATCGCCCGCCTCGATCCGGCCGCGCCGTCCGGTGCCCGGGATCTGGTCAAGGTCGAGACCGCCCTCGCGCGCAAGGCGCCGGGCCAGCGGCGTGGCCCGCAGGCGCGCGGTGCCCGGGGCCGGCCCGGACGGCGGCGGCGTGTCAGGGGCCGGGGTCTGAGGCGCGGGCGCCGCCTCTGCCTCTGCCGGGTCCTCCCCATTGATCCCGTCCCAGGGATCCGCCGTCTCGATCTCGGCAATCGGCGTGCCGACCGAGACCACATCGCCCGGGGCCACGAGGGTTGCGAGCAAGGTGCCGTTCCCCAGCGCGGGGTATTCCACCATCGTCTTGTCGGTCTCGACCTCCAGCAGCGGATCGCCCCGCTTGAAGCTCTGGCCCGGGGCGACCAGCCATTCGGCGACCGTCGCCTCCTCCATCGTCTCGCCGAGGCGCGGCATGGGCAGGGCCAGCCTCGTGAACTCGCTCATCGAACCATCTTTCGCGCGGTCTCGACGATCAGCTCGGGCGTGGGAACAGAGTTCTGTTCCAACAGGGGCGAAACCGAGATCGGGATGTCCTCGCCTGCCACGCGGATCACGGGCTCTTCAAGGAAATCAAAGCATTCCTCCGTGATGCGCGCGACCAGTTCCGCCGCCACACCGCAGGTCATCACCCCTTCGGAAACGACCATGGCGCGGCCAGCCGCCTCGACCAGCGGGCGGATCGTGTCGAAATCCAGCGGGTTGAGCGTGCGCAGGTCAACGACGTTTGCCGCGATGCCGTGCTGGCTCAGCAAGGTCTCGGCGGCAGCCAGCGCATGATGGACCTGGCGCGAATAGGTGACGATCACCAGATCGCCGCCCGCGCGCAGGACCTGCGCCTGTCCCCAGGGGGCGGTCTCCTCCTCGGGGTCGAGCGCGCCCTTCATCGTGTAGAGACCCTTGTGTTCGATGAAGACCACCGGGTCGGGCTGCTGCAGGGATTGCCGCAAGAGGTGATAGGCATCGGCCACTGTCGCGGGCATGGCCAACCGCAGGCCCGGTGTGTGCATCACATACGCCTCGAGGCTCTGGCTATGCTGCGCCCCCGCCGAGCGCCCGGTTCCGCCCTGGGTGCGCAGGACCATGGGCACGCCGATCTGGCCGCCGAACATGTAGCGAATCTTGGCCGCCTGATTGGCGAGTTGATCCATCGTCATGCCGATGAAATCCACATACATCAGCTCGGCCACCGGGCGCAGGCCAGTCATCGCGGCCCCCACGGCGGTGCCGACAATCGCCGCCTCGGAGATCGGGGTGTCGATCACCCGGTCCGCGCCGAAGCTCTTGATCAGGTCCTTGGTCACGCCATAGGCGCCCCCATAGCGGCCCACTTCCTCGCCCATCAGGATCACGCTTTCATCGGCCTCCATCGCCTCGGAGAGAGCCAGCCGGAGGGCATCGCGATAGGTCGTCTCGATCTGCGCCATGGGACTACTCCTGCGCCAGAATGCGGTCGAGGCGGGTGCGCACGGGCTCCGGCTCGGGCTGCGAGGGGTCATAGACATCGCGGAACATGGAGGCCATCTGCGGCTCCTTCCCGGCGATGGCATAGTCAATCGAACCGTCCATCTCGGCGGCGATCCGGTCATCCAGCGCGTCGAGCTCGGTTTCGGTCATCTGACCTGTCGCGATCAGCTTTTCGCGGGCCTGCTGGACCGGGTCTTTCTGACGGCCCATCTCTTCCTCGGCGGCATCGCGATAGGGGGACTTGTCCTTGCGGGCATGGCCGTAGAACCGGTAGCAATCCACCGCGAGAAAGGCGGGCTTGCCCGCCCGCGCCCCGGCCATGAGCTCGGCGGCGGCCTCGGCCACATCTTCGACCGCGAGCCCGTCCACCGTCCGCGCCGCGAGGCCAAAGGCCTCGGCCCGCTCATGCAGGCGCGGATTGGCCGTGGCCTGATCGATCCGCGTGCCCATGCCGTATTGATTGTTGATGCAGACGAACATCACCGGCAGGGACCAGAGCGCGGCCATGTTCATGCTCTCGTACAGGATCCCCTGCCCGGTCGCGCCATCGCCGAAAAACGCGACCGAGACCTTGCCGCTTTTCTGTTGGCGTGCCGCGAGCCCCGCGCCAACCACGGCCGGGATGCCACCGCCGACAATGGCGTTCGCGCCGAGATGGCCGAGCCCCATATCGGCGATATGCATAGAGCCGCCCTTGCCCCGGCAATAGCCGCTCTCCTTGCCCGCAATCTCGGCCATCATCCCGTTGGGATCGGCCCCGCGCGCGAGGAAAATCCCGTGCCCCCGGTGGTGGGTGGTGAAGGTATCCCCCTCTTCCATGGCAGCGCACACGCCCACGGCGGTGCTTTCCTCGCCGATCGACAGATGCAGCATGGAGCCCGCGGACTGGCCGCGCACGAACAGCTCGCCCACGCGCTCTTCGAAGCTGCGCACCCGGCGCATCTCGGCATAGAGCTCTGGCAGCGTTGAGTTTTTCATGTCTGTCCTTTTCCCGGATCGCGTCAGATCAGCCCGTATTGCCGCGCCTTGTTGCGCAGGAAGGGCAAGCCGTTTTCCATGACCTCGGCCTCGCCCGAGGCCACGGGCCGCCAGACCGAGAGGCCAAAGGCGATCTCGGGGGGCATGTCGATGAAGCTTTCCATGGCGAGCCCACCCTTGAAGCCGACCGCGCGCAGGGCGGAATAGATCTCGTCCCAGGCGATGGTCCCGGCCCCGGGCGTGCCCCGGTCGGATTCCGATAGATGGATGTAGCGCAGGTGCTCGCGGGCATCGATGATGCCCTGGGCGATGCCCTTTTCCTCGATATTCATGTGGTAGGTGTCGAGATGGACGAACATGTTCTCGGCTCCGATCCGCTCGATCATCTCGACCGCCTGCCAGCCGGTGTTGAGCAGATGGGTCTCGTAGCGGTTCACCGGCTCGATCCCGAAAAGCAGCCCGAGGGATTTCGCATGGGCCGCCGCCCGGGTCAGCGCGTCGGCCACATTGTCGAGCTCGGCGGTGGTCGGCGGCTTGCCGGTCCGCTCGCCGATCCCACCATAGACGACCCCCGACAGCGCCTCGGAGCCCATGGCCGCCGCCTTGTCCAGCGCCTGGGTCAGGAACGCGACCGCGCCGTCCGGGTTGTGCGAGGCCCAGACCGCCTGCGGCAGGCCCAATGAGCAGACCGAGCGCATCTCGGCCGCCTCAAGCACCTGACGGCTGTGCTCGGCATCCACGCTGGGCGGGTCGAGCAAGGCGATCTCGAGAAAATCCATGCCATAGGACTGGGCCTTGGCCACCGCCTTTTCGCAGCCCGCCCGATCCCAGGACATGGTCCACATGCTGGTATGCACCCCGAAGCCTTCCATCACGCCTCCCCCTTTTCGCTTGCCGCGACGAGGCCCTTGGCCAGCCGCTCATCCACCAGAAGCTTTTTCACGAAGCCCGCCCGCAGCACCGCGATGGTGGCGGCGAGCTTGCCGAGACCGGCGGCGAGCAGCACGGTCTCCATACCAGCCATATCCGCGGGCTGGACACAGGGCGTGCAGCGGTTGAGCTCGATATCGGCCACCGTGCCATCGGCCTTGTAGAACACCCCGCAGCAATCCCCGACCACATCCGCATCGCGCAATTGCTGGATCTGCGCGGCGCTGAAGATGTCACTGTCAAAGAGGATCGCGCCCTCGCGGCATTCGCCGACGCTCATCAGCGCGTGGTCGGCCTTGCGCGCCACGTCCATGGCCTCGCGCACGAGGCGTTGGGACATGATCCCGGCGCAGGCCTCGGCGCTGTCGGTGACAAAGGGCGCGGGCATCAGGATGGCGCGCCCGCCGGTCTGGGCCGCGAGCCGCACGCAGACATCGCCGGGCGCCGTATGGGAGGCATAGGTGACCGAGCCCATGAGCGACACGAAGGTCAGCCCGGAATTGCGCACGCCGGTCAGGTTATCGGCCATCGACGACAGGGTCCGTCCCCAGCCGAGCCCGACCGTGGCCTGCCGGTCCGAGCCCGCGATCCGGGCGAGATAGCCGCTGGCCAGAATGGCGACGGCGTTGCGTGCGAGCGCCTCATCCTCGGTCTCGGCACCGATGGGTGCGACCTGCACCTCTTGCAGACCAAAGGCCGCGACCAGCCGATCCGCCAGCTCCAGCGTCCGCGAGGTGCGATGTTCGACCGCGATTCGAACCAATCCCTGCGCCCGTGCATCCGCCAGCATCCGCAGCACCTTGAAGCGCGAGATCCCGAGCCGTTTGCTGACCTCCTGCTGGCTGAGATTGCCAACGTAATAAAGCCACGCGGCTTGGGCGATGTCGTTATCCGCCTGACGTTTCTGCATCAACATGGGCGTTCCGGGGCCTCCCCGCGAGCTGCGACAAAATGGCTTGACCGAGGGTTTCGTGCTTATATAGTCACAAACGTGCAGTCAATGCACAAGTGTGATCCAAGCGCCCCGAGACATATGCCCGAGCATAGGCAGGCGTTTGATAAGTCACAGGTTTTTTTGCGCCGACGGGTCCCCCGCCGGACGGGAGAAGAACCCGCATCCGCGGGCTTAGGGAGGAAGAGATGAAGACCAAGATTACATTGCTGGCCAGTGCCGCATGCGCTTCGGCAGCCCTCATGGGGACACAGGTGGCCGCGGATGGTCATTCCAAGGACATTGCCACCGTGGTCAAGATCGCGGGCATCCAGTGGTTCAACCGGATGGAGGAAGGCGTCAAGAAATTCGCCGACGAATCCGGCATGAACGCCTTCCAGGTCGGGCCCGCCCAGGCCGACCCGCAGCAACAGGTCGCGCTGATCGAGGACATGATCGCCCAAGGCGTGGATGCGCTCGCGGTGGTTCCGATGTCGCCCGAGGCGCTGGAGCCCGTTCTGGGTCGCGCCATGGAAGCCGGCATTGCCGTGATCACGCACGAGGCCGCCGCCCAGCAGAACACGACCTATGACCTCGAAGCCTTCGTGAACGAGGATTTCGGCGCCAACCTGATGGAACAGCTCGCAACCTGCATGGGTGGCGAAGGGGAATATGCCGTCTTTGTCGGCTCGCTCACCTCGCAGACCCATAACCAGTGGGTCGATGGCGCGATTGCCCATCAGGAGGCGAATTATCCGAAAATGACCCTGGTCGGCGACAAGAACGAGACCTTCGACGACGCCGAGCAGGCCTATACCAAGGCCCAGGAAGTGCTGCGCGCCTTCCCGAACATCAAGGGCATGCAGGGCTCGGCCTCTACGGATGTGGCGGGCATCGGACGCTCCATCGAAGAGCGCGGGATGGAGGATGCGACCTGCGTCTTCGGCACCTCCCTGCCCTCGATCGCGGGCCAGTATCTGGAAACCGGCGCCGTGGATGGCATCGGCTTCTGGGATCCGGCCGTGGCTGGTGAGGCCATGAACAAGCTTGCCGTCATGGTGATGAATGGCGAGACGGTCACCGATGGCATGGATCTGGGCCTGCCGGGCTACGAGAACATCTCGCTCGACGGCAAGGTCATCTATGGCCAGGCCTGGGTGAATGTGGATGCGGGGAACATGGCGGACTACCCGTTCTGATCACTCCCGAGACGGGGCGGCCTTCGGGCCGCCCTGGCTTTTCAAGACATCCCTGATTGAAGTTGGCTGTTCATGTCCCCGACACGTGACACCGCGTATATTGACCTGCGCGCGATAACGAAACGCTACGCGGGGGTCACCGCGCTCGATTCCGTTGATTTTACCGTCCAACCCGGCGAAGCGGTCTGTCTGGCCGGCGAGAACGGATCCGGCAAATCGACCCTCATCAAGATCATCTCGGGCGTGGAGCCCGCCACCGAAGGCATGGTGCGCATCGCCGGCGAGGATCAGCCGGACCTGAACCCGCGGATCTCGGCGGCGGCGGGCGTGATGGTGATCTTTCAGGACTTCTCGCTCTTTCCGAACCTCAACGTGGCCGAGAACATCGCCTTTGCCACGCAACTGTCGACCCATGAGCGGTTCTTCAACCCGCGCGCCAGCCGCGAGATCGCCCGCAAGGCACTGGACCGGATCGGAGTCGAGATCGACCTCGACGCCCGGGTCGAGACCCTGCCCGTGGCGCAAAAACAGCTTGTCGCGATTTGTCGGGCGCTGGCCTCGCAGGCGCAACTGATCATCATGGACGAGCCGACCACCGCCCTGACCGAGAAGGAGGTGCGCCGCCTGCAGGGCATCATCCGGATGCTGAAGGACGAAGGCGTCGCCGTGATCTTTGTCAGCCACAAGCTGGCCGAAGTGCTGGAGGTGTCGGAGAAGGTCGTCGTGCTGCGCAACGGCAAGAAGGTGGCCGAGGGGCCCGCCTCGGATTTCGACACGCAATCGCTGGCCTATCACATGACCGGCCGCGACGTGCCCGAGGTGCCGCCCAGCGACCATGCCGCCGGGGCCGAGGCCCTGATGGAGGTACGCGGGTTGCGCAAGGAAGGCTCTTTCGAGGATATCAATTTCGAACTGCGCGCGGGCGAGGTTCTGGGCATCACCGGCCTTCTGGGCAGTGGGCGCACCTCGGTGGCCAAGGCGCTGTTCGGGCTGGTCGCGCCGGATGCGGGCACGATCACCGTCGACAATGCGGCCGTGCCCACGGGCGATCCGCAGGCGGCCTCCATGGCGCGGATCGGCTATGTGCCCGAGGACCGGCTGACGGAGGGGCTGTTCCTGAGCCAGTCGATCCTGCGCAATGTCGCCATCGGGCGGCTTGATGCCCATGTGAACAACGGTTTTCTGAATATGCGCAGCCTCGTGGACGAGGCTTCGGGCTGGCTCAAGCGGCTCAAGGTGAAGGCCCCGGATGTAACCGCACCGGTGCAGTCCCTGTCGGGTGGCAACCAGCAGCGCGTTGCGCTGGCGCGCTGGCTGTCGCGCGCGCCCCGGGTGCTGGTGCTGAACGGGCCGAGCGTGGGGGTGGATGTGGGCTCCAAGGCCGATATCCACGACATCATCCGCGATCTGGCCAGTCAGGGGATCGGGATCATCGTGATCTCGGATGACCTGCCGGAGCTGCTGGCCACCTGTCACCGTATCATCGTGATGCGCGACGGCCGGATCATCGACGCCCTGGACGGTCGCGTGGCCACCGAGGACGATCTGACACGCAGGTTGGCGTCATGAGCGACCTTCTCCCCAAGGATTTCTGGACCCGGAACGAGACCCTCGTCGCCGGGGTCATCGCCCTTTTCTGCATCATCGCGACCCTGTCGGATCCGCGCTTTTTCACCATCACCACGGTCTCGGACCTGCTGCGCGCCTCGATTGTCATCGGCATCCTCGCCGTGGGCGCGATGCTGGTGCTGGTCTCGGGCGGCATTGATGTGAGCTTCACGGCCATCGCGGTCTTTGCGATGTACGCATCCTCTGTGGTGTTCCTCGCGATCTGGCCCGAGGCGCCCTGGCCGTTGATCTTCGTGGTTTCGATCCTGTTCGGGGCCTTATTGGGCGCGATAAACGGGTTTTTCATCGCCTTTCTGGGCCTGCCCACGCTGATCGTGACCCTGGGCACCCTGTCGATCTTTCGCGGCTTCCTGCTGACCTTCGTGGGTTCGCAGCGGATCTCGGCCCTGCCCCCCTCCATGCGGGATTTCTCGCGCGGGGTGCTGGCGCGGGGCACCACGGAGGCCGGGAACTTCTACTCGATCCCCTGGTCGGTACTGGCCCTTCTGGCGGTGATCGTGCTGACCTGGTTCATCCTGCAAAAGACCATGCTGGGCCGGTCGATCTATGCCATTGGCGGCTCGGTCGAGAGCGCGCGGCGGATCGGCATCAACGTGAAATGGACGCAGTTCTTCGTCTATGTCTATGTCGGCGCGCTCGCGGGACTTGCGGGGATCATCCATGGCTCGGTCGGGCGCATGGCGGACCCGTTCTCGCTGGTGGGGCTGGAGCTGTCGGTGATCGCCGCCGTGGTTCTCGGAGGTGCGCGGCTGATCGGGGGCTACGGCACGCTGACGGGGACGCTGCTGGGCGTGGCGTTGATCGTGATCGTCCAGAACAGCCTGATTGTCATCGGCATTCCGACCACATGGCAATCGGTCACCATTGGTCTTCTGATCCTCTTGGGCACGGGCGTTCCCGCCTATCGCGCCAAGCGGGCCGCGGCACGGGCGGGGTAAGGATTTCATGAGCAAGCAAGCCTCCACTTCGACCTTCACCGCCGCGCCGGAATTCCGGCTACTGGTGATCGCGGTCTTCGTCTTCGGGCTGATGGCGGTGCTGTCGCCGGACCGGTTCCTGTCGTCGCAGAACCTGACCTCCATGGCGTTCCAGTTCCCGGAATTCGCCATCCTCGCATTGGCGATGACGCTGGCGATGATGACCGGCGGGATAGACCTGTCGGTGGTGGGGATCGCGAACCTCTCGGCGGTGATCGCGGCGTTGATCCTCACGCAATTCACCAGCCCCGAGATGGCCGCCGGGCAATCGGCGATCTGGCTGGCCATCGCGATCACGGCGGCGCTCTGTATCGGCGCCATTGCGGGGCTCGCCAATGGCTGCCTTGTGGCGTTTTTCGGCCTGCCCCCGATCCTCGCGACCCTGGGCTCGGGCCTCGTTTTCACGGGCTTTGCCATCGCCATGACCGGCGGTAGTGCTGTGATGGGCTTTCCGGGCACCGTGGCGCTGATCGGCAATGCGCAGGTCATGGGCGTGCCGGTGCCACTCATCCTCTTCGCGCTACTGGCGGTAATCCTGCACCTCATCCTGACGCGCACGGCCTTTGGCCTGCGGGTGACCATGTACGGGGCCAACCCGCTGGCGGCAATATATGCGGCGATCGACATCAACCGGATGCTCCTGAAGGTCTATGTGATCGCTGGGATGTTCGCCTCGATCGCCGGGCTGATCATCATGAGCCGGGCGAACTCGGCCAAGGCGGATTATGGCTCGTCCTACCTGCTGCTGGCGGTGCTGATCGCGGTGCTGGGCGGGGTGAACCCCTATGGCGGCTATGGAAGGGTGATCGGCGTGGTGCTCGCGGTGCTGTCCATGCAGTTCCTGTCGAGCGGGCTCAACATGCTGCAGGTCTCGAACTTCGCGCGCGAGCTGATCTGGGGCGCGCTTCTGATCCTCGTGATGGTGATCAACACCAACGCCCTGGCCACCCTGCGCAACAGCTTCGCCAAGGCTCCAAAATAAGCGAGACAGTCTGACCGGGAGGAGGACGACATGAAAAAGCTACTCAACCGACCCGAGGATTACGTGGACGAGATGCTGGCGGGCCTGACCGCTGCGCATCCGGAGTATTACCGGCTCCATGGCGAGAGCGGCAAGGTCGTCGCCCGCGCCACCCCCGGCAAGGCGGGCAAGGTCGGGATCGTGACCGGCGGCGGCTCGGGGCATCTGCCGGTCTTCACGGGCTATGTGGGCACCGGGCTTCTGGATGCCTGCGCGATTGGCGATGTCTTCGCCTCCCCCTCGGCCGAACAGATGGCTGATGCGATCCGGGCCGCCGATACCGGGGCGGGTGTGCTGCGGCTTTACGGGAATTACGGCGGCGACGTGATGAATTTCGACATGGCCGGGGAGCTGGTGGAGTTCGACGATATCGACTGCACGACGGTCCTCTTGGCCGATGACGTGGCCTCGGCCCCGCCCGAAGAGCGCGAGAAACGGCGCGGTGTGGCCGGCATGGTCTATGCGTTCAAGATGGCCGGGGCCGCCGCCGAGGCCGGGCAGGATCTGGCCGCGGTGACCGCCGTGGCCCAGAAGGCTGCCGATGCCTGCCGGTCCGTGGGCGCGGCCCTGTCGCCCTGCACGGTGCCGCAAGCGGGCAAGCCCACCTTCGAGATCGCCGAGGACGAGATGGAGATGGGCATGGGCATCCATGGCGAGCCCGGGGTCTGGCGCGGCAAGCTGCGCAGCGCCGACGAGGTCGCCTCCGAGATGATGGACCGCCTGCTGGCGGACATGCCGCTGGCCGAGGGGGACCGGGTCTCGATCATGGTCAACTCGCTCGGCGCGACCCCGCCCGAAGAGCTCTATATCCTCTACCGGATCGTCAAGGCGCGGCTCGACGCGGTGGGGGCCACCGTCGTGATGCCGCTCGTTGGGCGCTATGCCACCTCCATGGAGATGGCCGGGGTGTCCTTTACGCTCTGCAAGCTCGATGACGCGCTCGAGGCCCTGCTCACCGCGCCCTGTGACTGCGCGTTCTGGAGGGTGTGATGGCGATCACCCGCGAGACGCTTCTGGCGGCCATCGACCGGATCACCGCCGCGATGGAGCGGGATTTCGACATGCTTAACAGCGCCGATGGGGCGCTCGGGGATGGCGATCTGGGCGTGACCATGACCCGAGGGATGCGGGCGATCTCTGAGCGCAAGGAGGCGCTGCCCGAGGATCTGGGCATGGCGCTGCTGAGCTGTGCCAAGGCCTTCACGGAATCCTCCGGCTCCTCCTATGGCACGCTGATGGCCACGGGGCTGATGAGTGCGGCCAAGGCCCTGCGCGGCCAGACCGAGATCGCGCCCGAGGCCATGGCCGATCTGATCGCGGGCGCGCGCGACAAGATGCAGGAGCGTGGCAAGGCCGAACTTGGGGGCAAGACCGTGCTCGACAGCCTCGATGCGCTGGCCAAGGCCCTCGCCGAGGCCGCGCCGGGGGCGCGCGCGGCCGCTGCGTCCCGCGCCGTGGATGAGGCCCTCGACGCGTTTCGCGACAAACCCGCCACGGTCGGGCGGGCGCGGATCTTTGGCGAGAAGAGCATCGGGATGGACGATCCGGGGATGCTGGCCATGCACTCGGTGGTCAAGGCGGCGGTGGCCGTCGAATGAGCCCGCCGCCCTGCTCCATTCAGGTGTCTAAGCATTTGCCATACAACGCAAGATTGTAAAATTATCTAGACAGGAGGAACGCCCAAGACTGTTGACAGATTCCCTTACGTAAAGCGATCATGACCCCTCATGGAGCACGACCGACACACAGATCTCGGCGGGCTTTGATGAGACATTGGGAGGAAAATATGACTTACAAATCCTGTATTGCCGGGCTGCTGCTCGGAACCATGCTGACTGGCCCGACCCTGGCCCAGGACAACATGGAAAAACTCAGCAACATGCAGAAGACCGACGCGACCTTCACCTTCATCGATCAGGAAGGAGAACGCGCCACTGCGCTGACCAACATTCTGGAGCATATCAACGTGCCCGACGGGTTCGAGGTGAGCCTCTATGCCGTGGTGCCGGATGCACGTTCCATGTCCATGGCCCCGCAGGGCACGGTGCTTTTTGCCGGAACACGCAAGGACAAGGTCTGGGCGATCGTAGACCGCGACCGGGACCGGGTGGCCGATGAGGTCAAGGACTTCGCCCCCTCGGTGACCTTCGACATCCCGAACGGCCCCTGCTTCTCGCCGGACGGGTTCCTCTATATCGCCGAGCGCAACCGCATCCTCGTCTTCCCGGCGGCGGAGTTCTTCTTCGAGAGCCCGGATATCGCTGTCGGTACGGTCGTCGCTCAGGGCGAGCTGATCCCCGAGGAGGAAGAGAGCTTCAACCACTCGGCGCGGGTCTGCGATATCGGCCCGGATGGCAAGCTCTATGTCTCGCTTGGCCAGCCGCATAACGTGCAGCCCGTGGACAAGATCGAGCTCTATGACGAGATCGGCATCGGCGGGATCATCCGCATGAACACCGACGGGTCCGAGCGCGAGGTCTATACCCGCGGCGTGCGCAACTCCGTGGGGCAAGATTTCAACCCGGCCACGGGCGAGCTGTGGTGGACCGACAACCAGGTCGACGGCATGGGTGATGACATCCCGCCGGGCGAGCTGAACCGGCAGACCGAGGCGGGCCAGCATTTCGGCTTCCCCTGGACCAACAGCCGGGTCGAGATCATTTCGGAAAGCGATGCGCCCCGCCCCGAGGGCGTGAGCTTTGTCGAGCCGCAGCTTGAACTGACCGCCCATGCGGCGGATCTGGGCATGCGGTTCTACCATGACAGCAGCTATCCCGAGCAATATCACGGCGGCATCTTCTGGGCCCAGCATGGGTCCTGGAACCGGACCGAGCCCGTGGGCGCCCGGGTGATGTTCACGGCGCTGGATCCGGAAACCGGCGATGCGGTCGGGGCCGAGGTCTTTGCCGATGGCTGGCTCAATGAAGAGACCGGCGAGTATCGCGGACGTCCCATGGATATCGAGTTCCTGCCCGATGGCTCCATGCTGATCTCCGACGACTTCGCAGGCGCGATCTGGCGCATCGCCTATGTGGGCATGGCCGCTCAATGAGGCTTGTCGCCATCACTCTTCTCGGCGGGCTGATGCTCGCCGGGGGGACCCCGGTCTTCGCGGGCGACCCCGCCGCGGGCCGCAAGATTGCCAATATGTGCCGGACCTGTCACGGGGTGGATGGCTATGCGGCGATCCCGATCGCCCCACATATCGGCGGCGAGCCCAAGGAATATCTCGAAGCGCAGCTCATGGCCTTCAAGACCGGGGCGCGCGCCCATGAGATGATGAGCGTGGTGGCCTCCGGGCTTTCGGCGCAGCAGATTTCGGACGTGTCGGCCTGGTATGCGAACCACCGGGTCGTGGCCACCCTGCCCGAGGGGGTGAGCGCCGAACAGGCCCCGGCGGCCTGCGTGTCCTGCCATGGGGCGGATGGGATCTCGGTCCTGCTCGATGCGCCCAATCTGGCCGGCGAGGTGAACATCTATATCGATACGCAGCTCAAGGCCTTTCGCAGCGGCAAACGCCAGCATGAGATCATGACCGAGATTTCGGCGGATCTCAGCAATGAGGAAATCCGGGCCCTGGCGGAGTGGTACGCCAACATCACCTTGGACATCCAGCCCGCCGAATGACCCAAGGGGCCGGCCCTGACCAGGGCCTCCCCCCACCGCC
Source organism: Dinoroseobacter sp. S375 (assembly GCF_049800775.1). NCBI lineage: Bacteria > Pseudomonadati > Pseudomonadota > Alphaproteobacteria > Rhodobacterales > Roseobacteraceae > Dinoroseobacter > Dinoroseobacter sp. S375. Next base: position 122,240 of record NZ_JBNAFR010000008.1, on the reverse strand, counting down.
TCAGATCAGACCGTCTTCGCCGCCATAATGGCGGTCCGGGTAATCCGCATGGAGCGCCTGATCCGCCGGGCTGAACCGGGGCCGCGCGAAGTTATGCTGGTGCCAATAGGGATAAAGCAGCGGCAGACGGCTCACATCGTTCAGCCGGGTCAGCTCCTCCTCCGACAGCACCAGATCCACCGCCCGGAAGTTCCGCTCGAACTGGTCCGCCATGCGTCCGCCCACCACGAGCGAGGCCACCGCCGGACGGGTCAGCAGCCAGGCAAGTGCGACCTGCGCGGCCTCGACGCCATGGGCCTCGCCGATCTCGGTCAGGGCATCGACAATCGTCCAGAGCCGTTCCATGTCGCGGATCGGCGGCTCGTCCCAGCCCTGCGCCTGCCGCGAGCCTTCGGCGAGCCCCGCGCCGCGCTGGTGCTTGCCCGACAAGAGCCCGGCAGCCAGGGGCGACCAGACCTGAACGCCGAGCCCTTGATCCACCGAGAGCGGTAGAAGCTCGTACTCCGCCTCCCGCGCTTCGAGCGTGTAGTGGATCTGCTGGGCGACAAAACGGCTGGCATGGCTGGGTGCTGCGGCGAGGGATTTCATCACCTGCCAGCCCGAATAGTTCGAGCACCCGGCATAGCGCACCTTGCCCTGCTGGATCAGCGTGTCGAGGGCGGCAAGTTTTTCCTCGACCGGGGTGAGGCCATCCCATTCATGCATGTAATAGAGGTCGATATGGTCCCGGCGCAGCCGCTTGAGCGAGCGCTCGCATTCCCGGATCAGGTGCCAGCGCGAGACCCCCTCGTCATTGGGCCCAGCGCCCATGGGCATCCGCGCTTTGGAGGTGACGAGCACGTCGTCATCGCGCCCGTTGAGGATCTCGCCAAGGATCTCTTCTGACAGGCCCGTGGAATACATGTTCGCGGTGTCGAACATGTTCACACCGTGATCGAGACAGGTGTCGACCAGCTTGCGCGCCTCGGGCACGCCCTGACTGGCGGTGCGCCCGAAGGCCCCCTGCCCGCCAAAGGTGAAGGTTCCCATGGTGATGACCGAGATCTTGAGCCCCGTCCGTCCGAGCATGCGGTATTGCATGGCGCGCCTCCCCTAGCTTGCCGTCTCTGTGTCATTGCTTGGCCCGTAACTCTGAAAGGCCACGAGCACTTCGGCGATCTCGGCCTCGCTCAGTAGTTGGGCCGCGCCGCCGATGCTGCTGAAGAGATAGGTCCGCGCGAGGGTTTCGAGCTCTTCGAGGCGCCAGCGGGCCTTCTCGATGGTCTCGCCCAGCACGGTCGCCCCATGATTGGCCATGAGGCAGGCGTGGCGATCGGCCATGATCTCGGCCATGTTCGCGCAGAGCTCCGGGCTGCCGAACAGCGCGTAATCCGCCAGCGGCACGTCATGGCCGCCAAAGGCCGCGATCATGTAGTGGCAGGGCGGGATCGCCCGGCGCTGCACCGCAAGCACGCTGCAATAGGGCGGATGGGCATGCAGGACCACGGGCATATCCGGACGGGCCTGGTGCATCCCCTGATGAAAAGGCCATTCCGAGGACGGTTTCGGCCCGGAGGCCGGAGGCAGATCCGCCAGCGGGATCGTCACCATCGCCTCGGGCGTCAGCTCTTCATAGGGCACACCCGAGGGGGTGATGAGGATGCCTTCCGCGATTCGGGCCGAGATATTGCCCGAGGTCCCCTGATTGAGGTGGCGGGCATTCATCCACAGGCAGGCATCGATCAGCGCCTGACGGGTCTCGGTCGTATCAGGCAGCGGGGCGGCGGGTGGTGGGGCGGGCGTCGGGCTCATGGGGTTCTCTCCAACAGGTCTTGGGCGATCCGGGTGCTGGTGGCGAGATGGGTGACAAAGCCACCGCGCAGGGCGGCGCGGGCCGGTTCTGCCCGGCCTGGGCCAGCCGCCACCAGCAGGGCCATGTCCTTGCCGCGCATCTGGTCGAGCGTGACGCCGATCATCCGCTCCTCGACCTCGGTCACCATGGGCGCGCCCGCCTGATCGATCAGCCGTCCGCAGATCACGCCCGTGGCGCCCTTGGAGCGGTAGCCCGCAATCGCCTCGGCACTCAGGATCCCGCTGCGCACCACATGGGCATCGCCATCACAGGTCCCGCAGGCCAGCACGGTCTTGTTGCAGCCCGCCAGCGCCTCGAGCTGGGACCGGACCACGGGCTCGTCGCACAGCGCATCGCGCAGGGCCTTGTTCGACAGGATCAGGGGCACATGCAGGTTGATGCACTGCCCCCCCAACCGCTGGGCCAGCATCGCCGTGCAGGTCTCGGCGGCAAAGCCAAGCGCGGCCGGGCGCGAGCCCAGAAGCTGGATCACCGTCAGATCGGGGATCGGATGGGGCGGCACCTTCTGCGCCATCTGATAGACCGTCGCCCCCCAAGAGACGCCCAGCCGGTCGCCGGGCTCCAGCAGGCGCGGCAGCCAATCGGCAGCGGCCTGGGTAACCCGGGCCGCGCCTTCGGGCTCGGCAGGGTCATCGGGAATGACCAACGCTTCGGCCAGACCGTAGACCGCGCAAAGCTCGGCGGCGAGCCTGTGGCCCCGAAACACGTCGCTGTCCAGATGCAGCCGCACCCAGCCCCGCGCTCGCGCCTCGTTGAGGTAGTTCACGACCGAGGCACGGCTGATCCGCATCCGCTCGGCGATCTCGGTCTGGTTCAGACCGTCATGGTAATAAAGCCAGGCCGCCTCGATGAAGGGCGCATCGTCCCGCGGCGCGAGCCGGGCGGGATCCGCCGCGCCGCGCGCCTTTGCCGGTGGAAGGGCCTGGGCCGGCACGCGTTACTGCGCCGCCTGCGCGAAATCCGGAAACAGCCCGGCCAGCCCGGACGCCGATGCCTCGCAGACCCCGCGCTCGGTGATCAGCCCGGTCACCAGCCGGTTCGGCGTCACGTCAAAGGCCGGGTTCCCGCCTGGCGTGCTATCGGGCGTGACCTGCACCGCGCCAATCGCGCCCGCCTCGGTCCGGCCCTGAATATGGGTGATCTCGCGGCTGTCTCGCTCTTCGATGGGGATCTCGGCCACGCCATCGGTGACGGTCCAATCGATGGTTGGCGATGGCAGCGCCACATAGAAGGGCACGTCATTGTCCCGCGCTGCGAGCGCCTTGAGATAGGTGCCGATCTTGTTGCAGACATCGCCCTGCCGGGTCGTGCGATCGGTGCCGGTGATCACCATGTCCACCATGCCGTGCTGCATCAGATGCCCGCCCGCATTGTCGGTGATATAGGTGTGCGGCACCCCATGCTTGCCCAGCTCCCACGAGGTCAGCGCGCCCTGATTGCGCGGACGGGTTTCGTCCACCCAGACCTGCAGCGCGATCCCCGCATCATGGGCGTGATACATCGGGCTCGTGGCCGTGCCCCAATCCACCGTCGCCAGCCAGCCCGCATTGCAATGGGTCAGCAGGCGCACAGGCTCTCCGACGGGCTTTTTCGCCGCGATCTCGCGGATCAGGGCGAGACCATGCTCGCCGATCTGGCGGTTTATTTCGACATCCTCATCCGCGATCTCATGGGCCAGCGTGAGCGCCGCCACCGCCCGGTCGCCCTCGGCCAGAGGCCGCAGGGCAGCGCGGCACCGATCCAGCGCCCAACGCAGGTTGATCGCCGTGGGCCGGGTTTTCTCGAGGAAGGTCCAGGCCGCATCCATATTCCCGTCCGAGGGATCCTCGGCCATGGCCAGCGCCATGCCATAGGCCGCCGTCGCCCCGATCAGCGGCGCGCCCCGCACCCGCATCTGGAAAATCGCATCCGCGTAATCCTGCATGCTGGCCACCGGGACCACGCGGAATTCATGGGGCAGCCAGCGCTGGTCGATGATCTCCAGAACGCCCTTCTCGGCGTTCCACCACAGGGATCGGTAATGCGTGCCGTCGATCTTCATAGAACGTCCTTTCCATTGAATTCCCGCGCCATGGCGCAGACCTCGGCGGCTGTCAGCCCCCCATCGGCAGCGTGGATCAACGCCGCCCCCATCGTCAGGTTGCGCGCCTCCAGTGGGGCGCGGATCGCCGGGTCGGCGATCTCTTCGAAATCGGCGTTATGCGCCAGGGACAGGCAGCGTCGGTGCATCTCGATCCCGCAGACCGCCCATGCGTCGCGCCAGATCCCCGCCAGCACCTCGGCGCAGGCAGGACCACTGTCATGGCCCTGATCCTCAAACAACGTCCGGGGATAGAGGATCCCCGTGCGCTCGGTCTGCCACAGGTGCCGGAACTCGGTCTCGAAAGTGGCGCAGGTCTCGTCGATCAAGCCGAGGATCCAGGCCTGATACGTCTCAAGCTCCGGGCCGCGATGGGCGGGTTGGCTGAAATAGGCCATCAGGAAATTCGCGCAGAGCATGCCGATATCGAAGCCCAGCGGCCCGTATTGGACGAATTCCGGATCGATGACACGGCTGTCGTTTTCGGTCGACATGATCGAGCCGGAATGCAGATCCCCATGGACCATGGTTTCGGCATTGGAGACGAAGCGCTGCAGCGCGCGCTGCGCCTTGATCTTGAGCGCCACATCCCCGCGCAGAGAGGCCACCACCGGGCCCAGCCCCTCAGTGTGGTTGTTCATCTCGGCCTCGAAATACGGATCGGTGAAGACCAGCGCCTCGGTGATCGCCGGGATCTCGACATTGCCCGCAAAGAGCGCCGCATCCGCCTTTTTATCGCCGCTGGCCATGGACAGCTCGGAGCCGCGAAACGCCGTGCGCGCGCAGAACCGGCCGAGAAAACCCGCGAGCCCCGCCACATGCTCGCCCGCGATCAGCTTGCGCCGCAGGATGACATGGGGGGCGAGAAACTCCATCACGATCAGCGCCTGCGCCTCGTCGAAGTGATAGATCTCGGGCACGGATCCGGGGTCGCGCGCAGCCTGACGGGTCAGAGCGTGATGTTCGTAGAAAGCGCGGTAGAGCGGCAGGGGCCAGCTGTCGCCCACAAGACGCACGTAAGGAAGCGCCTGTTTCACAATGGCTTTTCCCGCAGGCCCCGAGACGATGAAGACGAGGTTCAGGTTCCCGTCGCCCACTTCCTCGACCTGCCACGCGCTGGCCTCTGGCCCCACTTTGGCCGCCAGAACCGCGATCCCTGCAAGGCGGTCCGGCAGTGTTTCCACCGTCAATGCCTCATACGCCGCGCCTGTCGTCATCAGCGCCCTCCCTGTCCGCTCTCATGCCGTCGCTCTTCTGCGTAGCTTTCAATTTATACTTATGTCAATTCGTTTGACAAATGTATTTCTCCGCGCCTACCGTGACCGACACCAAGGGGGAGGAAACGGGTGGCGGTTGACGCGCTCAACGTAATCGGTTTGCAAAAATCGTTCGGCAGGAACCATGTGATCCGGGGGATCGACCTGTCCTTGCGGGCGGGGTCGGTGACCGTGCTCATGGGGGCGAACGGGGCGGGCAAATCGACCCTGGTGAAGATCATCTGCGGCCATCACGCGGCGGATGGCGGGACCATGACGCTGGCGGGCGCGGGGTTCGCGCCCTCGGATGCAGCGGATGCGATCAGCCAGGGAGTCGTGACAGTGCACCAGTCCATCGATGACGGCGTGATCCCGGATCTGGACGTGGCCAACAACCTAATGCTCGACCGCCTCGTGGAGCGTGGACACGGGCTGTTTGTACGTGAAAAACGGCTGCGCGCCGAGGCGGCCAAGGTCGCCGCCGCCATGGGGATCGAGGTCAATCTGAAAGCGCGGGTCTCGGACCTGTCGGTGGCGGATCGCCAGATGATTGCCATCGCCCGCGCCATGGCCCGCGCCCCCAAGGTGCTGATCCTCGACGAGCCGACCTCGTCGCTCTCGGCGACCGAGGCGGACCGGCTCTTTGCGCTGATCGACCGGCTGCGGGATCAGGGGGTGGCGATCCTCTACATCTCGCACCGCATGTCCGATATCCGCCGCCTTGCGGACCGGATCATCGTCATGCGCGACGGTGCGATCTCCGGCAGTTTCGAGACCGCTCCGCTCGATTACGAGGCCGCCGTGACGGCCATGCTCGGCCACCGGATGACCGAGGTCGATGTAGAACTCGCCCCCGGCACGAGCCCCATCCTCCGGCTCTCGGATCTGCGGCTCGCGCCGGGCGGAGCCCCCGTCACGCTCGAGGCGCGGGATGGCGAGGTGGTTGCCCTTGTCGGCCTTCTGGGCAGCGGCAAGAGCAGGCTGGCCGAAATCCTGTTCGGCATCTGCCAGCCCCCGGGCGGCGAGATGCAGATCGCCGGTGCGCCCTACCGCCCCGGATCTGTCGAAGACGCGATTGCCCAAGGCGTGTTCATGTCCCCCAAGGATCGCGGCACCAATGCGGTGATCCCGGATTTCGACATTGCCGACAACATGACCCTGCCCTTCCTGCGCAGCCTCAGCGCGGGCGCGTTTCTCAGCGCCGGGCGCCAGCGCGCGCGGGCGCAGGAGATGGTCGAAGAGCTGGGCATCGTCTGCCAATCCTTGCGCGACGGGATCGGCACGCTCTCGGGCGGAAACCAGCAGAAGGTGATGATCGCCCGCTGGCTCTTGCAGCCAGCCCGCGTGCTCTTGCTCGACGAGCCGTTCCAAGGCGTCGATATCGGCGCGCGCCGGGATATCGGCCGCCATATCCGCGCCACCGCCAAGGGTCGGGCCACGCTCGTCTTTCTCGCCGAGATCGACGAGGCGCTGGAGATCGCCGACCGGATCGTCGTCCTCCATGAACGCGAGGTGGTCGGCGAACATGTGAACCAGAATATCGACCTCGCGGCGCTCGTCTCGAACATCTCCGGCGCCGCAGTCCCAGCGACAGGCCCCATGTCATGACAGACCGACTTCTCGATTTCGCCATCCGATACGGCTTTCTCATCCTGCTGGTGGGGCTGATCGTCTATTTCAGCGCCGCGGCACCGGGGTTCTTTGGCCCACTTTCGGCGGCTTTCGTGCTGCAATCGGTGGCGATCACCGGCATCCTTGCACTGGGGGTGACCTGCACGCTGGTGGTGGGCGGGTTCGATTTGTCCATCGGGGCCGTGGCGACCTCGGCGCTGATGCTGTCGGCCTATTCCATGGTGATCCTCGAGCATCCGACGATTGTCGCCGTGGCGCTCTGCCTCGGGATGGGGGCGCTGGTCGGGTTGATCAACGGGCTGCTGATCGTGAAATTCCGGGTGCCGGACCTGCTCGCGACGCTGGGCATGATGTTCCTGCTGATCGGGCTGCAACGCATCCCGACCCAGGGCAATTCGATTGCCACGGGGATGAGCCTCGGCGATGGCCAATTTGCCGAGGGCACTTTCTCGGCGGCGTTTCTGTGGCTCGGGCGGCATCGGTTCGATCTGTTCATCGAGCGGCTGCTGCCCATGCCCGTGGTTGTGTTCCTCGGGATCGCGGTGCTGATCTGGCTATTCCTCGGCTTCACCCGGCACGGGCGGCTGATGTATGCCATCGGATCGAACGCGCGGGCCGCCGGGCTCGTGGGCACGCCGGTCAACCGCTACAAGATCGCCGCCTACATGATTTCGGGCGTGACCGCGTCCATCGGCGGGATTCTTCTGGCCGCTCGGCTCGGACGCGGGGACATCGCCAGCGGCAATAACCTGCTGCTCGACAGCGTGGCCGCCGCCCTGATCGGCTTTGCCGTGCTCGGCGCGGCCCGGCCCAATGCATTCGGCACGGCCATCGGCGCGCTCTTCGTGGGGATCCTGCTACAGGGCATGACCATGATGAATGCGCCCTACTACACCCAGGATTTCGTGAAGGGCGCGGTGCTGGTTGCCGCACTTGTCTTCACATTCTACCTGTCCTCGCGCCGCACGGGCGCAGGACACTGACCATCAGCGATAGGGAGGATATCATCATGCTGAGACGTCACTTCATGGCCCTGACGGGCGCGGCGAGCCTCGCCCTCGGCGCGGGCGCTGCCACGGCGCAAACGGCCCCGGCGCCGCTCGACAATCCCGGGGACGTCACCATCGCGCTGGTGCGCTACCTGTCCACGGGCGACTTCTTTCAGGCCTATCTCTCGGGTGTCGAGAAGCAGGCGGCCGCCCTTGGCGTAAACCTGCGCGTGCTCGACAGCCGGCAGGATGCGGCGCTGCAGGCGGATATGGTGGATCAGGCGATTGCCCTTGGCGTGGACGGGATCGTGATCCAGCACGGGCTGACCGAGTCCATGCGCGAGGCCGCCCAGCGGGCCGTGGATGCGGGCATCAAGGTCGTGGCCTTCGATGTGAACGTGGAAAACGAGGCGATCCCGCAGATCGAGCAATCGGATTACCTGCTGGGCAAGCTCGCCCTGGAGCAGGCGATTGCCGATAATGGCGACGCGTTCGACGCTGGCTATGTCTACGTGCCCGGCATCGCCCCGCTCGACCGGCGCCACGTGGCATGGGAAGAGGTCAAGGCCGCCAATCTCGGCATCTCGGAGGCCGCGCGGATCGGCACGCTCGACAACCCGATTGCCAATTCCAATGCCAATCAGGCCCGCGCGGCCCTGCAGGCAAACCCCAAGATCTCGGTCTTTTTCGCGCCCTATAACGAGTTCGCCAAGGGGGTGAAGATCGCCACGGACGAGCTTGGCCTGAGCGGGGATATGAGCATCTATTCCGCCGATATCTCGACCGCTGACATCGCGCTGATGCGCGAGCCGGGCAGCGCGTGGAAGGCCACCGTCGCCACCAACCCCGCCGTGGTCGGCGAGGTCTCGGTCCGGGCACTGGCACTGATGTTGGCGGGCGAGAACCCAGGGGCCTCGGTGATCGTGCCGCCGACCCTGATCACGCAAACCTTCCTGAACGACGAGAACATCCGCAACATGGAGGATCTCGGCGCGAAGATGCCGCAATTCCAGCACGCCGATGTGGCCATGGCAGACTGGATGCCCCTGCCCGCGCGCTGACCATCGACCATCCCCCGGGCCCGGATCCGCCACGCGCGGGACCGGGCTCACCCTTTTCCTGACCGGAGCCCGCCATGCTGATCGGAATTGACCCCCGCACCACGCCCGAACTGATCTCGACCCTCGCCCGGATGGGTCATGGCGACGAGATCGTCATCGCTGACCGCAATTACCCGGCCACATGGTCGGCGGCGGGCTGCATCGAACCCGATGTGATCCAGTATCCGGGCCATGACGCGCTGGAGGTTGCGGATCTGATCACGCAGCTCATGCCGCTGGACAATTTCCACAGCCATTCCGCCCTGCGGATGCAGATCGACGATCAGCCCGACACCCTGTCCGAGGCCCATAAGGCGGTCTGGGACCTGCTGCGTCCGCGCCTGCCTGAGGGCGGCCTGCTGGAAAGCATCGAGCGACAGGCCTTCTATGACCGCGCCGGGGGCAGTTTCGCCGTGGTGCAATGCAGCGAGGACCGGCCCTTTGGCTGCTTCATCCTGCGCAAGGGCGTGATCTTCTAGGCGCTCCGTGCGCAGGCGGGCTCAGCGCGCCATCAGATACTCGGCCACAGCCTGATAGGCCGGCAGCGATGTGGGGTCGATGAACCCGTTCTGCGCCAGCGGGTAGGAGGCGAGCCGCACCAGCACCATTTGCGCTGTCGGATCCACGTAGATCGTCTGCCCGTGCACCCCGCGCGCCGCATAAGCACCGTGCGCGTTGTGGAACACCCACCACTGACTGGTATAGCTGCCGCCCTCAAGCGCCGCGAAACCGCTGAACTTCGCGCGATCCCCCCCGGCGGCGATCCGGTCCACCACCTCGGACGCAAAGAGCTGCGCATCGCCCACCCGCCCCCGGTCGAGCATCAGCTGCCCGAGCCGCCCGAGATCCCGCAGCCCCGCCGAGACCCCGCCCCCGGCAAAGGGCACGCCCAGCCCGTCCACGGTCTGATAGGCGTCCTGCTCGGCCCCCATGGGCCGCCAGAGCCGCGTCGAGGCGAGCGCGGTGACCGATTGACCGGTCACCCGGCTGATCAGCCAGCCCAGCATGTCCGAATTGATGGTCTTGTAGTGAAACGCCTCGCCATGACGGCCCTCGGGCGCGACCTGCTGCAAATACTGCCAATAGCCGTTGGGCCCGGAATACCCCGCCGGTTTTGGCAAGGGGCTGGCCGCCGCCGAATAGCGCCAGATATCCGCCTCCGGGTCCGCGTAATCCTCGGAATAGGCCAGGCCGGTGGTCATATCCATCACCTGCCGCACCGTGGCGGAGGCGAAGGCGCTGTCACCGATCTCGGGGATGATGTCGCGCACCAAGGCCGTCTCATCCAGCACGCCCTCGGCCACCAGGATCTGTCCCAGCAGGCCGGTGATCGATTTGGTCATGGACATGATCGCATGCTTGCCATCCTCGGCCAGACAGCCCGCATAGCGCTCATAGACGATCTCGCCCCGGTGCAGGATCAGCATCCCATCCGTGTAGTTGGCGTGGAAGGCCGCCTCCCAGGTCATCGGGTCCCCATCGCCCAGCGGCTGAAACTGCAGCGCGTCGATCTCGGCCCGCAGGCGCGCCAGCCCCTCGGCGGGTGGGCGCGGCAAGGGGCGCGGTGCCCCAAGGCCCCGGCTGATCTCTTCTGTGGGCAGAAACTCCCGCAGGTGACAGACGGACCAGCGCAGGCGCGGAAAACTGAAATACACCGAATCCGGCTGGGTGATCTGCTTGTCCGGCGGCGGGGGAAATCCCTGCATCCAGCCCATCACGCGCGGATCGCTGTCCTGCGCCGAGAGCGTCCCCGCAGGCAACTGCGCCGCGGCGGGTACGGTCAGGAATGACAGGCCAAGGGCGGCCGCCAGAAAGATGCTGCGCATGGGGGCTCCTTTCGATTTGCGTCTGCCGAAGATCTAGGGCGATTGCGCGCGCTGTCGCGCGGCGGGATCGGGTGATCCGCATCCGCCTTTTCGAGGATCAGCACATCGGCCCCCTCCTCCAGTGCGGCGAGGGCTGCACACAGGGCCGCATTTCCCGAGCCGACGACGATCACATGCTTTGACATCTTGTCCTCCATCCGATACGAATCTTGTATCCAATCGGATACAATGGTGAATGACCCGACCGTGACACGCAAGGACAACCCCGAACTCAACCAGGGCGGCGCGGCCTATGCCGCTCTGCTCAAGGCCATTCGCGCGGGGCATTACGCCCCCGGAGACCGCCTGCGCGAGGTCGAGATCGCCGAGCGTCTGTCCCTGTCGCGCACGCCGATCCGCGAGGCGCTGCGCCGGTTGGAGGCTGATGGCATTGTCGAGCACAAGGCCCGGATCGGGGCGGTCATTCGCCAGCTCAGCCATGCTGAGGTGGTCGAGCTCTACGAGATGCGGCTGGTGCTGGAGCGGACCGCCTCGGAGCTTGCGGCGAAACATGCCGTGGGCGCGCAGGTCGATGAGCTGGCCGCGCTGAACGCCCAGATCGCTGCCTGCCAAGGCGACAGTCAGCGGGCCGCCGCGATCAACCAGCAATTCCACGAGGTGCTCTACCGCGCCGGGCGTAACCGCTTTCTGCTGGAGGCGGCGCGGGCGCTGAACAACGCGCTCTTGCTGCTGGGCCCGACGACGTTGGCCGACGAGGCCCGCATCGAGACGGTCTGCCACCAGCATGACGCGATCATCGATGCGATCCGCGCGGGGGATGAAGCCGCGGCGGGTGCGGCGGCCGAGGCCCATCTGGAAACCTCCCTGCGCCACCGTCTCGCTGTGATGCGCGCCCTGTGATCCTGCTGCGGACATATGCGATCGCCTTGCTGGGGGTTGCCGTCTTCACGGCGCTGGACCTGCCCCTGCCCTGGCTGCTCGGGCCGATTGCTGCCTGCCTGATCGCCGGTCTGCTGGGGCTGGATCTGCGTGGGTTGAAGCCGGTGAACGAGGCGATGCGCGCGGTTCTGGGCGTAGCGGTGGGCGCGACGCTGAGCCTGTCGGTGGTTCTCTCCATGGCGGCGATGTGGCCGACGCTGATGATGATCCCGGTGCTGATCGCACTCTCTGCGGTGATCGGGGTGCCCTATTTCCAGCGCCTCTGGGGCTTCGACTTCGCGACCAGCTACTACTCGGCCATGCCCGGGGGCCTGCAGGACATGCTGGTCTTTGGTGAGGAGGCGGGCGGCGATGTGCGCGCCCTTTCGCTGATCCACGCGACGCGGGTCATGGTCATCGTCACGATCCTGCCCTTCGTGCTGGAATGGGGCTGGGAGGTCGATCTGTCCAACCCGCCCGGCGCCCCGGCCGCGAGCATCCCCGTCGCGCAGCTTGCCCTGATGGTCCTGGCCGGCCTCGTCGGCTGGCAGGTTGCCCGGCGCGTCGGTCTCTTCGGGGCGTCGATCCTCGGCCCGATGATCGCCGCCGGAATCCTCGCCATGCTGGGGATCCTGCAATACCGCCCGCCCGCCGAGGCGATCTGGGCCGCTCAGTTCTTTATCGGGATGACCGTGGGCGCGAAATACGCAGGCGTCACCGGGCCCGAGGTGCGACGCGACGTGCTCGCGGCGCTGGGGTTCTGCGTGGTGCTTCTGGTGCTGGCGCTGATCTTCACCGAGGCGGTGATCCTGCTCGGGCTCGCCCCGCCGCTCGACGCGCTTCTGGCCTTCGCACCGGGGGGGCAGGCCGAGATGACCGTGCTGGCGCTCTTGACCGGGGCGGATATGGCCTTTGTCATCGCCCATCACATCCTGCGGATCGTGACCGTGATCGTCGGGGCACCGGTCGCCTCGCGCTGGCTCAGCCCCAAACCTCCGGGTTGATCATGTGGATCGGCGCGCCCGCCGCAAAGGCCGCCACCTGATCGAAGATATCCGCGAATTGCAGCGCGTACTCCTCTTCGGTGACAAAGCCGATATGAGGCGTGGCAATCACGTTGGGATGGGTCAGGAGCGGATGGGACGGGTCGGTCAGCGGCTCGGTGTCGAAGACATCCACCGCGGCCCGGATCCGGCCCCGGGCGATCTCAGCCTCCAGCGCGCCGGGCGCGATCAGCCCCGCGCGCGCGGTGTTCACCAGAAGACTGCCCGGCGCCATGGCCGCCAGATCCGCCGCGCTAACCCCACCTCGCGTCTCGGGCGTGAGCCTCTGATGGAGGCTGACCACGTCCGAACTCGCAAAGAACTCGGCGCGCGAGGCCGCGACCTGCGCGCCATCGGCGCGGGCCCGGTCCCGACTGCCCTCCGAGGCCCACCAGTGTACCGTCATGCCCAGAGCCTCGGCAGAGGCCGCCACCGCCCGGGCGATCCGGCCATAGCCCAGAAGCCCAAGCCTCCGCCCCCGGAGGGTCCGCCCGACGCCCGCCTGCCAGTGCCCGGCGCGCAGCGACGCCACTTGCGCCGGCAGGTCCCGGGCACTGGCCAGCATCAAGGCCAGCGTCAGCTCGGCCGCCGCATAATTCGGCCCACCCCCGCCCTTCATCTTCGAACAGAGCAGCACCCCGTGCGCGGTACAGGCCGGAACGTCGATATGGGGATAGGTGCTGCGCTGGGAAATCAGGCGCAGCTTCGGCAAATGCGCGAGCAGCTCCTGGTCGATCGCGGTGCGCTCGCGAAACAGCACCAGCGCCTCGGCCTCGGCCAGACGCGCGGCCAGCGTGGCGCGGTCGGCCATATGATCGGTCCAGACCGTGACGTCATGCCCGGCCAACCGGTCAAAACAGGGCAGGCCCCGCAGGGTGTCGAACCAATCGTCGAGAATATGAACCTTCACCTGGCCTCCCCCTTTTCGGCAGCGTCTAGAGATGCCCGGGCCCGAGATCCTCCGGCGGCAGGAGCCGCCCGATAACCGCGATCAGAAAGGCCGTACTGATCCCGAAGGTCAGCAACCCGGTGATGGCCCCGAAGGTCGCAAAGATCCGCAGCCCCTCGCCCAGCGTGAGATCCCCGTAGCCGAGGGTCGTGTAGGTGACGGTCGCGAAATAGAAACTCGCGGCGATGTCATCGAAGGCCCCGACGCTCGTAAAGGCAAAGGCCCAGGTCCAGATCTGGATCGTGTGCGCGGCCACGATGATCATCAACGCCAGCGACAGCAAGAGCGCCGATCGCACCACTTTTCCGTTATGATGGAACCGCTTGTGGACAGTTGCCATTGCCGGAATGCTCAAGGCCATGAACCCCACATGAACCAGAGCGCACACTGTCAGAAAGCAGCTTCCCAACAGAACTTGGGCGGTCATCGTCATTGGCGTCCTTTCCAGTTTGACTGGCGTGGTAAACACTGCAAGCGTACTGGAAAGTCTATAACGATGGAGCCCCGGATGATGAACCAGCTAATCGCGCGTGTCTTTGTGACCGCTGCGCTCACCGGTATGCCTCTGGGTCTGGCCGCGCAGGACAGCGCGGCGCAGGACATTCCGCGCCCTGCCAAGGTGGCCGTGGTCGAACAGACCGCAAGCGAGGTGACCCGGACCTATCCGGCCATCGTTCTGCCCTCCGATGAGGTTGAGCTCTCCTTCCGGGTCAGCGGGCCGGTGGTCGATCTGCCGATCCGGGCCGCAACCAGCGTGGTCAAGGGCGATGTGATCGCCCAGATCGACCCGCGCGATTTCGAGCGCCGGGTTGCCCAGCTCGAAAGCCAGCGCGACCAATCCGCAGCCCAGCTCGAGGCGCTGCGCATCGGTGCCCGGGTCGAAGAGGTCGCCGCACTCGAGGCCGCGGTCGCGTCCGCCGAGGCTCAGCTGGAGCAGGCTCAGGAACAGGCAGCCCGGACACGGCAGCTGACCGAACGGGGCGTGGCCTCCACAGCGCAGCTCGAGGGGGATGAGGCGAATTTGCGGGTCGCACAGGCCAATCTGCGCGCCCAGCAGGAACAGCTTGCCATCGGGCAATCCGGCGGACGCCCGGAGGATATCGAGGCCGCAGAGGCCGTGCTGCGCGGGCTCGAGACGGAAATCCAGATCGCCCGCGACCAGCTGGATGATGCCACCTTGCGCGCGCCCTTTGACGGGATCATCGCGCGGCGCGATATCGACAGCTTCACCATCGTGCAGGCGGGGCAGAGCGTGGCGCTGCTGCAGAACCTGCAGATTGTGCATCTTCTCTTCGACGTGCCGGGACCGGATGTCACCGCGCTCTCGGCCAATGGTCAGGAAAATATCCGCAACAAGGTGACCTTTGACGCCCTGCCCGGAGACATTTTCGACGGCGAGATCGTGGAATTCTCGGTCCAGGCCGACAGCGCAACCCAGACCTATCGCGGACGCGTGGCGGTGGTCCCGCCGGAGAACGCGGCGATCCTGCCGGGCATGGTGGGGCGTGTCCTCTCTTCGGCGCCGGGCAATGGTCAAAAACTGCTGATCCCGCTCACCGCCCTTGCCGCCGACCCAGGCGGCAGCCCCTTTGTCTGGCAAGTGCTGGAGGACAATACCGTGCGCCGCCAGCCCATCACCCTCGGCGAGGCCGAAGGCGACAAGGTCGCGGTGGAGGACGGGCTTGCCGCTGGAGATACGGTTGTGGCCGCCGGGGTGAGCCAGATCATGGAGGGCATGACGATCCGCCCGGTCACGAAGATCGGGGGCTGAGCCAGTGGATCTCGCAGATTTCGCACTGAAAAAGCGGGTCATCTCAGCGGTCTCCACGATCCTGATCCTGATTGCCGGCTATTACGCCTACTCGACGCTGCCACGCTTCGAGGACCCGGAATTCATCATCCGGCAGGCCCAGATCATCACCCCCTATCCCGGGGCGGGCGCCGAGGAGGTGGCCGAAGAGGTCACCGAGGTGATCGAGGATGCGCTGCAGCAATTGCAGGGCGTGCTCGAGGTGCGTTCGGTCTCGTCGCCGGGGCTGAGCAACGTGATGGTGGAATTCAATATCCCCTCCGTGCCCGATTACGACACGCTCTATCAGCGCTTTGCCCAGATGCGGGCCAAGATCGACGATGCGCAACCGAACCTGCCCCCCAACGCCCTGACCAGTCAGGTCTATGACGATTTCGGGGATGTCTTCGCGCTCTATTTCGCGGTGGTGGGCGACGGCTATACGATCACGGATCTTTACAACTACGCCAAGGAGTTACAGCGCCTTCTTGTCACGGTGGATGGCGTCTCCAAGGTGGTCCTGAACGGCGTTCAGGACGAGGTGATCTATGTCGAGTTTTCCTCGGCCCGGCTGATCGAGCTGGGGCTTACCTCCGAGCAGGTCTCGCAGATCCTTGAGGGTCAGAACCTCGTGATCCCGGGCGGCTCGATCCAGGCGGGGCAGACGCGACTGGAAATCCGCGTGCCGGACGGGGTCTCATCAAGCGAGGCCATCGCGAACCTGATCATCACAAATCCCGAGAACGGCGCGCTGTTCCGCCTTGGCGATATCGCCGAGATCAAACGCGGTCTCGTGGACCCGCCCGCCGGGTTGATATACCGCGACGGTCGGCCCGCCATCGGGATCGGCATCTCGAACACCCTGGGCGGCAATGTCGTGAATATGGGCGTCGCCGTGAAAGAGCGGATGGCCGAGAACATCTCGGAACGTCCCATCGGGATCGAAGTCCTGCCGATCTCGGACCAGAGCGACAGCGTAAAGGTCTCGGTCGACGACTTTGTGGGCAACGTGGTGCTGGCCCTTGTGATCGTGGTCGGCACGCTGATGATCTTCATGGGTCTGCGTTCGGGCCTTCTGATGGGGGGGATCCTGCTGATCACCGTGGCAGGGACGCTCTTCGGGATGCTGCTCTACGGGCTGGACATGCAGCGGATCTCGCTCGGGGCGCTGATCATCGCCCTAGGGATGCTGGTGGACAACGCGATCGTCGTGGTCGAGGGCACGCTGGTCCGAGTCCAGAAAGGCGAGAGCACCGCCAAGGCCGCCGTGGCCGTGGTGAACCAGACGAAATGGCCCCTGCTTGGCGGGACTGTGGTGGGCTTTCTCGCCTTCTCGCCCGTGGGATTCTCGCCGGACAATACCGGTGAATATGCGGGCAGCCTGTTCTGGACCATCGCGATCTCGCTGCTGTTCTCCTGGTTGGTGGCGATCTGGCTGACGCCCTATTTCTGCTCGCTCCTGCTCAAGCCGCCTGCCCCATCCGAGGACGGCAAGCCACCTGCCCCCAAACCCGAGAACCGGGCCCTGCGCGCCTATCGCGGCCTGCTCGCCAAGGCGATCCGCTTTCGCTATGGCACGGTGGTGCTGGTCGTGGCGCTCTTTGCCTCGGCCATCGCGATGTTCAGTCAGGTGCCGCCGGGCTTCTTTCCGACCTCGACGCGGCCACAATTCGTGGTTGACTACTTCCTGCCCAAGGGCACCGATATCTCACGCACCCGCGAAGACGTGCTGGAAATCGACGCCCATGCCCGCACTCTGGCCGGTGTGACCGGCACGAACACTGCCGTGGGCAGCGGGCACCAGCGTTTCATGCTGATCTACGAATCCGAGGATCCGGACAGCTCGTACGGACAGGTGCTGGTGGATGTGGAGAGCTTCGACCAGATCTCGGAGCTCGTGGATGAATTGCAGAGCTGGGTCGATGACCGCTTCCCCGAAGCCACGGCCAAGGTCTGGCAATTCACGCTGGGCCCGGGCGGCGGCTCCAAGATCGAGGCACAGTTCAGCGGCCCCGATGCGGCCACCCTGCGCGCCCTGGCGAACCAGGCCAAGGAGGTGATGGCCGAATATGGCGCCATCGCGATCAAGGATGACTGGCGCGAGCAGGTCCCGGTGATCGAACCCAGGATCGATACTGACAGCGCGCGGCGACTTGGCCTCTCGCAGGCGGATATCTCGAACGCGCTTTACGGGCATCTCAACGGGATCACCCTGGGGGTGTTCCGCGAGGGCGACGAGCTGCTGGATGTGGTGATGCGGCCGCGCGAATCGGATCGCAACGATGTTAGCGGGCTGCGCAATGTGCAGGTCTTCAGTCAGGTGACCGGCGGCTATATCCCGATTTCGCAGGTCGTGGACCGTTTCGACGTGGTGTTCGAGGCGGGCAACCTGCGCCGGGTTGACCGGCAACTGACCATCACCGCGCAATCGGACAACGCGCCCGGTGTGCTGTCGGGCGATCTCTTTGAGCAGGTCCGCGGCCCTATCGAGGACATCCCCCTGCCCCCGGGCTACACGCTCAGCTGGGAGGGTGAATACGGCAACTCGCAAGAGGCCAATGCCGGTCTCGCCTCGACCATGCCGCTCGGGTTCGGGGCCATGATCCTCGTGGTGATCCTGCTCTTCAACGCGGTGAAACAACCGCTGATCATCTGGCTGACGGTGCCTCTGGCCCTGATCGGGGTGATCTGGGGGCTGGCGCTGACCGGGACACCTTTGGAATTCATGGCCATCCTCGGGGTGTTGTCCCTGACCGGGATGCTGATCAAGAATGCCATCGTTCTGATCGACGAGACCGACAGTCAGATTACCGATGGCAAGGCGCGCATGTCCGCGGTGGTGGACGCCGCCGTCAGCCGCGTGCGCCCCGTCGTGCTCGGCGTGCTGACCACGGTGCTCGGGGTGGTGCCCCTGCTTTGGGATCCGTTCTTCCAGTCGCTGGCGGTGGTGATCATCTGCGGGCTGAGCTTTGCCACGGTCCTCACCCTTATCATCGTGCCGACGCTTTACACGATCTTCTTCCGCGTCCGCTCGGAAGAGACCGAAGGCGCGGCAGGCTAGAGGCCGACGAAAACCCGGATCACAAAGGCATTGGCCAGATCCACGAAGAAGGCCGAGACCAGGGGCAGCACGATGAAGGCCAGCGGTGCTGCCCCGTAGCGTTTCGTCACCGAGGACATGTTCGCGATTGCCGTGGGCGTGGCCCCGAGGGCAAATCCCGCAAACCCCGCGCTCAGCACGGCAGCGGTGAAGCTGCGCCCGATGGCCGGAAAGACCACGAGGAAGATGAAGGCCGTGGTCATCGCCACCTGCAGGACCAGCACCCCGAGGATCGGCCCGCCCAGCTCGACCAGTGTCCAGAGCTGCATGCTCATGAGCGACATGGCCAGAAAGACCGACAGGCTGTAATCCGAGACGACGGCCAGGGCGCGGCTCCCCGCTGGCCATGTCAGCCGTGGCAGCAGGTAGGGAATGGTGTTCGACATCACGATCCCCACCAAAAGGCAGGGCACGAAGAGCGGCAGTTGCACCCCCGCCTCGAGGATCGCCACATGGGCGATATAGCCCAGCAGGATCGCCACATGGGCCGCCAGCATGGCGCGCATCAGGCTGATATGGTTGACCACCTCGCTGGGCGCGCCGGGGTCCTCGAATTCGAGCCCGACCACCGGGGCGGCGTCCTCCTCGCCGCGCAACCCGTGGCGGTCGATCAGCCGCTTGGCGATCGGCCCGCCCATGGTCGCCGCCAGCACCAGTCCCAGCGTCGCCGCCGCGATCCCCAGCTCGGAGGCGGCGTCAAAACCTGTCATCTCTTCGATTTGCGGCCCCCAGGCGATGGCCGTGCCATGCCCGCCGATCAGCGAGGCAGAGCCCAGCAGCACCCCGACCGGTGTCGGCAGATCAAAGAGCAGCGCACCGAGATAGCCGACCGCGTTCTGCAGCACCATGAAGCCCACCGTCAGCGCCAGCAGCACCCCCAGAAGCCGCCCGCCGCGCAGCAGATCCGCAAAGCGCGCGTTCAACCCGATACAGGCGAAGAACAGCACCAGAAGATAGTCCCGCACTGCCAGATCGAAGACGATCTGCCGCCCGCTCAGCGCGAAGACCGCCCAGGTCACGAGGGCCACCGCCAGCCCACCCGAAACCGGTTCGGGGATGTTGTAATCCTTCAGAAGCCGCAGGCTGCGGGTGAGGAACGCGCCCACGAAATAGACCAAAAGGCCAATCGTGACCGAGATAAAGGCGGGGACGAGGATGTCAGGCATGGGGCCCTCCGGGGTGACGCATCGCCCCGGGGTTTCGCCCTGCCGACCGGTGATTGCAAGGGAATGGTCAGGCCCTGTCGGTCCTGTCGCGGGGTCCCGCCAGATCGTTCAGGATCGGGCAATCGGGACGATCATCCCCGTGACAGGCCGAGACGAGCGTCTGCAACGTCTCTTGCATGGCGCGCAGCTGTGCGATCTTGTCGTCGATCCGGGCCAGATGCTCTTCGGCAACGGCCTTGACCTGCGCGCTGGCGCGGTGGTCATCCTCGTAAAGCGCCATCAGGGTCCGGCAATCCTCGATCGAGAACCCAAGGGTGCGCGCCCGGCCCAGAAAGGCCAGCTTGTGCAGGTCGCTGTCGCGAAACACGCGGTAGCCATTGGCACTGCGCACCGGGCGGATCAGGCCGATCTCTTCGTAGTAGCGGATGGTCTTGGGCGGCAGGCCCGCGCGTTCGGCGACATCTCCGATATTCATCGGCTCACTCCGCAGGCTGCGGCGCAGAGGCCGGGCTGGATGCGTGATCCGCCCCGGCATTGACCGGCGCGAGACGCCGGAGCCGCAGGGCATTGCTCAATACCGAGACCGAGGACAGCGCCATCGCCCCGGCGGCAAAGATCGGCGAAAGCAGGATCCCGAAGGCCGGATAGAGCACGCCCGCCGCCACCGGGATCAGCGCCGCGTTGTACCCAAAGGCCCAGCCAAGATTCTGGCGGATATTGCGCAGGGTCTGCTGCGAGAGATGCCGGGCATTGACCACGCCGCGCAGATCCCCGGACATCAGCACGACATCCGCGCTCTCGATGGCGATATCGGTGCCGGTGCCGATCGCGATGCCCACATCCGCATGGGCCAACGCGGGCGCATCGTTGATCCCGTCCCCGACAAAGCCGAGCGTCGCCCCGGGCTGCGCCGCGCGCAGGGCATCGAGCGCGGCGACCTTGCCGTCGGGCCGGACCTCGGCGATGACCTCGTCGATGCCCGTCTCGCGGGCAATGGCCTCGGCGGCGGCGCGACTGTCACCGGTGATCATCGCCACCTGCAGCCCTTGCGCCTTCAACGCGGCAATCGCGGCGCGACTGCCGGGCTTGATCGGATCGGCCACGGCCAGCACGGCCACCAGTGCGCCATCCCGCGCTACATGGACCACCGTACGGCCCGCGGCACCGAGCCGGGTCGCCTCGGCCTGCAGGATCTCGGTGGACAGGCCCGCCTCAGCCATCATCCGCGCCGTGCCGATCTGAATCTCGGCCCCCTCCACATGTCCGCGCACGCCCGTGCCCGTGTCGCTTTCGAACCCGGTGACCGGCGCGAGCGCGACGCCCTCGGCCCGGGCCGCGCGCAGGATCGCCTCGGCAATCGGATGTTCCGAGGCCGCCTCGACACTCGCCACCGCGCGCAAGAGCTCCGCCCGCGCGACGCCGGGCCGCGTCACCACATCCGTCAGCTCGGGCCGCCCGGCGGTGACCGTCCCGGTCTTGTCGAGCGCGATGATCCCCACCTGGCTCAGGCTTTGGAGCGCATCGCCCTTGCGAAAGACCACCCCCATCTCGGCCGCCCGCCCGGTCCCGACCATGATCGAGGTCGGCGTGGCGAGCCCCATGGCGCAGGGGCAGGCAATGATCAGCACCGACACCCCGGCCACCAGTGCAAAGCCCGGCCCCGGGCCAAAGGTCAGCCAGATCGCCACGGTCACAAGCGCGATGCCCAGCACCGCGGGCACGAACCAGCGCGTGACCAGATCGACGAGCCCCTGGATCGGCAGCTTGGCCCCCTGGGCGTCTTCGACCATGCGAATGATCTGGGCCAGCGTGGTATCCGCCCCGGTCCGGCTGACCGTCACCGAAAGCCCGCCCGCGCCGTTCACCGTACCGCCGGTCACCGGATCGCCAAGCGCCTTGGCCACGGGCAAGGGCTCGCCGGTGATCATGCTCTCATCCACGAAGCCACTGCCCTCGGCGACAGTCCCGTCCACCGGGATCCGCTCGCCCGGGCGAATGCGAACGGTATCGCCCCGCCCCAGCGCCTCGACCGGTACATCCACCGGCACCCCGTCGCGCAAGAGCCGCGCCACCGGCACCTGCAGGCTGAGCAGGCTCTGGATCGCAGCGCCCGTGCGGCCCTTGGCCCGCGCCTCCAGCCAGCGCCCCAGCAGGATCAGCACCACGATCACCGCGGCGGCCTCGAAGTAGACCGCGCGGGTGGCCTCGGGCAGCAGCCCGGGCGCGAAGGTTGCAACCATGGAAAAGCTCCAGGCGGCCCCGGTCCCCAAGGCCACGAGGGCATTCATATCCGGCGCGCCATGGCGCAGGGATTGCCAGCCACGCGCGAAAAACAGCCGCCCCGGTCCGAGCAGCAGAAGCGTGGTAAGCAGCGCCTGCAGCAGCCAGGAGGTCTGCATCCCGATGGTCCCGGCAATGAGATGGTGAAAGGCGGGGATCAGATGGCTGCCCATCTCGAGCACGAAGACCGGCAGGGCCA
Source organism: Dinoroseobacter sp. S375 (assembly GCF_049800775.1). NCBI lineage: Bacteria > Pseudomonadati > Pseudomonadota > Alphaproteobacteria > Rhodobacterales > Roseobacteraceae > Dinoroseobacter > Dinoroseobacter sp. S375. The sequence goes on along the minus strand of NZ_JBNAFR010000008.1, from coordinate 100,061 downwards.
GTGCCGCGGCGAGGGCTGCCCGCCGGGCCATCTCCTGCGCCTCCTGCGCCTGACGCTCGGCCCGGGCCGGGGGGCTGGCCCCATCGGCAAGGGTTGCCGGAAAGCCCGCCTCGGACACCGCCGCCATCAATTGCGCCGGGCTGGTCGCCCCGTCGAGATAAGTGATCGTTGCCGCCTCAGCGGCCAGATTGACCGACGCCGTCTCAACCCCGGGGATCGCCGTCAGCACCCGCTCCACCCGCCCGGAGCAGGAGGCGCAGGACATGCTGGAGACCGACAGGGTCGTGCTGGCCATGCGCGGGGCGTAGCCTGCCTCCGCCAATGCCGCGGACACGGCTTCCAGTGCCTCCGGATCGCACAGCGTCACGCGGGCCTCCTCGGTGGCGAGGTTCACCGCGCTGTCGGCCACCGCCGGAAGCGCGGCGAGCACACGCCCCGCCCGCCCGGCGCAGGAGGCGCAGTTCAGCCCCGTCAGGGACAGGGAATATTGATGAGCATCGGCTTGGGACATGGCAGGACTCGGTCTTGTGTCCCGCCTATTTAAGGCTTCCAGCCACTGGAAGCTCAAGGGGGCGGAGAATTTGCCGCGCCTGCCAGCCGCAGGGCCAGCGCGCTGCGCGGCCGCAAACCTGCGTCTCCGAGCGCCGGGATCCCCGGCTGCATCCGGGCCAGACGGGCCACGCGCTGCGAGCCCTCAACCGGCTCCGCCTATTGCCCCGGCTGCGGTGTCCCGGGTGTCCGGAAAATGGCCGAGGCCGTCGCCGCGTTCGTCGCCATCAGCGTGTCGTAGAGGATCGCCAGCCGCAGCAGAGATTTGACATCCACGTCATGGGGCAGCGCCGAGAGCGGATCGATGAAGAAGACCAGCGCGTCGAGCTTGCCCTCGGCGATCATCGCGCCGATCTGCGCGTCCCCGCCCAACGGCCCGCTCTTGAGCGCGGTGATGTCCAGCCCCGCTTCCTCGCGCAGCCGCCCGCCGGTCGTGCCCGTCGCAAAGAGCGCATGGGGCTCGAGCAACGCGCGGTGATCCTTGGCCCAGGCCACCATGGCGTCCTTGCGTTGGTCATGGGCGACCAGAGCGATGGAATATGTCATTGGGCTCAGCTCCCCTTTTCCGTCTGACCCCCTTTTATAGGCCATGGAAACCTGCCCGTCGCGGAGAATGCGTCGCAGGGGCAGCCGCCCCTGCCCGATTGCCCTGTCGCGAGGGCCATGTCAGCCTGAGGGGACGTTCCAAACGCCGGAGAAGCCCATGCCCCCGCTCACCAAAACTGCCGCCCAGATGGTCGCCGACGCCCGCGCCCGGATCGAAGAGATCGGCACCGAAGAACTGATCGCCATGGTCGAGGATCCCGAGGTGGTGATCGTTGATATCCGCGACATTCGCGAGCGGCAACGGGACGGCTACATCCCGGGCAGTGTCCATGCCCCGCGCGGCATGATCGAGTTCTGGGTCGACCCGGACAGCCCCTATCACAAGCCGGTCTTTGCCCAGGACAAACGCTATGTCTTCCACTGCGCCTCTGGCTGGCGCTCGGCCCTGACTGCGGCCACCTTGCAGGATATGGGTTTTGCCGCCGCGCATCTGCGGGATGGTTTCAAGGACTGGAAAGCCAAGGACGGCCCGATCGCGCGGGACGACTAGCGGTCAGGTAAAGACCTTCGCCACCACGAGGAGTGCGCCCAGAAACGGGACGGCCCCGGCCAGCACCCAGAGCCCGTCGCGGGTCAGCATGCCCAGCGTGATCAGTGCAATCGCAGCACCGAGCAGCGATGCGGAGAACGGCACAAGCTCGAAAAACGGGATGAGCGCGGCCAGCGCGATGCAGCTCAGGGGCAAGGCGAACCAGATCGGGCGACGAAAGAGCAGCCCGATCCGGCGATGGGCATGCCGGTCAAACCAGCGCCCGACTGGCAGGACCCGCTCCAGCCCCGCGCGCAGCCGCTGCCCGGCAATCGCGCGCCGCTTGATCCAGGCGGGCAGCCACAGGCAATGGCGTCCAGCCAGCATTTGCCCGGCGACAAGGATGATGATCAGCGCGTTAAAGCTTGAAAACAGGGGGATTCCGCTGAGCGGCGAGACCAGCGTGATCGCCGGCAACAACAGGAGCGGCAGGAAACTCGCCTGCCCGAAGGCCGTGATCAGATCACCGATCGAGACATCGTCCCGCTCGGCCACATCCAGCGCGCAATCAAGGACGCGGGTCATGGACCAATCGTCATCCTCCTCGACGTCCTGTGGCGCCACGCTGGCATCGGTCATTCTGGCTCAAACCCTGTAACACCGCCCCCTGCGGTCCTCCTCAACAGATGGCCCTTCGGCGGGTTTATGCAAGGCGCGCGGGGGAAATCCGCTGCAGGCGCGAAGCGGCCAGCCAGCTTGCCGCCGCCATGGCCGCCGCCGTCCCAAGGCAGAGCGGCAAGCCCCCCAGCTGATAGCTGAGCCCCGAGAGCAGCGTGCCCAGCAGCCGCCCTGCCGCGTTGGACATGTAGTAGAAGCCCACATCCATCGTGACCCGCTCGGCCTTGGTGAAGGCCAGGATCAGGTAGGAATGCAGCGCCGAGTTCAGCGCAAAGACCACGCCGAAGAGCATCAGCCCCCCGACCAGCGCGCCGGTGAGCCAAGGAGCCGGTCCCCCGGCAAGCGCCACCAGCAGTGCCAGCATCGCCGGGATCAGCGCCAGCAACCCGACCCAGAGCCGGGCAAGCCCGGTGATCTGGGCATCGGTCTTGTCCCGCGCCCGCAACAGCGCCGGGGCAAAGCCCTGCACCGCGCCATAGCCGATGATCCAGAGCGCCATGAAGGTCCCGATCTGGAAGAACGCCGCGCGGTTGCCCTCGACACTGCCATCGGACAGCACGCTGTAGAAATAGATCGGGATGCCGACCACGAACCACACGTCCCGCGCGCCGAACAGGAACAGGCGCGCCGCGCTGAGCCAGTTGACCCGCGGATCCTTGGAGAAGACATCGCGAAACTTCGCGCCCTTCGCCCCCTGCGGCAGGCCGGGCGGCATGAAGATCACCACGGCCGCCAGCACCAGCGTCAGCGCCCCCGCCATGGCCCAGACTGCCGGGACAAACCCGGCGGTCGCCAGAAGAGCAGCCCCCAGCAGAAACCCGAGCCCCTTCACCGCGTTCTTGGACCCGGTCAGCGCCGCGACCCAGCGGAACAGCGCGCCCTCCCCCGAAGGCGCCAGCACCTTGACCGCGGATTTCGCGCTCATCTTCGACAGATCCTTGGCCACGCCGGAGGCCCCCTGCACCGCCATCACGAAGGCGACCGAGGCCGCAACGCTCCAGCCCGGGTCGAGCTGTGCCAGCGCCACCAAAGCTGCGATCTGGATCCCGAGCCCGGCATAAAGCGTCGAGGTCAGGCCGAACCGCGCCGCGATCCAGCCCGCGCTGAGATTGGTGATCACCCCCATGAGCTCGTAGAGCAAAAAGAGATAGGCAAGCTGCAGCGCCGTGAAGCCCAGCGTGTGGAAATGCAGCAGCACCAGCATCCGCAGGGCCCCATCGGTGAGCATGAAGGCCCAATAGGCCGCCGTCACCGCCAGATAGGCGCGCAGGCCAGAGGGGGCAGCAGCGCTCATAGGCTGGCCAGCACCATGCGGGTCACATCCGCCAGCCGCCACGCATAGCCCCATTCATTGTCGTACCAGGCATAGACCTTCACCTGCGTCCCGTTGACGACCATGGTGCTTTGGGCGTCGATGATGCCCGAGCGCGGATCATTGGTGTAATCGCAGGACACCAAAGGGCGCGTCTCATAGCCGAGAATGCCCTTGAGCTCCCCTTCGGCAGCGGTCTGGAAAAGGGCGTTGACCTCCTCGACGCTGGTTTCGCGCTCCACCTCGAAGACGCAATCGGTCAGGGATGCGTTGAGCAGCGGCACCCGCACCGCATGGCCGTTCAGACGGCCCTTGAGCTCGGGGTAGATCAGGGTGATCGCCGTGGCCGAGCCGGTGGTTGTCGGGATCAGCGAGTTCAGGGCCGAGCGGGCCCGGCGCATGTCCTTGGCGGGCCGGTCCACGATGGTCTGGGTGTTGGTCACGTCGTGGATTGTGGTCATGGAGCCATGCTTGATGCCCAGCCCCTCATGCAGGACCTTGACCACCGGCGCGAGGCAGTTGGTGGTGCAGCTGGCCGCCGTGATCAGTCTGTGCTGGTCCGGGTCATAGATCTGATGGTTGACCCCATAGACGAGGTTCACCGCCCCGCCATCCTTCACAGGGGCCGACACGACGACCTTGCGGATGCCGGCGTCGAAATAGGGGGCGGTCTTGGCCCCGGTCTTGAACACCCCGGTGCAATCCACCACGAGGTCGACCCCCAGCGCCGCGAGGGGCAGCTTTTCGAGGTCACTTTCCTGCGTGAAGCGGATCGCCTGCCCGTTGATCGACAGGCTGTCGGGCCCATGCGCGATCTCTGCATCCCAGCGCCCATGGACCGTGTCGAATTCCAGAAGCAGCGCATGCTGCTCTGGCGTGCCGACCGGGTCGTTCAGCAGAACCAGATCCGCCTCGAGCCCCTCGTCGAAAAAGGCCCGCAGGACCAGTTTTCCAATCCGGCCCAGGCCGTTCAGCGCGATTTTTGGGCGCGTAGATGTCATCTCATCGTCTTTCCGTAAGGGTGGCAGGGGTCAGGGCGCGGGCCGCCCGATCTCGTCAAGCCGGGCCTGAAGCGCCAGTCTGTCGAGGGATTGCAACGGGAGTGCGACAAAGCGTTCGATGCGGTCGCGCATCTGACGATAGGTCTCGGCAAAGGCGCGGGATGTCTCCGCTTCGTCCCCCTGAACCTGCGCTGGATCCGGCACGCCCCAATGGGCGCTCAGGGGCAGACCGGGCCAGGGCGCGCACTCTTCATTGGCGGCAGCGTCGCAGACTGTGAACACGAAATCCATATCCGCCGCATCCGGCGTCTGGACCGCAGAGACCGGCTTGGATCGCAGCCCTTCGACGCCATGCCCATGCCCCGCCAGCACCTCGAGCGTGTGCGGGTTCACACGACCGGTCGGCATGCGCCCGGCGGAACGCGCGACGAACCGCCCCTCGCCCAGATCTGTCAGCAACTGCTCGGCAAAGATCGAGCGGGCGGAGTTCCCGGTGCACAGGAACAGCACGTTCCGAACCCGTGGCTCCGCTGCGGGACCCGGATCAGGCAGGCAAAGATCCGGGCGCCCTCGGCAGCAATCGGCGACCAGATAGCTCAGCAGATCTCCCATCCGCCCCATCTCGGCCGCGTAGATCACCGCCCGCCCGTCGCGGCGCGAGCGGACCAGACCGACCTGCTGCAACGCGGAAAGGTAGACCGACAAAGTGTTGGGCTTCAGCGAGAGCGCCGCCGCCATCTCGGACGGGCGCACCCCCTCGGGTCCGCGCCGCACCAGCAGGCGAAACACCCCAAGACGACCGGGATGACTGAGCGCGTCGAGCGCGTCGGAGGCTTCGATCAATTCCATAATTCATGAATATATGAACTATAGAATTGGACAAGCCCCAATTCCCCGCCAGAGCTGTTTTTTGCAAATCACGCCAAAGTGACATAGACTGGACGGGTCATCTCGCCGCTGGGGGGACGGAGATGCATCGATACAGCCGATTTGCGCTCAGTTACGCACCGGATCCGGAAACGGATCTTGCGGTGTTGGGCAAGCATTGGCTCGGCTGGGATCTTGAGCGGGGTCAGGACGTCCCGCTGTTGAAGATTGATCGATTGCCCTTGCCCCTGTCGAAGATTGCAGCGCGTCGGCGTCGCTATGGCTGCCAGGCCCTGCTGGTCGCGCCCTTTCGCCTTGCCGCCGGGCATTCGCCCCTCGACCTCCACCACCGCGCACGCGCCATTGCCGAGCATTGTACCGAAGTGCCCCTCGCGGGATTGCGGCTCGACCCGCAATCGGGCGCCATCGCCCTGCTGCCCCGGGATGAGAGCCCGGCGCTGGAGCGGTTCTGCACCACGGTCACGCGCAGCTTTCAGGATCTGCAGGTCCCGGCCACAGGCCCCGCCCATGCGGAGGCGCCTCGCCCGGACACCCCGCCCCCGTTTCAGTTCCAGCTCAGCGATACCCTCCCTCGGGCCGAACTGATCGCCCTGGCGGCTGCCATGCGGCCGATCATCGAGCCCAACCTGCCCCGGCCCTTCCACCTGCGCAGCCTCAGCCTCGTGGGTGAGGACGCCACCGGGTGGTTCCGTCTGATTCAGCGCTACCCGCTGCGCGCGTCGGGCACCGCCCTGATCAGCGATGCTCCGATCCGGGCGGAACGCCCCCGCATGCCCTTGCTCTGGTAAGCAGGCCAGAAGGTCAGGTGCGCGGTGTGTTTGTGGTTGGAAATCTGCCCCGCTGGAACAATGCCCGTGCCGTCGAGGGGAGGAGGAGGCCGACGGAAACGGGCATTGCCAGACGAGGTCTTTGTGACAGCGACACAACCGATCGTCACTGTAGGTTCACATTACTGCAAGTTCAGGGCCCGTCCACTTTTGCCGAATTTGGCGCGCGCAAAATCAGTGTTTTTGCAACGGCTTTTACAGGCTGCGTTTCGCAGATGCGCCCTCGGGGCCAAATGCCTCTTTTGACGGCATTCTGAGAATGGATCAGCCGTGGGCGTGTCCAAGATGTGCGTAGCCCGACCAGAGAATCGCGCCCCCGACGAGGCAAATCAACACTCCGGACAGATAGGGCGCGGCGGCGAAAATCGCGTCCAACCGCCCGCTTCGCTGCCGCACGGCCGAAAGACCCATGGCCGCCACGACCCCGACCAGCACCAACGTCGCCGCAAGCCCCAGCGAGAAGGCCGTGACAAGCGTCACCCCGAGCCCGATCTGTCCCAGATGGAGACAGAGCAGAAAGACTGTGATCGCCGCAGGACAGGGGATGAGGCCACCGGAGAGTCCAAACAGGATCGTCTGCCCTGTCCCGGTCCGCCCCTGCGCCAGACGGGCCTCGATCTCGCTGGCATGGGCGAGGGTATGGGCGTCCATATGATGATCGCCCGGCCCGTGTCCGTGTCCGTGTCCGTGTCCGTGTCCGTGTCCGTGTCCGTGTCCGTGTCCGTGTCCGTGTCCGTGTCCGTGATGCGCGTGCGCCATCGTTTCCGGACCCGCAACAGGCTCAACCGACCTGTTCGCATGCCGCCTTGTGCGCCCCTGTTGCGCCAGCATCCACACACCGATCGCGATCACCATCGCCCCGCTCAGCATCATGAAATAGGGCTCCAACGCCGCGCCGATCAGCGCATCGCCATAGATCAGGGCCAGCGCCGCCAGCACCCAGACGATCAAGGAATGGGACAAGGCCGCCGACAGCCCAAGCAGCACCGCCTGCCCCACGGTGCCCTTGGCGGCGATGATATAGGCGGCCATCATCGTCTTGGAATGCCCGGGCTCCAGCCCGTGCAGCGCGCCCAGCGCAAGCGCCAGCGCAAAGAGCACCAAGGGGTTGGCCCCGCCCGCCGCAATCATCCCGCTCAGATCCATGCAGCCCTCCCGGTGAGCCGCGTTCGAGGGGCTGTCTGGTCTGTCATCACAGGTACTTCGTCAACGCGCGCATCTCGTCCAGCGCGGCTTGCAGGGCCTCGGGCTCCGGCGCGGGGGCGCTCAGGCAATGGTCCATGTGATCCTGAATCAGAACGCGTTTCGCCTGCTCGACCGCCTTCTGCACTGCGTGCAGCTGCTGGGCAATCTCGGCACAGGGCCGCCCGTCTTCCAACATGCCGCCGATGGATCTCAAATGCCCCTCGGCACGTTTGAGGCGCTTGGCGATTGCGGGATGGCTGGCATGTCTGTGCGGCTCGGTCATCGGGGCAGCTTATCCTCCCCCGGGGGATAGGTCCACGTGACGTTTTCCCCGTTGCGGACCACCGCCCCTTCTCCGGCGCGCAGCCAAATGCGCCGCAACTGCGCCCCACTTCCGGCGCGATCCCGGGTCAGGACAGAGCAATGCGCGCCGGGTGATCGCGCACGTGTTGGAGGAAAGGATGGATCTAACAGATCTCGACTGCCAAGGGCAGTCCGGCCCCTTGCAACTCTGGCTCGGGATCGCCGAAAGCGACGCCTGCCTGAGCCTTACGGTCACCGCCTTGCAAGGGGCGGTGGTTCTGGCCGCGGCGATCACCGCGCGTCACTGGATCTTGCGCCAGTCCCGCCTCCCGCAACAGCCCTGCCCGATCACCCGCGGCGGAGACAGGGACGCGACCCGCGCCCCAGCAGCATGGCCGCCAAGCCACCGGAAACACCCCGGAGCGCAGTGAGGTCAAAGTAGCGCCCGGCGCAGTCCGACCCGGCACCGCCGGGGAGGGCTCCGCCGCAGAGCGCCGAGTGGCGCGGCCTGCCGCGTCGCGGAGACGCTCTGCCCCTCGACAAAGTCCGAGGCGACGCCCCGGCCCCCGCCCCTCCTAGCGCAGCCGCTCTTCGGTTTCGGCGTCGAACAGCATGACCCGATCCGGCGACAGGACCAGGCCTACCCCACTGCCCTCCGGCAGCGGGTCCTCCTCCCCGGCCTCAACGGTCAGCCGCGCCCCATCGGCCGCCTTGAGATACAGGTAGGACACATCCCCGAGCGCTTCGGTCACGTCGACCAGATGGGTATCCCCCGCCGGATCAAGCTTGAGGTGTTGCGGGCGCACGCCGACAATCACCTTGCCGGACCGCCCCTCCGCGGCAGTCACCGCCAGCGGCGCGACCCCATCCACATGGACCATCCCGTCCCTGATTTCGCCCTTCAGGAAGTTCATTGCGGGCGACCCGATGAACCCGGCGACAAAGACATTGTCCGGGTCGCGATAGAGATGCAGCGGCGCGCCCACCTGTTCGATCTTACCTGCGCGCAACACCACGATCTTGTCGGCCAGCGTCATCGCCTCGACCTGGTCATGGGTGACATAGACCATGGTCGCGCCGATTTCCTTGTGCAGACGGGCGATCTCCACCCGCATCTCGACCCGCAACTCCGCATCTAGGTTCGACAGTGGCTCGTCGAACAGAAACACCTCCGGCCCGCGTACGATGGCCCGACCAATCGCCACCCGCTGCCGCTGCCCGCCCGAGAGCGCCTTGGGCTTGCGCTTGAGATATTGATCGAGCTTGAGGATCTCGGACGCCCCCGAGACCTTCTGCCTGATCTCGTCCTTGGGCACGCCGTTCATCTTGAGCCCGAAGCCCATGTTTTCTTCAACGGTCATATGGGGATAAAGGGCATAGGTCTGAAACACCATCGCCACGCCCCGCTCGGCAGGGTCCAACCGGGTCACATCCCGGGGGCCGATCGAGATCGTCCCGTCGCTGGTCTCCTCCAGACCCGCGATCATCCGCAACAGCGTGGACTTGCCACAGCCGGACGGGCCGACAAAGACGCAAAACTCGCCATCCTCCACGGTCAGATCCACACCATGGATCACCTGCGTGTCTCCGTAGCGCTTGATAGCGTGTTCCAATACGATCCCGGACATGCCCGGCCCCTCCTCCGTTCAGGTTCCTGTATGTGGCAGCGCGTCGGTGGCGCCTGGGAAGTGCCAGTCCTGCGCGTCTGCAGCGATGCGCTCCGCCGCGTGGCGAATGAGCGGTGCGTGCGCCTCGAGGGCGGGCAACGCCATGCGGGCGGTGGTGCTCGTGATCGACAGCGCGCCCAGCACGCGCCCGCCCCCGGCAAGGATCGGCAGCGCAAGGCAGATGATCCCCGGTTCATGCTCTTCGCGGTCAAAGGCGTAGCCCCGGGCGCGGATCTCGGCGAGATCCCGGCGCAGGCTCTCGCCACTGGTATGGGTGTGTTCGGTAAAGCGGTGGAATGACTGCTGCGAGATGATTCGCGCCAGCTCGGCCTCCGGCAGGAAGGCAAGCATCGCCTTGCCCACCCCGGTGCAATAGGCCGGCCCGACCTTGCCCGCCTGCGAGAACATCTCGACCGGCTTCGCGGCATTGCGCTTGTCTACATAAAGCACCTGGGCATTGTCGAGCTGCGCGAGATGGACCGTCTCGCCCAGCTCGGCGCTCAGGGCATCCACATGGGACCGCGCCAATGGGGCCAGCGAGCTTTGGGTCCAGGCCGCATGGGCCAGACGCACAAGGCGCATGCCCGGCGCATAGGTCTGCCGGTCCGGATCATATTGCAACATGCCCTGATTGGTCAGCGTCTGGACGAAGCGATAGAGCGTCGCCTTGGGGAACGTGCTGTCGGTCAAAAGCTCGCCAAACCGCACCGGGCGGCCATATGCGGCCACCTGGTCCAGAACAGCCAGCGCCTTGCCGACGGTACCATCTCCAGTCATGCGGGTCTCCTCCCTTGGCTCCGCTCTTGGCGGCGAAAACCTGTTGACAGCATAGGCGACGTCAGGTCATCATTTCAATATATAAAACTTGGTTTCAAATATTGAAACTAAAATCCGCATGAGACCATAGGGAGGACATCATGCAATCCACACTGAAAGCGTCCGTTGCGACGCTGGCCTGTGCCGCCGTTCTGGCCGGGCCAGCCCTTGCCGAGGATCTGAGCGGCAAGCTCGTGATCTTCTCGGACATGCACGATCCGGCCCCGCGGGCGACGATGGAGAAGCTTGCCGCCGATTTCGACGCGATGCATCCGGATCTCGAGGTCGATCTGACGATCATCAACCGCGAAGAGTACAAGACGCAGATCCGCAACTTCCTGACCGCGAACCCGCCCGATGTGGCGAACTGGTATGCGGGCAACCGGATGTTGCCTTATGTGAATGCGGGCCTGTTCGAGGACGTTTCGGATGTCTGGGATGCAGAGCTTTCGGCCAATCTGGCCTCGACGAAGCTCGCGATGACCATCGACGACAAGCAGTGGGGCGTGCCCTATACCTACTACCAGTGGGGTGTCTATTACCGCGAGGACATCTTCAACGAGCTCGGGCTGAGCGAGCCCGGCAACTGGGAAGAATTCAAGGCAAACTGCCAGGCCATTCTGGATTCTGGACTGAAATGCTATTCCATCGGCACCAAGTGGCTGTGGACCGCGGCGGGCTGGTTCGACTACCTGAACCTGCGCCAGAACGGGTATGAGTTCCACATGGCCCTGACCAATGGCGAGATCGAGTGGACCGATGATCGTGTCAAAGACGTTTTTGCGCGCTGGCGCGAACTGATCGACATGGGCGCGTTCATCGACAACCACACCGCCTATAGCTGGCAGGAATCCGTGCCTTTCTTCACCCAGGGTGATGCGGCCATGATGGTAAAAGGCAACTTCGCCGTCGATCTCTACCGGAAGGGTGGCCTGACTGACGATCAGATCGGCTTCCACCAGTTCCCGGAGATCACACCCGGCATTCCCATGGCGGAAGAAGCCCCCACGGACACGTTCCACATTCCCTCAGCCGCGCAAAACAAGGTCGCCGCGAAGGCGTTCCTGAAGTTTGTCACCGAGGCGGGTCAGCAGACAGAAGCGAACATCACGCTGGGTCAGCTGCCGGTGAACCGGAACTCCTCCGTATCCGATGACGAGTTCATCGTCGAAGGGTTCGAGCTGCTGAACAACGCCTATGCGCTGGCGCAGTTCTTTGACCGGGACGCTCCGGCGGAGATGGCCAAGGTCGCCATGGAAGGCATGCAGGAGTTCATGGTCAAGCCGGACGAGATCGACCGGATCCTGAGCCGGCTCGAGCGCGCGCGCAAGCGGATCTACTAAGCGGATCCCGGGCGCCGTCGGGGAACCCCGACGGCGCGGACGCACCCCGGACCAACGGGCGCACAAGGACCGGCGCGGTCGGGATCTCCCGGCCCCGCCTCACCGGCCCGCCCCTGCAAACGGTGCATGATCATGGCCGCGACATCGGCCCGTTTCGGGTCGATGCCACCGCGCAGAACCGCCATCGCCCCCGGCCCGCGCCGGTCCGTGGTTTCAGGAAAGGAGACCTCAATGCCCGCAGAATTGAGCCGTCTTCGCGGCACGCCGCATCGTTGCGCATGCAGATTTGAACCCCGGATGATGACGGACCGGACCCGGACCGGGTCCGCCCCCCTTGCCCCAGAAACGAGCGTTTAGCCATGTCCGAGACAGCCCTTTCCGATGTTCGTGCCGTCAATGGCGGCGGCTCCTGGTTTCACCGCAACCAGTTCGCGCTGACCCCCTGGCTGTTCCTTGCGCCGGGGATCCTGTTCTTCGCGCTCTATGTGATCTTCCCGATCTTCCAGTCCTTCAATGTCTCACTCTATGAATGGGACGGGCTGGGGCAGCCGGAATATGTCGGGCTGCGCAACTACGAGGATCTCTATTGGGAATTCGTGGACCGCGACGCGTTCTTCACCTCTCTGAAGAACAATGTGATCTGGTTGGTGCTCTACCTGCTGGCCATCCCCGGCGGGCTGTTCATCGCGCTGTTTCTGAACCAGACGGTCACGGGCATCCGGTTCTACAAATCGATGTTCTTCTTTCCCTTCGTCATCAGCCAGGTGGTCGTCGGCCTTGTCTTCACATGGTTCTACGACCCGACCTTCGGGTTGCTGAACACGTTGCTGGGTTCGGTCGGGATCGCGCCCATCAACGTGCTGGGGGATGAGCGCTACGTGACCTACGGCATCATCGCGGCGGGGCTCTGGCCGCAGACGGCCTATTGCATGATCCTCTACCTGACGGGCCTCAACGCCGTGGACCCCGAGCAGATCGAGGCAGGCCGTCTCGACGGGGCCAAGCGCTGGAAGATGCTGTGGTACATCATCATCCCGCAGCTGCGCCCGGCGACCTTCATCGCCTTCGTGGTGACGATCATCGGCGCCCTGCGGTCCTTCGACATGATCTCGGTGATGACCGCGGGCGGGCCCTTCGGGTCGAGCCGGGTGCTGGCCTATTACATGTTCGAAGTCGCGCTGAGCGAATATGGTTTCCGCATGGGATATGGCGCGGCGATCGCGGTGGTGCTCTTTGCCATCATGCTCTGCTTCATCGCCTATTTCCTCTACTCCATGTACCGCGAAGAGAAGGCACGGTGATGCAGACGGCCTCCCTACTCCGCGACAGCGTGGATACGATCTGCGCCCGTCTGCCCGGGGCCGAGCTGGCCCTGTCCGAGGACGAGATCCCCTCCTGGAAGGTGGGCGGAAAGATGTTCGCCTGCTTTGGCCATAAATACCCGGGTGTTGCGGTCAAATGCGACGCGGTAGAGACCGCGTCCATGCTGATCGAGGCCGGGGTCGCCGAGCGGGCGCCCTACTTCCACAAAAGCTGGGTACGACTGCCGGAGGATGCCGCCCCGGAGGAGATCATCCACCGCGTCACGACCTCCTATGATCTGATCCGCGCCAAGCTGCCCAAGGCCCTGCGCGACGGCCTGCCCCCCCGGAAAGGAGCCTGAGATGTTTCCAGCCCCCATCGAGACGGCCCCCCGGGGTCAGCAAATCGCCTACAAGACGCTGCTGCCGGTGGCGTTGATCTTCTGGCTTTTGCCGCTGATCGCCGTGGCGGTCTTCTCCATCAAGCCGGCAGGAGATTTCGCCACGGGCAATTACTGGACCTGGCCCTCCTCGATCAGCTTCGTGGAAAACTACAGCCGGGTCTTTCTGGAATCGGACATGCCCCGCTACCTGATCAACTCGGTGATGATCACGGTGCCCACAGTGATCGGCGCGGTGGCTCTGTCCTGCATGACGGGCTTTGCCCTCGGCATCTACAAATTCAAGGCGAACCTGTGGATCTTCTTCATGTTCGTGGCGGGCAATTTCGTCCCCTTCCAGATCCTCATGGTGCCCGTACGCGACCTGACGCTGGATCTGGGGCTCTATAATACCAAGACCGGGCTCGTGCTCTTTCACATCGCGTTCCAGACCGGGTTCTGCACGCTTTTCATGCGCAACTTCATCCGGGCCCTGCCCTTTGAGCTGATCGAGGCTGCGCGGGTCGAGGGGATCGCGGAATGGCGGATCTTCTGGTTCGTGGTGCTGCCGCTGATGAAGCCCGCGATTGCGGCGCTGTCGGTGCTGATCTTCACCTTCATCTGGAACGACTACTTCTGGGCCGTGGTGCTGACCCAAGGGGTCGATGCCCAGCCGGTCACCGCCGGGATCACCTCCTTCAACGGGCAGTACACGGCCGCCTATCACATGATGAGCGCAGGCAGCATCATCGCCGCCCTGCCGCCGGTCGCCATGTTCTTCCTGATGCAGAAACACTTCATCGCTGGTCTCACTCTTGGAGCTGTGAAATGACCAAAATCGCCTTTGTCGGGGCAGGCTCGACAATCTTCATGAAAAACATCCTCGGGGATGCGCTGCATTTCGAGGCTTTGCGGGATGGCCATTTCGCGCTGATGGATATCGACGCGACGCGGCTCGCCGAGAGCGAGCTGGTGGCGCGGGCGATGATCCGCACCATGGGCACGGGCGCGACCGTGAGCACCCATACGGATCGCCGCGCCGCATTGGAGGGGGCCGATTTCGTGGTCACCGCCTTCCAGATCGGCGGGTATGAGCCCTGCACCGTGACGGATTTCGAGATCCCCAAAGCCTACGGTCTGCGCCAGACCATCGGCGATACGCTGGGGATCGGCGGGATTATGCGGGGGTTGCGCACGGTGCCCCATCTCTGGTCTGTGGCCGAGGATATGGCTCAGGTCTGCCCGGATGCGGTGATGCTGCAATATGTGAACCCCATGGCGATCAACACCTGGGCGCTGGCGGAACGCTACCCCCATGTGCGGACCGTGGGCTTGTGCCATTCGGTACAGAACACGGTGCAGGAGCTGGCCCATGACCTGGACCTGCCGCAGGACGAGATCCGCTACCGGGTGGCCGGGGTGAACCATGTGGCATTCTTCCTCGAGCTGACCCATCGGGGCCGCGATCTCTATCCTGCGTTGCGGGCGGGATATGCGGGGGGGGCGCTGCCCAAACCGCCGCTCCTGATGCCGCGCTGCGCGAACAAGGTGCGCTATGAGGTGATGGATCATCTGGGCTATTTCTGCACCGAAAGCTCCGAGCATTTTGCCGAATACGTGCCCTGGTTCATCAAGAAGGGACGCGAGGATCTGATTGCGCAGTTCGCCGTGCCGCTGGATGAGTATCCGACCCGCTGCCTCGAACAGATCGCAGACTGGCGCGCCCAGGCCGCCGGGCTGACGGGGGCAGCGGAAATCCCGGTGGAGAAAAGCCACGAATTCGCCGCCGAGATCATGAACGCCATGGTCACGGACCAGCCTTACCGGATCTATGGCAACCTGCAGAACACAGGCCAGACCCCGCAACTGCCCCTTGGTGCGGTGGTGGAAACCCCCTGCCTCGTGGACAGCAACGGGGTGCAGCCAAGCACGGTGACGGATATCCCGCCGCAGCTGGTGGCGTTGATGCGGACCCAGATCAATGTGCAGGAACTGATGGTGCGCGCGTTGCTGGATGAGACACCCGAGCATATCTACCACGCCGCGATGATGGATCCGCACACCGCCGCGGAACTGGACTTGCGCCAGATCCGCAACCTTGTCACGGATCTGCTTGCCGCCCATGGCAGCTGGATCCCAGACTGGGCCCGCCCGAAGAAAGCCGCATGATGACCAATCACTTCCTCACGTGGCGCGGTGCACATGTGCACCGCGCAGGACGCTCTGGGCGCCCTGGCGAGACGCACACCATCCCGCAGGCAACGCGCAGCTGCGCGGGTCCGCGCGGTGCATATATGCACCGCGCACGGGGGTGCCCGTGACCACTGATCGCCGCAACCGTGCCTGGTATGGCAAGCTCGACAAGGACGGGTTCATTCACCGCTCCTGGATGAAGAACCAGGGCTTTCCGGACCATGTCTTCGATGGCCGCCCGGTCATCGGGATCTGCAACACCTGGTCCGAGCTGACCCCGTGCAATCACGGCCTGCGCACCCTCGCCGAAGGCGTCAAGCGCGGCGTGTGGGAGGCGGGCGGCTTCCCCGTCGAGTTCCCGGTCATGTCGCTGGGCGAGACCCAGATGAAGCCCACCGCCATGCTGTTCCGCAACCTTCTGGCCATGGATGTCGAGGAATCCATCCGCGCCTATGGCATGGACGGCGTCGTTCTGCTGGGCGGCTGTGACAAGACCACCCCGGGCCAGCTCATGGGCGCAGCCTCGGTCGACCTGCCCTCCATCGTGGTCTCGGCAGGACCGATGCTGAACGGCAAGTATCGCGGGCAGGATATCGGATCGGGCACGGATGTCTGGAAGTTCTCCGAGGCTGTGCGCGCGGGCGAGATGACACTGGCGGATTTCATGAATGCCGAAGCTGGCATGTCCCGCTCCGCCGGGGTCTGCATGACCATGGGCACCGCCTCCACCATGGCCTCACTGGTCGAGGCGATGGGCCTGTCCCTGCCAACCAATGCCGCCCTTCCGGCGGTGGATGCGCGGCGCATGGCGCTCGCGCATCTGACCGGCAAACGCATCGTCGAAATGGTCGAGGAAGACCTGCGCCCTAGCGCGATCCTGACCAAGGAGGCCTTCGAGAACGCGATCCTCGCCAATGCCGCCGTGGGTGGCTCGACCAATGCGGTCGTCCACCTTCTGGCGCTGGCGGGCCGCGCCAATGTCGATCTGAGCCTCAAGGATTTCGAGATCGGCGGCGAGATCCCCCTGCTGGTGAACTGCATGCCCTCGGGCCAGTACCTGATGGAGGATTTCGCCTATGCGGGCGGCGTGCCCGTCGTACTGTCGGAACTCAAGGACCATCTGCGTCCCGCCACCACCGTGCTGGGCAAGGACATCTCCGCCTATGCGGAGGGAGCAGAGTGTTTCAACAGCGATGTCATCCGGTCGATGGAGGCCCCTGTGAAGCCCGCAGCCGGGCTCCGGGTTCTGACCGGCTCGCTCGCCCCGGACGGCGCGATCGTCAAACCCTCGGCGGCCACGGATGCCCTGCTCGAACATGAGGGGGAGGCCTTCGTGTTTGAGAACATCGAGGACATGAAAGCCAATATCGACCGCGACGACCTGCCGGTGACGCCCGAGACGATCCTCGTGCTCAAGGGCTGCGGACCCAAAGGCTATCCCGGCATGCCGGAGGTGGGGAATATGCCGATCCCGGCCAAGCTCGTCCGCGAAGGCGTGCGCGACATGATCCGCGTCTCAGACGCGCGCATGTCGGGCACCGCCTATGGTACCGTGATCCTCCATGTGGCGCCCGAGGCGCAGGCGGGCGGACCGCTGGCCCTCGTGAAGAACGGCGACCGGATCCGCATCTCGGCCAAGGACGGGGTGCTCGACCTGCTGGTGGAGGATGCCGAGCTTGCCGCGCGCCGCGCAGCCTGGACCCCCGACCCGCCCCATTACACGCGCGGCTATGCCAAGCTCTATGTGGATCACGTGCTGCAGGCCAATCAGGGCGCGGATCTGGATTTTCTGGTGGGTCAGGACACCCGCCCTGTGACACGAGAAAGCCACTGATGACTGCGAGCTATTCCGACCTCGACGGCGCGTCCGTCTTCATCACCGGCGGCGGCTCCGGCATTGGTGCTGCGCTGACCGATGGGTTCATGTCCCAGGGCGCGCAGGTGGCCTTCATCGGTCGCTCCGACGCCAGCGATTTCGTCGCCGAGATGACCGCGAAACACGGGCGCGCGCCGCTCTTCATTCAAGGCGACATCACCGATACGGAAGGCCTGCGCGCCGCCATCTCCCGGTCGGCGGAGGCCCATGGCCCCATCACCGCCCTCGTGAACAACGCCGCCAATGACAAACGCCACAGCACCGCAGAGGTTACGCCCGAGTTCTGGGACTGGATGCAGGCGGTCAATCTCAAGGCCTATTTCTTTGCCGCCCAGGCCGTGACGCCCGGCATGGCGGCGGCGGGCGGCGGATCCATCGTGAATTTCAGCTCGATCAGCTACATGATGGGGAATGCGGGCTACCCGGCCTACACCACAGCCAATGCCGGGATCACCGGCCTCTCGCGCAGCCTTGCGCGCGAGTTCGGGCCGGACAGGATCCGGGTCAACGCCCTCGCCCCGGGCTGGGTGCTGACCCAGAAACAGCTCGACATGTGGGCCACCCCCGAGGATCTGGAGGCGCATCTGTCCCGCGCCTGCCTCAAGGAGCATCTCGCCCCCGAGGATATCGTTGGCGCGACCCTGTTTCTTGCCTCGGCCAGCAGCCGTATGATGACCGGACAATGCATGGTCGTGGATGGTGGCGTGGTGGTGACAGGATGAACGAAACCGGCTGGATCGCAGTAGACTGGGGCACTTCGCATCTGCGGGCCTGGCGCATGGCCGGGGAGACAGTCCGGGCCGAGGCGCATTCGGATGCGGGCATGGGCACGCTGGATCGCGCCGGGTTCGAACCCGCCTTGCTGGCGCTGATTGGCGACTGGCTGGAGGGGCCCACGGATGTGCTGGCCTGTGGCATGGTTGGCTCCCGTCAGGGCTGGGTCGAGGCGCCCTATGCGGCGGTGCCCTGCGCCCCGCTGGGCCCCGCCCCCGTGCGCGCCGCCTGCGCCGACTCGCGGCTGCGGGTCCATGTGATCCCGGGGCTCAAGCAACCCAAGCCTGCGGATGTCATGCGCGGGGAAGAGACCCAGATTGCCGGGTTTCTTGCCCGCAACCCGGGCTGGGACGGGGTGATCTGCTTGCCGGGCACCCATACGAAATGGGCCCATATCAGCGCGGGCGAGGTCGTCAGCTTCCAGACCTTCATGACCGGCGAGCTCTATTTCACCCTCGCGCACCATTCGGTGTTGCGCCATTCGCTCGCGGATGCAGGCTGGGACGCTGAGGCCTTTGCCGAGGGGCTCAGCGATGGCATGGCCCGGCCCGAACGGATCGCGGCGCGGCTCTTTGGCCTGCGCGCCACGGATCTGCTCGAAGGCATTGCACCGGATGCGACGCGCGCGCGGCTCTCGGGCCTCCTGATCGGGGCGGAGCTTGTCGCCGCCCGCCCCTATTGGCTGGGCCAGCAGGTGGCGCTGATCGGCGCGCCCAAGGTCACCGCCCCTTACCAGACCGCGCTCGAGGCGCAAGCCGTGCCCGCCCGGATCGCCGATGGCGCCGAGATGGTGCGCGCCGGACTCGCCAGCGCCTATGCCAGCTTGAGAGAAACCGCATGAGCAGACCCCTGATCGCCATTTTGCGCGGCATCACCCCGCCCGAAGCCGTGCCCGTGGCGACGCGGCTCGTCAGCGCCGGGATCGACCGGATCGAAGTGCCGCTGAACTCGCCAGACGCGCTGGACAGCATTACGGCCATGGTCGACGCCCTGGGCGACAGCGCGCTGATCGGGGCGGGCACGGTCCTGACCCGGGACGAGGTGCGCGATGTGAAGGCCGCGGGCGGACAGATCATCGTCTCGCCCAACGCCGACACAGACGTCATCCGCGAGACCCGCGCGCAAGGTATGCTGAGCTTTCCCGGCGTGTTCAGCCCGACCGAGTGCTTTGCGGCGCTCGAGGCCGGGGCCACGGGGCTGAAGCTCTTCCCGGCCTCGGTCGGTGGGCTGGGGCTCTTGAAGGCGCTGGTGCCCGTCTTGCCGAAGGGCACGGACATCTATGCCGTGGGCGGGATCGACGGGCCGGATTTCGCGGCCTGGCTCGCGGCGGGGGCCAAGGGGTTCGGTCTGGGCAGCTCGCTCTATGCACCGGGCGACACGGATGAACAGGTCTATCTCAAGGCGCTCAGCATCGTGCGCTATTACGGGGCGGCCATCTCGTGATCGCGGCGCTCTATGATGACCGGCCCTGCGCGCTTGGCGAGGGGCCGCTCTGGCACCCCGAACGTCAGCAGCTTTTCTGGTTCGACATCACCGGGCAGCGGATGCTGTCGCGGGATGCCGACGGGCCGTTGGAATGGGCGTTTGACGAGATGGTCTCGGCGGCGGGTTGGGTGGATCGCAATACGCTGCTGATTGCGTCGGAAACCGCCCTTGCGACCTTCGATTTGATCGAGGGCGAGAGCCAGTTCCTCGCCCCGCTGGAGGCGGACAGCCCCGCCACCCGGTCCAATGACGGGCGCGCGGACCCCTGGGGCGGGTTCTGGATCGGGACCATGGGCAAGGCGGCAGAGCCCGGTGCCGGAGCGATTTATCGCTTCCATGATGGCGCCTTGCGGCGGGTTGAGCCGGGGATCACGATCTCCAACGCGATCTGTTTCGACCGGGACCGGGCCTGCGCCTATTACACGGACACACCGACACGGCAGGTGATGCGCCTGCCCGTTGATGCAGAGGGCTGGCCCGATGGCCCGGCAGAGGTGGCGGTCGACCTGCGCGCCGAAGGGCTGAACCCGGACGGTGCTGTGACCGATAAGGAGGGCAATCTGTGGATTGCCCAATGGGGCGCATCCCGCGTGGCCTGCTACAGTCCCGAGGGCGCGTTACTTCGGGCCGTGGACTGCGCCGGGCAGCATGCCTCCTGCCCTGCCTTTGGCGGGGCCGGGCTGGATCAGCTCTTTGTCACCACGGCGCGCGAGGGGCTCAGGGCCGAAGAGATTGCCGAGGCCCCCGAAAACGGCTGCGTCTTCACCGCCCATGGGGTCGCCCAAGGGCACCCGGAACCACGGGTGATCCTGTGAGCCGCAAACTGGGGGTGTGCTACTACCCCGAGCACTGGCCCGAGGATCAATGGCCGCGCGATGCGGCCCGGATGAAAGCGGCAGGGCTGACCCTTGTCCGGATCGGCGAGTTCGCGTGGTCCCGGCTCGAACCCAGCCCCGGGGATCTGCAATTCGACTGGCTGGACCGCGCGGTCGCGGTGCTGGCCGAGGCCGGGCTCGAGGTGGTGATGGGCACCCCAACGGCCACCCCGCCCCGCTGGATGCTGGACAAGCATCCCGACATGCTGGCCCATGATGCCGAGGGCCGCCCGCGCGGGTTCGGATCACGGCGGCATTACTGTTTCGCCCATCTCGGCTACCGGGCCGAGGCGGCGCGGATCGCCCGGATCATGGGCGAACGCTATGGCCGAGACCCGCGTGTGGTGGCCTGGCAGATCGACAATGAATACGGCTGCCACGACACCACGCTCAGCTACTCCCCCGCCGCGCGAGACGGGTTCCGCGACTGGCTGGCGCAGCGCTATCAATCGACAGAGGCGCTGAACCGGGCATGGGGCAATGTATTCTGGTCCATGGACTATGACAACTTCGACCAAATCGAGTTGCCGAACCTGACCGTGACCGAGCCGAACCCCTCTCACGCCATGGCGTTCCGTCGTTTCGCCTCGGATATGGTCGTCGCCTTCAACCGCGCGCAGGTGAACGCGCTGCGCCCGCTCACGGATGCGCCGCTGATCCACAACTATATGGGCCGGGTCACCGAGTTCGATCACCATGACCTTGGCACGGATCTGGAGATCGCGAGCTGGGACAGCTATCCGATGGGCTTCCTGATGGACCGCGTTGAAGGCGATGCGACCCACAAGGCGACCTATCTGCGCCAGGGGGATCCGGATTTCCAGGCCTTCCACCACGACCTCTATCGCGGGGTCGGGCAGGACGGACGCTGGTGGGTCATGGAACAACAGCCCGGCCCGGTGAACTGGGCCCCGTGGAACCCCGCCCCCCTGCCCGGGATGGTGCGGCTCTGGTCCCACGAGGCCTTTGCCCATGGGGCCGAGGCCGTGTGCTATTTCCGCTGGCGGCAGGCCCCCTTCGCGCAGGAGCAGATGCATGCGGGCCTTCTGCGCGCCGATGATGCCAAGGCCCCGGGCCTCACTGAGGCGCGTCAGGTGGCGGAGGAGATCGCCGCCCTGCCCGAGGCGCGGATCTCGCGCGCGCCCGTGGCACTGGTCTTTGACTACCCGTCCCAATGGGCCTGGGAGGTGCAGCCCCAGGGCGCGGATTTCGATTATTTCTCGCTGTGTTTCGAGATGTATCGGGGCTTGCGGAAACTGGGCCTGTCCGTGGATATCCTGCCCGCGGATCCGGCGCGCCTGTCGGGCTATGACCTGATCCTCGTCCCGGGCCTGCTCAGCCTCAGCGCCGAGATGACGACCTTTCTCGCCGAGACCCCGGCACAGGTGCTGATCGGCCCGCGCGCAGGCTCCAAGACACCGGAGCTGACCATGGCGCTGCCGCTCGGCCCCGGCCTGTACGACCTCGACGTCACGGTCACCCACGTGGAAAGCCTGCCCCCCGGCGCGGGGCGTGCTCTGACCGGGGGCGGTCAGGCCGAACGCTGGATCGAGGCAATCGAGAGCCCGATCCCGCCCCGGATCACGACCGAGGACGGCGCGCCGATGCTGTTGAGCGCGGATCGCCAGAGCTATCTGGCCGCTTGGCCGGACCCGGAAGCCCTCTCCCGGATCCTGCGAGATCTTTGTGCACAGGCAGGCATCAATACCACCAAAATGCCCGAAGGCGTGCGACAGCGCGTGATGGGACCCCACCGGTTGGTGGTAAATTATTCCCCCGAAACCCGTATTTTCGAAGACGACCACTTGCCCCCGGCGGGCCTGCTGTGGAAATTGGCCTCATGAACAAAAATGTCGCACCCGAGATTCCCACCCCGCGTTTTGACGAGATGCGGCAAACCACCTGTTACATGTGCGCCTGCCGCTGCGGGATCAATGTGCATCTCAAGGATGGAAAGGTCGCCTATATCGAGGGCAACCGCGCCCACCCGGTGAACAAGGGCGTGCTCTGCGCCAAGGGTTCGGCGGGCATCAAGCAGCACACCGCCCCTTCGCGCCTGCGCGCACCGCTGAAACGCGTCGGCCCGCGCGGCTCGGGCCAGTTCGAGGAAATTTCCTGGGAGGAGGCGCTGCAGACCGCGACGGACTGGCTCGCCCCCCTGCGCGAGGAGGCCCCGGAGAAGCTCGCCTTCTTCACCGGACGCGACCAGTCACAAAGCTTCACCAGCTTCTTTGCGCAAAACTTCGGCACACCGAATTACGCGGCGCACGGTGGCTTCTGCTCGGTGAACATGGCGGCGGCAGGGATCTATACGATGGGCGGCGCGTTCTGGGAGTTCGGCTCACCGGACTGGGAACACACCAAGATGTTCCTCCTCTTCGGGGTCGCCGAAGACCATGACAGCAACCCGATCAAGATCGGCCTCGGCAAGCTGAAGAAGCGCGGCGCCAAGGTGATCGGGATCAACCCGATCCGCACGGGCTATAATGCCGTGGCGGATGATTGGTACGGGATCACACCGGGCACCGATGGCCTGCTGATCCTGTCGCTGATCCACTGCCTGCTGCGCGCGGGCCGGATCGATCTCGACTATCTTGCGGCCTTCACCAACGCGCCCGTGCTGGTGAACGAGGACCCGGCGAGCCCCGAGCATGGCCTGCTGCTGCGGGACGAGGATGGCGAGCTGCTGATCCTCGACCGGGCTACGGGCAAACCCGTCCCCTTCGACACACAAGGCGTGCAACCGGACCTCGCTGGCTCGCACCGTCATGCCGGGGTCAGCCACCGCCCGGTGATCCAGCATATCGCCGAGAAATACCTCAGCGAAGACTACGCCCCCGAGGCCGTGGCCGAGCGCTGCGGGATCTCTGCCGACCGGATCCGGGGCCTGGCCGCCGAACTGGCGCGCACCGCCTTTGACGAGGCGTTTGAACTCGACATCCCCTGGACGGATTTCCGCGGCAACACGCATGCCAAGATGCAGGGCCGCCCGGTGGCCATGCATTCCATGCGCGGCATCTCCGCCCATGGCAACGGCTTCCAGACCGCCCGCGCCCTGCACCTCTTGCAGATCCTGCTCGGCACGGTGGAGGTCCCCGGCGGCTTCCGCTTCAAACCGCCCTACCCCAAACCGCCCGAGGCGCATCCCAAACCCCATTGCAAGGTCACGCCCGGCGCGCCGCTGGATGGGCCGCATCTGGGGTTTGTGCACGGCCCCGATGACCTCTGCCTCAAACCCGATGGCAGCCCCGCGCGCATCGACAAGGCGTTCTCCTGGGACAACCCGATGTCCGCCCATGGGCTGATGCATATGGTGATCTCCAACGCCCATGCGGGGGATCCCTACAAGGTCGACACGCTGTTCATGTACATGGCGAACATGGCGTGGAATTCGTCCATGAACACCGCCGAGACCATGGCGATGCTCACCGATACGGATGAGAATGGCGACTACAAGATCCCGCATATCATCTATGCCGACAGCTACGATTCCGAAATGGTCTCCTACGCGGATCTGATCTTCCCGGACACGACCTATCTCGAACGCCATGACTGCATCTCTCTGCTCGACCGCCCGATCTGCGAACCCGATGCGGTGGCTGATGCAATCCGATGGCCCGTGGTGGAGCCTGACCGCGATGTCCGCGGCTTCCAATCCGTGCTGGTGGAGCTCGGCGCGCGGCTCGGCCTGCCCGGGTTCGTCGACGGCGATGGCAAGCAGCTCTATTCGGATTACGCCGATTACATGGTGAACCATGAACGCCGCCCGGGCGTCGGCCCGCTCTCGGGTTTTCGCGGCAATGGCGATGCGGCGGGGCGCGGCGCGCCGAACCCCGACCAGCTCCAGCGCTATATCGACAATGGCGGCTTCTGGGAGGCCGAGGTCCCCGAAGAGGCCCGCTATTACAAGCCCTGGAACAGCGCCTATCAGGACTGGGCGGTGGAGATGGCCTTCTACGACAAGCCCCAGCCATATATCTTCAACCTCTGGTCCGAGCCCCTGCGCCGGTTCCAGCTCGCCGCCGAGGGCCATGGCGCGCGCCAGCCGCCGGACCACCTGCGCGCCCAGATCAAGGAGAAACTCTCCCCCCTGCCCATCTGGTACGACAGCACCGATGCCCGCATGGTCGAGTTCCCCCTCCATGCCCTGACCCAGCGTCCCATGGCCATGTACCACTCCTGGGGCTCGCAGAACGCCTGGCTGCGCCAGATCCACGGGGTCAACCCCCTCTACGTCCCCAGCGCCGTCTGGGAGGAGCACGGCTTTGCCGAGGGCGACTGGGCCACCCTGACCTCGCGGCACGGCCAGATCACCATCCCCGTGGCCCTGATGGCCGCGCTGAACCCGAAAACCGTCTGGACCTGGAACGCGATCGGCAAGCGCAAGGGCGCCTGGGGCCTCGACAAGGACGCGCCCGAAGCCACCAAGGGCTTCCTGCTCAACCACCTGATCTCCGAACTGCTTCCGGCACGCTCGGACGGGATGCGCTGGTCGAACTCCGACCCGGTCACCGGCCAGGCCGCCTGGTTCGACCTGCGGGTCAACATCGCCAAAACCGGCACCCAGCCCGCAAGCCAGCCCAGCTTCCCGCCGCTCGGAGCCCGCTCATGACCCCCAAGCTTAAGTCCCCAAATATCCCGGGGGGTCTGGGGGGCTGGCCCCCCATATCCTGCCGCCAGCCAAGGAGCGCTCCATGACCGAGCTTCCCGCCAGCACCGAAAAGAAGCTCGGCCTCGTCATTGACCTCGATACCTGCGTGGGCTGCCACGCCTGCGTGGTCGCCTGCAAGGGCTGGAACGATCAGGCCTATGGCGCACCGCTCAGCGATCAGGACCCATACGGCGCGGAACCCACGGGCACCTTCCTCAACCGCGTCCACAGCTACGAGGTCACGCCCGAGGCAGGCCCGGCCCAGCTGATCCACTTCCCGAAATCCTGCCTCCATTGCGAGGACGCGCCCTGCGTGACCGTCTGCCCGACCGGGGCCAGCTACAAACGCGCTGAGGACGGGATCGTGCTGGTCAACGAGGATGCCTGCATCGGCTGCGGCCTCTGCGCATGGGCCTGCCCTTACGGCGCGCGCGAGATGGATGCGGCCGCGGGTGTGATGAAGAAATGCACCCTCTGCGTCGACCGGATCTACAACGAGACCCTGCCCGAAGAAGACCGCCAACCCGCCTGCGTGCGCACCTGCCCGGCGGGCGCTCGCCATTTCGGGGATCTGGGCGATCCTGACAGTGCCGTGAGCCAGCTCGTTGCCGAGCGTGGCGGCATGGACCTCATGCCCGAGCAGGGCACCAAGCCCGTCAACAAGTACCTGCCGCCCCGTCCCAAGGATGATGTGCCGGAATTTGACGTGCTCGCCCCCTATCTCGAACCGGTCGCGACCGAGCCCACGGGCTTTCTGGGCTGGCTCGACCGCACTCTGGATCGGATCTGAGCCATGCATCCCGCAAAATCTGTCATTCTCTTCACCTCCCTGTCCGGCATCGGCTTTGGCCTGCTGATCTGGCTCGGGCTCGGCATTCCCAAGGCCGTGGGCTGGGTCGGGTTCGTCTATTACGCGCTGGCCTTCGCGCTGTCGGTGGGCGGGCTGATTGCCTCGACCTTCCATCTGGGCAACCCGCAACGGGCTTGGCGCGCCTTCACCCAGTGGAAAACAAGCTGGCTCAGCCGCGAAGCGGTGCTGGCCGTGGGCGCGCTGACGATCATGGGGCTCCACGCGGCGGCGGCGGTGTTTCTCGGCTACCAACCCGCATTCCTAGGGCTGCTCGGCGCGGCGCTCTGTCTGGCGACAGTGCTCGCCACGGCGATGATCTATACCCAGCTCAAAACCGTACCGCGCTGGAACCAGCCGGCCACGCCGGTTCTCTTCGGGCTGCTGAGCCTTGGGGGCGGGGCGCTTCTGGCCGGGCATATCACCACGGCGCTCTGGCTGCTGGCCGCCATTGGGGCCGTGCAGGTCTGGGCGTGGCTGCACGGCGACAAGGCCTTCTCCGGAGGCGCCACGACCCTGTCCAGCGCCACGGGCCTCGGTGCGCAGGTCCGCGCCTTCGAGCCGCCCCATACGGGCGGCAATTACCTGATGCGCGAGATGGTCTACGAGGTCGGTCGCAAGCATGCCCTGAAGCTGCGCGTGATTGCCCTGGGTCTGATGGCGGTGCTGCCGCTGGTGCTCATCCTGCTCAATGACAAGCATCTCGTGGTCGGACTCGCCGTGATCTCCCATTTCGCCGGGGTGCTGGTGGCGCGCTGGCTCTTTTTTGCAGAAGCCGAGCATGTGGTCGGGCTCTATTACGGACGGGAACAGAACGCCGCCAGCCCGGCCTGAGCCCCAACGGCGCGGCCCGGTCAGGGCCGCGCGCAGACCTCCTTCAACCCGGTATAGAGCGCCCGGAAGCGGGGCAACCGGTCCGCGTGGCGCAGATCGGCGCGCGGCGTGAAGACCGCACCGATCTCGGGCGGGGTCGCCAGATCTGAGAGCGCAGTAGCCCCGATGCCCAGAGCCGCGAGCTTGGCCGCCCCCAGGGCCGGGCCCTGATCGGCCCCGGCCGGTCGCCGCAGGGGCACCCCAAGCACATCGGCCAGCGTCTGCAGCACCAGATCACTGCGCGCTCCGCCGCCAATGGCCAGCGGCGCGTCCGCGCTCAGCCCGGCCTCGTTCAGCGCATCCTGCGCATCGGCAAAGCTATAGGCGATGGCGTCGATCACGGCGCGCATCATTTCCCCCGGCCCGGTGCCGTGGCTCAGTCCCTGGAACCCCGCGCGAGCACTCGGGTCACCATGGGGCGTCCGCTCGCCGGTCAGGTAAGGCAGGAAGAGGGGTGTGTGGCGCGGATCCGCGGTCTGAGCGGCCGCAAGCAGGTCTGGCAGCTCGCGCCCCAAGGCTCGGGCAAGCCAGGCCATGGGGGCCGCCCCGTTGAGCATGGCCGCCATCTGGATGTATCCGCCCGGCAGGCAATGGGCGAAACTGTGCAGCAGGCGTTCCGGGTTCGGTGCGTGCCGGTCACTGGCGAGCAGATACTGACCGGAGGTGCCAAGCGAGATCATCGCGCGACCCGGCTGCACCACGCCCACCCCCACGGCGCCCGCCATGGCATCGCCGCCGCCTCGGATGACCGGCAGGCCCGGGCGGAGACCCAGCGCCCTTGCGGCGTCGCGTGACAGCCCTCCGGCGGGTGCGGTGCCCTCGGCCAGCTTCGGGACCTGGGCGCGTGTGAGCCCGCTGAAGGCCAGCGCAGCGTCATCCCAGTCCCGTGCCGCCTGATCGAGCCAGAGCGTGCCTGCGGCCTCGGACATCTCGGAGACGAACCCGCCATGGAGCCGGTAGCCCAGCCAGTCCTTGGCCTGCAGCACCATCGCGGTCGCGCGATGGGTCTCGGGCTCGGCCCGTGCCAGCCAGGCGAGCTTGGGGGCGGTAAAGCCCGGCATGGGCGGCACCCCGGCCCGGGCGCCAATCCCCGGCAGGGCCTCGGCCATGGCAGCGCTCTCGGCCTCCGCACGGTTGTCATTCCAGAGCATGGCCGGGCGCAGGACCGCACCGTCTGCGCCAAGACAGACCGCCCCATGCATCTGGCCCGAAAGGCCAATGGCGCTGATCGCGTCCCAGCCCGCTTGCCCTTTGAGATCGGCGCAGGCCTGGCAGACCGCGCGCCACCAATCTTCGGGATCCTGCTCGCTAGCACCGGGCGTCGGTGTGGCCACCTGCAACGGGGCACTGGCCGTTCCGCAGACAGCCTGCCCGTCCCAAATCAGCGCCTTGACCGCCGATGTGCCAATATCGAGACCGAGATACATGGGCTCCTCCCTTTCCGCCGCCGCCAAGCGCGGTCCACATGTGGACCGCGCCGTCGCGCCCCGCCCGCTGCGGTCTCTCTTGGGTACGGGCGCGTGCTCGCTGCCGCAACGAAAAAGGCCCGCGCAGGGCGGGCCTTTTCCAGATCTGATGTCTGGCTTCAATCAGTCGATGAGCGGCAGCAGCTTGTCGAAGCTCGCCTTCGCGTCGCCGTAGAACATCCGCGTGTTCTCCTTGTAGAAGAGCGGGTTCTCGATGCCCGAATAACCGGTGCCCTGCCCCCGCTTGGAGACGAAGACCTGCTTGGCCTTCCAGCATTCCAGAACCGGCATCCCGGCAATCGGCGAGTTCGGATCCTCTTGTGCGGCGGGGTTCACGATGTCATTCGACCCGATCACGATGGCCACATCCGTCTCCGGGAAGTCATCATTGATCTCGTCCATCTCCATCACGATGTCATAGGGCACCTTCGCCTCGGCCAGCAGCACGTTCATGTGCCCGGGCAGACGGCCCGCAACCGGGTGGATCGCAAAGCGAACTTCCTTGCCCTGCCCGCGCAGCTTGCGGGTCAGCTCGGCAACGGTCTGCTGGGCCTGGGCCACGGCCATGCCGTAGCCGGGGATGATGATGATGCTGTCGGCTTCGTTCAGTGCCGTCGCAACACCATCGGCATCGATCGCCACCTGCTCGCCCTCGACCTCCATCTGCGGGCCACCGGCACCACCAAAGCCACCAAGGATCACGCTGACAAAGGCCCGGTTCATGGCCTTGCACATGATGTAGGACAGGATCGCACCGGAGGAGCCCACCAGAGCGCCGACCACGATCAGCAGGTCATTGCCGAGGCTGAAGCCGATCGCCGCCGCCGCCCAGCCGGAGTAGCTGTTGAGCATCGAGACAACCACGGGCATGTCCGCGCCGCCGATCCCCATGATCAGGTGATAGCCGATGAAGAGTGCCAGCAGCGTCAGCAGAACCAGCGTCCAGCTGCCTGCGCCACCCAGATACATCGCCGTCAGCACCAGCGAGCCTGCTGCCGCTGCCGCGTTCAGCATATGCCCACCGGGCAGCTGCTTGGCCGCGGAGTTCACCTTGCCCGCCAGTTTGCCATAGGCAATCACGGAGCCGGTGAAGGTCACGGCGCCGATCCAGATGCCGAGCACCAGCTCGACCCGGAGAATGCCGATCTCGACGCCGGATTTCTTGGCGATGAGCTTGCCGAAGGAGGACAGACCGTCGGTGATCTCCTTGGGCAGACCGATGGCCGTATAGCCATCCGCACCCACCGCGCCAAGCACCTGGCCATTGGCCTCGTAGATCGCCGCAATGTCATTGATCATCAGGTCGGCGTTGAAGCCCACGAAGACCGCCGCGAGGCCAACGAGCGAGTGCATGATCGCCACAAGCTCGGGCATCTGCGTCATCTGCACCTTGGTGGCGAGCTGATAACCGACCGCCGCGCCGAGCGCGATCAGGATGATCGAGGCCCAGGCCAGCCCCTGACCGGGGCCCGTGATCGTCGCCACAACCGCCAGCGCCATGCCCGCGATGCCATACCATACAGCGCGCTTGGCGCTCTCTTGTCCGCTCAGACCACCCAGAGACAGGATGAAAAGAACTGCTGCAACCGCGTAGGCCGCAATCGTAAATCCGAATTCCATAGTCCGGAGCTCCTTAGGATTTCTGGAACATGGCGAGCATGCGCCGTGTCACGAGGAAGCCGCCGAAGATATTCACCGAGGCCATGAAGATGCCCGCCGCGGCGAGCACGGTGATCAGGAGCGAGCTCGATCCGATCTGGATCAGCGCGCCGAGAATGATGATCGACGAAATTGCGTTGGTCACCGCCATCAGGGGCGTGTGCAGCGAGTGTGCCACGTTCCAGATGACCTGGAAGCCGATGAAGACCGACAGGATGAAGACGATGAAATGCTGCATGAAGCTCGCGGGCGCAATCAGGCCCACCCCCAGCAGCAGCGCCGCGCCAACGGCCAGAAGCGTGACCTGGTTCTTGGTCTGCGCCTTGAAGGCCGCGGCCTCCTCGGCCTTGATCTCCTCGGGGGTCTTCTCCTTGGGCTTTTCCTTGGTCTGCGCCGCGATGGCCGCAATTTTCGGCGGGGGCGGCGGGAAGGTGATTTCGCCCGCATGGGTGATGGTCGCCCCGCGGATCACGTCATCGTCCATGTCGTGATTGGTCTGACCGTCCTTCTCGGGGGTCAGATCGGTCATCAGGTGACGAATGTTGGTCGCATAGAGCGTCGAGGACTGCGCCGCCATCCGGCTCGGGAAGTCGGTATAGCCGATGATGGTCACGCCATTATCGGTGACGATCTTCTCGTCCATAACGGTCAGCTTGCAGTTGCCGCCCTTCTCGGCGGCGAGATCGACGATGACCGAGCCAGGCTTCATGCTCTCGACCATGTCCTTGGTCCAGAGCTCGGGCGCTTCGCGGTTCGGGATCAGCGCGGTGGTGATCACGATGTCCATCTCGGGGGCCAGTTCGCGGAACTTGGCGAGCTGGGCCGCCGCGAATTCGGGGCTGGAGACCGAGGCGTACCCGCCCGTGGCCGCGCCATCCTGCTGCTCTTCCTCGAAGTCGAGGAAGACGAACTCGGCGCCCATGGATTCAACCTGCTCGGCCACTTCGGGACGCACGTCGAACGCATAGGTGATCGCGCCCAGCGAGGTCGAGGTCCCGATGGCGGCCAGACCGGCCACACCGGCGCCCACAACCAGCACCTTGGCGGGCGGAACCTTGCCCGCTGCCGTGATCTGACCCGTGAAGAAGCGACCGAAATTGTTGCCCGCTTCGATCACCGCGCGGTAGCCCGCGATATTGGCCATCGACGACAGCGCGTCCATCTTCTGGGCGCGGCTGATGCGCGGGACCATATCCATGGCAATGACGCTCGCGCCCTTGTCCTTGGCCAGATCCATCAGCGCCTCGTTGGCAGCCGGATAGAAGAAGCTGATCAAGAGCTGGCCCTTGCGCAGACGCTTGGCCTCGGTCTCGCTGGGGGGGCGCACCTTCGCGACGATGTCCACCGCCTTGAACAGCGCGGCGGCGGTCTTGACGACCTCTACCCCATTGGCCTCGTAAAGTGCGTCCGCAAAGCCAGCCGCGTCGCCCGCGCCGGTTTCGATTGCACATTCATATCCGAGTTTCTGCAACTGAAGTGCAGAGTCTGGCGTCATCGCAACTCGTGCTTCGCCAGGAAAGATTTCCTTCGGTGCCCCGATCTTCACGTGTCTTCCTTTCCCGTTTCCACCCAAGCGGGCTTTTCGTTCAAATGGCCTCTTAACACTCGGATTTGATTTGCCGCAACAGGGTGTTAGCGCCACCAGTTCGAGACGCCCCCATGCAATGGGCGCATAGCTTGCCGTGCGATACAAGCATACCTTCGTATACAATTGCAGCAGGGATCAGAGCCAGCGCCGGGTCTGTGCACAATAGGCATCGAAGCGCGCGCCAAAGGCCGCGCGGGCGCGCTCCTCTTCGGCGCGCGCGAAGCGCTGGTCAAGAATATAGACCAAGGCCGCCGCCAGAGGCAGCGAAATCCACGCCTCCCAGCGCAGCATCAGCCCGGTCAGGATCAGGACATCGCCGAGGTAGATCGGGTTGCGCGTGCGCCGAAAAATCCCCTCGGTCAGCAGGGTGCCCGGGGTCAGATGCGGGACTATCGTTGTGGAATGCTTACGAAATTCCAGCGCGGCCAGCAGGATGAGCAGGATCCCTCCACCCACCAGAACACCCCCCAGCAGATCGGTCACCGCCCCGCCCGCAGGACCAATGGGCAGGAACTCCGCCTGAGCCCAGCCGAGCAGCGCACAGATCAGCAGCCAGAGCGGCGGAATGTCGAGCATCTGGTCCAGAGTGAGGTCGCGAAACGGGTTGCCCATGGCGGTCTCCAACGCGGCGCGGGCCGCTGTTTCCTGGCGAGTTAGACGCGCCCCGCGACACATCTCAAGCGCGAAATTGATGCAGCCCCGGCACAAAGCCCCGCTCGGGAACTGCGTCAAGATGCGCGGCGGTTTTTTATGCGATTTGCACAGAGCTCATGGGCCAGCGGGCCCGGATCGGCGAACGATCCGGGCAACCGGAGGGGGCGGGAGGGGTCACTCCCACTCCATCTCCTCGAAGACCCGGCCCGCATTCTTGGTCGCGAGCTCCTCATAAGTGTCGAGATGGGCATAGGGGGTCTGGTCCACGTAATAAGCCTCGCTCAGATCGCCGCCCTCGTCGATATGGGCGCGGATCTGACCCCGCAGATAGACGAGATAATCGCGGGTATAACGCCGGACCTGCGCCATGTTGGTCGGGTGGCCATGCCCCGGGATCACATAGGTCGCCCCGAGCGGCTCGAAGGCGGTCTCCCAGGTTTCGACCCATTCCGAGGTCACGGTATCGGCAAAGATCGGCGGCATCCGCTCGTGAAAGGCCATGTCGCCCGCGATCACGATCTCCCAGTCCGGCAGCCAGACCTGAATGTCGCCCGGGCTGTGCGCCGGGCCGAGATGCAGGACCTCGATCCGCACATCGCCGAGCTCGATCACCTCGCGCTCCTCAAAGGTCCGGTCGGGGGCGACCAGCCGCGTGCCCTCGGCCCGGTCGCGGTTGTAGCGCTTCATGCCTTCTAGGATCTGCGCGCCGTATTCCTCGAACTCATGGGCCGCATCCGCATGGGCGAGGATCTCCACCCCCTGATCGCGCCAATAGGAGTTGCCGAGCATGGCATGCCCCTGCCCGTTCTCGTTGATCACCAGCACCACGCGCTGGTCGGTGATCGTGCGGATCTCGGCATGGAGCGCTTCGGCCAACTGCGCCGAGGCTCCACCATTGACGACGACCACCCCGGCGCCCGTCAGGATGAAGCTGAGATTGTTGTTGTGCCCGGCATTCTCATAGGTCGGCGGCGCCGTCGCCCCGATCGCGGACCAGACATGGGGGATCACCTCCACCGGCTTGGAATAGAGCGGGCTCTGCGGGTACTGATCGGGAATGTCCTCGCTGGCATGGGCCGCAAGGGGCAAGGCGATCGCCGCACAGGCCAAGAGACTGGGCAATTTGGGCATGGTGTTTCCTCCTGCCCAAAACATTCCATTTTCTGAATGTAATGTCCAGTCTGTTGCGTGCCCCACTAAGACCGCCATAGTCCAAAAAATCCAGAGCAACTCTGCCATTGGAGATGCAAGAAATGATCGTCAAACGCAGCCTTCTCAAGCTACGACACAGTATGGCATTTGTCGTTCTAATTATCTTGGCGCCATCCCTGTTCTTCGCCTACGGGGCACTCACCGCTGGTGAAGGCTACCTCCTCACCCTGGATGGCATGCTGAACCTAGCGCTTGGCGGGAGCGGGATCCTCTTGGGGATCGCTTTGATGACGCATTGCATCCGCGGATACTTGGATAAATCACCGCTGGTTTCGACGGACGAGGGCGGCATCCGTTTTGTCAAAAGAACACTCCCTCGCATCAAGGAAGAACGCATCCATGTCCCATGGCGTGACGTTGCGGCGATCAAGTCTTTCGATGATCGCGTTGCAAACAGGAGCTTTCACGAAGCCAAACGCGGCAGGAAGGGATTCAGCGTCGAAACCACCTCCGGGGACAGCCATTTCTTTGGATCCAACGATTTCGATGAGAAACTGCAAAACGTGACAGTGCTGCTTGTCGAAGAGTTGGAGCGCGCAGGCTTCTCTATCGAGCATATCCCAAGACAGCGCGGGTACGGCGTGGCGGTCGAAGAGTGGCGTGTCGTGGAGAACTCTGACACCGCCCCATAAGACTTGTGGTTTCAACAACTTGCCAAAGCTTCCTAGAGAGCCCGGAGGTCTTGGACACGTCTTGGTGGGGGCACGGGTCCGCTTCTGAGGGGTCCGCTAGGCCGAAATCGCCACGGGCACCGGGCGGCGTCCATCGGCCCAGGCGCGGACCGCATCGCCAAAGGCGGTGAAGAGCGGGCGCGAGACCGGGTCCTGATCGGCGTTCCATTCCGGGTGCCACTGCACCGACAGCGTGAAGCCCGGCGCATCGGCGATATAGATCGCTTCCGGCGTGCCATCGGGCGCGTGCCCGTCGATGATCACGCGCTGTCCCGCCTCCATGATGCCTTGGCCGTGCAACGTGTTGGTTCGCACCTCCGCCGATCCAAAGACCCGCGCAAAGGGCCCGTTGGGCGAGACCGAGACGGTCTGGCGGATTTCGAACTTTTCCTCCAGCGTTCCGTCGGGCGGCATGCGGTGGTTCTCGCGCCCCGGGATCTCGCGGATCTCCGGGTGGAGCGTCCCGCCCATGGCCACATTGACCTCCTGAAACCCGCGGCAGATACCGAGAAACGGCTGCCCCCGTTCCACGCAGGCCCGCACGAGCGGCAGGGTGATCCGATCCCGCGCCCGGTCGAAATCGCCGTGTTTTTCCGTGGGGATATGCCCGTACTCTTCGGGATGCACATTGGCGCGGGCCCCGGTCAGGACGAAGCCGTCACACACTTCCAGCAGCTCCTCGACCTGGACGAGTTCGGGGTCGGAGGGGACGATGAAGGGGATCGCGCCCGCCACATGGCTGATGGCGCAAGAGTTCATCGATCCGCCGGCATGGACCGGGTATTGATCGTTGATCAGGTATGAATTGCCGATAATCCCTACGACCGGGCGCGCCATGATACATCCTGTGAAACTGTGGTACAGCGCTGGATATATGGCATTTCCCGGATCGGGTCGAGAGACAGGGGCGCACAGGGCCGCACAGCCCATGTGCGTCTCTGTGCGCCCTGCTCAAGTCGCTGCGCGTCGTGGCACGGCTCAGGCGTCGGCAAAGAACCCGGCGGCCTCGATGGCGGCGGTGGCCGCGGCGGCATCGTTCTCTGAGGTGTCGCCTGTCACGCCCACGGCCCCGATCACGGCGCCCTTGCGGTCACGCACCAGAACGCCGCCGGGCACGGGCACGACCTTGCCTTCGAAAGCGCCGTTCATCGCGGCCATGAAATAGGCCTGGCTCTCGGCGCGGGCCATCTGGGCCGAGCCGGGCAGACCCAGCATCACCGCGCCATAGGCCTTGCCCCGCGCGATCTCGAACCGGCCCGGGCTGGCGCCATCCTCGCGCTCGAAGGCAATCGGATGGCCGCCTGCGTCCAGTACGATGACCGTGAGGGGCTTGAGCTCCATCTCCTTACCCTTTGCGAGGGTGGCCTTGATGATGGAGCGGGCTTTGCGAATGGAAATCATGATACGTCCTGATGGTAAGGCGGGCGCGACGCGCATCGCCGGAGACTGGGAAAAAGGGAGGCGTCCGCGCCGTCAGGGCCCGAACGCTGTGCGGGGCGGGTCCGCGGCGGGCGCATGGGCCCGCCGCCCCCGATCCTACGCGCTGAGGCTGGCGGGCTGTGCGGTCTGCGCCTTGAGCTCGAGCCGCCGGGCATGGAGCACCGGCTCGGTATAGCCCGAGGGCTGCACCCGGCCCTCGAAGACCAGATCGCAGGCCGCCGCAAAGGCCACCCCGTCAAAGCCGGGCGCCATGGGCTGATAGCTGGGATCCGAAGCGTTCTGCGCATCCACCACGGCGGCCATCTTGCGCATGCCTTCCATGACCTGATCCCGCGACACCACCCCGTGATGCAGCCAGTTGGCCAGCGCCTGCGAGCTGATCCGGCAGGTCGCGCGGTCCTCCATCAGGCCGACATCATGGATGTCCGGAACCTTGGAACACCCGACCCCCTGATCGACCCATCGCACTACATAGCCGAGAATGCCCTGGGCATTGTTCTCGATCTCGGCGGTGATTTCCTCGGCGCTCAGATTGCGCCCATCGAGCAGCGGAATGGTCAGCAGGTCAGACAAGCGCCCCCGGGCACCGCCCGCGGCAATCTCGTCCTGCCGGGCGAAGACATCGACCTTGTGGTAATGGGTGGCATGCAGCGTCGCCGCCGTGGGAGACGGCACCCAGGCGCAATTGGCCCCGGCCTGCGGATGGCCGATCTTGGCCTCCAGCATGCCCGCCATCAGATCCGGCATGGCCCACATGCCCTTGCCGATCTGCGCCTTGCCCTGCAAACCGCAGGCCAGCCCGATATCCACATTGCGATCCTCATAGGACGCGATCCAGGCCGTGCCTTTCATATCGCCCTTGGGCAGGAAGGGCCCCGCCTCCATGGAGGTGTGGATCTCGTCGCCCGTCCGGTCGAGAAAACCGGTATTGATGAAAGCGACACGGGCCTTGGCCGCATGGATACAGGCCTTGAGATTGGCCGAGGTCCGGCGTTCTTCATCCATGATGCCGATCTTGACCGTGTTGCGCGACAGGCCCAGCGCGGCCTCCACCCGGGTGAAGATCGTGTCGGTGAAGGCGACCTCTTCGGGGCCGTGCATCTTGGGCTTGACCACGTAGACCGAGCCATGGACCGAGTTGCCCCCGTCCCGCGCCAGATCATGCATGGCGATGAGCGTGGTGACCATGGCATCCATCAGCCCTTCGCCCACCTCGGCGCCGTCGCGATCAAGGATCGCGGGGTTGGTCATCAAATGCCCGACATTGCGGATCAGCATCAGCGCGCGCCCCTTGAGCACCAGCGGATCGCCATTCGGCGCGCTCGCGGTGACGTCCTCGGCCAGGGCGCGGGTGAAGGTCTTGCCGCCCTTGGAGACCTCCTCGGCCAGATCGCCCTTCATCAGGCCCAGCCAATTGCCATAGGCCTGCACCTTGTCGGCGCTGTCCACGGCTGCGACGCTGTCCTCGCAATCCATGATCGCCGAGACCGCCGCCTCGAGCAGCACGTCCGAAATCCCTGCCGGGTCCGCCGCGCCAATCGGGCTGGTGGGGTCGATCATCACCCGCAGATGCAGCCCGTTCTTGCGCAGCAGCACCGAGGTCACATCCCCTGCCGGGCTGGTGGTATAGCCCACGAACTGGTCCGGATCGACCAGCGGGCGCAGATCGCCGGCGACAAGCTCCAGCGTGCCATCGGCCACATCCACGCGGGTCACATCCGCCCAGGACACGCCCGCGAGCGGGGCGGCCGCGTCCAGATGCTGGCGCGCCCAGGCCATCACACGGGCGCCGCGCTCGGGGTCATAACCCTTGCCGCTCGGGCCGTCGCCCATGGCGTCGGTGCCGTAAAGCGCATCATAGAGCGACCCCCAACGGGCATTGGCCGCATTCAGGGCGTAGCGTGCATTGGTGATCGGCACCACGAGCTGCGGGCCGGGGATGGTCGCGATCTCGGGATCGACATTGGCGGTCTCGATGGAGAAATCCGCAGGCTCGGGCACAAGGTAGCCGATCTCCTGCAGGAAGGCCGTGTAGGCCTCCGCATCATGGGGTGCGCCGCGATGGGCCACATGCCAAGCGTCGATCTGGGCCTGCAGCTCCGCCCGCCTGGCCAGAAGCGCGCGATTGGTCGGCCCTTCGTCATGAACCAGCGACGAGAAGCCTGTCCAGAAGGCCTCAGCCGCGACACCGGTCCCCGGGAGCGCTTGCGTCTCGATAAACTGCGCCAGATCGGCGGCCACCCGGAGCCCTTGGCGATCAACCCGTTCCATGTCCTACGTCCTCCTTTGGCCCGCCAGTCCCCAGGACCCGGGCCTGTACCCCATTGTATGCGTTCGTACACGAACTAGGGAAGAAGTTTCCGATAGGCAACAAGACTTCGTAAAATCGGTTCGAAAAAACGACCAAAGCGGGCCATTTCTTGCGGTTGCGCAATTTTATGACGTCCGGGCTTCGTCTTTGTCGGAAGTTAGGGCGCGCGGGCTCCGGCGACAGCGTTCCGAGCAGTATTTCACCGCCTCCCAATCCCGCGCCCATTTCTTGCGCCAGTTGAATGGCAGACCGCAGGCCGCACAGGTCTTGCTGGGCAGGTAGGCTTTCTTGCGCATCCGCCCCATCAGAGATCGAAACTCAGCTGATCCGGCGCGGGTTTTGCGCCGCGTGTCCGCGTCGCCGTGGCGCGCCTCGCCTTGCGAGGCGCGCGGTCGTCCACAAACC
Organism: Dinoroseobacter sp. S375; assembly: GCF_049800775.1. NCBI lineage: Bacteria > Pseudomonadati > Pseudomonadota > Alphaproteobacteria > Rhodobacterales > Roseobacteraceae > Dinoroseobacter > Dinoroseobacter sp. S375. The sequence continues at coordinate 61,756 of NZ_JBNAFR010000008.1, read as the reverse complement.
GCCCCTGGGGATCCTTGCGGCTGGCGTGTTTCTCGACCACATGCGCGGCCTCGGCGCGGAATTCCGCGCCTGTGCGGATCGCCCAGACCTTCTGGCGTGCCTCGGCGGCGGCCGCCTTGGGATCGACGATGGGCGCGGGGTAGTGACGGTCGAGGATCTGCCCTGCCCCGTCCCAGCGCCAGGGCTCCTGCAGGTAGCGATCCGGCACGCGCGCCAGTTCCGGCAGCCAGCGTCGGGTAAAGACCCCCGCCGGGTCGTTGTCATGACCTTGCTTGACGGGATTGTAGATTCGCACCGTGTTCATCCCCGTCGTGCCCGATTGCATCTGCACCTGCGGCCAGTGGATCCCCGGCTCGAAATCCGTGAAGTACCGCCCGAGGATCACCCCTGACGCCCGCCAGTCAAGCCAGAGGTGATAGGAGGCCACAGCAACCAGCATCGCCCGCGCCCGGAAGTTCAGCCAGCCCGTGGCGATCAGCGACCGCATGCAGGCATCCACAAAGGGCAGCCCGGTCTCGCCTCGCGCCCAGGCCTCGAGCCGCGTTGCGTCAGGCTGGGCCGGACGCAGCCCTTCATAGGCACTGTGCAGGCAGCGATGCTCGAGGCTGGGCTGATCCTCCAGCTTCTGCATGAAGTGATCGCGCCAGGCGAGACGGGCCTCGAAGCTCTTCATGGCTCCGATCCAGCCGTCCCGGGTGCCCTTGGCTTCGACCTTGCGGGCTTTGGCGGCCTGGGTCGCCTCGCGGCCCGACAGGTTGCCCAGCGCCAGATGCGGGCTGAGACGCGAGCAGGCCGCCGCCCCGTCCAGTGGGTTGGCCATGGCGGCGCGATAGGTCTGGCCCCGCTCGGTCAGAAACCCGCCGAGCAGCGACAGCGCCGCATCCCGTCCGCCCGGCTGCCGCCCGGGGCATGGATCCGCCGCCAGACCGAGATCCGCGGCATCGGGCAACGCACCGCCCATGGCCCCGGCACCTGCCACCCCGCGCAGCGCGGGCACGGGCTGTTGCGGCGTGGCCATGCGTTGATCGCGCTGGCGCGCCCAGCCATCGCGCCCGGCAAGGCGGCGGACCACGCCCGATTGCGGCAGCTCATCCCACCGCACTCCTTGCGCCCGGGCCCAGGCGGCAACGGCCCGATCCCGGGCAAAGGTCCAGCTGTTCCCAGTTTCTTCATGGCTGATCATCCGGGTGATGCCATGGGTGACGCGCAAGGCCTCGAAGACGGCGACCGCCTGCCCGGTCTCGATGCGCAGCGGTGCGCCCAGCCGGGCAAGGGCGGCCGCCAGGCTCGCCACGCTCTCCCGCGTGAAGGCCCATTGCCGGGCGGATGTGTCGGGCTCGGCCCAATACTCCGGCTCGACCACATAGACGGGCAGGACCGGACCAAGTGCGGCCGCCGCGCAGAGGGCCGGATGATCCTCGACGCGCAGGTCACGCTTGAACCAGACAAGAACAGGGGAGAGAGCGGTCATGCCTGTCGAACTAGCGTGCGCGCCCGTCGGTCAAGACAGCCTGCGGGCGCGATGTCCTGACCAAAGTCCAGAGTGCGTAACGAGTAGCCCGTTTTCCCTATCCAAGAGCGCAGCGGATCTGTCGCGATTTGATGCAGCGATCCCCGCCATGCAGATCGAGCGGAGTCTGATCGACCGCAATCCCTTCTTGCCCTCAACCGCAGGTGACCCAACAACGCGCTGGACCGCCACGGGAACGGCACCCCGGAACGACGGCTGTGACGCTGCCCCCATGACGATCCCCCCTCGGCGTTCGGCGCCTTGGCGGCCTTGCGGGACGGTGGTGGCGCGAGTGATGGCACGGGGCGCGCGCACGAGCGTTCAGGGCCACTGGCCATTCCCGAAAAACTGTCGCAAATTGCAAAAACGCCCATCAGCAGGAGCCCGCAATGCGCGACGCCGCCCCCCAGACAATCCGTCTTGCCGACTACACCCCCTATCCGTTTCGCATCGACCATGTGGCGCTGGAATTCCGCCTCGCCCCGGTGGCAACGCGGGTCATCGCAACGCTCAAGATCACGCCGCTCTCCTCCGGGGCGGATATGCGGCTCGATGGGGAAGACCTGCGGCTGATCCGGGCGACGGTGGATGGCCGCTGGCTCGACCTGACGCCGGATGCGACCGGGCTGACGGTTCCGGCCGCCGAGCTGCCGGACGGCCCGTTCACCTGGGAATGCGAGGTGCAGATCACACCGGCGGAAAACACCGCGCTCGAGGGGCTCTACATGTCGAAAGGCATGTATTGCACCCAATGTGAGGCCGAAGGCTTCCGCAAGATCACCTTCTATCCGGACCGCCCGGATGTGATGGCCCCGTTCGATGTCCGCATTCTGGGCAACGAGGACGGTAGCACGCCGGTGCTCCTGTCCAATGGCAACCCGGATGGCCATGGCCGCTGGACCGATCCCTGGCCCAAGCCTGCCTATCTCTTTGCGCTTGTGGCGGGCCAGCTCGTCGCCGTGGAGGACAGCTTCACCACGGCCTCGGGCCGCGAGGTCGCACTGAAAATCTGGGTCCGTCCGGGGGATGAGGACAAATGCGCCTATGCCATGGATGCGCTGAAACGCTCCATGCGCTGGGACGAGACCGAATATGGCCGCGAATACGATCTCGACATCTTTCAGATCGTCGCCGTGGACGATTTCAACATGGGCGCGATGGAGAACAAGGGCCTCAATATCTTCAACTCGAAATACGTGCTTGCCTCGCCCGAAACGGCGACGGATCGCGATTACGAGCTGATCGAGGGGATCATTGCGCACGAGTATTTCCACAACTGGACCGGCAACCGCATCACCTGCCGCGACTGGTTCCAGCTCTGCCTCAAGGAGGGGCTGACCGTCTTCCGCGACCAGCAGTTCTCGGGCGACATGCGTTCCCACGCGGTCAAGCGGATCGACGATGTGCTGATGCTGCGCGCGCGCCAGTTCCGCGAGGATGCGGGACCGCTTGCGCACCCGGTACGGCCCGAGGAATACATCGAGATCAACAATTTCTACACCGCAACGGTCTATGAAAAAGGCGCCGAGGTGATCGGGATGCTGCGCACCCTGATCGGGCCCGAGGCCTATCGCAAGGGCTGTGACCTCTATTTCGAGCGCCATGATGGCGAGGCCTGCACGATCGAGGACTGGATCGCCGTCTTCGAAGAGGCCACGGGCGAGGATCTCACACAGTTCCGGCTCTGGTATGCGCAGGCCGGCACACCGACGCTCGACGTGGCGGAGGCCTGGTCGGACGGGACCTACACGCTCACCCTGCGCCAGGACCTGCCCGAGACACCAGGCCAGAGCGACAAGTCCCCCCAGGTGATCCCGGTGACCACCGGGCTTCTGGGCCGCGACGGGGCAGAGCTTGTGCCCTCCCAAACGCTGGTTCTGCGCGAACAGACGCAATCCTTCCGGTTCGAGGGCCTGCCCGAACGCCCCGTGCCGTCGCTGCTGCGTGGGTTCTCGGCTCCGGTGCGGCTGCGTCACGGGATCAGCCGCGCGGATCGGCTGCTTCTGCTGGCCCATGACACGGACCCGTTCAACCGGTGGGAGGCCGGGCGCAGTCTGGCCAAGGACACGCTGATCACCATGATCACCGAAGCCACCGCCCCGGCGGAGGCGTTTCTCGACGCGGTCATGACCGTGGCGCAGGATGCGCGCCTCGATCCGGCCTTCCGGGCCCTGGCGCTCGCGCTTCCCTCGGAGGATGATCTGGCCCAGACCCTCCATTCGGGCGGGGTAACGCCGGATCCCGATGCGATCTACGCGGCGCGCAAGTCCCTGACCCGGGCCATCGCGACCCATGGCGCCGAAGCCTTTGGCCAGCTCTATGACGCCATGGCCGTTCCGGGCCCCTACACCCCCGATGCCAAGGCCGCGGGCCAGCGTGCCCTGCGCGGCACAGCGCTGCGTCTGCTGTCCGAGATCGATGAGGGCGCGCGGGCCAAGGCGCAGTTCCTCGGCGCTGACAACATGACCGAACAGCTTTCGGCCTTCTCGGCACTGCTGAGCATCGGCAAGGGCACCAACGCGGTCAGCACCTTCTATGAACAATGGTCCGGCGACCGTCTGGTCATGGATAAATGGTTCGCGCTGCAAATCTCGCTCGCGGCACCCGACAAGGCCGTGCGCGCCTGCAAGGCCCTGACCGCGCACCCGGATTTCGACTGGAAGAACCCCAACCGCTTCCGTAGCACACTCGGGGCGCTGGCCATGAACACCGCGGGCTTCCACACGGCGTCGGGCGAGGGCTACGAGCTTCTGGCCGACTGGCTGATCCGGCTCGACCCGCTCAACCCCCAGACCGCCGCGCGGATGTCGAGTGCCTTTGACAGCTGGACCCGCTATGACGAGAAACGTCAGCGCCTGATCAAGATCGAGCTGGAACGGATCGCCGCAACCCCGGGCCTGTCGCGGGATGTCACCGAAATGGTCGGGCGCATCCTCGCCGCCTGACCTCGCATAACCCAACGGAGCCCTCCCTTGTCTCATCTCCTCATCACCGGCGCTAGCGCGGGCATCGGCGCCGCCTGCGCCCGGCTGTCCGCGCGCCCGGGCCTGCACCTGTCGCTGCACTACCGCTCCGATGCCGATGGCGCGGCCGCCGTCGCGGCCGATTGCGCGGCGTCCGGTGCCACCACCTCGCTCCATGCCGCGGATCTGGGCGATCCTGACCAGATCCCCCGGCTCTTTGCCGAGATCGACGCGGTGGGCGCACCGCTCACGGGCCTGATCAACAATGCCGGGATCGTGGATGTGCCTGCCCGGGTCGACGAGATGAGCGCAGATCGCGTGACCCGCATGTTCGCCGTCAACACCGTGGGCGCGATCCTCGTGGCTGGGCAAGCCGTGCGCCGCATGTCCACCCGCCATGGCGGGTCGGGCGGGGCCATCGTCAATGTCTCGTCCGCTGCGGCCCGTCTGGGATCACCGAACCAATATGCCGATTACGCCGCATCCAAAGGCGCCATCGACACCTTCACAAAGGGCCTCGCGCTCGAGGTTGCGGGCGAGCGCATCCGCGTCAACGCCGTGCGACCGGGCATCATCACCACCGAGATCCACGCCAAGGGCGGCCTGCCCGACCGCGCCGCGGATCTGGCTCACGCCGTGCCCCTCGCCCGCCCCGGCAGCGCCGAGGAAGTGGCCCGCGCCATCCTGCACCTGCTCTCGGATGAGGCCAGCTACACGACCGGCGCCCTGCTGGATGTCGCAGGCGGGCGCTGATCTGGCTTAAGTCTGGAAATATCCCGGGGAGAGCGCGAGAGGGGCTGGCCCCTCTCGCCCCGGGCGACGCGCGTAGCGCGGCGCAAAACCTCCCGAGCCAAGCCGCCAATCCCCTCAGACCGATCAGCTCTCGTAGCGGGTGTTGCCACGCCGGTTGGTGTCCAGCGGCAGATCCATGTGCAGCGGCTGATGCGCCCGCTGCGAGCAGCTCTGGCGCGGGCACATCTGACAATTGATCCCGATCTTGCCGAAAAGCTTGGTGTCGCTCAGCCGATAGGGCGCGGCATAGCCGATCCGCTCCGCATGGCTCAGCTCGCATCCCAGCGCCACCGCCAGTCGGCGCTCCTGGGTGTCGCGGCTGAACACCGGGCGATCCGTGGTCCGGCTGATGGTGAAGAACTGCTCCCCATCGGGCAGTTCCACGAATTGCGGCAGGATCACACCGGGCGAGGTGAAGGTGTTGTGGATGTTCCACACCGGACAGGCCCCGCCATACTCCGCCAAGTGAAACGACGTGGAGTTGAATCGCTTCGTAACATTTCCCGCCTTGTCGATCCGCATGAAGAAAAACGGCACCCCTTTGGCCCCGTCCCGCTGCAAGGTGGTGAGCCGGTGACAGACCTGCTCGAAGGCCACGGAAAACGCCGCCGCGATCCGGTCCACATCATACCGCGTGCGCTCCGCCAGCTCGAGGATCGGCTCATAGGGCATCAGCACGGCGGCCGCGAAATAGTTCGCCAACTCCACCCGACAGCGCGCCAGACCAGACTTCTCCGAGAGCCCTGCCCCCGCCGTCAGGCTGTCGAAAATCTCGGGAAATTCCACGAGGCCCAGCACATGGGCGAGCTGGAAAATCCGGTTGGGATGATCGAGCGCCTCGGACAAGCGCAGGCGCCTCGCCGCCTCGTCATAGACCCGCAGGCTGTCGGGCATGTCGTGGATCCGCTCCAGCGTGACGGTGATCCCATGCTGGCGGCTGAGCCGGTCCTTGAGGTCGGAATAGATGTCATCCGGCCCGCCGGGCATGGCTGCACGCACGGCCTCGGCGGCGCATTCCAGCTCGTCGAAGTGGTTGCGATGATTGCGAAAAAAGTCGTGGATAATGGTCTCGGGCGAGGTCGCCACCAGATCGGGCAGCCCGCCGTCAGAGCCCATGCGCATCACCTTCTCCAGCGTCGCGCGATGAGACTGGTGAAGCTGCAGGAACCGCGCCACCAGCTTGGGCGCATGATCCAGCGCCGCACGCAGTTCCGTCAGATCCGGAGCCGCATCGTCAAACACCGGGTCCTGCATGGCATGGCGCAGATCCGTCAGCTGGGTGGCCGCGTCATCCTTGACCAGATCGCGCCAATCCACGTTGTAGGTCTCGGTCAGCGCCATGAGCATCTGCACCGAGAGCGAGCGCTGGTTGTTCTCCAGAAGGTTCACATAGGCCGCGGAGACACCGAGGGCCTGGGCCATCTCTGCCTGTGTCTGCTTGCGCTCGCGCCGCAGCGCCCGCAGCCGGGGGCCCACAAGGGTCTTGCGCATGCCGAACCTTACAACATTACAAGTTTCGTCTCTGTTGCTCAGACATATAACACGCCAACCCGAAATCCAGTGAAATCTGCGGAACGCCGCTCCATGTTGCACCTCACGCCCAGCACGGGGCGCGGCCCGAAAGGGTCGCTCAAAGGTCATCAGGGAGGACACCATATGACACTCAACTTTACCCGCCGCGCCGCAATGGCCGTCGCCGCCGCCGCCGCGACATCCCTCGCCGCCCCCGCCATGGCCGACGACGACTGGAAGCCCAACAAGCCGATCGAGATGGTCATCATGGCCGGTCAGGGCGGCGGCGCGGACCGTCTCGCACGTCTGTTCCAGTCGATCATCCAAAAGGAAAACCTGGCCTCCATGCCCGTGCTGCCCGTGAACAAGGGCGGCGGCTCCGGCGCCGAGGCCCTGCGCTACCTCAAGGACAAGCCGGGCGACGCCCATGTCATCATGGCCACCCTGAACAGCTACTACACCACCCCGATCCGCACGGATATCGGCGTGGATATCGCCGAGTACACCCCGTTGGCGCGCATGGCGCTCGACACCTTCGTGCTCTGGGTCAATGCCGATAGCGACATCCAGACGCTCGACGATTATGTGGCCGCGGTGAAGGACGCTGGCGGCACCTGGAAGATGGGCGGCACCGGCACCGGGCAGGAAGACAGCCTCGTGACCGCGATGCTCGAGAAAGAGTTCGGCATCAAGCACACCTATGTGCCCTTCAAAGGGGGCGGCACCGTGGCCAAGAACCTGGTCGGTGGCCATATCGATGCGACCGTGAACAACCCGTCCGAGCAGATGGGCTTCTGGAAAGCGGGCAAGGTCCGCCCAATCGCTGCCTTCACGCCCGAGCGTCTGGCCGTCTTCCCCGACGTGCCCACCGCGACCGAGCTTGGCCATGACATCGTCTACTGGATGCAGCGCTCCTTCGTCGGTCCCAAGGACATGCCCGCCGAGGCCGTGGCCTATTACACCGCCATGTTCGAGGGCCTCGCTCAGACCGAGGAATGGCAGACCTACACCGAGGAGAAGGCCCTGATGTCGGACTTCCTCACCGGGGATGAATTGCAGGCCTATTTCCTCGAGGAGCGCGAGAAGCACGCTGCGATCCTCAAGGAAATGGCAGGTGAAACCGGCTCGTAAGATCCCCTACGCCGGACAGAGCGCGGGCGGCCCCGGAAGGCGGCCCGCGCTTGCATATAAGAACAAGCATTCACAAGGGGTTGGGGTATGCTGAAAGCCGAAAGCCTGATCGCGATGGCCCTGATGGGTCTGTCGGGATATTTCATGATCCACGCATTGGTGCTGCCCATTGGCTGGGTCGAGTATGAAGGCCCGGGAGGCGGCGCATTTCCGTTCTGGCTGTCCGGTATCATGCTGCTGACATCGGCCGCGATCCTGTTGCGATCCTTGCGCAGCGAGGCGCCCGAAGAGCCCTTTTTCGACCCCGAAACGCGCCGGGCGGTTCTGGCCGTGTCGATCTCCCTTGTGGTGACGATCGCGCTCCTGCCGGTTGTCGGCGCCTATGTGGCGATCCCGCTCTTCATGATTTGGTATCTGCGCATCTATGGCGGTCATGGCTGGAAACTCACGGCGATCCTGACGCTGTCCGTGCCCGTGTTTCTCTTCTTCTTTTTCGAAGTGACCCTGAAAATCCTGCTGCCCAAGGGCGTGACAGAACCGTTGTTCCTGCCGCTCTACGCCGCGTTTTTCTAAAGGAAACCGGACATGGATATCTTTGCTCTACTGGCCGAAGGGTTCGCAACATCCCTGAGCCCGCTCAACCTGTTCATCGTCATCATCGGCGTGACCGTTGGCCTGTTCATTGGCGCAATGCCCGGACTGGGATCGGTCAACGGGGTGGCAATCGTGCTGCCCCTGACCTTTGTCGTGCCCCCCGCCTCGGCGATCATTCTGCTCTGCGCCATCTACTACGGCGCGATGTATGGCGGCGCGGTCAGCTCGATCCTGCTGGGCATTCCCGGCGCCTCGACCGCGGTCGCGACCACCTTTGATGGCCGACCCATGGCGCAAAAGGGCGAGGCTGGCCTCGCGCTCATCGCGGCGGCTGTCGCGTCTTTTGTGGGCGGGACGATCTCGGTCATCCTCTTCACCGCCTTCGCCATCCCGCTTGCGGATCTCGCCCTCGCCTTCGGACCAGCTGAGGAATTCGCGCTTGTCCTTCTGGCCTTCACGACCTTTGTGGGTCTGGGTGGCGATGACGCACTCAAGACCATCGTGATGATCTGTCTCGGCCTCGTGCTCAGCACGGTTGGCCTGGACCTGATCTCAGGGCAACCGCGGCTGATCTTCGGGGATATGCCGGGCTTCTATTCCGGGATCTCGTTCCTGGTGCTGGCCATCGGGGTCTACGGGATCGGCGAGATTCTCTACACGATCGAGACCTCGAAATCCTCGCCCACCGTGACGGCAGCCAAGATTACCTTTTCCGAACTGCGCGCCGGAATGCGCCGGATGAACCAGCTGTGGAAAACCATGTCCATGGGCTCGTTCCTCGGCTTCTTCGTCGGGATGCTGCCAGCCGCAGGAGCGACACCGGCCGCGTTGATGGCGTACGGCATCGCGCGCACGACCTCCAAGAAGTCCGAGAATTTCGGCAAGGGCGAGATTGAGGGCGTCGCCGCCCCGGAAACCGCCAATAACGCCGCCTCAACCGGATCCCTCTTGCCGATGCTGACCCTGGGCATCCCGGGCTCGCCGACCACGGCCCTCCTGCTGGGCGGCATGGTGATGTGGGGCCTGGTGCCCGGCCCGATGCTGTTCATCGAGCAGCCGGACTTCGTCTGGGGCATGATCAGCTCGCTTTACACGGCCAATGTGGCGGCGGTGCTCATCAACCTTGCGCTGATCCCGCTCTTTGTCTGGGCGTTGCGGATGCCCTTCACCGTGCTCTGTTCGGTGGTCATCGTCCTGTGCATCGTGGGCGGTTTCGCCCCGAGCCAGAAGATCCACGACGTCTGGCTGATCGCGGCCTTCGGCATTGCAGGCTATGTCCTGCGCAAGGCGGATTACCCGCTCGCGCCGCTGGTACTGGCCCTCGTCCTCGGCCCGCTGATGGAGAAAAGCTTCCGTCAGACGCTGGTGATGGAGCAAGGCAATGTGTTTGCATTTGTCGAGCGCCCGCTGTCGGCTACATTCATGGTTCTGGCGCTGGTTTTCTTCCTGCTTCCGCTGCTGAAGTATGTGAAAAAGCCCGGCAAGAAGCAGGTCCCGGCGGAGTAACGCCGGGCGGACCCTGGGGCCCACGGGAGCGGGCCCCGCAGACCCGTCGCGCGTATGAGGACCGGAGCAACCGCCGGCACGCGCGACCGAGACGAAGAAGAAAGACGAGGGGACTTTTCATGGCACAGACGGTTTCTGAGCTGATCGCAACCCATGCGGAGGATGCGCCCGCCATTGGCGCACCCGAGCGGGACTGGCTGAGCTATGGCGGGCTGCGCGCCCAGAGCGCCGCGACGCGCGATGCGCTGCATGCGGCGGGTGTGGGACGGGGCGACCGGGTGGCCATCGTGCTGCCCAACGGGCCCGAGATGGCCTCGGCCTTTGTCACCATTGCCCAGACCGCGACAACGGCCCCGCTGAATCCGGGCTACCGGCAGGAAGAATACGAGTTCTACCTGAGCGATCTGAGCGCCAAGGCGATTGTTCTGGCCGAGGGCTATGACGGCCCCGCCCTGGCTGCCGCGCGGAGCTCGAACCTAACGGTGATCCGTCTGGCCTTTGACGCGGCTGAGCCCGCGGGCACCTTCACGCTGACCCCCGAGGGCAGCGCCGGGACCGCGGATACCGCCGCGCCGACCCCGGATGACGTGGCCCTGATCCTGCACACTTCGGGCACGACTTCGCGCCCCAAGATCGTGCCGCTCCTGCAGTCGAATGTGGCGGCCTCGGCGGCCAATATCCGAACCTCGCTGGAGCTGACCCCGGCGGATCGCTGCATGAATGTCATGCCACTCTTTCATATCCACGGGCTGATTGCGGCCGTGTCTGCCTCGCTCGAGGCCGGGGCGTCGATCTGGTGCACGCCGGGCTTCAACGCGCTGGCCTTCTTTGGTCAGCTCGAGACCTGCAAGCCCAGCTGGTACACCGCCGTGCCGACCATGCATCAGGCGATCCTGAGCCGCGCGGGCCGCAATGCCGAGATCATCGCCGGGGCCAATCTGCGCTTCTTGCGCTCGTCCTCGGCCTCCCTGCCGCCGCCCGTGATGGCCGAGCTGCAAAAGACATTCGGCGCGCCGGTGATCGAGGGTTACGGCATGACCGAGGCCACCCATCAGATGTGTTCCAACCCGCTGGGTTTTGACACGCAGAAGGCCGGCTCGGTCGGCGTGCCCGCCGGGCCGCTCGTGCGCATCGCCCATGAGAGCGATGATGTGCTGATCGACAATGGCACGATTGGCGAGGTCGTGATCTCGGGGCCCAATGTGACCCCCGGCTACGAGGGCAACCCGGACGCCAATGCCAAGAGCTTTTTCGAGGCCGAGGGCGCGCGCTGGTTCCGGACCGGCGATCAGGGCGCGTTCGATGCCGAGGGCTATCTGTCCCTGACCGGGCGCCTGAAAGAGATCATCAACCGCGGCGGCGAGAAGGTGTCTCCGCTGGAGGTGGACGCGATCCTGCTGGATCATGCGGAGATCGCGCAGGTCGTCACCTTCGCCCTGCCCCATCCCAAGCTCGGCGAAGAGGTTGCCGCCGCCGTGGTGCTGACCGACGGGTCCGAGATGACCGAGCGCGATATCCGCGACTTTGCCGCCTCGCGCCTTGCGGATTTCAAGGTGCCGCGCAAGGTCGTGCTGCTCGAGGAACTGCCCAAGGGTGCCACGGGCAAGATCCAGCGGATCGGCATGGCGGAGAAGCTCGGCCTCGTGGAGCAGGCCGCCTGACCCGCGCCTGATCCGACCCTGTCGCCGGTGGCCCCTGCGGGACGCCTCCGGCGGGAGTATTTTGGGAACAATGAAGAAGAGCGCGCGCGACCGGGCGGGCGTGGGAGACTTCCATGAAAATCTGTGTGTTCGGCGCCGGGGCCATCGGCGGCTATATGGGCGTGAAACTGGCACAAGCGGGCGCGGATGTGAGCCTCGTGGCGCGCGGGCCGCATCTGGCGGCGATGCAGGCGAACGGGCTGACCCTGATCGAAGAGGGCGACCAGCGCAGCACGGTGTCGGTCACTGCCTCGGACAATCCCGAGGATCTGGGCCCGCAGGATTATGTGATCGTCACGCTGAAGGCGCATTCGGTGCCGCCGGTCGTGCCGAAGATGCAACCCCTGATCGGGCCCGAGACCACGATCGTGTCCGGCGTGAACGGCGTGCCCTGGTGGTATTTCCACAAGATCGGCACGGATCTGGAGGGGACGCGGCTGGCCTCGGTGGATCCGGGGAACGCGCAATGGGACGGGTTCGGCCCGGACCGGGTGCTGGGCTGCGTGGTCTACCCGGCGGCCGAGGTGATCGAGCCCGGTGTGATCAACCATATCGAGGGCAATCGCTTCTCGCTGGGGGAGCCATCGGGCGAACGCTCGGACCGGGCGATGGCGCTGTCCAAGGCGCTGTCCTCGGCGGGGTTGAAGGCGCCCGTGCGCCCGCGGATCCGCGACGAGATCTGGGTGAAGCTCTGGGGGAACCTGTCCTTCAACCCGATCTCGGCCCTGACCCATGCGACGCTGGATGTGCTCTGCACCGATCCGGGCACGCGGGCCGTGGCCAAGGGCATGATGCTCGAGGCGCAGGAGATCGCCGAAAAGCTGGGCGTAAAATTCCCGATCGATGTGGAAAAGCGTATCGATGGCGGGGCCGCCGTGGGCGCGCACCGGACCTCCATGTGGCAGGATCTCGATCAGGGCCGCCCGATGGAGATCGACGCGCTGGTGAGCTCGGTTCAGGAGCTCGGCCGTCTGACCGAGACGCCGACGCCCACCATCGACACGGTGCTCGCCCTTGTCGCCCTTCGCGGCAAGACCGCCGGGCTCTACTAGGCACGAAAAAGGGCGCGCTGACCGCGCGCCCTCAGGGGCCTGCATTCCGTGAGTGGGCTCAGGCGTCGGCCGTCTCGGCGACCTTGTCCTTGAAGCTGGCAAAGAATTTCGCCGAAAGCTTTTTCGCGGTGGCCGCCACGAGCCGGGAGCCCAGCTGTGCAAGCTTGCCGCCGATCTCGGCTTTAGCCGTGTAGCTCAGAAGCGTTGCCGCGCCGCGATCCTCCAGCACCACATCCGCGCCGCCCTTGGCAAAGCCCGCCGCCCCGCCGGAGCCCTCGCCCACCAGCGAGAACCGCTCCGGCGCGCCGCTGGGATCGAGGGTGACATGGCCGGTGAAGCGCGCCTTGACCGGCCCGATCTTGAGCACGACCTTCGCCTCGAGCTCGGTCTCGGAATGCTGGATCAGCTCTTCGCAGCCGGGAACGCAGTCGCGGAGGATCTCCGGGTCGTTCAGGGCGGCATAGACCGCCGCGCGCGGTGCGGGGATCTCGATCTCATCGGTCAGGTTCAGGGACATGGCGTCCTCCTCTCAGCAACAGGGAAACTTGATGCGGCTCAGGACATCGGCCTGGGCCTTGGTGGGCTTGAGCCGGGCGACCAGCCGCGGGAACAGGGCCCTCATGCGCCCGCCTCCCGCTGGGGACTGCGGCGGGCGGCGACGATCTCGGCCAGGATCGACAGGGCGATCTCCTCGGGGGTGATCGCCTTGATGTCGAGACCGGCAGGTGCCTTGACCTGATCGAGCAGCGCGGAGGCGAGGCCGTCAGCCTCGAGCCGGGCGCGCAGGGTCGCGAATTTCCGGCGGCTACCGACAAAGGCGATATAGCTGCCCCCAGCGGCCAGGGCCGCACGCAGGGCCGCCTCATCGCCCTTGCCTTGCGTGGCGATCACGAGAAAGCGCGCCGCATCCGCGCCCGTATCAAAGGCATAGCTGTCAGCGAGGCGCACGCCCTCGGGCGCCTCCTCGGCCGACAGGCCCGGCGCGGCAAGCGCGAGGTCGAAATCGAACCCGGCCCCGAGCCGGGCCAACGCACGCGCCACGGGACCCGCCCCGCAGATCTGCAGGACCGGGCGCGGCAGGACCGGCTCGACGAACACATCCATCGAACCCTTGGAAGGGCAGCCATTGCGGGCAAACCGGACGCCAGCGCGTTCTTCGCCGGGGGCGACGCCCTCAGCCTCGAGGATCTCTTCGGGGCGCAGTGACAAAAACCGCGTCTCGCCATCGGCCACGGCCTCGCGCGCGGCGCGCCCGATGGCCCCGCGGATGCAGCCGCCGCCGACCCAACCCGCCAGTATCTCGCCCTCGGCTGAGACCAGCGCCTTGGCCCCGGGCTTGGCGGAGGTCGCCTCGAGCGTGCGGACCACCGTGGCCACCGCAAAGGCACGGCCCTCGGCCCGCAGACCGGCCATTTCGCGTTCCAGAGCGTCCATCACAGCCCTCCCAGTTCTGTTTCAAGTGCGGCCAGATCCGCAAGGGTCGCCGCCGGGGCAAAGAGATCGAGATGCGGCATGGCCGCCGCCATCGCCCCCGAGACCGGCGCGTAATCCCGCCAAGATTTCAGGGGGTTCAGCCAGATGATCTTGCACCCCCGGCGTTTCAGACGCGCCAGCGCCGCCCCGGTCTGGCCGGTTTCGCCCGTGTCGTAGCCATCGGACAGGATCAGCACGACCGTCCGGTTATCCACGAAACGGCGCGCATAGGTGCTGGCATAGGTGTCGAGCGCCGCGCCGATTTTCGAGCCGCCTCCGAACCCATCGGCCAGCAGGCTGAGCCGGTTCAGGGCGCGGATCGGATCCTCGTCGCGCAGCGCGCCGGTGATCCGCACCAGACGGGTGTGAAAGAGATAGGCATCCGAGGCGGGATCGGCCCGCATCAGCCCCGCGAGAAAAGCCAGAAAGACCCGGGCATAGACCGTCATCGAGCCCGAGACGTCGCAGAGTGCCGCGATCTTCACCGGGCGCTCCGGACGGCGGCGGCGCGCAAGGCGCAGGGGCTCGCCGCCCGCGGCCAGGGATCGTCGGATCGTGCGGCGAAAGTCGATGCCGGGGCCGCGCGTGGCGGCCTTGCGACGCCGCGACCGGCGATCGCGCAGCGCCTTACCCAACCGTTCAGCCACCCGCTCAGCCGCGCGGATATCCGCAGCCGACACCACGTCGCGCAGATCCTTTTTCATCAGGTTCTGGACCTGCGAGGCGATGAGCTTGCCCGCGCCGTCCATCTCTGCCTCGCCTGCGCCGTCCTCGGGGCTCTCGGCCCGTCCGCGTCCGCCCTGCGGGCCATCCGCGATCTCGGAAGAGCTGTTTTGCGGCGTGGGCGCCTTGGGGCTCGGCACGGATTTTTCCCGCACGCGCCCGCCATTGAGCCAATAGGCATCAAAGAGCCCGTCAAACTGTGCCACTTCGGCCTGCGACCCTGCACAGACCGCGCGCAGGGCGGCCCGGGCCGTAGCCGGGCGCGTGGCATCAACGCAGGCCAGCGCCTCGAGCCCAAGCTCGGCCGCACCGACGCCCAGCGTCATGCCATGGCTGCGCAGATGGGCCATGAACCCGGCCATGCGCGCCGCCGGGCCGGCATCGCGAGCGGCAAAGCGGGTGACGCGGCTCATGCCGCCTTGCCCGCCAGCCGCTGGGCCACCTCGAGAGGCAGTGCATCCCGGTCGGTCCGGGTCTTGAGCAGGGTCGCGAGCGTCGCACCCAGCACCTGCGGATCGTCGTTCAGATCCGCGATCCCGAGCCCCGACAGCGCGGCGGCGAAGTCGAGCATCTCGGCGATGCCCGGCTTCTTTTCCAGATCTTCGCGCCGCACCGATTGCACAAAGCCGACGATCTGCGCCGCCAGATGATCGGCGATCTCGGGACAGCGCGCGACGAGGATCGCAAGCTCCGTCTCGCGGCTGGGATAGTCCACATAGGCGTAGACGCAGCGCCGCCGAAGCGCATCGCTCAGGTCCCGCGTGCCGTTGGCGGTCAGGATCACCGTAGGCCGCGTGACGGCCTTCAGGGTGCCAAGCTCGGGCACAGTGATCTGGTATTCCGACAGGATCTCCAGCAGGTAGGCCTCGAACTCCTCATCCGCCCGGTCGATCTCGTCGATCAGCAGAACCGGCGCCTTGTCCTGCCGGATCGCGGCCAGAAGCGGACGTTCGAGCAGGAACTCTTCCGAGAATACGCGCGCCTCGGCGGCGCGGGCCCGCTCCCCGTCCTCGGCCGCCGCCCGGATCGCCAGCAACTGGCGCTGGTAGTTCCACTCATAGATCGCATGGGCCGCATCCAGCCCCTCATAGCATTGCAGGCGGATCAGGCGCGTGGCCTGCACGGCGGCCAGCACGCGCGCGACCTCGGTCTTGCCGACGCCCGCCGCCCCCTCCAGCAGGAGAGGCCGCCCGAGACGCCCGGCGATATGCAGGGCCATGGCGAGATCGTCCGAGGCCACATAGCCCGTCTCCCCCATGGCCCTTTGCAAGTCGGTCCAATGTGTCATGTCATATCCGAAGGTCCGCGAGGGCCCGGCGCCTTGCACACCGTCCCCCGCGTCCCCTCGCTCCTCAGCCGTGGAGGCCGAGATCGTTGGCGGTCTTCCAGATCCGCCAATGGTCATGGGGCATGTGGCTCTGCCGGAGCCCAAAGGCCCGGAAGGCATCATGCACCGCGTTCGAGAAGGCCGGCACCCCGCCGACATTCGGGCTCTCGCCCACGCCCTTGGCCCCGATCGGGTGATGCGGGCTGGGGGTCTCGGTGAAGTCGGTGGTGTAGTTCGGCGTCTCCCACGCGGTCGGGATGAAGAAATCCATCAGCGTCCCGGTCTTGCAGTTGCCGATATCGTCATAGGCAATCTCTTGGCCCATGGCGATGGCGAGCGCCTCGGTCAGGCCGCCATGGACCTGCCCCTCGATGACCATCGGGTTGATCCGCGTGCCGCAATCATCCAGCGCATAGAACTGCCGGATCTCGTGCTCGCCGGTGTCCACGTCGATCTCCATGACGCAGATATAGGCCCCGAACGGATAGGTCATGTTGGGCGGGTCATAGTAGCTAACCGCTTCCAGCCCCGGCTCGACGCCCGGAATGGCCTGGTTATAGGCGGCATAGGCGATCTCCTGGATCGTCTTGAACCGCTCCGGCGCGCCTTTGACCACAAAGCGGTCCACGTCCCATTCCACATCGTTGTCATGGACCTCCAGCAGGTAGGCCGCGATCATCTGCGCCTTGGCGCGGATCTTGCGCCCGGCCAGCGCCGTGGCCGCCCCGGCGACCGGGGTCGAGCGCGAGCCATAGGTGCCCAGCCCGTAGGGTGCCGTGTCCGTATCGCCCTCTTCGATGGTGATGCTGTCTGCGGGCAAGCCGGTCTCGGTAGCGAGGATCTGCGCAAAGGTCGTGGCATGCCCCTGCCCCTGACTGATCGTGCCGAGCCGCGCGACCGCGGACCCCGTGGGGTGAATGCGGATCTCGCAACTGTCGAACATGCCCATCCCGAGGATGTCGCAGTTCTTCACCGGCCCCGCCCCGACGATCTCGGTGAAATGGGTCAGGCCAATGCCCAGAAGCTTGCGGGTCTCGCCGCGCTTGAACGCCTCGACCCGCTCGGCCTGTTCCTTGCGCAGGCCGTCGTAATCGACCGCTGCAAGGGCCTTGTCCCAGGCGGTATGGTAGTCGCCACTGTCGAACTCCCATCCGAGCGCTGACTGATAGGGGAATTGGTCGGCCTTGATGAAGTTGATCCGGCGCAGCTCTGCCGCGTCCATACCGAGCTCCATCGCCAGCACTTCGATCATCCGCTCGATGAAGTACGCGGCCTCCGTCACCCGGAAGGAGCAGCGATAGGCGACACCCCCCGGGGCCTTGTTTGTATAGACCCCGTCCACGCCCACATAGGCGACCGGAATGTCATAGGAGCCGGTGCAGATATGGAAGAACCCGGCGGGGAACTTGGTGGGGTCGGCGCAGGCATCGAACGCGCCATGGTCAGCCGTCACATGGCAATGGAGCCCGGTGATCTTGCCCTCTTTCGTGGCCGAAATCTTGCCCTTCATCCAGTAATCCCGGGCAAAGGCCGTGGCCA
Source organism: Dinoroseobacter sp. S375 (assembly GCF_049800775.1). Taxonomy (NCBI): domain Bacteria; kingdom Pseudomonadati; phylum Pseudomonadota; class Alphaproteobacteria; order Rhodobacterales; family Roseobacteraceae; genus Dinoroseobacter; species Dinoroseobacter sp. S375. The sequence goes on along the minus strand of NZ_JBNAFR010000008.1, from coordinate 43,934 downwards.
TCAGGTTGTCCATCCGGTCCTCGATGAACTTCACCGGCTTGCCCGTCACGATGGAAGCCACGATGGAGCAGACATAGCCCGGATAAACACCGACCTTGTTGCCGAAACCCCCACCGATATCCGGCGAGATGACCCGAATATTGTGCTCTTCGATCCCGCTCAGAAGGCTCGCGACCGTTCGGACCACATGGGGCGCCTGGAACGTGCCCCAGAGGGTGAGCTTGCCGTTGACCTTGTCCATGCTGGCCACGGACCCGCAGGTCTCCAACGGGCATGGATGCGTGCGGTGGTAATAGACCATCTCCTCGACCACGACCTCGGCACTGTCGATCACCTGCTCGGTGGCGGTCTTATCGCCCTCTTCCCAGAGGAAGATATGGTTGTGGTGACGGCGCGGGCCATGGGCACCATCGGCACCAGGCTCCAGATCCTCACGCAGGACCACATCCGATTGCAGCGCCTCGAACGGGTCCACGAGGACCGGCAGTTCTTCGTACTCGACCTCGACCAGCTCCACCGCATCAGCGGCGATATAGCGGTCCTCGGCCACGACAAAGGCGACCTCTTGGCCTTGGAACAGGACCTTGCCATCGGCCAGCACCATCTGCTTGTCACCCGCGAGCGTCGGCATCCAGTGCAGGGACAGCGGCTCCAGATCCTTGGCGGTCAGCACCGCGACCACGCCGGGCAGCGCCATGGCCGCGTCGGTATTGATCGAGACCACCCGCGCATGGGCATAGGGGGAGCGTACGAAGTCGCCATGCAACATGCCGGGCAGTTTCACGTCATCGACATAGCTGCCCTTGCCCTGGGTGAAGCGCGCATCCTCGACCCGCTTGCGCGAGGAGCCGAGCCCCTTGAGCTTCTCGACCCGCTCCTCGCGGGTGGGAGGTGTCATGTCATTCATTCTGCGGCCTCCTTCGCGGCGTTCATCTCGGACGCGGCGGCCAGGATGGATTTGACGATGTTCTGATACCCGGTGCAGCGGCACAGGTTCCCGGCCATGCCGAAACGGACCTCCGCCTCGGTGGGGTTCGGGTTTTCCTGCAGCAGGCGGTGCGCGCGGGTGATCATGCCCGGCGTGCAGTAACCGCATTGCAGCCCGTGATGCTCCTTGAACATCCGCTGCAACACGTGGAGGTCATCGGGATCGCCCAGCCCCTCCACCGTGGTGATGTCGGCCCCGTTGGCCTGGGCCGCGAACACGGTGCAGGCCTTGACGGACTTGCCGTCCATCTCGACCGTGCAGGCCCCGCAATGGGAGGTCTCGCAGCCCACATGGGGGCCGGTGATGTTGAGCCGCTCGCGCAGCACGTAGATCAGCAGCTCGCGCGGCTCGGCCAGCATTTCCTCGGCTTTGCCGTTCACGGTCATCTTGATGTGCATCTTGTCAGACATGTCTGTCCCCCTCAGGCCCGCGACCACGCCCGGGCAACCGCCCGACCGAGGATCACGCCTGCTACGTGGCGTTTGAATTCGATCGGCCCGCGATTGTCGGGCATCGGATCAATATCGGTGAGCATGGCGGTCACGGCGGCCTTCACGGCCTCTGCATCGCAGGACGTGCCGCTGAGCGCCGCCCCGGCGGCCTCGGAATAGACCGGTGTATCGCTGAGATTGGTCATGGCGATGTCCACCTTGCCCGCGACCATGCCATCCTTCTCGATCAGAACGGCTGCCGCAGCGGTGGCGTAATCGCCGATCTTCCGCTTCTGCTTTTCATAGGCAAAGCCCTTGGCATGAGCGTCAAAGGCGATCTTGGTCAGGATCTCCTCATCCTCGCGCAGGGTCGTATAGGCGCCTTCGAAGAACTCCCGCGCCGCAACCTCGCGGGACCCGTCCGGACCCAGCAGGGTGAAAGTGGCATCCAGCGCCTGCATCAGGCCGGGCATGTCATTGCCCGGATCACCATTGGCGACGTTCCCGCCCACGGTCCCCATATAGCGCACCTGCGGATCGGCGATCTGCTCGGCGGCCTCCCGCAGGAGCGGTGCCCCAGCGTTGAGCGCGTCCGAGGTGATCAGCGCATGCTGGGTGACCATCGCGCCAATGGTGATCCGGCCCGCCTCGACGGAAATCTCGCGTAGTTCGGCGATGTCCTGCAGATCCACAAGATGCTCCACCGCGGCCATGCGCAGTTTCATCATCGGGATCAGGCTGTGCCCTCCGGCGAGGCAGCGCGCCTCGTCTCCATGGGTCTGCAGCACCTGCAGCGCGGATTCGAGGTCCGCAGGGCGGTGATATTCAAAGCCCGCTGGTATCATGTTCGGGTCCTCCTCTGGGTCGGGGGCGTCTCATGCGCCCATCTGCCTTGGCCTGCGACGCTAGTGCGACCGCCTGCCGCAGACCCACCGCCGACACATGGATCGAGAGGCGGATTTCACGAATTGCGCATATGGCGCACGAGTTGCGAACCCGTTCGCGCATGGGGCGAGAGCCCCAGTGCGGGGCGCGCGAATTCGGTCATTTGGTGACAGGCCGGGGCGCGGTTCGGCTCAGACGAGGCCCAGGGCGAGGCGCACATCCTGCAGACGCGAGCGGCTGACAGGCACCTTTTCAAGGGCCCCGGCCGCGTCGAAGAAGACCACGCCATTGTCTTTCTTGCGCTCGAAGCCGGTGACATGCGCCGGGTTCACAAGATAGCTGCGATGGGCGCGCACGAAATGCCCCCGGGGCAGGCGCGCCTCCGCATCCGAGATCGACCACGGGCAGAAGAGCTTCTGCGTCCCGCGATAGAGGATCGTGTAATGCCCCTCAGCCCGGATCGCGGTGACATCCCCGCTGTCGATGAAAAACGTCTTTCCATCAAGCTCATAGGGCACGGACTTGATCTGCGGTGTGAGCTCGGGATCCGGCAGGGCGTCGGGCTCTGGCGCGGGGTCCGGGTCGTCGGTCTGCGCCTCGGCTGCGCGTTGCTGTGCCTCCACCGCCGGGAGGAGCGTCACACTGGACAGTAAAAACGCGCCGCAGATCACGAAGGCGATCACCGCCACGATCAGGGCGAGCGTCGCGTTGCTGATCAGGGGTCCCGCTGCATCGGCCCCTTCGATGGCCGTGAAGGACGTGCCGTACATGGCCACGAAATGCACCGCGAAGACCGCAAGCCCGAAGAACAGCGTCCCCAGCAGGATGTTGCGATAGGTCCGCTCGCCATAGGCGATCCAGATCGCCGCGACCCCCAGCAGGATCGAGGCGGCCCCGGCCTCCAACAGCCCGAGCAGGGTATAATCCGGCTGGCACAGGCGCATCCCGGACATGCCGATATAATGCATCACCGGAATGCCCAGCCCGACGCAAACCCCGGCCAGGGTGATCGTCTGGCGCGAGCGCGGCAGGAAATGCAGGATCAACAGAGCCACACCCACGATCAGGATCGCCACCAGCGCCGAGATCAGGGTGATGAGAGGGTCGTAATAGAACAGGATCGGCAGTTGCAGTCCCAGCATGGCCACGAAATGCATCGCCCAGATGCCCCCGCCCAAGGCGACGGCAGCCATGGCCACCCGGGTCTTGCGCGGCCCCGCATGCAGCGCCGAGGCCCCCTTGGTCAGCGACAGGCCCGTGAACCCGGCCATGAGCGCCACCGCAAGGGATGCGACCACGAGCCATTCGTTATGGGACACTTCCAGCACGCGGCTCCCCTCCCCAGTTGCTCCGTGCAGGGGATAAAATAGGCCCAAGGCCCCGCGTCGTCCATCACATTAGGGTGTCACGCCGTCTGGACAGTTACCGGCAATAGGGCTGCGCGGCGGTCCAGGCCTGCATGGATTGGCGTTTGGACGTGCTCAAAAGGGGCGCCCAATCGGCGGCGACGCCCCCGCGCCCGGCGGCGATCACCCCGTCCCGTGGCACGGTCACTGCCATGATGCGGATCGCGCAGGACAAGTTCGCCGGACCATCGAGCAGGGCATTGCCGGTTGTCGCCCGGCAGCCATAGCCCCGCGCCGTGGCGGGCGAGATTTGCGTCAGCCCGAACCACTGCCCGCCCCCACCCACGGCCTGCGGGTTCCACGTGCTCTCGTATTTCGCGAGCGCCGAGAGAAACCCTGTCCAGAATGCTGCCCGATCCTCGGGTCCCGCGCGCAGATAGGCCGGACACCAGTCGCGCACATCCGCCGGCGTCCCCGCAGGCAGCGCCGCGCCATGGGTGGCCAGCGCCGCCAAGGCAGCCCCGGTCAGCGCCTCTGCGTCGGGGCGGAAATCCCATTGGGTGACCGGCAGGTCCGGTGCCCCGCGTTCGGCCCGCCCGCCGCAGGCCGCGACCAGACAGACGGCGATCAAGCCCAGAAGGCGCGTGAAACGAGGCATGGTCCGGTCCTTTGCAAAGATCGCGCCAGCCTCGCCCATCGCCGCAGACAAGACCAGAGGCAAGCGCCCGCTTGGCAAAGATCGGCCTGCGCGGTCAGGGATTGATGGTGCAGGAGCCCGTGCCGCTGGCCTGCACGCAGCCTCCGGCGCAATTCGCCTCCACCAGGATCTCGGTCCCGTCGGTGCAGGTCACGACCACCACGCCCGCCTCGTTCGTATAGGCCCCGCAACTGCCCGTGTCGTTGCCCGTGTCGAGCCGGTAGGTCTTGTTCCCGCAATCGAGATCCATGACCGCGCGCTGACGACGCTCCTGCGTGCCGAAGGATTGTGGCCCGGAAAGCCTTGGCCGCTCGGCCCCCTGCTCCAGCCGCAATTGGGGTTCTGTCTGCGCCACGAGAGGTGCCGGCACCAACCAGCCGACCAGCAGGAGGGCGCACAGAGCCCCGAGCCGCCCTTGTGAGGTTTGAAAATACGTCATCACCCAATCTCCTTTTGCTGTCATAATGCGCGCAAGGTTGTCCGGGGCGGCGTTAGCACAGTGTTAGAGACCCAATCGGGCGAGGCGCCGTGATTTCCTGCGGTGACATGGCAAAGCTGTGTTAAGGTTTCTCGATTTTGTTCTTAACGAGAGTGCCCCGTATGAAACGTCCCGCATTGATCTCCCTTGTCTTTGTCGCCGCGCTGGCTGGCGCTGCCCATGCCACGCCGGTCACCCTGACCGGTCTGGCCATCGGCGATCCGGCCCCCGCAGAGGTGATTGCCGAGACCACGACCAATGGCGATTTCATGATCCGCGATATCGGGGGCAATCCGGGTCCGAGCCGCCTGAATGATGTGACAGACGAAAGCACGAGCTGGTCCTATGACCTCACTTCACAACTGAACGGAGGCGAGCTTAGTCAGGTGCTGTCCGCGACGCTGGTTCTCGATGCGAAGACGGGTGGCGACGTCCCGGCGACGGATCGCCTGTTCCTCGATGGTAAGTTCATCTCCAACCCGTTCGGCGGGCCTGTGAATTTCGACAGTTTCACGGTCGAGCTGGACCTGATCGCGCTCTATGGCGCCGATCATATCCTGCGGGCCGTGAACCGGGATGGGATCGTCAATTTCGGTCTGGGCAATGACAGTACGGCCACCCGCGCCCTGATCACCATCAATGGCACCCTCGCGACCGTGCCGCTGCCGGCTGGTGGCGGGCTGCTGCTTGGGGCGCTGGCGCCGATCGGCGGGGCGCGGATCGCGCGGCGAAAGCAGAGCCGGGGCCGCGCAATGCGCCTTGCCCCGACCTCGCGCCTCCCCTAAAACCGCTGCGTTCACTGGCGGAGACAGACCATGCTCGACCTCACATATGACACCCCGAAACCCAAGGTCATCGCGGGCGCGCGGGAGGATTGGGAACTGGTGATCGGACTCGAAGTCCATGCCCAGGTCGCGACCAATGCCAAGCTGTTCTCCGGCGCTTCGACGCTCTTCGGGGCCGAGCCGAATTCGAACGTGGCCTTCGTGGATGCGGGCATGCCGGGGATGCTGCCGGTGATCAACGAGGAATGCGTGGCGCAGGCCGTGCGCACGGGCCTGGGCCTGAAGGCCGAGATCAACCTGCGCTCGGCCTTTGACCGCAAGAACTATTTCTACCCGGACCTGCCCCAGGGCTACCAGATCAGCCAGCTCTACCACCCGATCGTGGGCGAAGGCGAAGTGCTGGTTGAGCTGGGCGATGGCACGGCCCGCGTGGTGCGGATCGAACGTATTCACCTGGAACAGGATGCCGGCAAGTCGATCCACGATATGGACCCGCATATGTCCTTCGTGGACCTGAACCGCACGGGCGTCGCCCTGATGGAGATTGTCTCGCGCCCGGACATTCGCGGCCCCGAAGAGGCCGCTGCCTATGTCTCGAAACTGCGCCAGATCATGCGCTATCTCGGAACCTGCGACGGCAACATGCAAAACGGCAACCTGCGCGCGGATGTGAATGTCTCGGTCTGCCGTCCGGGCGATTACGAGAAGTACCAGGCGACGCAGGATTTCGGCCATCTCGGCACGCGCTGCGAGATCAAGAACATGAACTCCCTGCGCTTCATCCAGCAGGCGATTGACCACGAGGCCCGCCGCCAGATCGCGATCATCGAGGATGGCGGCAGCGTCGACCAGGAGACCCGGCTCTATGATCCGGACAAGGGCGAGACGCGCTCCATGCGCTCCAAGGAGGAGGCGCATGACTATCGCTACTTCCCCGACCCTGACCTGCTGCCGCTGGAGATCGAACAGGGCTGGGTCGATGACATCGCCTCCGGCCTGCCCGAGCTGCCCGACGCCAAGAAGGCCCGCTTCATGGGCGATTTCGGCCTTTCGGATTACGATGCGAGCGTGCTGACCGCCGACACCACCAATGCCGCCTATTTCGAGGCCGTGGCCGGTGAGGCGGGCGATGGCAAGCTGGCGGCCAACTGGGTCATCAACGAGCTCTTTGGCCGGTTGAAGAAAGAAGACCACGACATCGCCGACAGCCCTGTCTCGCCAGCGCAACTCGCCGGGATCATCAAGCTGATCAAAGCCGATGCGATTTCGGGCAAGATCGCCAAGGACCTGTTCGAGATCGTCTATACCGAAGGCGGCGACCCGGCAGAGATCGTCGAGGCGCGCGGCATGAAGCAGGTCACCGATACCGGCGCCATCGAGGCCGCCGTGGACGAGATCATCGCCGCGAACCCGGCCCAGGTCGCCAAGGCCAAGGAGAACCCCAAGCTCGCGGGCTGGTTCGTGGGTCAGGTCATGAAGGCCACCGGCGGCAAGGCGAACCCGAAGGCGGTGAACCAGCTCGTCTCGGCCAAGCTGAGCCAGCAGTAACCCGCCCATGGGCCTGCGCCGCCCCCGCCCGGACCGCGACGCGGTGCTGGTCTATAACGAGCGGGTGAAGCTCTTTGCGACCTTCATGAACGCGCTGGCGCTGGGGTTGATCGGCTTTGCCATCCTGCGCCCGCTGACCGGAGCGGCGGCGGGCATGACGGCCTCCAGCCTGTGGTGGGGGCTCGCCGGACTGGTATTGCACGGTGTTTCGCACTATATACTAGGGTATCTGAAGAAGGAGACGCGCGATCCATGACGCTCTTTGAATTCATCATACCCGTTCTCGCCCTGGCGCTCGCCGCCGGAGGCGTACTTGTCCTGCGCCACGAACGGCGCAAACTCGACACCCAACTCGCCCGCCAACACGCCGCCGAGTAACCCGAGACGCCCCTTGTTGTCTGGTCAGTGCCCCCTCTGCGACGCGAGCGCAACATAGAGGCCGGTGACCACCTGCGATACGGCTTCCTTGTCCAACAGCCCGGCACATCCGGCACCATAGGCCAGCGCCAATCCCACATACCCGGCCCGGTGACACCACAAGGCACCGCAGACTTTCCTCACCTGATCTTCGAACCACTCTTTCATTGCCGTTCTCCACGGTTAAGCTGAGCGGGATCCCACCGGAGGGCTACTCCGGCATCGCGATGGGATCAGAGTGACAGGTTTTGCCTTTTCCACGTGAGGCGGCCTCCGGCGGAACAACAGGCGGAAACAGGCGGAATTGGTGTCTTCATTCGGAAAACGCCTCGGTGCCCTGATCAAGGAGCGCAGAGAGGCGGGCGGCTTCACGCAACGGGAGCTGGCGGAACAATCCTTTCCCGATCTCGAAGATCACGAGGGAAAAGAAAGACGTATCCGTGAACTTGAATCTGGGACCGTAGATCGCCCTCAACCGCGCAACTACACGCCTATCTGTGAAACCCTCTCGATCAGCCGGGATCAGGTGCGCCAACTCAAAACCGCCATCGACGAGCAGGTCGAGACCAACGCAGAGCACCTCTTGCGAGAAAACGCGGCACTGGCGGAACAACTCAAGCTCTCCGAAGCCCTCGTTATTGCCCTCGCCTATGAATACGCCGAAGGCACACCGACGGAGTTCGATGCGGCGATGGCCGGCCTGCGCAACGCATTGCAAGTCGCCGCGGACGCGCGCGCCAAAGGACGGCTGCCTAGCAATGTGGACGACGCGCTGACAGAAATCATTGCCCGCGTGGATGCCCTCAATGACGCTGGGGAGGTCGAGGCGGCCACCGCCGCCCTGCAAGAGGAAGAAGAGCGCGCGTCCGCCGGGCTCGCCCGGCTCTATGACAAAGGTCTCGCACAAGCGGTTCTGACCCGCGATGTAGATCTTGCGGTCTCCTATGAGGTCAAGCGTGTCTCGCTCGAGACACCGGACCCGGCTGCCTTGTACGGCGCTCTCGATACTATCCGCCGACAGCGGCGGGACATGGGCCGTGACAAGGGCCTCGCCTTCGATCTGGAGGTCGCCATCGCCTTGGGGGACACCCTCTACAATTGCGCGACCACCGACGAAGAACTGGGTATGGCTTTGGGCAACAAAGCTGTTGCCCTGCGAATTCTCGGAGAGCGCCTGCAATCCCCTGGCCCTTTGGCTGCGGCAGTCGAGACCTTCGAAAAGCTCCTCACAGTTTTTACACGTGATGAATTTCCGCGACTCTGGGCTACGGCGCAAAACAATCTCGGCAATACCTTGGGAACCCTTGGGAAGCGGCAGGACGACCTGGACGCCCTCATTCGCGCCATCGCCGCTTATGAAGCTGCGTTGGAGGTCCGCACCCGCGATGCCCTCCCCCTCGACTGGGCCACGACGCAAAACAACCTCGGCAATGCCCTCTCAATCCTCGGGGAGCGGCAGGACGACCCGGATGCCCTCACCCGCGCGATCGCAGCCTATGAGGCCGCGTTGGAGGTCCGCACCCGCGATACCCTCCCCCTCGACTGGGCCATGACACAGAACAATCTCGGCAATGCCCTGCAAACCCTCGGGGCGCGACAGGACGACCCGGACGCCCTCACCCGCGCCATTACCGCCTATGAGGCCGCGTTGGAGGTCCACACCCGCGATACCCTCCCCTTCGACTGGGCCATGACACAGAACAATCTCGGCAATGCGATGCAGACCCTCGGGGCGCAGGAGGACGACCCGGACGCCCTCGCCCGCGCGATCGCAGCCTATGAGGCCGCGTTGGAGGTCCGCACCCGAGATGCCCTCCCCCTCGACTGGGCCATGACGACAGAGAATGTGTCAAATGCTCAACGGTCTCAGGCTCGTCTGCTTTCGGGGGATACCGCGCGGCGCGCCTTGGAGGCAGCACTCTTACATGTGGAGCACGCGCTCACGGTCTATTCTCCGGAGAACACGCCCTATAATCATGGCGAAGCGACCCGGCTGCGCGACGGTATTCTCGCGGATTTGGACGCCCTGCCCTGAACCGCCGACGCGCCCATGAAAAAAGGCGGCACCCGTTCGGGCCCGCCTCTTTCCGTCGTCATATATATACTCCGCAGTCTGCGCTTAGGCAGCCTTGCGACGGCTCCGCAGAGCACCGGCACCGAGCAGCGCACCGCCCAGCAGCAGACCACCAGCCGGCAGCGGGATCGGAACGATCTCGGCCAGGATCAGGAAGTCGATTTCCGGTGCGATACCGCTACCAACGATTTCCGGATCGCCATAGGCATAGGTCAGCGTGATGCTTTCGCCTGCGCCAACAACGGCCGTGAAGTCGATGTCGTCAGACTTTGCTTCTGCCGTCATTGCAACGTCGGAGCCGAACGTCGTGGTGACGCCGCCCATGAACATTGCCGAGTTGGAGCCCAGCGTGATCTGGTTGATCGTCGTGGACTTCAGCGCGAATGCCGCATTCGACATGGAGGTGTTCTCGAACGTAAATGTCAGAGTTCCGCCCAGGTCAGCATCCGTGAAGACAGCGTTGTAGGAATAGCCCGACGCGAGGAGATCCACGGTATCGCCGGATTGGATGTTACCACTTTCAGTCAGAGCGCTTGCCGCACCAGGCAAGGCCAGACCTAAAGCAGCAATTGCTAAAGGTTTTAAGTTCATCGGTTACCCTCTTAGTTACTCACAAGTGACACACCTGCTAGAGCTACTTTAGGTTAACGCGCGGTTTCGAACAAGTTTGCTAACGTTGTGTAAACCTGAATCAGGGCAATTTTTCGACAAATGCGTAGTTTTTGAGACGCCAGCCTCCCAGCTCACGAACAATGCCGTAGCCGCTCCCGCATTGTTTTGCGCTGATGCACGACTAGGATCGGAGGCTCGGCGGGATCTGCCGTGCATCTGCGGAAAACCGCCCCAATGATTCGGCGGTGCAGCGTGCGCGGACACCGCCCCTTGCGCTCGGAAACGGGCCTGATACCGTGCCGCCGCGGCGCAGAAAAGGAACAGCGGAGATGTATGAATACAAGGCCATTCCGGCTCCGACACGACCCCTCAAACGCAAGGGTCTGAAGACGGTCGAGGATCGATTTGCCGCCACCATTTCCGAGGTGATGAACCAGACCGCCACCGAGGGGTGGGAGTATGTGCGGGCCGACACCCTGCCCTGTGAAGAGCGCAGCGGACTGACCTCGCGCACCACGCGGTTCCAGACGCTTCTGGTGTTCCGCCGCCCGTTGCACCCGGTTGCCGCGCAGCCCGAAACCGGGGGCGCTGAGCCGCCGCTGCAGCTATTGCCTGCGCCGGGTGAGACCCCTCCGGTCGCTCCGGCAGCCCCGCCGGCACCGTCCCCCGCGCCAGAGCCCCCTGCACAGGTGGCCCCGACGCCCGAGCCCCCGACACCACCCGTAGCGGCCCCGGCCGCCCCCAAAGTGGCCGCACCGGAACCTCCGGCACCGCAGCCCCGGACCGAGGCCCCTTCCGAGACGCCGCCGGGCCCCAAGCGCGTGCCCACTTTCGCCGATGCCCGGATCGAACCGCGACGCGTGGACCGCATCGCGCCCGAGACACTGACCGTGCTCAACTCCATGAAAGGCACCCGCCCGGGGGATGACGACGACACGCCGCCCTCCTCCGAACGCTAGGGCGCGTCAGACCTCGATCTTCAGGGCAAGCGCGTGAATGCGCCCGACCAGATCCGCCCCGAGCGCCTCATGGACCGCCCGGTGCCGTGCGATGCGGCTCATCCCTTCGAACCGCCCGGAGGCGATATGCACATTCCAATGGCTCTCGCCCCCCTCCTGATAGCCCGCATGACCGCGATGGGACTCGCTGTCATCGACCACCTCCAGGATGCGGGGGGCAAACGCTGCCTCAAGCTTGCCTTCGATCTCGGTTTTCACACCCATTTTGTCGCAATCCTCTTTGCTTGCTCGGACAAAGCATTAAACTCTCATCTCCGAGTCGAAAAGTGAGGTGCCATGTCCAAGAGTGATCCCTTCGGGTTCGATATGTCCGTATCGTCCTCCAAGAAGAAGAATCCCCGCGGTCGCCGCGGCATGTCCGGCGCTTCCGAGACCTCCACGCGGCAATGCGAGCATGAGGGCTGCACCGAAGCGGGCAAGTATCGCGCGCCGAAATCCCCCGACAGCCTCGATGAATATCTGTGGTTCTGTCAGAAGCATGCGCGCGAGTACAATCTGAAATGGAATTTCTTCAACGGCCAGTCCGAGGAAGAGATGGCCCGGCGCATGGACAAGGACCGGGTCTGGGATCGGGAGACCAAGCCCTTTAAGAAGTCCACGGAAGAGCGCGCCTGGGCGCGGCTCGGCGTGGATGATCCCCATCAGGTGCTCGGCGAGAACGCGACCCGGAACCCTGGAAAATCCATCACCGGCACCCGGCGCCTGCCACCGACCGAACGTCGCGCCATCGAGATTCTCGAGGCGAAAGACCACTGGACCAAGCCGGAAATTCGCAAGTCTTACAAAGCCCTAATCAAGGTTCTTCATCCTGATATGAACGGGGGCGACCGCAGCGATGAAGAGAAGCTGCAAGAGGTCGTCTGGGCCTGGGACCAGATCAAGGACAGCCGCAACTTCAAGGGCTGAGAGGCCCCGCTCGGGCGGGGCAATCCCGCGCCCCAAAGGGCGCGGCGGCGGCGGTCTGGCATCGGACAAGGCGCGCGCCCTCAGGCGCGCGACGCGCTATCGTTTGGCGCGACATCGCAACCATCTGTCTGAAAAAGGGCCTGCCGGGCGAGGTCTGGTACGGGCGGTGGGACTCGAACCCACACGGCACAAAGGCCTTCGGATTTTAAGTCCGATATGTCTACCATTCCATCACGCCCGCGGCTGTCTCTTGGCTAGGACGCGCGCGGACATGGTGCAACCGGAAAAATCGCCGCTAGAGTTCCTGGCCTTCGGGCGTCTCCGTGGGGGCGGCGAGATAGACCCGTTCGGGCAGCCACGGGTTCAGCGCCACCGCCTCGCGCAGCACCGCCTGGGCCTGCAAGGCGCGGCCCATCCGGATCAGCGTGAGGGCCTTGCCAGACATGGCCGCCGTATGGGTCGGGCTGCGCGCCAGGGCCTCGTCCAGATCCGCCAGGGCGGGCTCGTAATCCTCCTGCAGGAACCGGGCGAAGGCGCGCTGGTTCCAGCCCTCGGCATAGTCCGGGCACAGCGCGATGAGCGCCGTGAAGGTCTCGACCGCGCCAGCGAAATCATAGCTCTGGCGTTGCGCCATGCCCCGGTCCAGAAGCTGCTGCGCGGCGGCATCCGGGGCCTCGGTCCAGACCTGCCAGAGGGCGATGGTCAGCGGACGCGCCGCAGCCTCGGAGGGGGCCGATTGCAACCGGTCATGGATCTGGGCGATCTCGACGCTGCGATCGCGCACGGGCGCGCAGCTGTCGGCCAGAGCCGGGGTCGCGAGGGCAAGACAGAGAAGCGGGGCGCAAAGATACGCGGGACGAATATGGGCCATGGCGCGAGACTTGGCGCAAATCCGGGCCGGGTCAAATCCCGCGCCCGCGAGCGCGCCCCCTTGACCTGAGCCGCGCAGAGGCGCACCTCCTGCCCCATGTTTCCCATCCGCGACCACAATCCGTCCGAACGCACACCCTATGTCACCCTCGCGCTGATCGCGATCAATGTGATGGTCTTCCTGTCATATTTCCCCATTCTCGGGGATGCGCGGGCCTCGACCCAGGTCTTTCTGACCTGGGGCCTTGTGCCCGCCGAGCTCTCGTCGGGGGGCGGGGTTGCGAACATCTTCACCTCCATGTTTCTCCATGGCGGGATCATGCATCTGCTGGGCAATATGCTGTTTCTATGGGTGTTCGGCGACAATCTTGAGGACGAATTGGGCCATGGGACCTTTCTGGGGTTCTACCTGCTGAGCGGCGTGGGGGCCGGGCTGGCGCAGGTGATCTCGGCCCCGAACAGTCCGATCCCCATGGTCGGGGCCTCGGGCGCGATTGCCGGCGTGCTGGGCGGGTATCTCTTGCTCTATCCCAAGGCACGGGTGGATGTGTTGTTCATCATCGTGATCATCTTCAAGATCATCCCGATCCCGGCGGGCATTGTCCTGACGGTGTGGTTCGCGATGCAGGTGTTTTCCGGGGCCGCCACCCCCGCGGGCAGCGGCGGCGTGGCCTATTGGGCCCATGCGGGCGGGTTCCTGGCCGGGCTGGTGATGATCCTGCCGCTCTGGCTGAAATTGGGCGGTCCGGGGTTCTGGCGTCGGACCCATGGTCATCCGGATCATCCTGAGGCACGCTACCGCCGTGTTTCGACCCGCATTCCCAAGGTAAGACGCCGCCGATGACCCGACCCGAGCCCCCGACCCGCCTGTCCTGCCATTGCGGCGCCGTTGTTCTGGAGCTGCGGCTCGCGGACGGGTTCCGCACGGCGCGGCGCTGCGACTGCTCCTTCTGTCGCAGGCGCGGGGCCATCGCGGTCTCGGTCAAGCTGCCGGATTTGCGGGTCGTGCAGGGCGCAGAGGCGCTGCGGCTCTACACTTGGGGCACGGGCACCGCGAAGCATTACTTCTGCGGGATCTGCGGGATCTACACCCACCATCAACGGCGCTCGGATCCGACGGAATACGGGGTGAATGCCGCAGCCCTCGACGGCGTGAACCCGCGCGATCTGGGCGAAGTGCCCTGGGCAGACGGCGTGAACCACGTGTCGGATTCTGCCCCCCGCTAAACCCTGCGTTCGGCGGGCCTGCGGCCCGTCCGGGCTCAGCGCGCGCGGATGGTCTGGGCGAACTTGCCGAAGATCGGCTCGTTGGCCGCAAGGATATGCCCGTCCTCGAGCATGGACTGCCCCTCGCGGATCGGCTCCACCAGCCCGCCCGCCTCGCGCACCAGCACGATGCCCGCCGCGATATCCCACGGTTTCAACCCACGCTCCCAGAAGCCCTCGTAGCGGCCCGCCGCCACATAGGCGAGATCGAGCGCCGCCGCCCCCCAACGCCGCACGCCCGCGCATTGCGGCAGGATCTGCCCCAGATCGCCCAGCGTTGCCGGCAGGTACTTGTTGTTCGCAAAAGGCAGGCCCGTGGCAAAGACCGACTCGATCATCGCCCGGCGCGACGAGACCCGCATCCGCGTTTGGTTCATCCAGGCGCCCTGCCCCTTCTCTGCGAAAAACATCTCGTCCTTGGCCGCATCGAACACGACCCCGGCGACCACCTCGCCCTTATGCTCCAGCGCGATCGACACCGCCCAATGGGGCATCCCGTGCAGGAAGTTCGTCGTCCCGTCCAGCGGGTCCACGATCCAGCGCCGGGTCGGGTCCGCGCCCATCACCTCGGCCTTGCTCTCCTCGGCCAGCCAGCCGTAAGTCGGCCGCGCCTCGCGCAGCTCGGTCTCGAGGATCTCCTGGGCGCGAAGATCCGCGCGGCTCACGAAATCGCCCGCCCCCTTCATCGAGGCCTGGAGGTTCTCAACCTCGCGAAAATCCTTCACGAGGCTGCGCCCCGCGGCCCGCGCGGCCTTGATCATCACGTTGAGATTTGCACTTCCAATCGCCATTCCCGGCCTCCTGAATTCCAGCGCATGGCTATAGACCCGGGGCTGCGCGCTGCCAACCCCCAAACACCGCCGCCGATGGCTGGTTTTGCCCCGAGCCACACCCATATGAAGGGGATGTTGACCCGTCGCGCCGCCCTCACCCTGACCTCCGCCGCCCTGATCGCGCCCCCGGCCCGCGCCAATGCGTCCTGGGACGGCGTGGCCGAGGCCGCGCGCCGGCTCGATCAGCTCCACAGCCTCACCATTGCCCACCGGGGCGAGACCGTGCTGGCCGAGGCGTTTCGCGGCCCGGCCCTGAGCCGCCCCGCGCCGATCAAATCCGTGTCGAAATCCCTCGTCGCCCTCCTGCTCGGCGCGGCCATCGACCGGGGCGAGATCCCGGGCCCCGCCACCCGCCTGGCCGAGATCGCCCCCGGGCTGATCCCGCAAGGGGCGACGCCCATCGTGCCGGATCTCACCATGGCGGACCTGGTGACCATGCAAACCGGGCTGGAGCGCACCTCGGGTGCCAATTACGGCGGCTGGGTCGCAAGCCCGAACTGGGTCGCCGATGCCCTGTCGCGCCCGCAAGTGGGCCAGCCCGGACAGGGCATGCTCTATTCCACCGGCAGCTTCCACGTGCTGGGTGCTGCGCTGGCAGAGGCCACGGGGATGAGCCTGCTGGCCCAGATGCGCGACCGGATCGGCAGCCCGCTCGGGATCGAGATCCCGGCCTGGACCCGCGATCCCCAAGGCTACTATCTGGGCGGCAACGAAATGGCCCTGCGCCCGGCGGATCTGCTGCGCATCGGCGAGATGGTCCGCGAGGGCGGCACCGGGAACGGGGCCCCGGTGATCAGCGCCGACTGGATCACCGCCTCGGCCCAGCCGCGCACGCGCTCGCGCTTTTCCGGTCTGGCCTATGGCTATGGCTGGTTTCTGGGGCGCGCCGATGGTGCCCGCTTCCTGCTCGCCCGCGGCTATGGCGGCCAGATCCTCTGCATCCTGCCCGAGCGCGCGCTCACCATCGCGATCACCTCCGACCCCACGCGCCCCGCCCGCTCCGGCGGCTATTTCGGCGCGCTGATGAGGCTGATCGATGGCACCATCCTGCCCGCAGCGCGCAGCACCTGAGATCTTAAGTCTCTAAATATCCCCGCCGGAGGCTCCCGCCCCCTCAGCCTGCCCGGCCCTCTGCAATTTCAGCGGCTCGGTCCGGGCCAGCCGGATCACATGGGACATGAAGGGCAAGGTGGTCTCGTCCCGCCGGGTCGCGGCATAGAGCCGCTTGGTCACGCCACCCTCTGTCAGGGGCCGGGTCACGTAGTCGGAATTGTAGCGTACCTCGCGCACCACCCAATCCGGCAGCACCGCAACGCCCCGGTTCGACGCCACCAGCAGCAAGATCACCGCCGTCAGCTCCACCTGCCGAAGCGCCCGGGGCTCGATCCGCGCCGGAATCAGCAGCTCCGAGAACACATCCAGCCGCGCCCGCTCCACCGGATAGGTGATCAGCAGCTCATCGCGAAAATCCTCGGCCTCCACATAGGGCTTCTGCGCCAGCGGATGGGCGGCGGAGGCCACGAAAACCGGCTCGTAATCAAAGAGCGGCGTGAAATCGATCCCGGGCAGATCCTCCGGGTCCGAGGAAATCACCAGATCCACCTCCTCGCGCTGCAGGGCGGGCAAGGCCTGAAACTGCAGGCCCGGGCGGATATCCACATCCACATCGGGCCAGGCCTTGCGGAACTGCTCCAGCACGGGAAAGAGCCACTCGAAACAGGCATGGCACTCGATCGCGATATGCAGCCGCCCGGTCTTGCCCGCCTTGATCCCGCGGAACTCCTCCTCCAGCGCTGCGACCTGGGGCAGCACCTGCTCGGCCAGCCGCAAGAGCCGCATCCCCGCCGCCGAAAGCTTCAGCGGCTTGGACCGGCGCACGAAGAGCTCTAGCCCGGCCTGATCCTCCAACCCCTTGATCTGGTGTGACAAAGCCGATTGCGTGATGTTCAGAATATCGGCGGCCTTGGCCAACCCGCCCGCCTCGTGGATCGCCTTGACCGTGCGCAGATGTCGAAATTCCAGATGCATGACCTGAGCCGCCTTCATGTTTATCTTGAAGATTATGAAATTGTCTCAGATTGGCAAGTGTGCGAACTAGCCTGCAACCCAAGATCAGGATTATCTCATGTCCGCGCCGCGCGTCTCGTTCGAATTCTTTCCGCCGCAATCCATCGCCGCCTCCTTCCGCCTCTGGGATACGGTCCAGACCCTCGCGCCCCTCGACCCGAGCTTCGTCTCGGTGACCTATGGCGCGGGCGGCACGACGCGCAAGCTGACCCATGACGCGGTGGCCACCATCGGCAAGAATTACGGGCTGAACGTGGCCGCCCACCTGACCTGCGTCGAGGCGACCCGCGCCGAAACCCTCGAGATCGTCGAGGGCTACGCGGCAGCGGGCGTCACCGAGATCGTCGCCCTGCGCGGCGACCCGCCCAAGGGCGCAGACGGGTTCACCCCGGCCCGGGATGGCTTTGCCAGCTCGGTCGAGCTGATCGAGGCTCTGGCAGCCACTGGCAAGTTCAACATCCGTGTCGGCGCCTATCCGGACCAGCACCCGGAGGCAGCGACCGCCCAGGCGGATGTGGATTACCTCAAGCGCAAGATCGACGCCGGGGCCTCCGCCGCGATCACCCAGTTCTTCTTCGAGGCCGAGACATTCTTCCGCTTCCGCGACCGCTGCGTGGCCGCCGGGATCGATGCGCCAATCATCCCGGGCATCTTCCCGATCGAGAACTGGACCAAGGCCCGCAATTTCGCCCTGCGCTGCGGCACCAAGGTCCCTGCCTGGCTCGACGAGGCCTTTGCCGCCGCCACCCGCGATGGCCGCGAGGAGCTGCTCTCCATCGCGCTGGCCACCGAGATGTGCACCGAGCTGCGCGAGGGCGGGGTCGAGGATCTGCATTTCTACACCTTGAACAAACCCGAGCTGACCCGCGAGGTCTGCGCCGCCCTGGGCGTCAGCCCCAAGGCTGCGCTCTCCGAGGTGGCCTGACGTAACGTCACGGCTGCCCCGCCCCGCCGCACTGCCTAGCATTTGCGGGCAGGCAAAACCGGGGGGATCATGACCGACAACTTCGCCGTGGTGGATCGCGAGACGCTGCTCTCGCTCTCGGGACTCGAGTTCATGCAGGGCATGCTGCGCGGGGACCTCCCCCGCCCGCCGATCTCGGTCGGGCTGGGATACCGGCTGACCTCTGTCGAGACGGGCCGCGTGGTCTTCACCGGCGCGCCCTCCGAGGCCCATTGCAACCCGAT
This sequence comes from Dinoroseobacter sp. S375, assembly GCF_049800775.1. Classification (NCBI taxonomy): domain Bacteria; kingdom Pseudomonadati; phylum Pseudomonadota; class Alphaproteobacteria; order Rhodobacterales; family Roseobacteraceae; genus Dinoroseobacter; species Dinoroseobacter sp. S375. The sequence goes on along the minus strand of NZ_JBNAFR010000008.1, from coordinate 25,524 downwards.
GGGCGGGGTGCATGGCGGCTGGTATGGCACGCTGCTGGACAGTTGCATGGCCTGCGCGGTGATGACCCTCGTGCCCAAGGGGCGGTTCTACACAACGCTGGAATACAAGATCAACATCACCCGCGCCCTGCGCCCGGGGGTCGAGATCACTGCCGAGGGGCTGATCGATCATGGCGGACGCACAACCGCCACGGCCCATGGCGAAATCCGCGGGGTCGCAGATGGCAAGCTCTATGCCACCGGCACCACCACCTGCCTGATCATGGATGGCTGACCCCGGGGCCTAGGGCCCAAAGCGCCGCGCACCCAGTGTCGCCAGCGCCCCGTCACGCGCCGGATCCGTCAGCCAGGCTGCCAGCCCCTGTGCCGCCTCTGACGCCTCGTGGCTGAGGCAGAGGGACAGGTCCACATGAACCTCCAGCGCTTCGGGACAGATCGCAACCGCATGGACACCCGGCACCGGGGCGATATTGGTCAGGGGCAGCACCGCGAGGTCAACCTCCCCCGCCTTGAGGGCGCGCATGGGCCCGCCCCCTTCGAGCCCGCAGAGCCGGTCGGCCACCTGCTCTGCCACCCCGAGGACCCGGGCCAGGGCGCGAAACTGCGCGCCGCTCGTGCCCTGATCGGTCAGCCCGATGCGCCTGGCCCCGAGGATCACCGCCGCGATCCGGGCCGGGTCGGTCACCGCCGGTGCGCTGGCCGGTCCCCGCGCGGCGAAGCTCAGCGGGGCGCGGCCCAACGGGCGATGGCTGCCTGCGGGGCTGTGCCCCGCCGCGATGATCTGCGCCACATAGACCGGGTTTGTGATCGCGATATCCCAGGCCGCGCCCGTCGCCACGTGCCCCGGCACCTCGGGGTTGAGCATATGGGTGATCCGCAGGCGGTGACCGGTCTCGGCTTCGAAGGCTGGACCGAGCACATCCATGACCTCGCGCAGGGCCACGGGTAGGATGAATTCAATCTCCGGCTGGGGCATTCCGCTGTCCTTTTGCGTTGCGCGCAGCCTACAGGCTGCGCGCCCGGGCCGCGATTTGAAATCGCGGCCCCCTCACCCCAACCGGCGGCGCAGGAGCCAGATGAAGAAGCTGCCCCCGATCAGGCCGGTGACCACCCCGATGGGCATCTCGTCCGGGGCCATGACCAGCCGCGCACAGATATCCGCCCAGAGCAGGAACACCGCCCCCAGAAGCGCCGAAATCGGCAGGACCCGCGCGTAATCGCCCCCCACCACCAGCCGCACGATATGGGGCACCATCAGCCCGACAAAGCCGATGATCCCGGAAAACGCCACCATCGCCCCGGTGACCAGCGCGCCCATCACGAAAACCGACAGCCGAAACCGCGCCACCGGGATCCCGAGGGTCGAGGCCGTCTCATCGCCGATGGTCATCGCGTTGAGATTGCGCGCGTTCAGCCACAGATAGGCCCCCCCGACCAGCAGGATCGCGAAGGGAAAGATCAGCTGATCCCATTGCGCCAGCCCAAGCCCGCCCAGCATCCAGAAGACCACCGTGTGGCTCGCCCGGGGATCTCCGAGGAAAATCAGCATATTGGCCAGGGACATCACGATGAAGGACACCGCAACCCCGGCCAGGATCAGCCGGTCCGCACTGGTGGCGGAGGCGAATTGTGACACCGCCAGCACCAGCAGCGTCGCCCCCAGCGCGCCCAGAAAGGCCAGCAGCGGCACGGTCAGCAGCCCGAGAAACAGCCCCGTATGCAACAGCGCGAGGATCGCCCCAAAGGCCGCCCCCGCCGAAATGCCCAGCAGATGCGGATCGGCGAGCGGGTTGCGGGTGACCGCCTGCAGGCTCGCGCCCACCATGGCCAGACCCGCACCCACGCAGCAGGCCAGCAATGCCCGGGGAAAGCGGATGTCCCAGACGATCGCCTCGCGCCCCGCCGACCAGTCCACCGGCACCGCGCCCGGCACGATCTGGTTGGCCAGAACGCCCCAGACCACCGGCGCCGAGATCGAGATCGCCCCGAGGCTCACGGCAGCATAGACCGACAGGATCAGCGCCACGCCCCCGGCCACCATGGCCAGCGGGAACAGCGCCGCCCGCGCGCGCCGGACCGGGGCGGATCGCGCCATGTCGCTCACTCGGCGCGGAAGGCGGCGGCGAGGGTCTTGACCGCCGCGATATTGCGCGGCCCCGGCGTGGCCTCGACATATTCGAGCGTCACAAAGCGGTCGTTCTTCACTGCGTCGATCTCGGCGAAGGCCGGATTGGATCGCAGGAAGGCGCGCTTCTCCTCGGCGGTGACCGAGCCGTAATTGACGATCACGATGACCTCCGGGTTGCGCTCTACCACGGCCTCCCAACCGACGGTGGCCCAGCTTTTCTCGAAATCATTCATGATGTTGGTGCCACCTGCCGCCTCGATCAGAGCGTTGGGCATGGCATAGCGCCCGGCGGTAAAGGGCACATCCTCGCCGCTGTCATAGACAAAGACCCGGGGGGCTTCGGCCAACGCTGGCAGATCGGCGGTGAAGGCTGCGAGATCCGCCTCATAGCCCGCGATCAGCACCTCGGCCCGCTCCGGCACCCCGAAAATGGCGCCCAGATTGCGCAGGTCAGCATACATGTCCTCCATGCTGGCCGGACCTTTTTCAGAGATATGGATGCAGCTCTCGGTCAGCTCATAGACCGGGATGCCGAAGGGCGCGAGGGTCTCGGGCGTGACATCGCCGCCAACCCGCATACCGTAATTCCACCCGGCAAAGAAGAAATCCGCATCGGCCCCGATCAGCACCTCCTTGGTCGGGTATTTCTCGGCCAGCTCGGGCAAGGCCTCGACGCCCGAGCGCATGGTCTCATCCAGGGTTTTCCAGCCCGAGATGCCCGTATAGCCGACCATCCGTTCCGCCAGCCCGAGGACCAGCATCATCTCGGTCAGGTTCACATCATGGGAAACGGCCGCCTTGGGCGGGGCGTCAAAGGTGACCTCGCGGTCGCAGCTTTGCACGGTGGTCTCGGCCAGCGCGGCAGGGGTCAGCAGGGTCGTGGCGAGGAGCGTCAATGTCAGTTTCATGGGGTCTTCAGTCAGGAAGGAAGGTGAAAGGAAAGATGTTGGCTGTTGCTCGGGTCGAGCCGTTCGCGCCGGGCCTCGACCCGGAACGCGTGGGACACGGCCGTCTCGGTCAGCACTTGATCGGGGGTGCCGAAACCGCGGGTCCAGCCCGCCTCCAGCAGCAGGATCTGGTCGCAGATCTCGGCGGCCATGTTCAGATCATGCAGCGAGACGATGATCGTCAGGTCGAGATTGCGGATCAGGGCCAGCACCTCGAGCTGGTGACGGATGTCGAGATGGTTGGTCGGCTCGTCGAGGACCAGCACCTGCGGCTCCTGCGCGAGGGCGCGCGCCACCATCACGCGCTGCCGCTCGCCGCCTGAGAGCGTGGCGAGATCGCGCTCGGCCAGCCCGGTCAGGTGCAGCTGCGCCAGCGCCGCCTCGACCTTTTCCGCATCCCGCGCCCCGGTTCTGGCCAGCCCCGATCGAAAGGGCGTGCGGCCCAGCGCCACCACTTCGCGCACGGTCAGCCCGAAGGACGACGCATGCTCCTGCAGGACCGCCGCGACCTTGCGCGCGGCCTCGCGTGGCGAGATCTCCCAGAGATCCGCGCCCCCCACCCGGATCCGTCCGGTGGCGGGTCGCTGGAAGCGGTAGATCATTCGCAACAGCGTCGACTTGCCCGCCCCGTTCGGCCCGACCACGCCCAGCACATCGCCCGCAGGCACGTGAAAGCTTGTAGGATGCACCAACAGCGGGTCCGCCCGGCGCGGGGCCCAGCTGATCCCGTCGGCGCTCAGATCTGCGGCGCTCATGATGCGCGCTGCCCGGGGGCCGCCTCTTCCAGCGCGATGATCGCCGCCGGCACCCGTGCCAGCGTGGTGCGCCGCAGCTTGCCCGGCCGATCCACCGAGGAACACCAGCCATCGCCGAGCACCGCGTATTGCCGGGCAAAAGCCACCAGATCGTCGATATCCACGTCCGGTTCGATGTCGCCAAACAGATAGGTCGCCTTGCGCGTGCCGTGATAGGCCACGGTGCAGGGCCGCTCGCAGCCCGCCATGCAGGCCACGCCGGAAATCTCGAAACTCTCGGGCACGCTGTCGCCCGCCGCCGCGATGGCCGCGCGCAGCCGGGCGATCAGTTCATAGCCCGGGCGGCAGTCACTGCCCTTGTGTCGGCACGACGTGCAGACCGTGATTCTATGGGTTGGGGTTGCCATATCGCCCTCCGCGATCGCCCAGGGGCGTGCGTCGGACCGGGATATCGAAACGGAGCGACCCGTCTCACCATCATAGCCTCCTGTCCGGACACCCCGCCCGGGTTGAAGTTACGTCAGCGATGGCAGGTCTCCTGACTCGCGGGTCCGGGCTCGCCCGATCCTTCCCGAGCGCGGTCGCTCAGTGGTGATCATCGGGGTCGCTCGCCGCTCACAGTTGCGGGGGCAGTTACGGATTTGGCGCCGCTTGGCTCCTCCTCACCGTATTCCCTTTTCATCCCGGCCTGGCCTTTGGCCTCCGGGAACCATCGGGGGCGACTGTCGGGAAGTTTGCCCAGCCCGTCAAGCCATCCTGACAGATCGGGTAAAACCGCCGCAGGGCCAGGGCCGGCTCAGCGGTGGGAGATCCGCTCCGGCGCGGGACGGGCGGCGCGCCCGCGCGGCAGGATGGCGGCAAGGCTCTGGCCCGCCGCCGTGGCCAGCGCGCCCAGGGGCGGGATCCGGCGGCGACGCGGCACGCTCTCATGCAGGCTCTCGGAGCGGTCCACCCCCACCCGGCGCGCCCGGCGCCGCACGAACAGCTTTCCCCAGCTGCGCCAGGAGCCCATGGAGGGCGCATTGGCATCGCGCGGGAAGCGGTCCTGCCAGCCATCGGGCAGGCGCAGCCCGCAGGCCTCGGCCTGCTCCAGCATCCAGACGAAGGGAATATTGGCGAGGGGCCGCGCGGCAGAGAACCCGGCCAGCTGCCCGCCGATATCCCCATGGGTGCCACGGAACCAGACCTGCTCCACATGGCCGTTCCAGCCCGGCGGGCAATGCCACAGGACCGGGGCAAAGGCCCGGCGCCGCTCGTTCAGGGCCAGCGCGTGGAAGCCGTGCTTGACCGCGCCGCTGAGCTGATCCGAGTGAAACGCGCTGGCCATGGGCGCGAGCCGCCGCAGCACCGGCATCTGGATGCCCAGCGCCTTGACCGTGTCCCAGACCCCGACCATCTCGATCTCCACCTTCCGGTGGCAATAGCGGTCGGCAAACCGCTCGGCAAAGCGGCTGTCCCGGCGTTCCTGGTAATAGGCATAGAGCTGGCGCACCCGCTGCGCGGTCGCGGCCTCGGGCCGGATCAGGCCAAAGCGGTCGATCAGCCCCGCCAGCGAGCGCACCGCATAGGCGCCGCGCGAATAGCCCATGAGAAAGATCCGGTCCCCCGGGCGATAGCGATGGGCAAGAAACCGATAAGCGCGGCGGATCTGCCGGTTGATGCCGATCCCGGCGATCACCTCGATGGACCGGCGCCAGCCCTGCCACTGGATCCCCGGCTCGTAGAACAGGGTGACATGGGGGTCGCGGCGGTCACGGATCAGCTTGTAGGCCAGCCCGGCATTGGTCTCGCGTCCGGGCATGAACGAGGACATCGTCCCGTCGAGAATGACGATATGGTCCGTGGGGACATGGGCGGGGCGCGCCGCCGGGTTCGGGGCAGGTGTCCTCATACCTCCAAGATTGTAGTCCCGAAAGGTTAAGTAAAGAACAGACCGAGCACAGGGCCGTGTGCGGCCCGTGAGCACACGGATTTGCGAACAATCGGCGCGCGCAGGAAAGACTTATGTGTGAACGACTTGCGCATTAATCTTAATGCAAAACCTGCGGAGCCCGCGCGGGTCGGCCCCGCCAACGGCGGGGCCACCGATCCACCTATTCGGCGGCGTGGGGGGGTTGGGCCAGCATCTCCCACATGCGCGCGGGGGTGAAGGGCATGTCCACCTTGCGCAGGCCCAGATCCCAGACCGCGTCCTGCACCGCATTGGCCACGGCAGCGAGCGCGCCGACGGTTCCGGCCTCGCCACAGCCTTTCATGCCCAGCACGTTGTTCTTGGACGGCACCGGCTCGGTATAGAAGGCAATCATCGGCACGTCATCGGCGCGCGGCATGCCGTAATCCATGAAGCTCGCCGTCAGAAGCTGCCCCTCCGGGTCATAGACCACATGCTCGGTGATCGCCTGCCCGATGCCCTGGGCCACGCCGCCATGGACCTGCCCCTCCGCCAGAAGCGGATTGATCAGCACGCCGAAATCATCGACCACCGTATAGCGGTCCACGGCCACCACGCCGGTCTCGGGATCGATCTCGACCTCGCAGACATGGGCCCCGTTGGGAAAGGATCGCCCCGGCAGGGTGGTCTCGGCCTCATGGGTCAGCAGCGCGGTCTCCCCAGCGGCGCGGGCCGCCTCGGCGGCCTCGATCATGGTCATCACCACGTTGGAGCCCTCGGCCCGGAAGCTGCCCTCGTCAAAGGTGATCTCCGCCGCCTCCACGCCCATGCGATCCGCGAGGAAAGGGGCAAAGGCCGCGATGGCCACATCGACCATGGCCCGGGTCGCCTGGCTCTGGACCGTGACCGAGCGCGAACCGCCCGTGCCTCCGCCCTTGGCGATCAGGTCGCTGTCGCCTTGGACGATACGGATCCGGTCGGCGGGGATGCCGGTCATCTCGTGCAGGACCTGCACGAAGACCGTCTCATGGCCCTGCCCGTTCGATTGCGTGCCCACATAGAGCGTGACGCTGCCATCCTCCTCGAAGACCATCTTGGCCCCTTCGCTCGGATCGCCGAGGATCGCCTCGATATAGTAGCACAGGCCCTGCCCGCGCAGCTTGCCCGCCGCCTCACTCGCGGCCTTGCGCGCCGCAAAGCCAGCGCGATCCGCCTCTTCGCCCGCACGGTCGAGCACCCGGGCGAAAGCGCCCACGTCATAGGTCTCCCCCGAGGGGGCGGCATAGGGCATCTGCTCGGGCGTGATGAACGAGCGCTTGCGCAGCTCCCACGGATCCACGCCCAGGCTGCGCGCCGCGTGATCCATGGCCCGCTCCAGCGTGTAGATCGCCTCGGGCCGTCCGGCCCCGCGATAGGCATCCACCTGGGTGGTGTTGGTATAAATCCCGCGCACCCGCATATAGGCGGCCTGCACGTCATAGACGCCGGTCATCACCTTCATGGCGAGGCTGGTCTGAATGGCCTGCGCGAATTGCGAGTTATAGGCCCCGAGATTGCTGAGCACGTCCGCCTTGAACCCGATCAGCTTGAGATCCGCGTCAAAGGCCAGCTCCACATCCGAGACCAGATCCCGGCCCGCATTGTCGCTCAGCATCGCCTCGGTGCGCTCGGACATCCAGCGGCAGGGTCGGCCCAGCACCCGCGCCGCATGGGCGACCACGAAGTATTCGGGATAGGCCATGCCTTTCATTCCGAAACCGCCGCCCACATCCGGGTTGGTGACCCGCACCTCCTCGGCGCTCAGGCCCAGATTGCGGCAGAGCTGCGCCTTCATGGTCCAGACCCCCTGCCCGTTATGGGACAGATGCAGGCGCCCCTCCTCGAGCGCGGCAAAACAGCCCCGCGGCTCCATGGAGTTCACGATGATCCGGTTGTCCTCAACCACCAGCCCGACCCGATGCGCCGCGCGGGCAAAGGCCGCCTCGGTCGCCGCCTCTTCGCCGCAGGCCCAGTCGAAAGCCACATTATCCCCGGCCTCCGCATGGAGCGCGGCACCCCCCGGTGCCGTGTCCAGCTTGGCGGGCTTCTCGTCGATCTCCAGCGCGATCGCCTCCACCGCGTCCCGCGCCTGATCCAGCGTCTCGGCAAAGACCATGGCGATGGGCTCGCCCACGAACCGCACCGTCCCCTGCGCCAGCAGCGGCCGTACCGGCCCTGCCCCGCGCGTCCCGTCCCGGTTCGGCATCACCGTCGCCTGCATGTCCATGCGCAGCCCGGCCGCGGCCAGATCATCCCCCGTCAGCACCAGCGCAACCCCCGGCATCGCCGCCGCCTCGGCCACATCCAACGCCGTGATCGCCCCATGGGCCACCATCGAGCGCAGCACCACCCCATGCAGCGCCCCCTCGGGCGCGATGTCATCCACATAGCGCCCCGCGCCGGTCAGAAACCGGACATCCTCCACCCGCGCCGCAGGCTGGCTGATCCCGAATGTGTCGCGCTGTTTGGTCATGAGAATTCCTTCGCTCGTCCGGCCTGAACCTTAGCCCCATCCCGTCCACTGTCCAGACCGCCCCTTTCCCTTCCCACGGGGTTTCGTTATCTCCACGCCCAAGTGCAAAGGATGACCGCCATGCCCATGGAAAAGACCTTCAACGCCGCCGAGGCCGAACCCCGTCTCTATGCCCGCTGGGAAGCCGAGGGCTGCTTTGCCGCCGGCGCGAATGCCAGCCGGGACGAGACCTATTGCATCATGATCCCGCCGCCCAACGTGACGGGCTCGCTCCATATGGGCCACGCGTTCAACAACACCTTGCAGGACATCCTGATCCGCTGGAAACGGATGCAGGGCTACGACACGCTCTGGCAGCCGGGCACGGACCATGCGGGCATCGCGACCCAGATGGTGACCGAGCGCGAGATGGCCGCCAATGGCGAGCCGACCCGCGCCGAGATGGGCCGCGCCAAGTTCCTCGCCCGCGTCTGGGAGCAAAAGGTCAAATCCCGCGGCACCATCATCGGACAGCTCAAGCGTCTGGGCGCGTCCTGCGACTGGTCGCGTGAAGCCTTCACCATGGGCGGGGCCGAGGGCGACCCAGACAAGGGCAAGGGCCCGAACTTCCACGACGCGGTCATCAAGGTCTTCGTCGACATGTACGACAAGGGCCTGATCTATCGCGGCAAGCGCCTCGTGAACTGGGACCCGCATTTCGAGACGGCGATCTCCGATCTGGAGGTCGAGAATATCGAGGTCGCGGGCCATATGTGGCACTTCAAGTACCCGCTCGCGGGCGGCCAGACCTATGAATACGTGGAAAAGGACGCGGACGGGAACGTCACCCTCCGCGAGACCCGCGACTATATCTCGATCGCGACCACGCGCCCCGAGACCATGCTCGGCGACGGTGCGGTCGCAGTGCATCCGGGCGACACGCGCTATGCGCCCATCGTCGGCAAGCTCTGTGAGATCCCTGTGGGCCCGAAGGAGCACCGCCGCCTGATCCCGATCATCACCGATGAATATCCGGATCCCGAGTTCGGCTCGGGGGCCGTGAAGATCACCGGCGCCCATGACTTCAACGACTATCAAGTCGCCAAGCGCGGCGGCATCCCCATGTACCGGCTGATGGATACCAAGGCGCAGATGCGCGCTGACGGTGTGCCCTATGCCGAGGCCGCGGCCATCGCCATGGAGGTGGCCGAGGGCAAGCGAGAGCTCTCCGAGGCCGAATGCGACGCGATCAACCTCGTCCCGGACGAGCTGCGCGGCATGGACCGGTTCGAGGCGCGCAAGGCCGTGGTCGCCCAGATCACCGATGAGGGTCTGGCGGTCATGATCCCCAACCCCAAGGCCGAGGAGGACGGCGCCCCCGAAGATACACCGGCCGAGCTCCCGCTGGTGGAAAACAAACCGATCATGCAGCCCTTCGGGGATCGCTCCAAAGTGGTCATCGAGCCGATGCTGACCGACCAGTGGTTCGTGGATGCCGAGAAAATCGTCGGCCCCGCGCTCGACAAGGTGCGCGACGGCACGGTCAAGATCATGCCCGAGAGCGGCGAGAAGACCTATTACCACTGGCTCGACAATATCGAGCCCTGGTGCATCTCCCGCCAACTCTGGTGGGGCCACCAGATCCCGGTGTGGTATGGGCCAAGTGCTCGGACAACCGATGGAAAAGCCAACGACGAACTCGCGTTTTTCTGCGCGGGTTCAGAAGACGACCTTATGGACAAGCTCGCCGCCTACTATGGCGAGGTGAGCATTGCGTTCGTAGACGATCGCGCAGCGGCTGACGGCTTTATCAACAACTATCGAATGGCAGTGAACAGCGGCATCGCAGAGACTCTCGGCGAGGCCCTGATCGTTCCAATCTGGCGCGACCCCGACGTGCTCGACACGTGGTTCTCCTCCGGCCTCTGGCCCATCGGAACGCTGGGCTGGCCCGAGGATAGTGACGCGCTGAAGAAATACTTCCCGACCTCCACCCTTGTGACGGGCCAAGACATCCTCTTCTTCTGGGTCGCCCGGATGATGATGATGCAGCTGGCCGTCACCGGCGAGGTGCCCTTTGACGAGGTCTACCTCCACGGCCTCGTGCGCGATGCCAAGGGCAAGAAGATGTCCAAATCCGTGGGCAACGTCATCGACCCGCTCGACATCATCGACGAATACGGCGCGGACGCCCTGCGGTTTTCCTCCGCCGCCATGGCCTCGCTTGGCGGGGTGCTCAAGCTCGACATGCAGCGCGTGCAGGGCTACCGCAATTTCACCACCAAGCTCTGGAACGCCACGCGCTTTGCAGAGATGAACGAAGTCTTTGCTCACCGCGCGGACGTGCCCGACACTTGCCCGACAGGTGTCCGACAGAAGTCCGACGCCACGCAGACCGTGAATCGATGGATTATCGGCGAGACCGCGAAGGTCCGCGAAGAGGTCGATGCAGCACTGGCCGAGTACAAGTTCAACGACGCCGCAAACGCGCTTTATGTATTTGTCTGGGGCAAGGTTTGCGACTGGTATGTGGAGTTCGCCAAGCCGCTTCTGCTGGACGGGGATGACGCCATGAAGGCCGAAACCCGGGACACCATGGCCTGGGTTCTCGACCAGTGTTTTATCCTGCTGCACCCGATCATGCCCTTCATCACCGAAGAGCTTTGGGACACCACCGGCACCCGCGCCAAGATGCTGGTTCATGCGGATTGGCCAACCTACACGGCTGCCGATCTGGTGGATCCGGAGGCGGATCGCGAGATGAACTGGACCATTTCGCTCATCGAAAACGTCCGGTCCGTGCGCGCACAAATGCGTGTCCCTGCAGGGCTTTACGTGCCGGTGGTACAGGTCGCGCTCGATGAGGCCGGGCGCAAGGCCTATGCCAATAACGAGACGCTGATCAAACGTCTCGCGCGGATTGGCGAGGTGACCGAAGCCGACGAGGCCCCCAAGGGCGCGCTGACCATCGCGGTCGATGGCGGGACCTTCGCCCTGCCGCTCGCGGACATCATCGATGTGGGCGCCGAGAAAGAGCGTCTGGGCAAGACCCTCGCCAAGCTGCAGAAAGAGCTGGGCGGTCTCAAGGGTCGGCTGAAAAACGCAAAATTCGTGGCCTCCGCCCCGCCCGAAGTGGTCGAGGAAAGCCGCGAACGCCTGGCCACCGGCGAGGCCGAACTCGCCACGCTGAGCGCGGCCCTGGACCGCCTCGCAGAAGCCAGCTGACCCAAAACCGCAGCGCCCCGCCCCACCCGAGGCGCTGCTCATCCCTCAGGAGCCTCCGGCGGGGATATTTGGAGACTTAAGGTTTTGACGCGCGCTCAGGGGCCAGCCGCGCGCCGGTGGATCCGTCGGGCATACTCCTTGCCTTTCATTGTTCCACCAATACTCAATCCCCCCTCACCTTCTGCGCAACGTTGCAGCGCGGCTCTGGCCGCGCTAGGCCATGGGGATGACAGACAGACCCGTCCCCCGTTACACATCCCTCGTCGACAGCCTGCCCGCGACCGTGCCCTTTGTCGGTCCGGAAACCCAGGAGCGCGCTCGCGGGCGGCCTTTCGCGGCACGGCTTGGGGCGAATGAGAGTGTTTTCGGCCCCTCCCCCAGGGCGCTCGAGGCGATGGCCGCCGCCGCCCATGGCGCGTGGATGTATGGCGATCCGGAGAGCCACGACCTGCGTGCCGCACTTGCGGCCCATCACGGGATCGCGCCGGGCAATATCGTGGTCGGCGAAGGGATCGACGGCCTGCTCGGGTATCTCGTGCGACTGATGGTCGGGCCGGGCGATGCGGTGGTCACATCCGCCGGGGCCTATCCGACCTTCAACTACCATGTGGCGGGGTTTGGCGGCGCGCTCCACACGGTGCCTTACCGTGACGACCATGAGGATCCCGAGGCCCTGCTGGAGGTGGCGCGGCGCGTGGACGCCAAGCTGGTCTATCTCGCCAATCCGGACAACCCCATGGGCACCTGGCACACGGCCACGGTGATCGAGGCCATGGTGGCCGCCATGCCGTCGGGATGCGTTCTGGTGCTGGACGAGGCCTATGTCGAGTTCGCGCCCGATGGCACCGCCCCAAATATCGCGATCGAGGACCCGCGGGTCATCCGGATGCGCACCTTCTCCAAGGCCCATGGGATGGCCGGGGCGCGGGTGGGCTATGCGCTCGGGGCCGAGGACCTGATCACCGCCTTCAACAAGGTGCGCAACCATTTCGGGATGAGCCGGATTGGTCAGGCCGGGGCGCTCGCTGCCCTGAACGACCCCAGCCATCTGGCCCATGTGGTCCGCGCGACCGCCTCCGCCCGGGCGCGCATTGCCGAGATCGGCGCGGAAAGCGGGCTGCGGGCCCTGCCCTCGGCCACGAACTTCGTCACGCTGGATTGCGGCGCTGACGGGGCGCGGGCCAAGGCGATCCTGCAAGGCCTCATCGCGCGGGATCTGTTCGTGCGCATGCCTTTTGTCAGCCCCCAGGACCGCTGCATCCGGATCTCTGCGGGCACGCCGGAAATGCTCGATTTGCTGGCAGAGCGCTTGCCGGATGCCGTCGCCGAGGTCAATCACCGCTGAGCAACGCCCCGCGCGCGGCCCCACGAAATCGCGACTTTGCCAATGGCGCGTTTGCGCTAATATTCTGGGCAAGACGCGAATGGAGGCCCCATGCACGGACAGACCCAGGAAAAGCGCCCGCCCGGACGGGTCGAGGATTTCACCCTCCCCTTTCTCGTGGCCTTCGGGGTCGTGCTGTTCTGTGTGCTGGGATTTGTCTGGGCGCTTTACGGGTTTCTGCCCGCCATGGCCGCGGCCTATCTGCTGGATCAGTGGATCAAGCTGAAGCCGCTCCACCGCAACGGGATCAAGCCGCGCGACGAGGCCTGAGCCCCGCCCCAGATCCAAGCCCCGCAGACGGCCAATGCCAGATCAGGCGCAGGCGGCCACAGCCGTTGCAGCTTCGAGCGCGCCGTCCCCATGGGGGATCTGCAGGGCCTTGAGCCCGGCATCGATCGTTCCGAGCACGCCCAGCACCATATGGGCATTCACATGGCCCATATGGCCGATCCGGAAGAACCCGTGCCATGCGGGATCCCCGGGCGCGGCCATGCCCAGCCCAATGCCCAGTGTCACGCCCGCCTTGTCCGTCACCCAGTCGCGCAGGGCGGTCGCATTGGGCGCCTGCATCCGCACGCTGGTCACGGCATGGCTGCGTAGCGCGGGATCCGTCACGTTGAGCGCGATGTGACCGCGCCCCTTGCCCTTGCCCCAGGCCTCCATCGCGGCCCAGATGGTCTGGGCCAGCTTCTCGTGGCGCGCGAGGACCGCCTCCAGCCCCTCCTCATGGAGGATCATGGTCAGCGCCTCGCGCAGCCCATAGAGGTGATGGGTCGGTGCCGTGCCAAAGAAGAACTGGTAGAACATCTCGGGGTTGGAGCGCACGGCCCAGTCCCAATAGGGGCTGACAATGTCGAGCCGGTCATGGGCCTCGTTCGCCTTCTCGTTGAAGAAGACAAAGCCGAGGCCCGGCGGGGTCATCAGACCCTTCTGGCAGCCGGTGACCATGACATCGACGCCCCAGGCATCCATATGGAAATCGTCACAGGCCAGACAGGCGATGCAATCCACCATCAAAAGCGCGGGATGCCCCGATGCGTCCATCACCTCGCGCAGGGCCGGGATGTCGCTGCGCACGGAGGTTGCGGTATCGACCTGCACCGCAAGGACCGCGCGGATCGCACCGGTCGTGTCGGCCCGCAGCGCCTCTTCGATCACGGCCGGGTCAAAGGTGGACCGATCCCCGAAATCGAGCACTTCGGCGTCGATCCCGAGCCCGCGGGCCATCTCGGCCCAGCCCTTGGCGAACATCCCCGTGGCGATCACGAGCACCTTCTGGCCCGGGGCCACGGTGTTGGCGAGTGCGGCTTCCCAGACCCCGTGGCCATTGGCGATATACATGGCCACCCGGGCCTCGGTCCGGGCCACGGCCAGCAGGTCGGGCACCATGCCCTCGACCATCTCGACCAGCGCACCGGTATAGATATTCGGCGCCGCGCGATGCATCGCCTGCAGCACCCGGTCGGGCATGACGGACGGGCCGGGAATGGCGAGGTAAGTGCGGCCGTTGGCGAGGGTCATGGGAGCTCCTGAACTCAAACGCCTCAAGTCCTAGGACGCGCGCCGGGCAGGGTCAATCCTGTCCCTGGGGCGCGCGATAGGCATCGGCCAGACGGGCCGGATCCGCGCCACCGAGATAGCGCAGCAGAAGCGCCAGATTGCGCGCCCCGCGCCGCAGCCAGCCCTCGCGCTCATAGCGCGCGGCACTGGTGCGGGCGACGGCGCCGAGGGGACGCAACCGCCCGCGCAGGGCGCGGGCCAGAGCCACGTCCTCCATCAGGGGGAGGTCGGGAATACCGCCCACCTCCTCCAGCAGGGACTGGTGGATCAGAAGGCCCTGATCACCATAGGGCAGCCCCAGCCAACGCGCGCGCCAATTGGCCCAGCCCGCCACGAACCCGGCTGCCGGCCCCAGCGCGTCGAATTGCAGGCGGCCATAATGGGCAACCTCGCGATCCTGCAGCGCCGCGCCCACTGCCTCGGCCCAGCCGGGCTGCAACGCGGTATCCGCATGAAGGATCAGGATCCAGGGCGCGCGCGCCTTGGCCACGCCGCGGGCGATCTGTGCCCCGCGCCCGGGCGCGCCGGTCACCCAGACCGCACCCGCCGCATCCGCCACCGCCTCGGTATAGTCGGTCGAGCCCCCGTCGGTCATGATCAGCTCGGCGATCAGCCCCGTCTCGAGCCCTTCCGACAGGGCCGGGATCGAGTGGCGCAACGCCTCCTGTGCATTCAGAACCGGCATGACAATGGAGATCGGTGCGCGCATGTACCCTCAAAAACAACCGTGGTCCGTCCGCCGTCCCTTGTGGCTCGGCGGCAAACCTATATGTGAGAAATCACAAAGATGGGAGAGCGAAATGCCCCAAGACAGCACAGCCGTGATCGAAGCCATCCCCGCCCGCCGGGTGATCCGCGTCTCGGGATCCGATGCGCGCAGCTTCCTGCAGGGGATGGTGACCAATGATCTGGCACGGCTCGCTGAGGGCGCGGTCTACACCGCCTTTCTGAGCCCGCAGGGCAAGTTTCTCGCCGATTTCTTCGTGATCCCGGAGGGCGACGCGCTTTTGCTTGATGTGGCCGAGGGGATTGCCCCGGGCCTTTTGAAGCGGCTGACCATGTTCAAGCTGCGGGCGGATGTGGCCCTCGAGATGACCGAGATGCCCGTGGCGCGCGGATTGGGCACGCCGCCCGAAGGGGCCTTGGCGGACCCGCGCCACCCGGATCTGGGCTGGCGGCTCTATGGCACCGAGGGCGGGCCGGAGGTCACGGATTGGGACGCCCTGCGCGTGGCACTGATGATCCCCGAGACCGGGCCCGAGCTGCAGCCTGATGACAGCTACATCCTCGAAATGGGGTTCGAGCGTCTCAACGGCGTCGATTTCAAGAAAGGCTGCTATGTGGGCCAGGAGGTCACGGCCCGGATGAAGCACAAGACCGAGCTGCGCAAGGGGCTGGCCCGGGTGCAGATCGAGGGCGAAGCCGCCCCCGGCACCGAGATCACCGCCAATGGCAAGCCTGCCGGGGTGCTGGGCACCCAGAGCGGGGATCAGGCCCTCGCCTATCTGCGCTTTGACCGCGCAAAGGGCGAGATGACGGCGGGCTCTGCACGGGTCACCTGGACCCCCTAGGCACCGCCGTCCGTATCGCGGTCAGGCTTACTCGACCGTGACGCTGATCACCTCGGTCATGATCGGGGGATCATGGGGCACGTGGTTCAGATCACCCAGCACCAGCTGCATCGTGTGGGTGCCCGCGGGCAGATCGATCGTCACCTGGGTCTGACCACCGCCGAAATGGATATGGTTGTCATCCGCCGGGATGCCATAGAGCAGCTCATCCGCGCCATCGGGCCCCTCGCCCAGCTTGGCCCGGTTCAGCAGCAGGTGGTGATGCCCGGTCTTGTCCTTCTCGGTCCCTGCCGGGGCGACGCCCATGCCTTCGAGGCCGAAGACGATCGTCACCGGGCTGGACACCGTGGCCCCATCCTCGAGATTCACGAAATAGACGGCGGCACCTTCGGGCGCGGGCGTGTCCCCGGCGACAGCGGCCAGCGTCATCGCGCCTGCCATGCCGATAGCGGCCAATGTGGTTTTGAAAATCATGCGAAAGCTCCCTGTAGTCTCGGCGCGGATGTCCCGCGCTCTGGGCCTAGAATTAGGCCAAACGGCAGCGAATCCACATAAAGATTTCGGGAGGGGCGAATCTCGGGAGGGTCACCTCTAGCAGAATTCTCCGCCAGCGACTTGATCTCGATCAAAGAACAAACCTGTCGGCTCTGATCCGCCCAACACCCTCTGCCCCTCAGGGTGACGCCCGGTTTATGCCGCACGGCGGCGCCGAAAACGCAAAAGGCGCACGAAACGCGCGCCTTCTGACCAGAGTTTTCGAGGCGGCTCAGGCGCGCTCGGAGTATTCCATGGTCTCGGTATTCACGACGATCGCCTCGTCCTGACCCACGAAGGGCGGGACCATGACCTTGATGCCATTGTCGAGCACTGCCGGCTTGAAAGAGTTCGCAGCCGTCTGGCCTTTGACCACCGGCTCGGTCTCGACCACGGTGCAAGTCACCTTCTGGGGCAGCGATGCGCTCAGCGCCTCGGCCTCGTAATACTCGATCTGGATCGTCATGCCGTCCTGCAGGAACGGACGGCGGTCGCCGAGAATTTCCGCAGGCAATTCAATCTGTTCGAAGGTCTCGTTATCCATGAAGACCAGCATCCCGTCGCTCTCGTAGAGAAATTGCTGGTCCTTCTGCTCCAGCCGCACACGCTCCACCTTGTCGGCGCTGCGGAAGCGTTCGTTGAGCTTGGAGCCGTTGCGCAGGTTGCGCAGCTCGACCTGGGCAAAGGCCCCGCCCTTGCCGGGTTTCACGTGGTCGACTTTGACTGCCGCCCACAGACCGTCGTTATGTTCCAGCACGTTGCCGGGGCGGATTTCGTTTCCATTGATCTTGGGCATGAGCAGAAACCTGAAGAAAGGTTGAATGGGAAGTCGCCGATCCTATATCTGGGGACGGGCTACCTGGCAAGCCGCTGCAGGTTGCGGTTAACCACTCAAAGCTATGCATATGCCGCATATGTGGTATACCGAGATCGCAGACCAGAATCAGCACAAAACCGTCATATTCGGCGGCACGCCAAAAAGACAAGAGCAATAATCAAGGAACACTCATGGCCGACTTCGTCGATTCATCCGCATTCAATTACGAGCAGGGCCAACGCGCGCGCAAACTCTTCGCGGCCGTTGTTCTGGCTGCGCTCGATGATGCGATCGCGGATGACAAGAAATACGGGAATGGTCCAGAGCAGATCGCCCGCTGGGCGCGCTCGCGCGATGGGCGCGAAGTGCTGTCCTGTGCCGGCATTGACCCGAACGAGCGCGTGGTCTCTGGCCTGATGGAATTCGTGGGCCAGGGGGTGCGGACCTCCGTGGCTCTCTCCCGCGAGGAGAGCGAGCGTCGCAACGCCGCTCAGCAGCAGGCCGAAGCCGCCTGATCTTCCCGCAAAACGCGGACAATTTGCGCGCGCCCGACCCGGCGCGCGTTTTTTGTTGTGCGCATCCATGGCGGTCGAGGCTCAGAAAAAGACGAGCCATTGCCGGATCACCCAGAGCTCGGCGAGCAGCAGCACAGCAAAGAGCCCTCGCAGGGGCCAGCTGTCGAAGCGTCGCCAGAGCAGCACGACCAAGGCGAGACAGGCCGCCCCTTCCAGCGGCGCAACGATCCAGGCGAATTGCGCGCTGTCCCAATAGCTGATCGGGCTCTCGAAGACCCAATCAGAAAAGGGCCAGAAATGTGGGCGGCCATCGTCATGATGCAGGGGCAGATCGAGCAGCACATGCAACAGCGCCGCCCCGCCAAGCGCCGTCACCGCTGGTCGGCGCAACACCAGCCCCAGGACACAGATCGCACCCCAGAGCGGGATCGAATTGTCGATGGCAAAGATCCGTTGCCAGCCCGGCGAGAAATAGAGCTCGTTGAAGACGGTCTGGGGCGGGATCTGCTGCACATAGAGCGCCCAGCTGCCCAGTATGTAGAGCGAGAGATCGGGCAAGAGCGCGCCCAGAAGCGCCGCGGCGGTCACCCGACGTGCGCCCGGGCGGGCAAAGGCGCCAGCACCGAAGATGAGATGGGCCGGTGTGTTCATCCGGGCTTGTCCTTGGGTCGGAACGGGGGCTAGGTCTGCGATGCTAACCGGTGGAGGGCTCATGGCAAACGCGATTATGGTTCAGGGGGCTGGCTCGAATGTCGGTAAGTCCATGATCGTGGCCGGTTTGGCCCGGGCGTTTGTCCAACGCGGGCTGCGGGTGCGGCCGTTCAAGCCGCAGAACATGTCGAACAATGCCGCCGTGACGGCCGATGGCGGCGAGATCGGCCGCGCACAGGCCTTGCAGGCCCGCGCCGCTGGGGTGCCGCCCAGCACCGACATGAACCCCGTGCTGCTCAAGCCCGAGACCGATACGGGCGCGCAGGTCATCGTGCAGGGTCAGCGTTTCGCGACCCTGCGGGCGCGGGATTATGCCAAGGCCAAGCCGCAGCTGCTGGCCCCGGCGGTCCTGAGCTATCACCGCCTCGCCGCGGAAGCTGATCTGGTGCTGATCGAGGGCGCGGGCAGCCCCGCCGAGATCAACCTGCGGGCCGGAGATATCGCCAATATGGGTTTTGCCGAGGCGGTCTCGGCGCCGGTGGTGCTGGTCGGGGATATCGACCGGGGCGGGGTCATCGCGCAGCTCGTCGGCACACATGGCATCCTCCCCCCCTCGGACCGCGAACGGATCACCGGCTTTGCGGTCAACAAGTTCCGGGGCGATGTGCGGCTCTTTGATGGCGGCGTGACCGAGATCGTCGACCGCACCGGCTGGGCCCCGCTGGGCGTCATCCCTTGGTTCGTCGATGCTTGGCGGCTGCCGGCGGAGGATGTGATGGATGTCGCCTCGCGCAAGGGCGGCGCGTGCCGCATCGTGGTGCCGCGCCTGTCGCGGATCGCGAATTTCGACGATCTCGACCCGCTGGCCACCGAGCCCGGCGTGAGCGTCGAGATCATCGAGGCGGGGCGCCCCCTGCCCCTCGACGCCGATCTGGTCCTGATCCCCGGCAGCAAATCGACCATCGGCGATCTCGCCCATCTGCGCGCCCAGGGCTGGGATATCGACATCCATGCCCATGTGCGGCGCGGCGGGCATGTGATCGGGATCTGCGGTGGCTATCAGATGCTGGGTCAGAGCATCGCCGACCCGCTGGGCCTCGAAGGGGCGGCGACCACCGTGCCCGGGCTCGGCTTGCTCGACATCACGACCAGCATGC
Source organism: Dinoroseobacter sp. S375 (assembly GCF_049800775.1). NCBI lineage: Bacteria > Pseudomonadati > Pseudomonadota > Alphaproteobacteria > Rhodobacterales > Roseobacteraceae > Dinoroseobacter > Dinoroseobacter sp. S375. The sequence goes on along the minus strand of NZ_JBNAFR010000008.1, from coordinate 5,898 downwards.
AACCGGAAAAGCGCCTCGCCCTCACCAAGGCGGAGGATATCGAGACCGGGTCCACTGTGACCGGCTACGAGATCCATCTGGGCGTGACCGAGGGGCCGGATTGCGCCCGACCTTGGCTGCGCGTCGATGGCCGGGCCGAAGGCGCGATCAGCCCCTCGGGGCGCGTCCGGGGCTGCTATCTCCATGGGCTGTTTGCCGAGGATGGGTTCCGGGCCGAGACGCTGCAGCGTCTCGGGGCTGCGATCTCGGACCGCAGCTACGAAGCGGAGGTCGAAGAGACGCTCGATGCCCTCGCCGCTCATCTGGAAACCCATATGGATCTGGACGCGCTCTTGCGGCTCGCGCAGCCGGTGCCTGCGCCCTAGTCCAGCGCGTCGGTCTGCAGGATCCGGTGGACCTCGGAACGCACGAGCTTGCGCACGCGACGGGTGATTTCATCACCCAGCGCCCCGCTCAGCTCTTCATGCAGGATCCCCGAAACCAGGCGGCGTACCGCATCCGCGGTGATGTAGCCATCTGCATCCACAACGGGCGCTTCCGGTGGTGCGGCCCTTGGTGTCAGCGGCCCTTCGGCCCGCAACGCCTCACGCACGGACTCTCGCACCGTCTCGCTCACCGCTTCGCGCAGCACGGATGTCAGATCCGGGATCATCGCGCTTTGCACCGCGCCACCCAGATGGTCAGAATCCTCGAGATAGGCTTCCGGCGCGGGGGTCTTTGGGGCCGTGCGGGGCGGCAGACCAGGCGCAGTCGCGGGCCGCACACGAAACTCCTGCGTCAGGAGCAGCGTGCAGGGACGCGGCTCTGCCACGGGGGGCGACTGCTCCGGGGCCGCCATGGGCGTCTCCACGGGCGCAGCCTCTGTGACAGGCGCGGGCTCAGACGCCTGCGTTGGCGCCAGGCGGTCCGTCAGGCTGGTCATCCGGTCGGCGAAATTGCCATTGGCAAAATCCGGGTCGGGCAAGGGCGGCGCGGATACGGGCTGTGGCGGACGCACGGCATCCGCCGCCCCGAGCCAGAGCACATCCGGGCCGATCGCTTTGGCCTCGGCCAGTTCGGCGGCCAGCGCCCGGATATCGGTTCGCCCGCGCGGCGCAGGCCCGGCAAGATCCGGCACGGCGGCAGTCGCCAGAGCCCCGTTATCGGCGCGCTCGGTCACGATCCGCCGAATGGAATTCAAGACGTCCTGCGATGCGTCGCTCGAAGACGGATTGGCCATGGCACCCTCTGCTCGTTATACCAGATAGTGTATGTAGAGCGCCCCGTTCACACAATAGAAATGTCTTACCGAAAGGTCGGAAAGAAAAAGGCGGGCCAAAACCCGCCTGATCTTCTGTGTTCTTTCAGGACTGTCGCCCGGGCCGAAACGACCCCGCGGTCAGTCGCGCACGATGCTTTGCAGCACACGGTCCAGTGCGGCGCCCCGCGTGCTGGTGGCCGGCGCGTTGGAGACCGCGTTGTAATAGACCTCCGGGTCATAGGTCGGCACCGGCAGGCCGAGATACTCGACCGTCATCAGGCCCATGGATTGCAGCAGGTCATAGACCGCCTGAACCGCAGAAATTTCGGCCGAAAGCAGAGAGGTCCGCGCATCGAGCACGTCCTGTTCCGCGTCCAGCACATCCAGCGTGGTCCGCGCGCCCAGACGGGCCTCTTCGGTCACGCCCTCAAAGGCCACCTCGGCCGCCTCGACCTGGCGCCGCGTGGCATCGATGGTCGCGCGTGTCACGAGAATATCGGCCCAGGCAATCCCGACGCTCTGGCGGATGACAAGGACGGACTGGTTCAGGCCGGCCCGCGCGTTGTCGACCGAGGCCAATGCCTGGCGAAAGGTCGCGCTGATGCTGCCGCCCTGGTAGATCGGTCCGGTCACCGTGACGCCGATCGAGGAATCGGTGCTGTCATCCAGCGTATCGCGGATGTTGCGGGTGACGCTGGCGGAGGCGCTCGCCGAGGGCAGGATCGCCCGTTCGGCCACTTCCGCCGCAATCTCGGAGGCCCGCACATTGTGCCGGGCCTGCAGGATCTCGGGATGGGTGCGCTCGGCGATCGAAACCGCCTCCTCGACGCTGCCGGGGATGGTCGGCGACGGGGGCGGCGGCGCGAGCGAATTGGGGAAACTGCCAACCACGGCGCGATAGACTTCGCGCGCCGCTGCCTGCTGCCCCAGGGCGCTGGTCAGGTTCGCATTGGCCTCGGCCAGCCGGGCCTCGGCCTGGGCCACATCGGTCCGCGTGACCTCGCCCACTTCGAACCGGTCCTGCGCGGCTCGCAGCTGTTCGCTGATGACCCGGACGTTGTTGCGGCGCAGCTCCACATTGTCATTGGCCAGCCGCACATTGAGAAACGCGCTCACCCCGTTCAGCAGCACATCCTGCTCGGTGTCGCGCAAGGCTTCCCGGGTGGCGAGCACCAGTTCCTTGTTGGCCTCGATCCGCAGGCGCGAGCGCCCGAAATCATAGAGCAGCAGCGACGCTGTCACCCCAACCGCGGCACTGTCACTTTCCGAGTTCAACGAGTCCGAATAGCCATAGCTCGCAGAGTAATCGAGGATCGGGCGCAGCCGGGACGTCGCGATCGCCACGTCTTCGTCCGCGGACCGCAAGAGCGCGCGGCTCTGCTCGATCAGTTCGCTGTTCTTATACGCATCGACCAGCGCATCGGTCAGAGACTGTGCGGACGCGCCAAGCGCCGTGGAACATGCCAGCACGGCCCCAAGCGCCATGTGTCGGATAGATCTGGTGAACACTGCCTGCACCTCTCCTGTGATCGAATCACTTTTTAGGTGACTATGCAGTCAGCAGTTTACCGTTTAAAGCACAAATGCAGTCGCGCGCTCAAACCCGTTGAGAACTGGTGCAGATGCGTTGAACTCAAACCGCCAACTCACGTCGCCATCGATCTTGTACCCCAGACGGCAGACACCAAGCCCGCCCTCCATGAACACCGCCGCGATGCGCCCGCCTTCCTTGAGCTGCGCAAGGATCGCCTCGGGCACCTCCTCGACAGCGCCCTGAAGGGTGATCACGTCATAGGGCCCGTGCTTCGGCGCGCCCTCCGCCAGCGGCGCGGTGATCAGCGCGGCATTGTCGACATTCTCGGATGACAGCAGCGCCTCGGCATCGCGCGCCAGATCGGCGTCTTCCTCGACGGCCACGACAGCCTCGGCCAGCTTCGCGATCAGCGCGGTGGAGTAGCCAAGCCCGCAGCCGATATCGAGCACCATCTCCTCGGGCTGGATATCCAGCGCATCGAGGATCTTGGCCAGCGTCCGTGGCTCGAGCATCACGCGCTCCCCGCCGAGCGGAACATTCTCGCTGACATAGGCGATCTCGCGCTTGTCGTCAGGCGTGAACACCTCGCGGCGCACGGTGAGCATCGCGTCGATGATATTGAATTTCGTGACATCAGAGGGGCGGACCTGCGTGTCCACCATCATCGTGCGTCGGGCTGCATAGTCGGTCATAGGTCGGACTTTCCAAATGCGGTTATCTGGGTGTGCCATATTGCAGGGCGCTCGGCAACGCAGCCCCCCTGCGACACGGACGCCCGCCCGCCCCGTCAAGCGCAACGCAGAGACCAAGAGATTTCCCCCCGACCCGCTTGCGCGCCAGATACGCCAATGCTAAGCCCTCGCGCACACCATAGCGCGGCGAGTTGGCGGAGTGGTGACGCAGCGGATTGCAAATCCGTGTACACCGGTTCGATTCCGGTACTCGCCTCCATTTAATTTGAATAAGTTAGCGTAAAACGCTGTAGAGCGCCTCGGCGCGTCTAAACATTTGTCTAAACATTCTGTTTTTGTTCTGTTCGCCAACCGCAGCAGAAAAACACCGGGGACTGAAATGTCCCACAGCGGTGTCCGACTGTTTGAGATCGGGTTTTCTTGGAGTGGTGGCTAGTCTCGCGATGCGATCGAAAGCGACAGGATAGCTCCGGTTAGGAGCGGCTCTGCTCCGTTCGCATCTTTTGCGCCTGCACCGCGCGCAGACGTTGACGGACTTTCTTGGTGTAGTGCTGGACAATTGCAGGGCTTTGCCCAGTAACCGCGGCGATCAGGTCATCGCCGCAGCCCGCCTCCAGAAGTTCACAGGCGGCGTTGTAGCGCCAGCTGTGAATATGGTAGTCTAAAGCCCCGATTTGCTCTCTGACCTTCCTGACAGCCGCTGAGGCACCTCTGTATGACCATCGGTTCGCGCCGCGCTCATTCGTAAGGATAAAGACCGAATGGCGACTAGCGACGTTCAGAGCAGCTTGCAGTTCGGGGAGGATCGGGACCCAGAGCTCTTTTGAGGTCTTGCTCTGACGGACGAGAACGCCACCGTCTTCAATATTGGACCAACGCATGTTCAGAACGTCACCGATCCGCTGGCCCGTGCCGACGCACAACTCCATGAGCAACCGTTGGCGGCTCTCAAGGGGACAAACAGTGCGGTAGGCGTCGAGCAGCTCGCGCGGCCACGGTTCGCGCTCTGGGCGCTTCTGTCCTTTTAACTCGGGAACGCCGCGCGCCGGGTTGGAGTCTCGCCACCCCAGATCGACACAGTGCTCCATGAGAATTCTTAGCACGCGGAGCGAGTAGTTTGCGAAGTAGGCCTTGTCGGCATTCGCATCGCGGAGCCGAATGAGCTACCCCCCGAAATTCGGACACTGACGTAAGCTACGAATTGCTGTCTGCTGATCTTCGACGAAGAGGAGATCAGAGATGTCGAAACGGAAGAACCATTCGCCTGAGTTCAAGGCCAAAGTTGCGCTTGAGGCATTGAAGGGCGAGCGGACGGTTGCTGAGTTGGCAAGCCAGTTTGGCGTTCACCCGACGATGATCCACAGCTGGAAGCGTGCGCTGCTTGAAGGCGCGTCTGGCGTGCTCGAGCGTGGTGGCCGAAAGACGCCGGAAGTGGACGAAGAACAGGTCAAGGACCTGCACGCCAAGATCGGGGAGCTGGCTGTGGCCAATGATTTTCTGTCACGAAAGCTCAAACCGTGGACCGGCAAGTGAGGCGGAAGATGGTTGAACCAGCCAATACCGATCTGTCGATTGGCAAACAGTGCAGGCTGCTGTCGATCTCGCGGTCATCATTCTACTACACGCCCAAGGGCGAGACGGCGATGAACCTGATGCTGATGCGTCAGATCGACGAGCAGTTCCTGGAAACACCGTTCTTCGGTGTCCGGCAGATGACTTGGCACCTGCGCAACGAGGGACATCTGGTCAACGAGAAGCGTATCCGCCGATTGATGCGGCTGATGGGGCTCATGCCGATCTACCAGAAGCCCAACACCAGCAAGGCGGCGAAGGGGCACAAGACGTATCCCTATCTGTTGCGCGGTTTGCGGGTGACCCGGCCCAACCAGGTCTGGGCCGCAGATATCACCTATCTGCCGATGCGGCGTGGGTTCCTGTATCTGGTGGCGGTCATGGACTGGTACACCCGCAAGGTGCTGGCCTGGCGCATATCCAACACGCTGGAAGCAGACTTCTGCGTCGAGGCGCTGAACGAGGCGATCCACCGCTTCGGCCCGCCCGAGATCATGAACACCGACCAGGGCAGCCAGTTCACGTCGTTTGCCTGGACCGACCGGCTGCGGCGATCCGGCGTGCGCATCTCGATGGATGGCAAGGGACGCTTCCTCGACAACATCTTCGTGGAACGGCTCTGGCGAAGCCTCAAATACGAATGCGTCTACCTGCACGCTTGGGAAACCGGATCAGAGGCGACGGCGGGTGTCGGAAAATGGATCGAGTTCTACAACCGCAAGCGCCCCCATTCCGCCCTTGGCGGCCAACCGCCAGCCATGGTCTATTGGCTGAGAAAAGACGAAACCCAACCCGATCAGCAGGAGCAGAGAGTAGCTTAGATCACGCCGGAAACTGTCCAAACATTGGGGAGTAGCTCA